>CAYWLO010000178.1:0-2153 GCA_964459035.1 uncultured Polyangiaceae bacterium | reverse complement strand
CTCGGCCTCAAAGAGCAAATCGTTTTCCCCGAGATTGAGTTCGACAAGGTCGACAAGGTCAAGGGTTTGAACATCACCGTCGTAACCAGTGCCCGTACCAACGAAGAAGCTAAAGAGCTCCTCGCTGGTTTGGGAATGCCTTTCCGGAACTAAGGCGGAGGATCAAGAATTATGGCACGCGCATGTCAGTGGGCAAAAATGAATCGGCCCCCCAAATTCTCCACACGAGCTGTACGTCGTTGTCACGTTTGTGGCCGCTCTCGAGCAGTTTACCGAGATTTCAATCTATGCCGCATTTGTATGCGTAGCATGGCGCTTAAGGGTGAACTCCCGGGCGTAACCAAGGCAAGTTGGTGATATTATGATGACCGATCCTATTGCCGATATGTTGACTCGCATTCGTAACGCAGCCTTGGCTCGTCACGATGTGACACGCATTCCTTCCAGCAAAATTAAGAAAAGCATCGCGGAACTCCTGCAACAAGAAGGTTACGTCTCTTCAGTTTCTGAAGAAGAATGGGGCCCTCAGAAGCGCAAGACTATCACGGTGACCATGAAGTACGGCAACGGTCACGTTGCTGCCTTCGAGGGAATTCGTCGGGTTTCAAAGCCTGGACGTCGAGTCTACGTTGGACACGACAAGATTCCTCGCGTTCTTAATGGTCTGGGCGTTTCAATCCTGAGCACCTCTCAAGGTCTAATGACCGACAAGCAGGCACGCTCCAAAAAGGTGGGTGGCGAACTCATCTGCGAGGTATGGTAATGGCAGCCGCTGAAGTTCGACTTTCGCGCGTTGGCAAGCGACCGGTTACGGTTCCCGCTGGCGTTACTGTTCACCTCAAGGACAGCACAATTGATGTGCAGGGTCCAAAGGGTAAACTCTCTCGAGTTCTTCCTCTCGGCGTCATCGCCAAGAAAGAAGGAAACGATATTCTCGTTACAGCCGATGCTACCGGCGCTGATCATGCGCGTTTGCAGGGTCTGGGTCGTGCACTCATCAACTCGATGGTTGAGGGTGCCGCAAGGGGGTACGAGAGAATTCTTGAATTGCACGGCACTGGTTACCGTTGCGAAATCAAGGGCAAAATAATTCACTTCAATCTCAGTCTTTCTCATCCTACCAGCTTTGATATCCCTGCTGGTCTGGACGCTGAGATTCCGAAGGACTCCAAAGGTACCGTACTAATTCTCCGATCTGCTGACAAAGAGCAGGTGGGGCAAGCATGTGCGACCATCATTCGGCTTCGTCCGCCAGAGCCCTACGGTGGCAAAGGTATTCGTCGCCGTGGCGAAAAAATTCGACGCAAGGCTGGCAAAGCCGGCGGGCGCAAATAAGGTCTTTTGACTCGAAGGCAATCAAGATGGCTGTAAAGTTAACAGGGCGCGAGCGCCGCAAGCTACGTATTCGTAACAAGATTTCTGGAACAGAGGAGCGTCCGCGTCTCTCTGTCTTCAGGAGTTCCAAGCATATCTACGCCCAGGTGGTAGACGATGACGCTGGGAAAACTCTTGCTGCGGCTTCTACACTCTCTCCAGACCTCAAGGGATCCCTTGAGGAATCGGACAAGACCGAGGCTGCCAAAAAGGTTGGCACCCTCATCGCTGAGATGTGCCAAAAGCATTCGATTGACAAAGTTGTCTTCGATCGCAACGGCTACCTTTACCACGGCCGCGTACAAGCTCTCGCTGAGGCTGCACGCGAAGCTGGGCTCAACTTTTGAGCGCGGCTCGAAACTCTCAAGGCTGAATCATGGCATTTGACAATTTTCACGACGACGACAAGCTCCGCGAGCGAGTCATCCATATCAATCGCGTGGCCAAAGTGGTCAAAGGCGGACGTCGCTTTAGTTTCTCGGCTTTGGTCGTAGTAGGCGACGAAGAAGGTAGCGTTGGTGTAGGTTTCGGTAAGGCGAACGAAGTTCCCGAAGCGATCCGCAAGGGCAGTGAACGTGCTCGTAAGAACATGTTCAAGGTTCCCATGATCGGGCGTACCATTCCTCATGACGTTCTTGGTCACGTAGGTGCCGGCCGCGTTCTCTTGAAGCCAGCGGCTCCAGGTACTGGTGTTATTGCCGGCGGTCCAGTTCGCGCAGTTCTCGAAGCTGCTGGAATTCACGATGTTCTTACCAAGTGCATCGGTACCAACAACAAGC
>CAYWLO010000177.1:1187-2297 GCA_964459035.1 uncultured Polyangiaceae bacterium | reverse complement strand
CTCATTCCTATCCCCACGTAAGGTTGCACCACAAACGGCTCCGAGAATGTGTTCGTCTCACCTTCGTCATCAACGATGTAGCGCATATCTGAGATATCAAAATCGGTGCCAAAGGTTGAAAACAAATGAGCGCGCCGAAATACAGGGACACTCAGTCTCAGTCGCGTAGTCAAAACGGCTGTGGAAAAGAAACGACTGGGCCCCGCCTCCACCCCCGCCGAGGCAGCCTTGACGCTGAGAAATGTCACGTTCGCGCCCCCTCCAACGGAGAGTTCGATGCGAAGCCGGTCCGCGTGAGTCGCAACGCCAATACTAGCGCGCAATGGGATCTGCTTGAACGCTACGTCGAAGTTCTCGTCCGCTACGTGGAACCATTGGTAGCCCACATCAACACGTAGGCTGCCCTCCCAGACGCTACCACCTCGCACAATCCCCCACTCAATCACTGGGCCATGCGCGAGCTTTCCCTGCTTCGCGAAAGCGTGCAAGCGGTAGCCACCGGAGCTCTCAATATAGTTAAGCGCCTCAGCTCTCTCTTGTGGTGGTTCGGTCACCGCCTTCGCGCCAGCGGCAGAGAGGGGTGCGGCTGGAGCTACTCCTATCGTACCTCCGGAGTTCAATGCTTCGAGGGTGCTTCTGAGAATTTGAGACACCTCCTCGTGAGCCAGCTGAGTGCTGAGTGATTCTCTCGGGATCACGCGCACGAATACTCGCGTCCCCGATTTGTCGAGCACATAAAGCCGAATGACCTCAGCCGCAAGCTCGACTCGTACCCGCGCCAAATGCTTGGAAGCTCCTGCCTCAGTGAGAATGACCTCGGAGTTCGCCCCGCTCGGACCCGCCTTGTATGTTGCTCGAAGTTTCAGTTCCACAAAGACTTCATCGAGAACAATTCGAAGTTGTGCTGACTCTTGCTCAGGGCCAGCAACAGACACAGATATGCTTCGAGGCTCGCTTGCACCGGCTGGCCGGAGCCAGAAACAGATCGCAATACACACGACCGCTCGGCAAAGCATTGTGTCACTTCGTCCGATCACTCGAGACTTGCGGTGAGCTGACTGATACGTTGATTCGCTCGGGAACTGTGAACAGACTGAGGGTATCGCTCTG
>CAYWLO010000177.1:0-1087 GCA_964459035.1 uncultured Polyangiaceae bacterium | reverse complement strand
TTTCGCGCAAGTAGTTCTTCGCAACTCGCAAACGACTTTTGACGGTATTGCTGGAGACGCAAGTTTCCTTCGCGATTTCATCGATGGTGTATCCAAGCACGTAACGCAATCCGAGAGCTTCCGCCTGCGGCTTGGAAACTCGGGTCAATGCAGAGCGCCAGGCGCGTTGAAGACGGAGTGCGGGAACTAGCGCAGGTGTCTCCTGGGTCTTGCTGGTGTTCGCCAGTTCATGCAAAGTTTTGCGCCGCGTCTCATTCCTTCGAAAGCTATCGAGGCAGCGCTGCACTGCAATGCGTTTGGCAAAATGCTTCAAGGAAGACTCCCCCCGAAATTTGGGCAAAGCTCGGACAAACGCCTCCAGAGCTTCCTGGGTGAGATCCTCCACCTCTGCGTGGTTCGAGCCAAGCATTCGGCGCACCGCACTCAAGACAGAAGGTGTGATGGAAAGCAGCAATTCCCTCGTGGGTTCAAGGCCGATGGGGTCAGCGTCAGTGAAAGGCTCAGTGTCGGGCTGCAAGACAGAGTAAATGTATCCTTGGGCGCAAGAGGCACAAAGTGCAATCGACCAGTTGAGGAGGTTTTCTCCGTACAAAAAGAAATTCTCAACTAATTGCGCACCACGATGACCCGTCAGCACGACTCATGCGACTAAGAAGGGTCAGGGTACGACTCAGCTACCCAGCCGCCCCATGTTTCCGCTCAAACCATCTCCATCCCCCCGCCTCTCCCGGAGCTTCACTTGGAGCATGCTGTTCATGGCTCTCGGCACCACGTTTGCAAGCTGTTCAACTGGAGACCAATTGATAGGGATTGTGCCGGCGGCCCTTGACGGTAAAGCCAAGTCTAATGGTGGGTCCACCGAGGGAGCTCCACCAAGCAATGATGGTGCGCCCGTTTTGGGGGGCGGAGGCTCAATGGGCGGGCAAATGCAATGCTCGGATCCAAGGGAGTGTATCAATGAAGGAGTCGTCGCCTATTTCCCTTTTGATGACGGATTAGCGGACGAGGGAGGCAATCGCCTAGGCACCGTGATCTCTGAAAGCGGAAACGATGTTGCGTTTGTTGATGGGGTACGGGGTCGGGCGCT
>CAYWLO010000176.1:0-2359 GCA_964459035.1 uncultured Polyangiaceae bacterium | reverse complement strand
TGTTTTGAGCCCTTGCTTGGGGAACCCATTAGGTATCCTCGTCGGGGAAGAGAGCCTGGGCGAGTTCGCTAGAGTCTAGGATCTTCGGAACTGCACCGTAGCGCCCCTTGATGTACCTCGGCTCATAACTCGCGTCATTCCGCTCTGGCTTGCCATCGCGCTTTCGAAACTCGGCGAGGGAGTAGAGGATGCTCTGCTCGCGTGCGTCTTTTTCGAGAAACCATATCTGATCGCGCCTAAGAAGGTCCTTCGACAGGAGATTGGTATCGTGGGTCAGGGCGATGAGCTGCGCTCCTTTTGGATTCAGCGTCGGGCTTTGGAAAATTTCGATCAAACGCCTGCTGATGTTGGCGTGAATACGTGCATCAAACTCATCGATGATCAGCGTGGAGCCTGTGAGCAGGGTTGTGATAATCGGTGCGGCGAGGGCAAAGAGCCGCTGGGTGCCGGCTGACTCGTGGCGCGCTAGATCGAGGGTTCGCTGGCCGATCGGATTCTCGGAGTCGTCATAGATTTGGTGAATCGTGCTTACGTTGTAGTGATCCATCAAGAGGACGTTAACGACCTCATCGGGTAGACTGGTGGGTAGATCATCACGCTTGATGCTCTTTCGTTCGACGCTGAAGTCGTCGAATCCGAGGTCGAAGTGACGGAGAAACTTGCGGATAATCGTTCGCTTCTCCTGATCTTCTGCCATTCCTACTGTGAATTCCATCATTCCAGCATCGTTCAATCCTGTGCCGATGCGGACCTGACTGATAGCAGTGATGACCTCGGATGAAACAGGCCCTGCCCATTTGGCACAGGCTGAAAGCAGGAGTGCATTTGGGCGTGTGACCTCCTTGAATTTCTCACCTTCCGCGAAGCCTGGGGCGATCTTGTAGTCGTCTGACTCACGCTGAAAGAGCTCCCTCTCTTTACGCTTTCCGGGGGGTATATAAGAGAGCCACTCCCGGTGGATTCTTTCGCTCGTGGCCTCGAAGCCGTATCGATACTGGGTTCCTTCGTGGTGGACGACGAACTCAATGAAAGTGGGCTCATCGCTCGATTCAGCGTCGAGCAAAAAAGGCTGCATTGGCAGCTCTGCCCCCTGCTGACTGTCACCGGCCGAGTGCAGGATCATCCACAGTGCATGGGCGATCGCTTGGACAAGATTGCTCTTACCGCTAGCGTTGGCGCCGTAGATCACGGCGGTGCGCAGGGTCTTGGGCCCACCTGTTGTTTTGAAGACGTTGTTCTCGTTCAGAGAAGGATCGCCTGCCTTAAGTGAAGAGGCGAGCAGACTCAGGCTCACGTCGTCTCGGATGGAGCGAAAGTTTCCAATGGTCAGTTCGAGGAGCATGGAGGCCACCTTTCTGAGTGGTAGTCTCAGATGTAGTACGAAATCATGGTCGATCTAACATAAAAATAGTGAGATTTGAGAATATTTCTCAAATTATGCGATGTCCGATTTTCCTCCGCGTCTGGGTAAGTCGTTAAATGTAATAAAATCAATACATTACCCGAATTGGCTGGGTGCGTGCTTGTCGCGGCGTGCATCTAGATTTTCGTATCTTCCGCGTATGAGGAGACATCCTCATGCAGGCCCTTTGGAAGGCGCACTGTTCCGTCTGCTGAACCTTGGCAAGAGCGAAAAGACCCGCTGTAGGGCTCTCCCAATCGGAAGTGGGCGCCCTTCAAGTTCCTCAATAAACACCGTTTTTGTACTCGCATCACTCATCACGGCACCGATAGGTTATGGTGAAGACGACAACAGCGGTTCCACGGCGAGACCGACACCGCGGGCACGAGCGGCACGGACAGGCACGACGCACGAGGAGCCCACAGGAGTGGACCTGACGGTCACGATCAATCTCATACCGGCCGCTGAGATCGACCTCCTGGCAGGGGACCCGGTAGAGGTTCAGTCTTGCGGTTCTCGGGTCCACATTTCCGACGAGCGCGGCCTCGTCTTCGGCGCGCTCGATCTGCCTAACTTCGTGGGCGATGAACGCGAGTTCAGCCTCCAATTTGTCGTGGGCCCCCTTGAGGTTGACGTCGCTGACCGTGGTTGCCGTGAACATCGTGGGGACAATCGCTGGGATGACGAGCTGACGAACTGACGATCCGCGATGGCGAGGCCGAAGTCGTGGTGTACTCCGGGAACTCAGGCATACTCGAGGAGAGTGGGCGTTGGTTGGTAGTCGTCGAAGAGCTGTGGAGCGGGTACCAAGACCATGATATAAATTGGTCATAAACTGACGTCGCGGTGCTGAGAACCCGCTGAACAAGAACGCGGGTCAGAAGGGGACACATCGACACCCGAGCTGCATTGCAACGCAGCAATGTGCACAAGTATGCTCTCAAAATTTTGACTGAC
>CAYWLO010000175.1:0-2402 GCA_964459035.1 uncultured Polyangiaceae bacterium | reverse complement strand
TAAGACGGGCGAGGTGAGAATCACTTTTCGAGGAATTGATTTACCCGCAACGCACCTGCCCCAAGCAGAGCGCGAGCTAAAAAACGGAGAAGTTGTGGATCACAAAGACCTACGACAGACGGTGGCAGACATCTCGAAGCACCAAGCGAAACGCGAGCTGAAACAACAAGGAAGCTCGTCGACCTGGGGAGAAGTAGGCAGTGGAGAACACTTACATAACCGGACATTTCTACTTTGCGCAGATGCGGACATTTCTACTTTGGATTGACAATTGCAAAGTTCTACTGTGTGTTTCTTGCCGACACCGTGACATGCAGCGCCGCGCACTTTTGGCCAAACCACGAGGCTAAATCGGGCTCTAGTACCCGTGCGTAGGCGTGGGCCTCTAGCCCCTCTCGAACAACATTGACCCGAGCGAACGTATTGGAAACCCACAGTCGATAGTTGAGCGGCCCCTCGCTTTAATGAACAACGCAGAGCGGGCCGAACTGCCCGCGTGTAAACCGATTCGTCGCACAGACGCGAAAGGGGGCCAAACCAGAACAGGGTTTTGAGGCGGCAAGGCGTATCTCGAAAGGTGAGTTGCTTGTATATGTCTTCACTCCCGCCTTTTAAACCCTTGGCGATCGTCGAAACTAGGCTCCAAGAGGTCAACTCTTGTTTTTAGCGACGGGGTCTTGAGTCGCTGTTGAGCACCCAGGTACAATTAGAATCCATTCCGTTGGTGTCTTGATTGCAGGACTCGATATAAGTCACCTGTTGACCGCAGCCTGTTACCCCGCGGGTTCGTTCATCCAGCTCGATGATATTGAGTTGGTGCTTTGGACAATTTAGGTCAAATGCAGCACGGCTTTGGAGCTGCTCAATCGTAGCCCCGCAAGCCAGAAGACCCATGAGCAGTGCTGCGAAAGTAAAATTTCTTATGTACATCTTTGGCGGGTAATGGCGTCCATTTCTCAAAAATGAAAGGCATGTTTGGGGCAGCGCAAAGACGAAAGCTTGTCTCGAATTGTGGTTCTAAGGTCGCATTTCCTCAAAACGTGAATTTGTTCTTGCGCAAGCAGAGGAAATAAGACGGAGGCCCGAAGGGAGGGGGGGCTTCTTGAAGGCTGCCCTGTCTATTTTATTGTTGACTTAGGATATTAGGCAGAGCTGAGGTGAGCGCATTGTAGGAAGGTGAGTCTGCCAAGGACATTGTGTTCACGGGTACTCGGCTGGTTTTCTCAATTGGTGATCTGGCACACTGATTGCTATAAGTGTTCTTATGATAATCGTGAGTAAATATAGTGCCAAGGTGTGCCGGTTGGCTGAGTTGGGCATCAAAAGTGTGACAAGGAGATCATACTCTATCGGTGTCGCGTCGATGGCCTTTCTTTTGAGTGCCGCATGCAATGATGCCCCTGTCGATACAATTTCGTCAGAAAGAGACGATAGCGGGGGGAGCACGTCTGCTGGAAATGACGGTGCTCAAAAAGAGGCGAGTACTCAAAGTGAAGCGAACTCTCAGAAAGAAGACGAGGATTCGAAGAAATCTAGAACTCCTAGCGCATCCAATCAATGCGGAGTCTTTGATTCAACGCGTGAGAATTGTGGCACCTGCGTACAATCGTTGGACGAATATTGTGATGAGCCAGATAAATGCAATTTAACGAGCGCTCCTCTGTGCAAGAGCGGACCATTTACGCAAATTGTGGAAGAAGGATGTGGCTATTTGAAAGTGTCTTGGCTGGGCGACGTGGGTGATGCAGGAATGAATATTTGGAAATTGGGCGCAGGCGGTCAAGACAGCACGGCTTCACCTGCAACTGGGGCCCTCGTTTACATGGAGGACAACGGTATGCTCTCTTCGGGATGTGGACCCGTTACCCGAGTGGGCGCTTTACCCTCATGCGAAAGCTGGGTGTCTGCGTGCCCGAGCAATGGCGAGGGCGGGGCGGGGGGCTGAAGTGCTCTAGGACTTTCAAGTGTCCCCCCGTCGCTCATCTAAAAATTGTAATACCGCTTTGCTTAGGAAATACTTACCTTGATGGATGCTTTCGCTTTGCGGACGGGGGTAATGTCACATTCTTTTCCGTTGGGATAGGAGTCCACATATTGTGGTGTGATTGTTTCTGAAGCGAAGACATCTTGTCCGCTGCGGATTTCGATTACAACTGTCAGGGAGCACGTGGTTTCTCCATGTGGCGTTACTATGCGATAATTGTAATCGCCAGGCGGCAGTGCTTTGGCTCCTAGTACCTCGTGCCGGAAGTCCGTGCCGGGTTTCACCAGACCCAACTGAAGTGGGGGCCTGATGAAACCCGCAATAGCCTCCCTATTTGCCCTCGGTACTACTTTTTGTCTCATGGGTACCAAAACCCGGCACGAAGTTCCGACCTTTGGTACTAGGTTGTCGATTGAGC
>CAYWLO010000174.1:0-2471 GCA_964459035.1 uncultured Polyangiaceae bacterium | reverse complement strand
CTTTTTGTCTCATTGGTACCAAAAACTGGCACGAAGTTCCGGTCCTGGGCACTAGGTAGGGGTTGAGGCGACAGTGCTCTATTTTCTCAAATCCTCCCACGAGATGCCGTTCACAAATTGTGCGCCGCCAAACTATTTTGGTCGAGGCGCAACGGATAATTGTAGCGAGATAAAACTTTCAGACAAAAGCTGAAGAATAGTGCATTCTACTGACTTCCCTATGGTCTGGTACGGTGTTCGTACCTCGAAATTTTAAGGAGAACTCGAATGGGCAGAAGTGTTGGGCAAATGGTAGATCAGCAGGTGATGCGTTGGTTGCAAGAGCGCCGCGCCCAAGCTGCGCTGAGTGCTCCTGATTCGAGCGCACCACCTCATTCGAGCGTGCGCATGGCTCAGCGTCCCATGGTCACCATTTCTCGCCAATATGGTGCCTATGGTGGAGCAATGGGGCGAATTGTCGCCCGCGAATTGTCGATTGACTATCATGCTCAAGAGCTTGTGCAGCGGGTCGCCGAGCGCGCTGACGTGCGCGACCAAGTGGTGCAATCATTGGACGAGAGAAGCCAAAGTAGCCTACGGCTTTGGGTGGACGAGATGTTCACAGTACGCCGATTTGAAGCGAGCGACTATCTCAATGCATTGTCTGAGACAATCTCGGCTCTGGCTCGTCACAACTCGGGGGTGATTGTGGGCCGAGGAGGACACTTGATCTTAGATCCAGCCCGCACTTTACGTGTACGGGCCTTTGCCCCTCTCGAAGAGCGCATTCAGTATGTGTCCGAACGAGAGGGTATGTCTCCAGCCGAGGCGCGCATCAAGGTGAACCGAGTGGACCAAGAGCGCTCCGAGTTTTTTCAAAAGCACTTTTCTACAAATATTGCAGACCCGTTGGGATTTGATCTCTTGATCAATACTTCAAGTCTTTCACTAGAATGTGGTGCGCAAGTTGTGGCCGAAAACTTTCGTCAGAGATTTGGGTGAGTGTTTTAGCTCGACTCAAAATGGGCGAGTATTTCAGAAAGCGTTTTCCTAAATACGTGCATTTTTCTTCTACCAAGAGCCTGTTCTAGCTCTTTCTCTATTTGATTGAGAAGCGTTAGTCCCTCGAGAATTTCTAGGCGACCCCTCTTTGAGTAGGTTACCAATTTGGCGCGTCCGTCCAGTGGGTCGGGAGTTCTTTCAAGGGTACCGCGTTGCTCTAAGTCGTCGACCAACTGGCTTACAGCTTGCTTGCTAATGCCCAGGCGACTCGCGATGTCGGTGATACGTGTTCCGAGAAAGTCGATATGGGGAAAAAGCGAGGTATGGGAGGGCCTTAGAGGAGGCGTGTCTTTTTTCTGGAAATTGACGCGCTCAAGAGCCAGGTCGTTGCCAAGACGTGCCGTCTTAAAGAGTAGTTGAAGTACGCTAGCGGCTTTTCTCTTTGACAATTTCTCTTCAATGGGCTGCGAACTCATGGGTAAATGAAAGCATGTTGAGGTATTTAGTCAAGATTGGTTGACTAAATACCTCTCTGGAGCTTCACTTGTGCTCATGGTTGAAGAGAAACAGTTGGAGGTAATCGCTCACAATATTTGGGGGGTGGGGGGTAGCGTCGGCCTTTTTCCTGGGGCGAAGTTGCCTCTACGATCTACGATCGTGCGTTTGAGCGATGGACGGCTTTTGATTCACAGTCCTGTTGCATTCAGTGCAGACGTTGTGGCGGCTATCCACAAGTTGGGCGAAGTCGCCTATTTGGTCGCTCCTAACCTATTTCACCATCTCTTCTTGGAAGCCGCGCAAAAACATTTTCCGAATGCAAACACCCTTGGTCCTGCCTTTTTGACTAAAAAGGTCAAATCGCTTCATGTTGATTTTACGGTAACAACAAGCTTGCCCACGGACCTTGCTTTCGACTTTGAACACGTACAAATACGGGGCGCGCCAGCTTTTAGTGAGTTCGTTTTATTGCACCGCCCAAGCAAGAGCTTATTAGTGGGAGACTACTTTTTTAACATCCGTTCATGTCAGGGGGTACTGACTCCAATCGTGCTTCGCTTGACTGGAACATGGCAAAAGGTCAGCCAAAGCAAGCTGTGGCGACTGATGAGTCGCGACCGCGAGGAGATGAAGGCGAGCGCCCAAGAAGTTCTCTCTCTGGACTACCAGCGAGTGATTGTCTGTCACGGAGATGTCGTCGAGCAGGGAAGAGACTTCACGAGGCATGCCCTTGGATGGTTGTTGGACGCCTGAGTCCTTGGCGCGTGTCTACAACCCATTTGGTCGCGCCCGTGCATCCTATGTTGCCCCGCGAAATTGCTGGTCTCGCCTTGGCGCAAAGCATGGTCTCCAAGGAATCAAACGACTGACAGCTTGGAGAAGTCGCATCTCTATTGCTCATTCTTGGCTAGGGTGAGCCGGTCCCAGGAGGATATAGCTAGGGCAATCGCATGAAAACCTGATCAATATCGATCACTTAGAGAAGTTGCTTG
>CAYWLO010000173.1:0-2482 GCA_964459035.1 uncultured Polyangiaceae bacterium | reverse complement strand
TCTCTAAGATCACAAAGGCAACCTCTTGTAAAGTTAAATTCGACCACCCTCCTTACCGGCCTTGTCGTCAATGAAAGAAATTTTCGCAGTGCGCTCGATTGTTGGCGATATGTCAGAAGAAACATAGCGAGTCACCAAGGTAGTCCCTATTACCCGCTCGGGAGGGATACCGTAGACCTCTTCGGCAAAGACCCGCATAAAATCGACGCCTCCACCCGAGACAATAAAAATCTTGAATTCGTTGTCGCGTAAGAGCTGCAATAACTCCAACATCGGTTGGTAAACAAGCTCAGTGTACGGGCGCTTGAACTGGGGGTGCCGAGCGGACTTAAGCCAAGCTTTTACCTCTTTGGTAAATTCGTCTGTGCTCATTCCCGAATGAGAAGCCAGAATCAATTGTACAATGCCCTTGGTGCCGCTTGCATGAAGTGCCGCGTGGTCGTCTTCGAGCACCGCTTGAAAAGGTTGCGTGGTTTTCCACTTGGGGTGCTCCTTTGCCTTTGCTTTGATTTGATGCATGGCAAACGCAAGCTGAGGGTAGAGAGGCTGCTCTAGCCAAAGGGTTCCGTCGTTGTCAAAAACGACAATACGTTCGTTTACCGGAACAAAATCGGACTTCGTTTCGTCTGTTACCCGAGCTACAAATTCCAAAATTTTGTCCCGAGAAGACGTAGGGTGCCAAGAGTTTAGCTTTACAAGCTCAGTGTCTAGCTTTGCCCGTACCGGGACATTTGCTCTGGGGGCAGGCGTAGTGTCCTGAATGAAACTAGACGCCTTGGGGCAAATCGATTTTTGGGACGAACACCCAAGGGCAGCCAACGTAGCGGCTCCCCCAGCAAGGAGCACCAGGGAGCCTTTCATGAAAGAGAGAAGTTGAGACATACCAACCTCAATACAGACTCACTCTCCCCTCATCAATAAAAAACGCCCCCAGCCTGTAAATAGGGGGGACGCTTTTTAGTATCAGTAATTTCGACTTAATTGCCGATGGGGCGCTGCAATTGCTCCATCACTTGATCAAGAGCAAAACTCGCGGCCTTTTGACGAGGGGGATATTTTCTAAAAGTAGAAAGGAATTTGCCGACGTAATCTTGCGCGGGCACGAGTAAAAACGCGTGATCGAGCATCCAGTCCCAATAGGTATTCGACGTGACATCAGCACGCTCGTAGGGGTCGGTACGTAAGTTGAATATTTTTGGCAAACGCAACACCGTAAATGGTTCGGCCCAAATGGCTAGAGAGCCACGCTGACGTTGCTCCATAAAAACTAGTTTCCAGTTGTCGTAACGAAGGCCCGTTAAATCGCCGTCATCGCTAAAGTAAAAGAAAGACTCACGAGGTGAGTTCTTTGTCTGACCAGTAAGGTAAGGAAGTTGATTGTAGCCGTCCAGGTGCACTTTATAGTTACGCCCTATTGCTCGATGACCTTTGAGCAACTTCGACTTCACGTCAGTCTCGCCCGCGGCCGCGAGAATGGTGGGCAGCCAATCCAAGTGAGAGATGAGCTCATTACTCACTGTGTTGGGTTTGATATGCCCAGGCCAACGAATCATGGCCGGGACCCGGTAAGCGCCCTCCCAATTGGAGTTTTTCTCATTGCGAAAGGGCGTCATGCCCCCGTCGGGCCAGGTGTTCATATGAGGGCCATTGTCGGTGCTATAAATCACCAATGTGTCTTCCTCGAGACCAAGGCGCTTTAAGGTATCAAGCACCGTGCCTACATTGCGGTCGTGGTCTATCATGGCATCGTGGTATTCACTCTGCCAACGGCCCGATTGGCCCTCGCTCCCCTCTTTTACGTGGGTGCGAAAATGCATGTGAGTAAAGTTTACCCACACAAAGAAAGGTTTTTCTGCCTTGTGGTTTTCTTCGATGAATTTTGAGGCACGCTTTGCAACGTCATCGTCGATGATTTCCATACGCTTTTTGGTGAGGGGACCTGTGTCCTCCACTCGACCGTCGGCGAAACTATGAATCACACCACGCGGACCGTACTTTTTACGAAAAGCGGGGTCTTTCGGGTAGTCTCGTAACTCGGGCTCTTCTTCGGCATTGAGATGGTAAAGATTGCCGTAGAATTCGTCAAAGCCGTGGTTACTGGGTAACATTTCGTCTTGGTCGCCCAAGTGGTTCTTACCAAATTGCCCTGTGGCGTACCCGTGATTTTTAAGTAGACCCGCGATGGTGGGATCTTCTTTTTTCATGCCTAACTCGGCGCCAGGCAAACCAACTTTACTCAAACCTGTGCGAAACACGCTTTGACCTGTGATAAAGGCAGAGCGCCCCGCGGTGCAACTTTGCTCGGCGTAGTAGTCCGTGAAAATGAGACCTTCTTCTGCGATGCTATCAATATTAGGTGTACGGTAACCCATCACACCTTTTGTGTAGGCGCTGAGGTTTGATTGGCCGATATCATCTCCCCAAATGACCACAATATTGGGCTTTTTGTTGGAGGCATTTTTAGCCCCTGTACCAGCAACTA
>CAYWLO010000172.1:0-2662 GCA_964459035.1 uncultured Polyangiaceae bacterium | reverse complement strand
CTTCGCTGCGCGCGGCTGAGGGTCCCAGTGCCGGGGTGCGTGGGGTGCGCGGGGCGTGGCTTTTGCGGGGAGGGCGCGTAGCTGCGGGGCAGGGGAGGCTCGGTGGATTGCCTTGTGGTGGCGGGCTTCGCTGCGGGCTCGCTGCGCAGTTGCTGAAGTGTGTGGTTTGTGTGTGTGCGTCGAGGCACGAGGGCGTCGCCACTTAAAAACAGGCAGTGAGGGCACAATTTAGCAAAATACGTGGCAGAATGCACTTTCTTGGCCCAAAAATGTGCAAATTACCATGTATTTGCACTTGCGTGAGTAGATCGTGAGACGCGGCGGCTGCCTGAGTCAATCTCGTCCATTGTGGACGAGATTGAAGTGCCTGTCGCCTTGCATTGGCGATGTGCAGTGTCAGAAATCGGTCTCATTTTGGAATGACCGACTCTCATAGTACTCCTTTTGCGTCAGACTTCCACGGTCCAAGACTGGCCAAAAAGTCGAAATAGCGAGCGGTAGGCTCGTTCTGCGTTCACCTTCTTCTTGAAAGACACGTTAAAAATCGATCGTTTCAAGAGGGGCTTCTTGTGGGTATGTTGAAGGGATACGTGGTTTGGGCACGGCCATCCCTTTTTTGTAGCAGGCGAGAACGTCTTTGCAGTCCTCCATCGCGGCACATTTGATACTACCATAGGGAAGCCTGCCGCAATCAGCAGTGCAGCTCTTCGTTCGTTTGAATTCGCATGCTCGAATACGAGCGCAGTCCGTGCCTCCAGAACTCCTTGAGAACTTCGCATCCAGACCTTCTGGCGTTGGTGGCGGTGAACAAGTGAGCGTTGCGTTTCGTCCTGTAACATTCTGAAATATGGTCGCTAGGCGTTCGCACGTTAGAGCATAGGCGCATCTTATGGTGTGTGGCGAGGGCGGCGGCAGATTGAGCTCCCAGTATACTTCGAAGGCATTGAGCCAAGGTTTCTCTGTGTACGAAAATTCGTCGTAGGTTCGGAGGATCTGCAGAAATTGTTCGGAGTGGTTGAGGGAATAGTGCTTGGGTAAGGCTACCATGATGAAACTGGGCTCTTTACAAGTTGACCAATTGGGGGGGCGAGTGCCGACCCATTCCGGTAGACTGCCAAGCTGTTCATCTGTCGGTGAGGCGATGATGTTTTCCGGCGGTCGATTGCTTGTCGCTGCTAGTGGTGGACTATCGAGCGCACTCTCTTTTGCCGAGATTTTTCTTGTGGACCTCGGAGTGCCTTTCACACAAGTTGACTTGTCAATCGAGGGGGATGGACGACTTGGTCGATTGGGGGGATTTTTCACCGTGCAACAAAGGACGCTGCTCATCGCGATCAGGATCGCGAGTGACCTGCTTATCAACGACATGAGACTACCAGTACCACTGCGGTAGGACACTTTCGACTTCACCAGGGGGCAGTCTCTCAACGACTAGAGGTTCAACAATTGTCCAAAAGGGGTCATTTTTGAGCTTAACTTCGGGCTTTCGCAGGCGAATATCCGAAGCCTCAAGAGCATCTCTAGGCGAGGAGATGTAGAGCTTCGTGAGACCAGTGGTAGTGACGAACAGTCCCAATTTCATGTTCTTATCTGCCTCAATGTAGAGTACATTTTGGGCTCGATTTATGTACGGGCGTTCCTGAACGTGATGAGGAGAAGCCACCCCCAAGCTTTCATTCCACGGAGGGTCGTCAGGAAAACAAGTCATCCAAAGAAGTTCTTCAACCTTGGACCATGGGAGTACCCCATCCGTCGTAGATGCCCTCGAATGGATCGAGTAGATCAAAAATTTGTTCAACGAATTGGTCTGCGCCGCCATTTCCGGGGACATCGAGACGTCGAAACCCTAGGTCCCACCTGTGGTCGTTCTCCACGCAGCCTCTTACCTCCTGAACTTCAAAGCCAGCTGTTTGCAAAGCTTTGCGTGCCTTCTCTGCCGATTCCTGGCTGTCAAAGTATGCAAAATGGTCCACCTCTCTCGCCACATTGACCTGATCGCCTGCTTCTCTCATGTGGTTGAGCAAGCGACGATTCGAGATCAGTTGATGACTGAAGACGTCAGGGGCAAGGAATTCCGTGCAATATCCCCACTCTTCGTCTTCTTCCACCGACCATTCCATTTGGTAGTTGCCGAGGTTGCCAGCATGCTCCGGAATGCGCTCCAATTCTTCACCAGAGAGTCGTGGCAAATAGAAGTAGAATGTGGTCTCGCTGTCGTGCACGACGCGCCCGACGTAGATAGAGTCGATTGCTTGGCCGAGATTGGCTACTATGTTGTCTTCAAGCTCACCCATGGCATTGAGTTCAGCGGCACCGCGTAGGCCATTTTCCGTGGGTCGCAGCAGGGGGACTGTAAAGATGAGTACAAGTGGATGGGACACAAGCGGAGCATGACGCGGTGCGATTACGTCAACGACGAACGACGCAGGCTGATCGTCGATTCGACTCATGTAGAATTCTAGCTCTTGCTTCCAGGTGTTTGGCATCTTGTTCTCGGTGACAGTTCGAGGACCTCGCTGGTTAGCACTGGGCCGAGCCCGGAACAATCACAAAAAACCAGAGAAGCTGAGCGTAAGGCTCAAATTTCCCCACCGAAAAGGCGTGGTTAAAAGGGTGCGGCTCTTTTACGACACGGTTAAATCAAGCAACTGACCGGAGTTTG
>CAYWLO010000171.1:0-2668 GCA_964459035.1 uncultured Polyangiaceae bacterium | reverse complement strand
ATCCGCGAGGGTGGCCGCACTGTCGGCGCCGGCGTGGTTTCCGAAATCCTCGAGTGATTTCAAACGAGGGTTATCGGTGGCAGGCTCAAGGACTGGTAGTGCGCGGACGCCCGTTGCACTCAGCTGCACAAAGTGCGGTAGTCGAAATTACAAGACAACTAAGTCTCCTATTGCCACCGAGCAACTTTCGCTTAAAAAGTTTTGCCGCGTGTGTAAAACACACACGGTACATATAGATAGCAAATAAGCTCTACGACCAATTGGTCAAATGATGCCCGCATCCCTCAAGTAGGAATGTGGGCATTGCGCCCGATGGAGCCGGGTTACTGTACAGGGGTATAGCTCAGTTGGTAGAGCAGCGGATTCCAAATCCGCAGGTCGGGAGTTCGAGCCTCTCTGCCCCTGCCCCCTCAATCTAAAATTTTTCAATTCCCCCCCTACTTTCCCCATGTCTTCTGAAGATTCTGACCGACCCGAGAACGCTCCTGAAGAGGCCCTAGCCTCTGCAGATGCGAGTGCCGATCCGTCTTCTGACCAAGTAGGCTCTTCTGAAGAGAAGTTGCTTCCTGGGGTACAGAGCGATGGCGAGGAAAACGAAGAAGACCCGGCTGCGGGGCAGATTGGGGTTCAACGTTACGTTCACGCGGCGTTCTTCTCGACAGGTATTTTGGCGTCCTACTTGGGTGGCAAAATTCTTTTGAGCGCATGGAATTCGTTGGCCGATTGGCCCTCGGCGGTGCGATCTATGCCGTTTCTCATTGCTTATTCTGAGCAAGAGCGAGCAAGCGTTACCCTGGTCATCGGTGCAGTTCTAGGCGTCGTCGCAATTTTACGCTACTATCGGCGCCCCGCTGTAAAGACCTGGGCTACTGATGTAGCTGTGGAACTTGCTCGGGTTACTTGGCCGGACAAAGACACTGTGACTAATGGAACTATCGTGGTTCTGGTAGCCGGTGCCATTGCCACTCTTTACATTGCTCTCCTCGATCGCCTTTGGGGATACCTAACCAACCTGGTTTACGGAGCATGAGCTCAGAACGAAAAGCGATGAGCTCAGAACAGACAATGCCCTCAGACGACCCAACAATTGAAAATACCTCCACAGAAAATGCTGACCTAGACGGGAACGCAGATTCTGAGGCAAGTATTGCCCTGCCCGCGAGCACTTTGGACAGGTCGGAGCTCGATGAGTCCAATGAGGACGACGCCGAGACGTCTTCAGAGGAAGAAGAGGCCGAGCCTGCTCGTGAGCTGAAGTGGTATGTTGCTACCACCTATTCCAACTACGAGAATAAGGTGAAGGCAGCTTTGGAAGAGCGTATTCGTCAGCATAAGATGGAAGCGCACTTTGGCGAAATTTTGATTCCAACTGAGCAAGTTACTGACACTCTCAAGAGTGGCAAACAACGTGTTCGTAGTCGCACGACTTTCCCGGGGTATCTCTTTGTAGAGATGGCCATGAGCGAGGAAGTTTGGCACCTTGTAAAAGATACCTCCAAGGTAACTGGTTTTGTAGGAAACAACCGACCTCAGGTTGTTAAACCTCCCAGTATTGAGACTCTTCGTAAGGGGATCTCCGACGGCGTGGGCAAGCCCCAGCCGAAATATGAATTTCATGAGGGCGACGAAGTGCGCGTCATCCTCGGAGCGTTCGCTAACTTCTCCGGTACGGTGCAGGAAGTGAATATTGAAAAGCAAAAGCTCAAGGTTAAGGTGAGCATCTTCGGGCGAGACACGCCTGTAGAGTTGAGCTTCTCCGACGTGGAGAAGCGCTAAAAAGCGAGCAAAGTTATGGCTGCCTCAAAGAAGAAGGTTACTGGTTACATCAAGCTGCAGATTCCTGCAGGTAAAGCGAACCCCGCCCCCCCAATTGGTCCGGCGCTGGGTCAGCACGGCGTCAATATCATGGCGTTTTGCAAGGATTTCAACGCAAAGAGTCAGAAGCTCGGTGATACCGTTGTTCCTGTAATTATCTCTGTTTACGCGGATCGTTCATTCACCTTCATCATGAAGTCTGCTCCGGCAGCTATCTTGATTAAGCAGGCGTTGAAGATTAAATCAGGCTCTGCTGAGCCTAATAAGAACAAGGTTGGTACCTTGACTTGGGACCAAGCAAAAGAAATTGCAAAGATCAAGTTCGAGGACATGAACGCTGCAGACATTGACGCTGCTGCGTTGAGCATCGCTGGAACCGCCCGTAGTATGGGTGTGATTGTTTCCGGACTGCCTAGTTAAAGAATTCTCGGTCTTTCTTTTCGGAACATTGTTCACGGTAAGAAGACCTAATCCCATCATTTACTGGCTCGGTAGCCTCTCCATTCTAGGGAGGTTGCGTTTGAACCAGGAGTCGAAAGACGAACCCTATGCCCAAAAAAATCGCAAAAAAGAGAGCGGAAGCTCTCGCCGGCTTGGAACGCCAGAAGCTTTATCCGGTGGATGAAGCTGTCTCCGTTCTGCAGAAGCTGGCCTATGCAAAGTTCGACGAAAGCGTCGACATCGCGGTACGCCTTGGAGTGAATCCAAAGCATGCCGACCAGATGGTACGTGGTGCGGTTGTGTTGCCTCATGGCACCGGTAAGACCGTTCGTGTTGCTGTCTTCGCCCGCGGCGAAAAAGAGAAGGAAGCCCTCGCTGCAGGTGCTGACTTCGCTGGCGCCGATGAGTTGGT
>CAYWLO010000170.1:0-2786 GCA_964459035.1 uncultured Polyangiaceae bacterium | reverse complement strand
TTGCTAAGCGAGCGTAGGGCAACCTACCGCGGGTTCGAATCCCGCCCTCTCCGCAGCGGATAAGTACTGCCCACTCGCGGTACTGAAAAATAAAACGGAGCATCGAAATAAACCTCGTTGCTCCGTTTTTCTATTGGTTCAAATGAGGAAGGGGCAAATAGGCCCCTTGTCGTCTCAAGGGCTGTATTTCTTCGACTATTTTTGCCTAACTCAACTAGAACCCCTCAAGTTACTCCCCCGATGGACGTTGCCGTTAGGTTGATCTGCGCTCAAAATGAGAACAGATGTTTACGGCTCCATCCGATACGCTATTGACCACACTGGATAAGCTCCTCGGTAGCCGTGTGCATACCCAAGAGGTCATCGCCTTGGCCTCAGCTGCAGTTCTTACCGCCTCACCCATTGGTGAGGAAAATAGCTGGTTGGCCCAGGTTCAACAATGTATTCCGCGTGCGCCTGCGAACTTGCGAGAGGTTCTTCTCTGCAATCACGGAGGCATCGGTGGTACTGCAAACCACCCCAGCACACACCTTTCACAAGCTGATAGGCAGAATGCTCTTCAGTATCTTCTCGATGCGTTGCACGAAGAATATGGCAGCAATGCTCCCGCTATGTTGGCGCGTCTTTCTCAGCTTGCCGCCGAGGCCCTAGCCAGCGCAAATGCACAAAGGGTCACAAGATGGGGCGAACTCCTCCTCCGCACTCACCGATCCGTCCAACAGGGTTACTTGGCCAACAATCCTGATCTCAATTGAAAGAGTTCACGGTCTTTCGACCCCACCCCTGAGGCAAGATGGACAGTCCACGCCTTTGCGCCGTGCAAGTCTGCACACCATGGTGCCTCCGACTAAACGATTCTCCACGTTCACCCGCAATGTAGGAGTCTTCACTCTTGCAGGCGTGATAGCGCTGACAGCTTCATGCATTGGGAACTCTGAGGGACGCCGTGGTGGTCCAGAAGCCGCGTACGCTGGCCCCACTATCGGTTTTTCTGGCCCTACCGCTCCGCTTCTGCAAGGTCGAGCCGTCGTGGACAAAAAGGGAAACCTAATGATGGCGTGGTCGGGAGCTTCGGCAACGATTCGTTTTCGAGGCAGAGCGGTCAGCGTCGACCTCACCGAGAAGGGCGAAAATAACTACCTCGTTCTTATCGACGGCAAACCTAAGCGAGAAAAGGTTGTCCCCGATCCCGGAAGGTCCACAATCGAGTTGGTGCGAGGTCTCAGCCAGGGGGAACATACTGTGACTCTCTATAAACTCACAGAGCCCAGCGTGGGTACCTCATTGATTCACGCCTTTATTCTAAATAACGCTGGCGAAGCCTTACCGGCTCCTCGTGCACGAAAAATACGCATTGAAGTCATCGGAGACTCCATCACAGCCGGATACGGCAACGAAGGCCCGAACGAAACATGTGGATTTTCTCCGGAAACAGAAAACCACTTCAAAACCTATGCAGCACGTGCCGCTCGAGCTCTCCAAGCAGATCTCACGACCCTCGCATGGTCAGGCAAGGGAGTATTCTCTAACAGGGGAAGTAAAACCGATAGGGTTACGATGTCCGCGCTCTGGACAAAATCTCTTCCAAAAGAGAATGTCGATTACGACTTCTCAGCACCCCCTCCACAAGTCGTACTGATCAACTTAGGCACCAACGATTTTGCTCCGGAGGTCAAAGATTACACCCCATTTTCTTCCGCCTACGAGTCGCTTTTGCATGATGTACGCAATCGCTACCCCGAGGCACAAATTTTTGCACTTCTCGGACCAATGATGAGCGATAACTACCCCGAGGGTAGAAACGCACTGACGAAAATACGCTCTGACTTGAGCGCGCTCGTTCAAAAGAAGAATGACGGTGGCGATAAAAAGTTACATTTCTTGGAGTTCGCGGTGATGCAACAGGACGAAGGACGTGGTTGTCATTGGCACCCCAGTGTAAAGACTCATGAACGCATGGCAGCGACGTTGGTCTCGACCATTCGAAAAAAGACGGAGCTCGGGGGCAAGTAGGTTTTCTTCTCACTGTGCATTGGCGCAGATTTTTTCCCCAAGTAAAATATGGAACCAGGACGATTCATCTTGAGAAGCTGAACTTCCCCTCTTGGCAATTGTACAGGCAAGCAAGCAGACACTAAGCTAAAGCCATGAAGCTAAAATTATTGTTTGCGAGCATTCTACCTTTCTCCTTGTTGATTGCCTGCGGCGGCACTTCGGACGCCCTGCCGCCTGAATCTTCTTCCGATGGAAAGGAAGGCGCCTGCGCCAAGTATTGCGAGAGCCTTAGTTCTTGCGATGGAGTCAATATTAAGGAGTGTACGGAGTCGTGCACGAAAAACAGGGGAGTCAGCCGGGCAGGTCAGGAGGCTATCAATTCATGTACAACTGAAAGCCTTTGTAGTGACTCGGAAAGCGAGGTCGAAACGGCTGGTGCAAGCTCCTTTCTTTGTCTGTTAGGAGCAGCTAGCAAAATTGACCCTTCTGAGGCGGCTCAAACCTATTGTGATACCTCGGTAAGCTCTATCAATACCTGTCTCGACAATGGTCCCTCAGAAAATGACATACTGCCTTGTAAAACAGTCATTGGCATCGCCTCCGATGAGTTGCTCGATAGCCTCAATCAGTGCGCCACTCAAGACTGCTCCAAGGTAGAGGTATGCGTTGGCATCGAATTGCTCAAAGAAATCCCTCCCGGATTATTGACCGGAAATGCCTCCCCTTCACCGGAGGACTTAGGGAGTATCATTGCTATCGGTGTCGTAGCGAGTCAGCTGTCCATAGACACC
>CAYWLO010000169.1:0-2855 GCA_964459035.1 uncultured Polyangiaceae bacterium | reverse complement strand
CGCGGCATTTTCGCCCAACTACAGATTGTAGAGGTGGTCCAAAATGCCGCACTAGCTCCAATTGTGCACACTTATCTCCGCTCGAGTGGCTCGAAGAGGCCAAAAGGCGTAAATGGCCCGTTTTAAGGTGTCTCAGACGATGGAATGCCGCGACCCCTTGCACAACGCGCCAAAGGGCTGCGCTCCAGTGGTAAATAGAAGCACGACTGCTAGAGAGGCGTACCTATGGCCGCACTTGAGAAACTCACTGGCAAACAATTACGCCATTTACGCGCTCTCGCCCACGCACTCAAACCTGTTGTGCAGGTGGGAAAGCAAGGATTTACCGACGCGGTTCGGGAGCAAATTGACGGCGCACTGACGAGCCATGAGCTCATTAAAGTCAAACTAAGTAGCGAGGCTCCGATGAAAGTAAAAGAATTGGGGAATCTAGCGAGTGAGGCAGTGTCCGCCCATTTGGCGCAGACAATTGGTCTCACCGCACTGCTCTACCGCGCTCATCCTAAAGAACCCCAAATCAAGCTACCCCGAGCACAGTAATTCGATGTTCATGCGCCGATGACGCTCAAATTAACTAGACGATAAAAACCCATGCTCAACTCACCTGCTCCTACTCAAGACTCAAATAATCTGGTGTGGATCGATCTGGAAATGACCGGACTCAATCCACAAACAGAAGTGATTCTTCAGGCTGCGTTGATAGTCACCAACGCCCAATTAGAACCGCTGCAAACCTATTGCGTTGATATTTGGCAGCCCGAGAGTTCCTTGGAGACGATGGTTCCCTTTGTGCGCGAGATGCACGAAAAGAACGGCCTCCTCGATCGCTGCCGTTCTTCTACGGTGGACGTGAATCGCGCAGAGCAAGAGGTCCTGCAACGCATCAGCGCATGGTGCCCTTATCGCCCTATCCTCTGTGGAAACACCATTGCCTCAGACAGAAAGTTTATCGATCGCTTCATGCCCGCACTTTCTGGATATTTGCACTATCGCATGGTTGATGTGAGTAGTTTGAAAGTTCTTGCGGGTCTATGGCATCCAGAGGCAGCGTACAACAAACCTCAAGACGCTCAACATGATGCCCTCTTTGATATTCAGGAGTCTATCAAGGAGCTTGCCCACTATAGAAAAAAGATGTTCAGGCAAACCGTGCCCCTCCGAGTAAATTCCCTATAAAGCGCCGTCAAAGGTTCCCGTAATTCTCACCACCTCTTCGCTCCCGCCGGGTGTGCATTTTTTGATAAGAATATGAGAACGAAAAAAAACGCGGACCTAGCCCTCGCTCGATTGCATCGACTCTTCGCCTCACAAGTTCTTGTCGGGAGCGATCGAGTCGAGGAGTATCAAAGTGATGATTCAGGAGTAAGGGGTGCCCCTCTCGATGCAGTAGTCTTGGCAGAGAGCGGGCAAGACATCCAAAAGACGTTAAAGATTGCCGCCGAAACCAATGTGCCCATCACGCCGCGAGCGGGCGGATCAGGGCGGACAGGTGGTGCGGTTCCCTTGGAAGGCGGAATTTTACTCTCGACTCGCGGAATGAATCAGATTGTCGATATCGACCGTCGAGAGGGTATCGTGGTTGTGGAGCCGGGGGTTATTCTTGAAACTCTCCATGACGCAGTGGAAGCTGAGGGCTGGTTTTACCCTCCCGATCCTAATTCGGCCTCAATCTGCTGTTTGGCGGGAAATGTAGCAGAAAACGCAGCGGGACCGCGCGCCTTTAAGTACGGCGCCACACGCGACTATGTGTTGGGTATGGAGACCTACCTGCCGGGGGGAGAACATTTTTTCTCGGGTAGGCGTACAAAAAAAGGAGTCACTGGCTACGATACCACAGCACTTCTCGTCGGGAGCGAAGGCACCCTCGCCGCTTTTGGTAATATTACCCTCCGCCTGATCCCAAAACCTGAGACCGTTGTAACCCTCCTGATTCTTTTCTCTAATATGAGAGATGCTTCCGATGCCGTCCAAAAAATAATTGAAGCCCAATTGACGCCTCGATGCATCGAGTTTCTCGATTCGAAGACCCTCGCAATTCTTCGCGATGCAGGCTCTCCTCTTGATAGAAATGCTCATGCATTACTCCTTGTTGAAGTCGACGGAAGTGAACAGGAGTGCGAACGCCAATGCGAGCTCGTTGGAAACCTCAGCACCGAGGCTTGCGCTCTCTCTGTACTCGTCGCCCAAAGTGCAAGCCAAAGAGAAAAGCTATGGTCGTCACGCAGAACCATGAGCGTTGCAATTCGCTCCCTCGCCCGCCACAAATTAAGCGAAGATGTAGTCGTTCCTCGGACTCAACTGGGAGCTCTCCTTCAATTTGTGGAAACTGTTGAAGAAAGTTTTGGAATCGTCGCCTTAGCTTACGGACATGCAGGCGATGGCAACTTGCATGTCAATTTTCTATGGAATCATGCAGAGGAAAAAGTTCAGGTGGAGAAGGCCATCGAAGCCCTTTTTCGTCGCACGATTGAACTAGGCGGAACCCTCAGCGGGGAACACGGTATTGGCATTCTCAAGGCTCCCTACCTTCCCCTAGAGCAATCTCCTGCTCATATCGCCCTCCAGAGGCGCCTCAAGACTGCCTTTGACCCCACCAACATCATGAATCCTGGAAAAATATTCCCCCAAAGAGGCCACGGGAGCTGCTAAATCTCCGCGAACATGCCTGCTTGAACCCCAAGATTCACAATTTCTGAGGCTGATAGCGACTTTCTCAAGACACCGGGCTTGCATTCTAGAGACATCCGGCTAGTTTCCGCCCCCCAAAAGGAGAGGTGACCGAGTGGCCGATGGTACTCGCTTGCTAAGCGAGCGTAGGGCAACCTACCGCGGGTTCGAATCCCGCCCTCTCCGCA
>CAYWLO010000168.1:0-3080 GCA_964459035.1 uncultured Polyangiaceae bacterium | reverse complement strand
GTTCAACAGGCGGCAGTGGCAAGCCCGCGATTGCGAACGATTTTGAGACATGCGCAACGACTGCAGCCGAGGCAGAGGGGCTACCGGCCGACATCATGTTTATGATCGATCAGTCGATATCCATGGTTCAGCGAACGATTCCGCCAGGGGTCGATGGCGCGCCAAAGCGGTGGAAAGTACTGAGAGACGCCATTCTTGAGTTTATAGATAGCGATGCAGCCAAGGGCCTAAGGGTTGGGCTCCAATTCTTTCCTCAGCCGGGCAATGCTCCTCTTCTCAGGGGGAGTATGGGGAATTCGGGTGCGTCATGTGATGTGGCTGACTATTCTTCCGCCGCAGTCGACATTAGTGAGTTGCCCGGTAACAGGGATGCCTTGGTGGCAGCCTATCCGGAGATGCCAGTCGGTGGGTATACGCCGAGTCAACCTGCTTTGGAGGGCGCTCTTATGTACGCTCGCAATTGGGCCGACATGCCTGCAAATGCCGGGAGAGGTACAGCTGTTGTCTTTGTGACTGATGGCTATCCAACGGTTTGCAGCGAGTTGAGTGAAGTGAGTCGAGTTGCCGCAGACTACAATCAACCTGCAAATGGTGAGACACGCATTCCAACGTTTGTAGTTGGTTTGGGACCGACTCAAAACCTCACCCAGGTGGCGCGTGACGGAGGAACCGGCAACGCTTTCTTTGTTGCAGACGATACCGATGCGGTGGATTCGCTCCTGTCTTCACTCTTGCGTGTTGCAAACAGTCAGGCGCTCTGCGAATTCGAGTTTCCAGTGGCTGCTGACGGTAGCCCTCTCGATCCTAAAAAGGTGAACGTACAGTTCACCCCAGGTGATTCGACTACGCCAGAGGTGGTCAAGCAGATCGGAAGCAAGTCGGACTGCGCCACGAGTGCTGGCTGGTATTATGACAATCCGGAAGATCCTAAAAAGATCTCAATCTGTCCTTCGACCTGCGGCAACTTTGGCGGTGGTAGCATCAGTATTGTTGCTGGATGCAAGACCATTTCAATCTTTTGAGAGTGGCTTCGTAAGAAGCTCATACAAAGAAGGGTATCTCTACTGAGGAGATACCCTTTTCTTTGTGGTGCGTGGTTTTTGTCAAACTCACGTGGGGACGAAAGGCATTTGGTGCCCTCAGCTGAGCCTATCAGCCAGCGGCTATTGCTCCCAAATCGTTCGGAGTGTCCTCGGGGCGTGGAACCCAGTTCTCGTCCTTGCCAGCAGGAGGAAGCTCGACAGGCTTGCCGTCGAATGTCCGTCGTCGCCCTGGGTAAATAAACGACCTAATCAGGTAAACCAGCATCGACTTTTCCTCGAGGCGGGGATCGATATTGCCTGCGTAAATTCGCGCATGCTCGGCTGGAAGCAAGCTCCAGTGCAGCCCGGCGGTATCGTGGTGAATGCCGTGAAAACCATTGTTGAACGTCCACCAGTTCACCAATTTGCTCACAAAATTTCGTGAGTGATTGTAACGATGAGACACGTCGCAGCCATCGTGCTGTAAGTAGTTCATTGAAATAATACCCCAAGCCGCATAAAGGTGGGGTAAAAGCCAATAAATGAGCCCTTTACGCCAGTCGAGAGCAATTAAACCGACAGTGCTGAGAATGACGGCAGCATTCTCAATTTGATATTGGCGAAACCACTTTTTGTGGGTGCCCTTCATCGCACTCACATAGACCACATCGTTTTTCATGATTGCGACGCCAATTTTGGGGGCGAACTCGATCATGTTGAGGAGATTCCATTGGTGCCGCACTTTCGTGGTGCGCATGACGTCCTTGTGGGTCTGCACGTGCTTGTGGTGGCTTAGGTTATGCCCCGGCACATAGGCGCTGACGGCTGACCCATATGTAAGAGAGAGAATGACCTGAAACACCCGGTTTACCCCACGACTCTTGAAGACAGGGGAGTGAATGGTGTTGTGGGTAATCACCGCTCCAAAGAAGGAGAACACACAGGTGGCCAAAAGGAGAGGGACGGCCACCCACCACGAAGAGGGGACCGCAAACCATTGGTAGGCGACTAGGCTAAAGTAGGTGGCAACGAACGCGAGGGAGCGGAGATCTGCGAGATAGCGCAATTTCATCTTATATATTCCCGAGAGAAGATTTGCATTCGTGAGAGCTTGCAGGGCGCCATGGGGGAATGCTGGCCCACCATGAAGGGGGAGTTCTATGGGGACAAGCCCCAATTGAGCAAAAGGCGCGAAATATTTGCAGGAGAGGTCGGTTCCGATCAAAATCGACGGCAAAAATTGATTCTAGTAAATAACCTACGAATTCGGCAGGTAAAAATGCCTGCAATATTGTGACTTGAAATTATCATTCAAGTGTTGCTTGACAGAACACCCCTGTGGCCGTAAATCAGGCGTCCTTCAGCAAGGGATACACCTTGCGGCGGCGCTATAAAAATATGCGAAATGCATGTTTCTATAGTGAAACTCTCTTGCGGGAGTAACTCAGTGGTAGAGTGCGACCTTGCCAAGGTCGACGTCGTGAGTTCGAATCTCATCTCCCGCTCTATAAAAACCCTGGTTCGAAAGAATCGGGGTTTTCTTTTGAGCATGGACAATGCTTAAACTCGGAAGACCGGCTTCGGGAAGGGTCCGCATCTTGGCCGTGTTGTGTAGATAGCGTTGGTGCGCCTTGGCATCCGAGGCACCGGAGAGCGCCATAGCCTGCTGTATCTCGACCCCTGAGTCAGCCAGGGCCTGCTTGTAACTCCTCCGGAACGAATGAAAATCCACCGGCTTGGTGTACTCACTCATTTCGAAAAGCTCTTTTTCTCGTGTAGTCAGTTCTCGCACCTGTACCCATCTCGTGGTGGAGTTGGGGCGCCCGTTGCTCCGGATCGTTTTGATCCTCTCATGAACATCGACCCCGAACGCCCGTCGTAGGTCTCGGCGTAAGCTCTTGGCAGAGTTGGCCGCCTTGCTGCGCTCTTGACCAGACCTTGGGCCTCGCAGGATCGGGAAAATCGGGCCCTCTGTGGGGCGCCCTTGTCGCTCCCACCAATCGCGAAGGATCGGGCGAAGCATGGCCGGGACTTCCAAGAGCTGGGGCCTAGCGGTCT
>CAYWLO010000167.1:0-3134 GCA_964459035.1 uncultured Polyangiaceae bacterium | reverse complement strand
TTGCTTGTGCCGCTGCCTTGTTCTTGGTCGCGAGAGAGAATGACTTTTTGATGCGCTCCCCATCAAGGGTGATGGTCAGACGAGCGCGGTAGCCAGACCTGCACCAATACAGTGATCCACTGTTTGGGCGCCCTTGCTTTTTCGTGCTATGTATCTTTTCACTCATTGGGAACCTCATCTTCCTAGTGCGTCATGACCTCGAGCGCCGGCTAGCGTTGCGAGGTTTTCTTTCGTCTTACTTTTTGGTGCGTCTCTTGGGCACCTTCACTCCGAGCAATTTCCCGTAGTGACGAAGCCCCCTCCGGAGGACGTCAGAGCGTGGCAGTTTTTCAGCCTCCGCAATGGCATCCAAAATATCCCGGTCCTCTGAATCGAGGCGAATATTGAACACTTGATCTCGGGGCATCTTCATGGACTTAACTTGTATACACACCAAACGAAGGAAGTGCAAACATCCCCAAAGAACCGTGGTTTTCCGGGCATAGTCACGCCAGCGCCAGCCATTCATCCGCCTCGGCCATGCTCGCAGAAATCTTCGAAGCGACAAGATCAAGCTCTTCAATCGTGTCACTTAGCACGTCGCCACCCTGGAGCACTGGGGTTGATAAGTTCGCCTTGTCGTATCGGCCGCCGTGGGTGTTCAGGTTTTTAACGATCTGTTCGCCCTGCTCTGAGATGATACTCAAGGGGGTTGTTGCCAGTGTTGCGAGCTTGGTTTCCAGCTCCGCTTTTTTCTTCGTCCAATTGATGGCCATGGTTCTTCCTCAAAAAAGCCAACGCTATCCCCTTGCGCTGGCTGGTGCCGGATATGGTGAGACGGCCTGTTATGGTTATGTCAGTTAGACAATCGGCATCTTGACGATGCCACGATGGTCAAGGAAGCGAGCCTCAAAGACATGACGGCACTTGAAGGCGGTTTCATCCACCTCAAAGCCTTCTTTGGTCTCAAATTGAGGCGCCTCCTCTCCGTCGATGAAACCAAGTTCAAGCGAGTCAACCTGGTTCCCATTGGCGATGAGGTACGCCGCGTCCGCTGGCAAACGAGCTTCAACAACCAAATTCAAAGACTGAATCCACGGGGTAACATCTGACTCCAGGCCGCTGCTTACGATGCGACTTGCAGCTGCCATGAGAAGCTCCGCGTTGTGCTCTTCTTCAGCAGGCACAAGAAGCGTTGCGGGTTGCAGACCTAACAGCCCTACGCCCCCGACAGCGGTTTGCTTTCGAAGAAGAAGGCGTCCAGCTGCCAGC
Organism: uncultured Polyangiaceae bacterium; assembly: GCA_964459035.1. Taxonomy (GTDB): domain Bacteria; phylum Myxococcota_A; class Polyangia; order Polyangiales; family Polyangiaceae; genus NIC37A-2. Next base: position 1,883 of record CAYWLO010000167.1, on the reverse strand, counting down.
AAGGCCGCATTGAAACTGCCTCCGGTTGTGATGTTCTTGTGGTCTGCGTGAAAGAGAGCTTTGGCGTCTTCTGCCATTGTGGGACCGAGCCCCGCATTTTCAGCAAAGAAGTCGTAGCAAACATCTGCTTCCTTGCGTCGAGCCGCTTGACCCAATGCGGGAATAAGGCGAAGGAATGCGCCTAGATCGTCGTTTTTTAGCAGCTCATAGGTAAGTTTGAGGATCTTGCCGTACTTTTCGACCTTGTACGATGAGGTAGCATCATCCATGGATCCGAAAGGATAGGCCCCGCCTTCGAGAACTTTTGAAAGCCCGGGCGCTGCGCCAAGAACAGGTCTGGATACTGTTTTGAAATCTCGCACAGAGCTAACAGAAACCCACTGCCTATGAGTGCTAGGTTCATCTTCGTATCCTGCTCGTAAAGTCTTATCTGCCGTATCAGCAAGAATCCCGGTAAAGTCTGAGACACTCATGGCCCGCTTGATTAGTTTGTCGCTGGACATTCCGTAGGCACCTGAGACGCCCGCTTGTGCCAACACATCACGGGCTACGTTGATGATTCCGCGTCCCTTCGACTGTACGAGTTGATCGACGAAGCCAGAACGTGAGTCACCAATGTCACGAGACGCGGCCACGTTGATCGAGCCGCGAGGCTTTTCCTCTGCTTGGTCTCGCTTGTACATCTCAGCGAAAATCAAGGTACGAGCCTCGTCAATCGGGGTGCCTTGGTTGATTAAATTATCACTGAAAGATGATTCGATCTTTGCGGTGCGCACGGCGATAGCAATATCCTTGGCACGTTTGCGCTCGGCGAGGATCGGATCTGCAACGGTGGTGGTGTTTTCTAGTGTCTCTATGTTTTCCATTTTCTTGTTTTCTTTCTTAAAATTACGGCCAAAGCCTGCATTTGCGTCGGCACCAATTGCCAGCGCTGATACTTCATGAGGGGTCCAACGTGTTGCAACGAGCGTCCTGGTGCCGTTGCCCTTGCGTTCCTCGATCTCATCAATTGAGTAGCCAACTGAGAGATTTCTTATGATGCCCGCCTCTACATCAGCCTCGATCTCTTTGGCGCGCTCTGAGGAACCGAAACGGATCGAGCCTTTGAGTTTCCGATCTACGATGCGAATATTTTCCACCAAGCCAATGGGCATCGTGTCAGAATCATGGCGCTCGATAAGCGGAAGTGGGGAGCGCTCAAGATTCACCGCCTTCGGATCATGTGAAAGCACTTCGTTGTATTCGCCATCACGGCCGCGTCGAAACACGGGCGTCTCGGTCGAGAGGGTAGCAGTGTAGGACTTGCCCCCATGCTGGCCTCGAACTTCGATATCGAGTGCTCTTGTGAGCTGTTCAGGAGGCATAGGATATACCTAACGCGGATTTAGCCGCGGTTTTCGCCCAGTTTTCCAGTTTATCTGTCCAGGTTACGGAGTGTTCCTCACGCATTTTATGAACATATTTTTCGGCATCGGCCTCGATGCTCGTCCTTATTTGCTCACGTCGCGTGGGCGGGATAGCTTCAGGAATATCTCGAAGGGCCAAAGCTACCAAGGCTGTGGAAAATGCGCTCGCAAGGCGAAGGCTTTCAAGGCGAGATAGCTTTAAATTTAGTTCTGGAGTCATGGTTTTCTTCTTTCAGTGAATCAGTGAATCATCCGAAGATGAGTAGGTTTCTGTGGGGGAGTCGGGGAGCTATGAGCGCCCGGAACGACTCCGAAGAAGCGGTCTAGAACTCCAATCACGAGGCCATCCCCAAGACCGAGGATCGCGCCAGTGTCAACGCCTTTCGCCTCACGTTCTCGAACGACGAACATGCAGCAAGTAGATGAGACGGCATCCGCGATCGCATCATAGGTTTCGCTGCTCGGCTCAAGTCGAAG
>CAYWLO010000166.1:0-3142 GCA_964459035.1 uncultured Polyangiaceae bacterium | reverse complement strand
CTACGCTTTCGGGAAAACTACGCTTTCGGGAAAACTACGCTTTCGGGAAAACTACAGCAAAAAAGAGCTTTTCAGCCGAAGCCAAAAAACTCTTTCTACTTGAGCGAAACAACGCCCACTCTATTGCGACGACGCCCCCCGAGAGAGGCGCTCTTCTGAACCGCGATCAGCTCTCCGAAGAAGCTTCAACAGTCCCAGAAGCATCTGCAGCCACGGCGTTCTGCTGAGGAGCCTCTTCGCCGCCTACAAGCTCAATCATCGAAATGGGAGCATTGTCCCCGCGACGATTGCCGATCTTGATGATGCGAGTGTATCCACCAGCACGATTCTTGTAACGAGCAGCAAGCTCTACAAAGACCTTCTCGATGAGATCGATCTTCTTAGCCTCGTCAACATTGTTATCGATCACCAAGAAACGCTGAAGAAATTTTCCAACCTCTTTTTGCGCAGCTTGACGACGAGCCCGATCAGCAATGCTCAACTTATCGTGAGGAGTAAACGCAATGTCCCCAAGGCGACGTGCCTTGGTGATAACGCGTTCAGCTACCCGACGCAGCTCTTTAGCCTTGGCGTCAGTTGTCTCAATACGCTCGTGAGCAATGAGATTAGCGGTGAGCGACCGGAGCATTGCCCGACGGTGACTCGAATTGCGGCTAAATTGCCGACCTGAATTCTTATGTCGCATAATGGTATGTCCTACCTAAATAAGGCGTGTGCCTAGATAATCAAAAACGAGAGAGCGTCGCTCAAGCGCCGCCTTGTTGGGCCTTCCAGCGCTCCAACATGCCAGTCCAATTCTCGAGCTTCATGCCGAGAGAAAGACCCATGGTGTTCAAAATTTCTTTGATTTCCTTCAAAGACTTTCGACCAAAGTTTTTGGTCTTGAGCATATCTTGCTCACTGCGCTGCACCAACTCTCCAATGAGCTGAATATTGGCGTTTTGCAGACAATTAGCTGAACGTACCGAGAGTTCAAGCTCGTCAACCGAACGGAAAAGATGCTCGTTGAGAGGTGTATCTTCCGTACCGGGAGGGGCATAGGCCGTATCCTCGGTCTCCTCAAAGTTGATCCAGATAGAGAGCTGCTCTTTGAGGATCTTCGCGGCGAAGGCGACAGCGTCAGCGGGTTTTACGCTCCCGTCGGTGAAAACCTCAATGACGAGTTTATCGTAATCAGTAACCTGACCTACACGAGCATTTTGTACCGTGTAGTTCACCTTGCGAACTGGCGCAAAAAGAGCATCGATAGGTACGGTGCCAATCGGCATCGTGGGGCTCTTGTTTTTATCAGAAGGAACGTACCCGCGACCCACGCCAACCGTGAGTTCCATCGCTAGTGGTCCCTTTTTGTCCAAAGTCGCGATCACATGATCGGGATTGAGAACAGTGAGACCGTCCACCAACTTGATGTCACCAGCCGTAACCAGGCCGGGACCCTCTTTGTCGAGACGCACAGTGTAGGTACGAGGAGCTTCAGCCTTGAAGACCACCTCTTTGAGATTCAAAATGATGTCAGTGACATCCTCGACCACATCAGGGATCGTAGTGAACTCATGAAGAGCACCGTCCATGCGCACTGCGGTAATGGCGGCACCCTGCAAGGACGCGAGCAATACGCGACGCAGCGAGTTACCAATGGTGACACCAAAGCCCCGCTCCAGGGGCTCACAAATGAAGCGACCGTAAAAGTCCGTTGAAGACTCGGGATCGATCTGGATGCTCTTAGGACGGATGAGATCTCGCCAATTTCGGCTTGTCATTTGACTGACCATATTTGTAGCTTTCCTTTCGTGGCCTCTCGGGGAGAACCTTGGGGTTCGCGCGACTATCCCAAACTGGGTGAGAACCAGCTCCCTACCTCAGCTCCGCAGCCTGCCCGCGCGGAGTCATACGACTCCTTATTTCACTCTTGTTTTAGGACCAAGCGTCCGAAAATTGCAACTCGGCACCATCTGAATCTTCCCCCGAAGCGGAAAACAGACGATGCCAAGTAGAAGCGGCGAACTGACTCGATGCCCTGGCACGCTCTCCGAAGAGAGCATGTAATCCAGGACTCTGAGCACTGCATCACCGCAGAGCACGAACCTATCGAGAATAGTACTCGACGACGTACTGTTCTTTGATAGCCGGCTCGTTGAGTTCGTCGCGCAATGGCATCGATTTAACGACTCCAGAGAAGTTCTCGCGATCTACCTCTAGCCAACCGGGAGAGGGACGCCCCTCAGCCGATGCCAAAGCAGCAGCAACATAAGCGATCTTGCGGCTCTTCTCGCGAACCTCGATCTTATCCCCAGGGCTCACAGTGTAGCTGGGGATATTGAGGCGCTTGCCGTTGACAAGAATATGGTTGTGACGCAGGAGCTGGCGCGCCTGGCGACGGCTCACACCGAGGCCCAAACGATGAACGACGTTGTCAAGACGACGCTCGATCAGACCAATCATCTCTTCGCCAGTGGGTCCACGTAAATGGGACGCACTCACGTAGTAAGCAGCAAACTGCTTCTCTAGGAGGCCGTAGATACGACGCATCTTCTGCTTCTCACGAAGACGAAGACCATACTCCGAGAGCTTAATTCGGCCCTGGCCATGCTGACCGGGGGGATAGGGACGCCGTGATACAGAGCATTTCTCTGTAAAACAACGATCACCTTTGAGGTAAAGCTTGCCACCTTCGCGGCGGCAAAGCTTGCAAACTGGTCCGAGATAACGTGCCATCTTGTAATTCTTTCTAAGAGCCTGAGCTGCTTACTTCACACACGACGACGCTTGGGCGCGCGACAACCGTTGTGGGGAATGGGGGTAACGTCACGAATCACTGTGACACGGAAACCAACCTGCTGCAGAGCACGCACTGCGCTCTCACGACCAGAACCGGGTCCCTTGACGAATACGGCAATATTCTTCATGCCGTGATCCATGGCCTTGCGACCAGCCTCTTCGGCAGCAAGCTGAGCGGCAAAAGGAGTACTCTTACGAGAACCCTTGAAACCACGTGAGCCAGCACTTGCCCAAGAGATAGCGTTACCTTTTACATCAGTAATTGTAACGAGAGTGTTGTTGAACGTGGACTGAATGTGCGCAATGCCGGAGAAGATATTCTTCTTGACGGGCTTACGCGTCCTTTTAGAAGTTGCCATAACTT
>CAYWLO010000165.1:0-3229 GCA_964459035.1 uncultured Polyangiaceae bacterium | reverse complement strand
ACAGCTGTCAGAGCACTAACGGAAAAAGATCGACTTATTCTGTCACGGACCCTTACCTAGAGCCTGCCAGCCCAAATTGTAGAGGCGTTCTTTTCTTGCTCGCAGCACTTTTTCTGGATCACGGTCGGCACGCAGGTACTGTGTTATCGAGACATCAAATGGTTCATCGTTGAAGTCACCCATGGCGACAATGGGCACGTCTTTTCCTAAATATTCCGGAATGCGACTGATCCAATACGAAAGCGTCTCGGCTGCGAGGGCACGATAAGGTCTCGAAAGCTCAGCGCCGCCGCTACGCGATGGCCAGTGATTTGCGATGAGGACCAAGGGCAGAGCCTCGTCTTTGGTGGCGAAATTGACCTGAAAGATATCGCGCGTGGCATTTCGTTTGAGCACTACATGAGAGAATTGCTCTTGGGCAACAAGGCGTTTCTTGTCGTAAATAAACGCAACGTCAATTCCACGGTGATCGTTCGAGTCGTGGTGAACAAAGGCATACCGACGCCCTTTGATTCGAATCTTCTTGAGGAGTAAACGCAATACGTGAGCATTTTCTACCTCACAGACTCCCAATGCATCGGGTCCTCTTCCCTCGTTGAGCTGCACGATGATACGAGCCAGTTGAGTCAGCTTTCTCTCCAAGATATCTTTGCTCCACCCGAGAAGCTCATTGTTGAGTCGAGCTTGGAGCCAAGGTGGGCGCTTTGCCCCCTGGACATCAAATAGATTTTCTAGATTCCAGAAAGATACGAAAAAATTCACCTCACCGCCCTCGGGTGCGATTGACTCTCTGCTCGCATCCATTTCTCAAATCCTCGTTGTGCCTGCTTCTCTCCGTGATGCAGGGCAACTTGTTTCACGCTTGGAATGGCAGAGAGCCACCGGCGCAACTCCTGGCGATCTGCATGAGCCGAAAGTCCGCTGAGAGTTTCGACCTGAGCGCGCACCGTCACGCTTTCGTTGTTGATCCATACGTCGCGGCCGCCGTGAAAGTGGGAGTTGCTTGCAGCCTCCTGGATCTTGCGCCCGCCGGTTCCGGGGGCTTGAAATCCCACAAATAATACGGTTGTTGACTCCAAAGGCAGCAACTCCTGCAGGTGTCCCATGATCCTGCCGCCAGTGCACATACCGCTGCCTGCAATGATGATCATTGGACCCGGCACGTCGCGCAGGCGCACCGAATCCCTCCCCTTCCACACCGCGTAGAGACCATCAAAATCAAGAGGATCGTCGCCACTCGCTATTTTCGCGATTGCCTCCGCGTCAAACAAGCGGCGACTCTTGGCGTAAGTCTCAGTCACTCTCAAACCAAAGGGAGTGTCCACCGCAACAGGAAGGTTAGGGATCTTCCCCGACTCAATCAGCGTATTGAGATGATACAAGAGGGTTTGCGTACGCCCAATGGCGAAGGCCGGTATCAAGATATGCCCCCTACGCTCAGAGGCGCGCTTGACGATGCGCGTCAATTCTTTCTCAACATCGTCGTGGCTGCAGCGATGTTCGCGATCTCCGTAGGTGCTCTCCATCACAACTACGTCCGCCGCCCTGCTTCCCCATGACTCACAATAATCACGAAGAATGGGCGAATCTGGTCGCCCCAAATCTCCGCTACAAATGACACGCGCGTGGTCACTCTGAATATCGAGACTTGCTGAGCCCAAAATATGCCCCGCTTCGCGAAAGACGATTTTTCCAGTAAAACCAGGTAGTTCTGTACCCTGATCATAGGGGACGACTCTTTTTAGCTGAGCGAATCTTCGGCGAAATACGCCCGACTCCTTCTCAGAAACTCCGTTGATGCGCAGACCATCCCGCAGCACAAGCTCCGCCACATCCAAGGTAACGCGCGTACCCAGGATGGGTTTGTCAAATCCTCCATCGAGGAGCTGGGGCAAACTGCCCACGTGATCGTTGTGTCCGTGAGTCAATAGTACCGCATCGACTCCGCGAGCGGCCTCAGGAAAACTCCAACGCGCAGCTTCACGCCCCTGGGCTACGCCGCAGTCAACAAGCAGTGCCGCATTGCCTGTTTCCACGCGAGTCATCGCGCCGGTCACAGATTCAACAGCACCGAGCAGGTGCACCTGTCCATCAGGCAAACCATGATGTGCTGTACATGTCGCAATTTTCATCTCGTTCTCGTTCTGTAAGATAGGAGCGAGGAGGTTATTCTCCCCGCGCCATTTTAAATTGCTAGGCTTGGTTTGTGCGGGTGCTTTCCTGCTCGCCAGCAGGGCCGCTCACCCCCGATTGGGGCGCCTCCGATGTGCTCTTGCGACGACGAGAGCCTTTGCGACGAGAGCGCTCGTATTCGCTACCCGCCTTCTGCGCTAACGCAGGGAATTCACGAAAAACGAAGCGAAATGTACGTCTGCCGATGCGGATCCTATCGCTCAAGGCGGTGAGCATGCGATTGCGCAGTCGTAAAGCTCCCCGTTGTTCTTCGACGATGTTGCCCACCAACTTGTCCGCCGAGCGTTGCCGAAGCGCGCCAGCCACTTGCATCGACTCATCCAAGATGGCGCGCTCAAACCCTGAGATTTTCGAAAGCTCACCTTGATACTTTGATGCCAAGTCGGAGTACGCCTCTAAGGTGGCGGCAATGCCGTCATGAGATTGCTCGTCAGAATACAAGTCGCGAATTTTGTCGAGAGCGGCTTCGCCCTCAGGGTTTTCGCCGTCTTCTAAAAGAAAAGAGAGAGAAGCGCGCAAGTACTGGAGTAACTCGTCGGCTCGGGCAATGGGAGCATTGTTATCTTTTTTGACCAGTCCTTCATAGCGACGTTGAACGGAGCCAATGGCAAGCTGGAGCTCGCGCATTTCTGCAGGAATGTTTGGCGAGTAACGCCCGGTTGCCACAACGCTATTGAGCCCTGGGTACTCAAGGCCATCTACCGTCCGGGGCTCAAAGTAGTGATCAAGCAGCCCCGCAAGATCGACCACTTCTCCTTGGAGGGTGACGAGGGGGACAGAAATATCGTCCTCCGGAAGATCGGCCACAAGGGAAGTCCAGCGATCGACGTGTTGTTGAATATTCTCTCGGTCCAAATTTGATTCTGACATGATTTTTCTATTTCTTTTCGTTGATGTTCTCGTTTGACCGGTGGGCCTAGTTCATTGGAAACGCCGTCTGGGACAGGATTGGACCCGTCTGGGACAGGATTGGACCCGTCTGGGACAGGATTGGACCCGTCCGGGACAGGATTGGACCCGTCCGGGACAGGATTGG
>CAYWLO010000164.1:0-3405 GCA_964459035.1 uncultured Polyangiaceae bacterium | reverse complement strand
AGTAGCTGCTCGCTCTTATCCACGAAAGTACGGGGTTTGTGCAGGGGGTACGGTAAGTCGATGAGTGAACCTTCGTGCATAACCGCCAAACCATAGATCTCTGGCGGAAATAGATCGCTCCAGCACTCCTGCGTGTATGAAGCGAACAATTCGTAGGCGGGAATTTTAGAAAGGGGGGGTCCGGCTCACGATGATACCGGTACCAGAGGTACTTGGTGCGCAGCGTGTTGGTTGGCTTGAAGTTGGCCGAGAGGTCGGGAGCGCAAAGAGCAATTGAAAGTGTCCTGATTGTGATAACTTACAGGGACACCATCGACCACACTTGCAAACTTTCACCAATTAGTCTAACCCTTGCATCGTTATGGCACACGGAATGCGAGAATTACAATGACCCTATTCTCGAACACTCTGACAGTCCTTTCTCTTCTCAGCTTTGGTTGGCCGCAAATGGCACAGGCACAGAACGATACTGGCAACTCACCTCCAGAAAACACCTCCTCAAAGGGCGAGTCAACGCCGCGCGAACATATGAGTGTTGAGGTACCAACTCCCGCGCCAAAGGTCCAAACTCTAGATATTCAGAAAACTGAACTAGCGGGTGCGTCCTCAGGTCCTCAGGGCGCCGCTTTGATATCAAAGAGCGTCATGTCGGGCAAAGCTGCCAAGGAGGAGCAGCAGGCTCAAAACAAAGCTGTTCGTTTGATGGAATTCGGTATCACTGGCGGCGTCGCAGCAGTCGCGCAGATCCCGACCGGCTCCGACTATGGTCAGAGCTTCGCAAAAGTCACGTCGATGCCCTATGTAATGTTGATGCCCGCCTTTTGGGGTGTCGAAAAGGAGAGCAGAAAATTCTGTGCCTCCCAATGGGGTTTTGGGACTCAGGACAAAGCTCACCAAGCAGCAATCGCGATGTCGCGCCAGTGGGCTCGCCGCACGATCGCAGCCGGTGGGGCCCGCTTGGCCGCTGGCGTTACCGTAAACGCTCTCGCGCGCGACTGGGCGAAGTTGGATATTTCGCGTGGCTGGGGTCCGAGACGGTAGGCAGCGTACGCGCACGTGTCTACGCGAATAAACTGGGGAAACTCTCTAGCATGCCGCAAGGTGAGAAAAGTGAAGTCCAGCTGGAATTGCTTGTTGAAGCCATGGCTAGCCAGCGCTGGAATCCCTCGGTGGACGTAACGTGCTGGTATCGAAAGTTCGGCGCCTGGATAGGGCGCCCCGGCTCGTACACGGTCGAGTCAAATATTGGAGGGGAAAGCGCCGGGGAGCTTGAGTTTGAACCCGTAGTCGCGTTCGGATTGGGATACTCCCCTAACTCCTACCTCTCTATCGTCGCAGGAGCGACCTATGGGGCACTCGCTGAGGCGGATGATACGAAGCATCAGACGTGGGCGTTCACTGCAGGTATAGGTGGCAACCTCGATATCATTACTGGGTTGATCCAGTGATCCCAATACTTCTTGTAGGCTGAGGATAGGGATTTTAAACGAATTTACCCAACCTCATAAGGGCCAATATCAACTCTTGTTACTCTCGATACACGCTCATCCTCTGCTTTTTTCGCTGGCAAGAGCTCGACCATTATCACGAGCCAACTTCCCGTTTCGAAATGGCATGGGTACATCGGAGAGCCCACAATCGCCGACGCTATTTTGGATAGATTGGTCCACTCCGCGTATAAAATTGCTCTCAGAGGCGAATCGAAGAGAAAGACCGATATCTAAGACTAAACTTCAAACCAAAGTCGTCGCTACGCTCCGATCACGATGCCTGAAACAAGTGATCACGATGGCGAAATAGGCGATCACGATGGCTGAATTACGCATCTGGGGGTGCGGAGGTAGATCACTGCCCCAAGTCTACGTCTGACCTGGCATTTTAAGTCGCCCACCGAGATCTCCGAATCGACCCCACCGGTGGCTCACTGCCTACCGTGAGGCGCGTTCGACTACTGTGTCGTTCATGATATTGTAGCCGCCGACATGGAAGCTGAACCCGAACTTATTCACTCTGCCCTTGAACGCCAGATTACGCTTGAAGGCATCTCGGTCAGCATCTTCATCTACCGTTCGGAGACGGACCCCACTTGGCTGCTTGAAATTGAAGACCATCTTGGTGGCTCTACTGTATGGGACGACCCGTTCCTCACGGATCAGGCCGCCCTAGATGAGGCTCAGAAGACCATCGAAGAGGGCGGGATCACGTCATTCTCGGAGGCGACAACTTCCTCGCCGCTCAGCTAGAAGCCCAAAGGTCCTATGTCCAAGCTGTGACGAAGTTAGTATCCAGAAGCAAATAGGGCCCGGCACTGAGACATAAGAACTTCCGGACCAGTTCCTCGCTCCTCCCGGCTAGGAAAAATGACGACCACGACTTTGCATGCGAAGCCTTTGATGTGGCTTCGAGAAATTCCGTGGTGACTCCCGCAAAATGGGAGCACTCTTTAAGAGACGGGTAACATCACACCCAAACTCGGCGTTTGTAGGCAGTTGTGACAGGATGACTGCCGGGGGGGGCGCTGGCGGGGCGCTACGAGTGAAATTAGGATATCTTTCTCAATTCTTGGCGGGTCGGAAAAGGTCCTTGCGGCGCTTTAGTGGGAGAGACTCCACGTCCATGGGCCGTGCCTGATGCTCCGCCTCAAGTTTCGCACACTCTTTGCACCAACCGTGGAGGGGGTATTCTTCTTCCCCAACGAGTCCACACCAGACGCAGCGCTGCGGGAGGTCTTCCGCGTGGAGGCACGTCATGCAAATCGGATAACGACCGGGTCCATTGCCGTGAGTGAGATTGAGTGCTGAGCCACAATAATGGCAGCGGTCCTTGGGCTTTGCGGACATTCAGCTCCACGCTACTCGCCGCCCTCGTCTTCGTCAAACCCCGTGGGGGGCCAGGAAACGCACACGCTTGTGGAATTACTCCGCCCGGGGGGGACCGGGTCTTGAGGAAACTGGCTAGTGTTGGCGCGCATCAACATCCGCGTAAAATCACGTGCGAGAAAATTCGCAAAAATGCGGGGAAAGTCGTCATTTCTTGTTCTTGCCAGGTCCTTGTTTTCGCGAAGCTCGTTTCGCTGCGGCTCGCCGTTTGCCTTCCGTTTGACGAAAGGACTTTCCCGCGATCTGGACGATTTCTACACGATGGCAGAGGCGATCAATCAGAGTTGTCAGACATGCTGAGCTTGAAAAAACCTGATTCCATTGAGCAAATGGCCGATTTGTTGTGAGCACGATCGAGGCTTCCGCTTCGTACCGCCTCGAGATTACTTCGTAGAGTAAATCTGCATGATGATTGTCATAGCTCAGGTACCCCAGTTCATCGATAACGAGAAGCCGCGGAGAGACATACTTCGTAACCGTCCGACGCGAAGCCCCTAGCAGAGGCAAATATTGAGTCCATTGTCAG
>CAYWLO010000163.1:0-3483 GCA_964459035.1 uncultured Polyangiaceae bacterium | reverse complement strand
GAACTCACTCCTCAATCATAGTTGGAAAGGTTATTAGGATCGGCCTCCTTAGTGTTTGTCGAAGTAGATCAGGGGGGGGAGTTCGACGAAAAGCGCGCGGCTGCAGCCCAAATGATAGCCCAGGCTTTGCCATTTTTAAGCAATGACCAGCGCGAAGTGGTGCGCCTCCATTGGATCGAGGGGCTCACTTTTCCAGAAATTTCCACTAGGCTCGGTAAGAGCGCAGGCTCCCTGCGGGTGAGTGCTCATCGAGCTCTCGTAAAGATGCGTGAACAATTGGACGAAAGCGCGATTTGTAACGTTTTGGGCGGTAGCGCAATACAGGGGGCAGGATGAATTGGCGTTGTGACGATACTTTGCGCTCTTTAGAGACTACGACGGGAGAAAGTTTTCCCGATCTGGCCATTCTGCATCTAGATTCCTGTGAAACTTGTGCGGAGTTGATAGAGGTAGCCTGGGGCGAGCTTGCTCCCCAGACTCACCGGACCCAGCCCAAGCAAATTATATCCTTGGAGAAGCCGTTAGAAGTCTCCCTCGACAGAGAGCGTCACGGTTGGCGGCGGTTGCGCAGCTTAAAAACCACGAGTCGCGTAGGGGGCGTCCTGGCATTCGCGGCGGGTCCGGTTTTGGCCCAGGTATTCTTTTCTCTGCGTGCGGACGCACTCGTCTATCCGACCTCACGTTGGGTGTTTGACAGTTTCCTATTTGGTTCGGCTTTCGGTGCAGCTGCGCTGCTCTTACTTTGGCCGGCGCACCTGAGACGCCCTCGGTTTTTGCCCCTCCCATCGGAGAGGGCGTTCCTTTTGTGGGCAGGCTGGGGGCTTGTGGTCCCCCTGCTGGTTGCAATCATCGGCCCGGCTCATCTCTCCCACCCCGAGTCATTGCCAGTTGCAGCGGGCGAGTTCTGGGGGAGAGTGCTTGCTTGTTTCCGCTACGGAACGGCGCTTTCTTTGCCCATTTTACTGGCAATTTCATTGAGTTCCCGCCTCCTGCCCATGAGCCCAGGGCGTCTCACCCTCATGAGCATATTCATGGGCATTGTCGCCAATTGGCTATTGGTTATTCACTGTCCTCTCACTGGCGTCGCTCATCTGTTGGGTGGGCATGTGACCGTCGCTTGGGTTGTAACAATTCTATCACTCGTGCTGATAGCCGCCCCCCGTCGTAAAAAATAACTTCCGCCTTCTCTCTTTTTTGGCCATCCGGCGAAGTGTCGCCGGCTCGCTCAATCCACACAAAACGCACGGTAAATAATTTTCTACCCCGCTTGCACGCTAGGTGAGCGGGGTAGAAAAGTAGCGTCTCGTGCCTTCAGACCGCGCAGGGTATCTTTCCAGTTTGCTAAGTTATTGTTCCACTGACACCAAGAGCCCTCTTTGTCGAGGCTTTTGGTGTCAGATAACAATGTGTGGGATCTTAGTTGGCTCTGAGGGTGGCCTTTACGAGGTGAGGTAGCGACGGGTACATCCAAATATCGTCTACAAGACGCACTGTGCTCGTACCTTCACTTGCTCCGGTATTGGGCGCTGCTTGATGAGGAGCCATGTCGGGACCAATCGCTCCTGATTGATTGGCCTCGGTGCCGGACTCATGAGCCATGAGCATCCCAGCGATATCAGCAGCGATGTCCATATCGGATCGGGGGGTTCCCGATGTATCCACAAGGCGAATGCCATTCATGCCGAGAGCAAGAAAAGTATCGTTCGAGGGTACAACCATCGACACTAAATTCAGCATCGGAGATGCCATGGTAGCGCTGACTTCAAAGCTATAAGAGCTACCACCCATGATGGGACCAGTTCCGACGGCGCCACTCGACGCGACTGAACTCATGGCAGCTACTTCACTTAAGAAATTCGCTGTTGCCCCGTCCTCTGCCAACATTTCGAGACCAGAGCTTGCCGGCTCGCCCATGGTGAAGAGAGGCGCACCCGGTGCATGAATTGCCCAAACAACAGGCGTAAGTATCAAAGGAAATGCACTTCCGGTGCTGGTATTTTCTACAAGAACGTCAAATGTTGTACCGCTCTTGTGAGTCACTGTAACGCTGACTTTTTCTGCAAGTTTATCTCCCATTAGATCGTGAGTAGCATCCGCGTAAATGCGAATTTTATCATTCAGATCAGCGTCGCCAGTGCCCCCTCCACCTCGAAGAGGCTGATTGGGACCAACTCCGGGAACCTCATTGGCTTCTGTTCCTGCGTCCCATACTCGCAAACTTTTCATGAGGGACATTTTTACATCCAGAGCGTTCAGTGGGCTCCCGGTATCGTCAAGAAGGGCTATACCTCCTTCGCTTGTGCCAATGAGTAGATCATTGGACTCCACTATCATGGTCGATAGGCTGAGTTTTGAATCGCTTGTCGTGGGTGTGATCATGAATGTAACTTCGGCTCCGGGTCCAAAGGGGGCAGCTCCAGCTGCGCCGGCCATTAAGCCAGCACTCATGGATTCAGTGACCAGGGTGCTCGGGTCGCCTCCTTCGGCCAATAACTCAAGTCCTGCACTTGCGATGTCACCGGCCATGAAAGTATTTTCTCCCTCTTCGTGCAGTGCATAAAAGACTGGAGAAAGCGGAGTCTTCAATGGTGAAAGTCCACTTGTATTTTTGAGGGTAAGCGTAAAAGTCCCGCCGCTCTCGGTGACCATTATTTCCAACAGTGCTTGGGCGGCAGGGAGGGCACGTGTGCCGTCCTTTCTCAGACTGACCTTGCCTTCCATCGGGCCTTTCATATCTCCCTGGCGCGGAGCCTGGGTGAGCCCCTGTCCGGGAGCTTCGTTGCGCTCCGAGCCGACATCCCAGAGACGAAGCATAGCGGACACATCTCCTACAAGGGGTTCGTTTGCTTCAAAGAGTGAGAGGCCATCCTCCGGGGTAGCGATGATGAGATCATTGCTTTGCACTAGCATTGTTGCAAGCGAAAGGGATTCGCCTGGCATCGCCATAAAGGTGAATTCGTAACTTGCCCCGGGCCCGGCTACCCCTGCCTCTGTCGCGTCAACAGGGGTATCAAATATTCCGGATACCGGCAGGTTTTGGGCACCAAGGGACGCCGCGAGCATGGCGGGGTTTCCATTCTCTGCCAGGGGAGCAAGGCCCATGCCGTAGTCTGCGACCCCTTCGTCGAAGAGTATTCCTCCTTCTGTATGAACGGCGTAAACCCCGGGAGCGAGGGGGCTAGGGAGGAAGGTTGTGCCCGATAAGTTCTCGATTGTTAGAGTGAACTTCGTCGGTTGCGGATCGGGGCTCATGGTGTCGCCGCCTGTTGAGGTACCGCCCATGGTGTCGCCGCCTGTTGAGGTGCCGCCCATGGTGTCGCCGCCTGTTGAGGTACCGCCCATGGTGTCGCCGCCCGTTGAGGTACCGCCCGTTGAGGTACCGCTCATGGTGTCGCCGCCTGTTGAGGTCCCCTTCTCGTCTATTTCGGTAGGGTGCGGCTCCATTGAAACATGGCTCAACCGACTGATATTAATGAATAATCC
>CAYWLO010000162.1:0-3496 GCA_964459035.1 uncultured Polyangiaceae bacterium | reverse complement strand
TGTGACCAATCGTGCCCACGTTCACGTGGGGTTTAGTGCGTACGAATTTTTCTTTTCCCATGATTTTGCCTCTTTGTTTCGGCTGCCTGTCCTAGTGCATCAGCGCCGAATATTGAATCATTTGATTCCGAAAATGTGATTTTTTTTATTGAGCTAAAAGCCCATGATTTTGGAGATGACGGAGTCCTGTATTGACGCCGGCAATGCTTCATAATGTGAAAATTGCATGCTGTATGTCGCACGCCCCTGAGTTTTGCTCCGTAAGTCGGTGGCATACCCAAACATCATCGCGAGAGGGACCTCGGCGTCTACGACTTGAATCCCCGCGCCACGCTCGTTCATACCGAGCACTTTGCCACGCCGAGAATTCAAGTCACCAATCACGTCGCCCATATTTGCGTCGGGAGTGACGACCTCCACCTTCATGGTGGGTTCCAATAACTCAACGCCAGTGACCTTTGTGGCCTCCTGAAAAGCCATTGAGGCAGCAACCTCAAAGGCCGGTCCGGTCGAGTCCACGTCGTGAAAGCTGCCGTCGATCAATTCGGCACGCACGTCCATGATAGGATAGCTGGCCAGCGAGCCACGATCCATGGCGTCGCGAATTCCTTTTTCTACGGAAGGAATGAACTCTTTTGGAATGGCTCCACCGACAATCTTGTTGTCAAAAACGAATCCACTTCCGCGCTCACCGGCTGCAATATTGACAACCACATGTCCAAATTGCCCGTGGCCGCCTGTTTGACGAACAAACTTGCCTTCGATATTTTTTGCCGAGCCTTGCAGAGCCTCTTGATAGGCAACCTGAGGTTCACCCACATTGCACTCTACCTTAAACTCTCTGCGCAAACGCTCAACCAAGATTTCGAGGTGCAACTCACCCATGCCGGCAATCAGAGTTTGCCCAGTGTCTTCGTTGGTGAATGTCTTAAAAGACGGATCCTCGTATGCAAGCTTACCCAAGCTTGTCCCCAATTTATCGAGATCGCCCTGAGTTTTTGGCTCAATCGCAACCGAAATTACCGGCTCGGGAAAAGTCATGCTCTCGAGAGCAATGGCGTGCTTGCTGTCGCAAAGGGTATCTCCCGTGCGTGTATCGCGAAGCCCTACGGCTGCATAAATATTTCCGGCCATGCAATCCTTCAGCTCTTCGCGCTTGTTGGAATGCATACGCAAAATGCGCCCTAGGCGTTCTTTCTTGCCACGTGCACTATTGAGAACCGAGCTGCCAGCTTGCAAAGTTCCGGAGTAAACTCGAAAGTACGTCAGGTTGCCGACGAAGGGATCATTGGCGACCTTAAACGCTAACGCTGCAAAGGGCTCATCGTCTGAGGAGGCCCGTGAAAGCTTCTTTGTCTCGTCTGCAGGGTCAACGCCCTCGATTGCAGGGACATCCACTGGAGACGGCAAAAAGTTAACGACTGCGTCCAGGAGCATTTGTACTCCTTTGTTCTTAAAAGCTGAGCCGCAAAGAACCGGTACCCAATTGAAATTACAGGTCGCCTTACGAATCGCGGCATGAATCTCATTCGCCGTGATTGAATCAGAGTCCTCGAGAAACTTCTCAAGCAACACATCATCGACGTCGGAACAAGCCTCAAGTAACTCTTCGCGCAATGACGATGCCTTCTCTTGGAGTTCTTCGGGAATTTCTACCCAATCGAACTTTGCGCCCAGAGAGTCGCTATCAAAAATAGCTGCTTTCATTGTGATCAGGTCGATCACCCCGCGAAAGTCTTCTTCTTCGCCAACGGGCCATTGAAGGGGCACCGGACGACAACCCAAGCGCTCTTTCATCGAATCGAGATTCATCTGAAAGTCCGCCCCCACTTTGTCCAATTTGTTGACGAAAGCGATACGGGGAACCTTGTAGCGATCGGCCTGAAGCCAAACTGTCTCGGACTGGGGTTCTACACCATTGCCACCGTCAAACACCGCGACAGCTCCGTCGAGAACACGTAAAGAGCGCTCTACTTCGACTGTAAAGTCTACGTGTCCCGGAGTATCAATGATATTGATACGATGCTCCGCCTGGTCAAAAGGCCCAGCCTTGGTCGTCCAAAAGCAGTTTGTCGCAGCAGCCGTAATTGTAATGCCGCGCTCCTGCTCCTGCTCCATCCAATCCATCGTGGCAGCACCGTCATGCACTTCGCCGATTTTATGAGAGATGCCTGTGTAAAACAGGATGCGCTCAGTCACGGTCGTCTTACCGGCATCAATATGCGCCATGATCCCGATATTTCGGGTGCGCTCGATGGGTAGTTGACGGGTGGACATGAGATTGCTGTTTTAAGAGGGGATAGGAAAACTTCGGACGGAGAATGCAATGAACCCCTCCCAGGCCTCTGCCTTCTTCGCGTTTTGAAGAAGGGCCGACGAAATCGTCGGGGTCCTGGAAGGGGTCGGGGTACGCTAGTTATGCTGCGCCATGCAGGACGAGGTGCGGATACCGTCGTCTAACTCGTAACCCGATCCTTATGTAAGAATCGTCATGTGCTTGTTAGCTTCTCCAAATACATCAAAAGGGAAGAGACTGACGTCTCTCCCCGAAAACCACTGATTACCAGCGGTAATGAGCGAACGCTTTATTTGCGTCAGCCATCTTGTGCGTGTCGTCACGCTTCTTGACTGCGGCGCCGCGCAACTGAGCAGCATCAACAATCTCAGCAGCTAAACGCTCGCGCATGGTCTTTTCTCCACGCTTACGTGAGTAATTCACGAGCCAACGCATGCCAAGAGCAACACGGCGCTCAGGACGCACCTCGATGGGTACCTGGTAGTTTGCGCCACCAACACGACGACTCTTTACCTCGAGGCGTGGCTTGATGTTGTCAAGAGCTTTACGAAAAACCTCAAGAGGCTCCTCCTTGAAGCGATCACTGATGATATCGAAGGCTCCGTAAAGGATGCCTTCAGCAGTGCTCTTCTTGCCACCAACCATCAACGAGTTGATGAACTTCGCAACTAGCTTGTCACGGTACTTGGGGTCGGGATGGATCTGCCGTTTGGGTATTTCGCGCCTACGAGACATATTCGTTTCTCTCTAACTAACTACTTGGATAAATCTACTTCCCTGAGACAACAAAGCTCAGAGTGGGTGACCGTATGACCACCCATACTAAGGACTATTTGTCCCTAGTACCTGCTTGAATCAGGATTTCGGTCGCTTAACGCCGTACTTGGAGCGTTTACGATTACGATTTGCTTTGTTGGTGCTGCTGGGTCCAGCTGCGCCGGAAGCATCGAGGGTACCGCGAACAACGTGGTAACGAACACCGGGAAGGTCCTTTACACGACCGCCACGAATAAGAACAACACTGTGCTCTTGGAGATTGTGTCCTTCACCGCCGATGTAGCTGATCACTTCCATGCTGTTGGTAAGGCGTACGCGACAAACCTTGCGAAGCGCTGAGTTGGGCTTTTTGGGAGTGGTCGTGTAAACGCGGACGCAAACGCCGCGCTTCTGCGGACATGAGCGCAGAGCGGGAGAGTCGGT
>CAYWLO010000161.1:0-3626 GCA_964459035.1 uncultured Polyangiaceae bacterium | reverse complement strand
CTGCCCAACGAGCTAACTTGTTGATATCGCTAGGCGAGTCATGCGATTGCCCTGGTAGCCCCCCCCGCTACGGGAGCCAAGAGTACGACGCTTGCGCCTGCAAGCCCTGTTGTTCAGCGCGGCAAGAAAGAGGGCAAAAGCGCTCTTTCTTCCCTCTCCATCCCAAGATGCCTGCTCTCCTAGGTGAGCAGGCAAATACAAAATGCATCCGTTTCGTGGGATTTTGCCTGTGATGACTGAAATTACGCAAGGAAACCATCAAATCTCCATGATGTCGTCTTAAAAAGGCTCTAGAAGCATCCTCAGATGCACTTGAAAGTATTGGGCACCGGCTCCTATCTGCCAGAGCGAAAAGTCACGAATCAACAATTGGTGCAGGATGGCTTAGATACAACCGATGACTGGATAGTATCCCATACTGGGATCAAGAGTCGTCAGGTAGCGGCTCCCGATGAGGCAACTTCCGATTTGGCCGTGCGTGCCGCCGAGCGAGCTTTAAAAGCAGCGAATCTCGATGCGCAGCAATTGGGCTTCATCGTTTGCGCGACATCAACCCCCGATCATACCTTGCCGGCCACCGCAAACTTAATTCAGGCTGCTTTGGGCGCAAATTGCGGCGCGATGGATCTAAACGCAGGTTGTAGTGGCTTTGTTCAGGCTTTGGCCGTTGGTTTTGCTTTGTGCAACCAAAGCGAGGGGCGCCCGGTTCTTGTTGTAGGAGCCGATTGTTATTCTAGAATTATGGATTGGTCTGACCGTACCACCGCCGTATTCTTTGGCGATGGTGCAGGCGCTGTCGTGATTGCAGCAGGGGGGACTCGCCCTACGCTTTTGAGCGTCATGAGTGGATCAGATGGCAAGGGAGGAAAGCAAATTATTGTAGAGTCTGGAGGCTCTCGTTGTCCCGTAACACCCCTAGCGTTAGAAGAGGGCAAGACAAAACTACGTATGAATGGCCGTGCGGTTTGGGACTTTGCTCTTGATAAAGTGCCAGCGCTCATTCGCGAGGTTGTGGCCCAGGCGGGACTAACCCTCGCTGAGATTGATCTCATCATTCCTCATCAATCGAATGCTAAGATGCTCAATGCCTTTGCCGAAGCTCTTGATATTTCTCAAGAGAAGATCTTTTTCAACGTACAAAACTACGCAAATACGGCGGCGGCATCAGTAGCTATCGCTTTGGACGAGGCCGTGCGACAAAAGCGTTTGCAACCCGGAGGAAAAGTTGTGCTTGTGGGTTTTGGCGCAGGGCTCTCGTGGTGTGCGGCCTGCTTGTCTTGGTGAGAACGAGTTAACCTTGGTGGTTTTTCTAAGGGAGCCCTCATTGTGGGTTTAGATTGATAGAGCTATTCGATATTTCTTTTGCGCCATTGATCGAAGCTGTATTTACCCGGTTCGTGTTGAGTAAGATGAACGCAAACTCCAAAAAGGCAGAGGTTTTTTACAAGATTGGAGCGCTGAAACACGGTCCAAAGCCACGCCCATTCGTCTGCAATTTGAGGTGGGGTAGAGAAAATTCCTGGCAGATGTACCAACACTGTCACCGCTACCAAGAATATACCCAGCAAGCGTGCCCCCCACTGTAGATAGAAGCCGAGCAATATAGAGAAACCGCCTATGAGTAAAAGGAATCCGGCGCCTATTGACGCAACTTGAGGAAAAGTAACCCATGGGGGCATTAAATGTTGAATCATGCGATCGTCTAGGAGGTGCTCCATGCCTAGACCGATAAAAATACTACTAAAAAGACCTCTAAAAATGAGATCTCTTGTGTCGGGGGTGAAAGTGCTTTCCCAAAGGGAGGATACTTTTTGAAATATTTTCATCATATTCCTCTCATTGCCAAAAGACACCAGGCAGCCAGAGACCAAGCAGCAAAACGAAAAGAGCCAGGGAAAAAGTCACGCCCCACGCCCCAAAAAGCCACAGGCCAGCCCGTAGAGCGTGGCGCTCGTCTTGCTCGTTGAGAGAGCGGGCGAGACTGAGGTAAAAATGCAGAGCGCGCCGTGGAACCTGAATACTGCTGCTGATGAGCTTCTTTATTTGACGAGGTCCCAGGTAAATTCCCGAGAGCAAGACTCCTGCTGGAGAGGCAAGCAAGTCCCAGCCGCAAGCGTAAAGACCAAAGCGCATGCCTTGGTTGTACGAGGCCTTCACACCTACCCGACCGACTCCCCACTCAAGAAAAACTCCCCAAAGTAAGTGAATAGCTACCACGCATACAATGAGGCCACTCAAAATAATAAAAGCTAAAGTGAGGGCCAAAGGAGTAGAAAGCAGATTTTGAGTGAACTGCGGAAAAAACCAATAAAAAGCAGTTAACCAAAGAGCCGAAAACGAGCCGACCGCCAGGGACTCAGCCAATAAACCAAACGAAAGAGGAAGCCTGATACTTCCCGCGGCCATTGTCCCAAAGACCTGCTCGGGTTGCGTTGCGCTGAGGTGCGCCGTTTCAAAAAAACGCGTCAAGACACCAAGTTGAGGAGACTCCCAGGGCAATTGACAAGAGGTATCCAGGGCCTCTTCATTGTGAATTGAACAACCGTCGCAAGAACTTAGTCCGCAAATGGCGCAGACAATTGATGGCGGGATCTCAAAATCATCACTTGAAAGAGGCTCGTCCTTGGAACGCAAGTCGAAGGCGTCTTCTCTGCGTGCAGTCATCGACAATGAGCCTCTCTGGTGGTGAGCGCTTTAGGCTGTACGAGTAATGATATGGTAGCCGAAATCGGTCTCTACAATATCGCTTACCTTGCCGACTTCCATGCCGAAAGTTGTGTCTTCAAAAGCTCCTACCATTTGTCCCCGACCAAATGGACCGAGGTCGCCCCCTTTGCCGCCCGACGGACAGTCCGAGTGAGCTTTTGCCAACTCGGCAAAGTCAGTGCCCGAGTCAATTTTTTGTTTGATCTCTGCAATTTGCGTTTTGGCCTCTGCCTGACTGCGGGTTGCAGTAGAGCGTGAAGAGCCCGCATACATGAGAAGAATATGGGATGCGCGTACTGTATCTATCATGGCAGGGAGTCTACCATGTTTTGCCCTGATAGCTTCGACTGAATCGGAGGAAATTGAGGTAAAACTGGCTTCAATATGGCCAATTTAGCCACGAGTGCCCCGTGTCGATAATTCGTGCCGGGTTTCACCCGATCCAACTGAAGTGGGGGCCTGATGAAACCAGCAATCGCCTCATTATTTCCTCTAGGAACTACTTTTTTCTCATTGGTACCAAAACCCGGCACAAAGTTTCGGCCCTTGGTACTAGTACCTCGTGCCGGAAGTCCGTGCCGGGTTTCACCAGACCCAACTGAAGTGGGGGCCTGATGAAACCCGCAATAGCCTCCCTATTTGCCCTCGGTACTACTTTTTGTCTCATGGGTACCAAAACCCGGCACGAAGTTCCGACCTTTGGTACTAGTGTGTGCCCATGGCGTACCAAGAGCACGAATATCAGCTGTTGATTCACGAGGGGCATTTGGACTCTTTTGGTCACGTGAACAACGCTACCTATCTCAATTTATTTGAGGAGGCTCGTTGGGATTGGATCACCGCGCGTGGTTACGGGCTAAAAGAAATGGGTGCGGCTCCATTGAAACATGGCTCAACCGACTGATATTAATGAATAATCC
>CAYWLO010000160.1:0-3637 GCA_964459035.1 uncultured Polyangiaceae bacterium | reverse complement strand
TGAACTCACTCCTCAATCATAGTTGGAAAGGTTATTAGGATCGGCCTCCTAAGTAGGAGAAGGGCCCAGGTTACTCCTACTATATTGAAGATAAAGTGAGCGCGCGCCGTGCGACGCGCGGCTGCAGAGGCACCGATGGCAGCGATATTTGCCGTTGCCGTAGTGCCGATATTTTCACCAAGCACCATCGCAATCGAAGTGTCGTAGGGGATCATGCCCATGGCCGTTAGGGTCAAGGTGAGAGTCATGGTGGCGGAGCTAGATTGAAGGGCGAGGGTGAGAACACTTCCTAGGGCGACGAAGATGAGAGTTGAGAAGATGCCGTACTGATTGAGCTGGGAAATCCAGCGAAGTTCTTCTTCTGTAATGGTGGGAACTGCCTCTTTGAGAAGCCCAAGGCCCAAAAAGAGAAAACCAAAACCAAGAGTGGCCTCTCCCCATTGTTTGGGTCGTGCCCCCTTGAAATAGGTCATGGCAATACCAAGGCCGATAGCGGGGAGGGCAAGAGCAGAGATACTTACCTTAAAACCGAGGAGAGCTACGAGCCATGCCGTGATAGTCGTTCCGATATTGGCCCCCATAATCACTGCTATTGCCTGTAAAAGGTTGAGCAGACGCGCGTTGACAAAGCTCACGACCATCACAGTCGTCGCAGAGCTGGATTGCACGATTGTTGTGATGAGAAATCCGGCAACGACCCCGCTCAATCGGTTGAGCATTGTGAGGGGAAAGGAATTCGATAAGGGAAAGGGCGTTGTGATCTTCCCCAGGAGATCTTTTAAACGATGACCGGCGACTTTTTGAAGCGCCTCGGACATGATTTTCATTCCGTAAAGAAAAACACCCAGAGAGCCGAGCAGGACAAAAACGTTTTTCAGGATATCCATGGCGGAATGATGTGAAGATCAACCTGACTTTTTTGCGAGGGGCGCGCCAACTTTATGTACGCTTATGCCTTGAGGACTCAAAAATTTATAGCTCTTGTGAGCGCTACTTGTGCGTTCCTATTTTACCCACTTCTCTCACGAACTTCATCTGGGACATAATATGTCCTAGATGAGTTGATCTTGCAGGGTATTGGGAACATATCATGTCACATGCACAAGAAAGAACTCGTCCTCTTTGGACGCGAAATGGCGTACACGAGAACATTTCAATATGTACAGGAGGCCGAAAAGCGATTGAAGTGTAAAGGTACCCCTCGGGCTCAGAAGTTGATTTGCTCGGCTCATCAGGCCCTTGAGCAAAGTCTGCATGCCTCAAGTCGTCCTCGCAGAAGCAGTTTACTCTTTGCGGCTCGTATGGCCGCAGGGCTTTCTTTAAGAGAACTCACTCGTGGCGAGGAAGTCCCCTGTGCGGCCTGAGAGCCTGCTTTAGGTCTGCCAGCCGGTATTATTCGCTCTTTATGAAAGAGTTTGCCAATGGCGAAGGTAATCACGTTAATTTGAGGGCATGGCTTCTTCTTTTCGATTGCTGGACGGACTGACGCGCTCTCAGTCCTGCGTTGCTGTTGTGAGTTTTGTGCTCTGCGCGTGTGGTGGAAAAGCAGAGGAGCGATTTTCCGATTCGGGGAGGGGTCTTGGGGAAAGGACTGAGTCTGAGCAAGAGGGTGAGGAATTGACGGTAACTGACGACTTGAACGGGGGAGGGGGTTCGTTCAGCGAAAGTGGAGGAACAAAAATTCTTGATGGTAGTTCGGATGCTGTTCGCCTTGCACCTGGTGAGGAATTTGTAATTCCCATTGTTCCTTTGAAAAAAGTGAGCGTGGTCGCAATGTTAGAGAAGACAGCTCAGACAGATGGTCCGCGCAAGTCAGACTATGTGGTCAGCGGGTCTAATAAAGATAAGGTTCAACTTGCATTGGATTCTGCCTACCCTGAGCGAGTAGAGCTAGAATTTTCCGATTTGTTTGCGGTGAGTGAGTGCGCCAGCGTGAACAAGGGCATAAAATTTACAGCCACTGACTTTGAGAGCAGCATGGAAGGATTGCCCATTGAAATTTCGGCAACGGGCAATTTACTTGTGCATCTACTAAAAGAAGGGCTTTTTTCTTTGAAAGTGCACGGTGCTCTCATCTTTGGTGAGGAGGCCGGGTGTCCCAATGGGGCAGTCTTGACCAAGACGGCGACCATTGATTTTGATATTCAGGTCCTGCGTCCGGTGGGTCAAAGTTTTGCGGGCGGAGAATGCTGGGAAGGGACAAAGCCGCAACTTCTAGCAGGTTCACGACTAGAGGGTTTAGGGGCGCGATCTCAAAGCTATTTTTACCTAGTGGATTCTGAGTGCGGGAGGTTTCTTTCGAGAAATGCGAGCGGCGACCGGCCTTTCACCTTGGGTGCGGGGCAGTAAAGGAGCTGCCTTCTCATTGGACAGAGCTCAGGACGAGCGGATGGGATTGTACTCATTGATTGTGCAAGGGCCCGATCAGATCATCACTGTGAGGAGTCGCTATGGCGAACTTTTCTCTTTTAACTTGATCAATGCGGCTCACGTTGATGAGATGAATATTGATTTCATCGCACAAATGGGACGCTCGACCTACGTAACTACTCCGGGTCAAAAGATGCCCTATCCGGGCTTTATTTACATGAGTGTCGAGACGAAACTCTTTGCCCAAGGTTCACCCATTTGCGGTTCGTACAATGCAAACTTGTTTTCTTTTGAGTCGTTGACCCCAGAAACCTGCACAAAGTCGGATCAATTTGAAAGTATTTACGGAAAAGCAACAGGCATCTGTTCGATGCGCTTGAGTGGTCCCAGCTTCAACGAGGGTCGCGGTTTAGCGAGAGAGCTGTCCATCGAATTGACGAAGTAGAAAAGGTGAACCCCTGTGCACCTCCTTTGAATCATCAAGCATTACTTAAAGTTTTCGACGGCATTGGATGAGACGAGTATTTTTTACAAAGATCTGTCTATTTGTCTGTCGCGAAATTGGAAAAGGCTGTCAGTTCGAACTTGTGGGGCGCATTGTGCTCCGAGCACGGGCCGATGGTGTCAGCGCCCCTTGCGGAAAGCTTTGGTTTTTAGATGATGAAATTACGCAGTATTCCTTCGTTGGGCCTATTGATAGGTCTCTCTCTTTCTCTCTTCAGCGCATGTAGCGACGACGGTACGGTAGAACCTTCAGAAAAGGGTGAAAACGTCGGAAACATGGGTGGAAGCGGTAGTTCAACTGCAGCGGGGACTGGCGGTCAGACAGTTGCTAGTGGTGGCTTCACGGGTAGCGGTGGCGCGAATGGAGAGTCGGGAGGCACAAATTCTGGAACGGGGGCTCAGTCGGGAAGTGTTAGTACCGGCGGAGGCACTATGAGCACTGGTGGTACGGGGTCAGGAGGGGGCAACGCGAGCGCTGTGGTTGGCAGTACCTGTGGGACTGGCGGTCCCCAGGGTAAGGAGATCGTAAAAGTATCGGTCGACAAGAGTTTCTATGCCGAAAACGACAGAAAACCTGGAACCTACTTTTATATGATTGGTGCCCCTTCTACGGATGAGCCCCTGCCATTGTTGATTGCGTTTCATGGTGATGAAGGCACGACCAGTGGGGTGCAAAGCTTGTGGGAATCGTTTTGGAAACGGGAGCAAAGTTTTATTCTTGTGATCCCTCAATCTCCCGGTACGGCCACAACGTGGACCTATC
>CAYWLO010000159.1:0-3704 GCA_964459035.1 uncultured Polyangiaceae bacterium | reverse complement strand
TAGTACCGAGGGCAAATAGGGAGGCTATTGCGGGTTTCATCAGGCCCCCACTTCGGTTGGGTCTGGTGAAACCCGGCACGGACTTCCGGCACGAGGTACTAGGCTACCTATTTCGCTTAAAATTTACTGGAGCCTCGTGTGAGGAGTCCCGGTTTCTCCAGCCCCCATCGGCCGAGGGACATGCTTCGTTGAGCTAGAAACATGCATATTGCCGTGGGTGCTATTTTCTTGTCTCCTTGGTACTAGCCCGCTTGGGGAAGGTGCTGGGAGATTTTGGACAGCGGCGCACTCTGGCGTCAAGCTAGAGTATCCATGCACCATGACCTTATTTCCCAATGGGAATCAGGCGCGATCATTCAGGTTCTTCGCCCGGATTCCACTTTGAATCCTGAGACAGATCCACAGCTGGGGGACGCACTGGTCCTGCGCGCCTACCGGCAGATGGTGCAGGCACGCTTCATCGATGGGGGGTTAATGGCTCTGCATCGTCAGGGACGCATTGGTTTTCATATTGGTTGTTGGGGCGAGGAGGCGGCGATTGTTGGTGCCGCCCTGGCGCTCAAGGATGAAGACTGGATTTTTCCCTGCTACCGAGAGTTTTCCGCGGCTTTGTTGAGGGGAATGCCTTATCAACGTTTAATAGATAACTATTATGGAAATGGCACGGACCTGGCTCAGGGCAGGCAAATGCCAGATCACTTCACCTGCAAAGCCGCTCATATCACGAGCGTTAGTTCTCCGGTGGGTACACAAATTAACCAGGCTGCTGGTTTTGCGTGGGCGTGCAAATTGAAAGGAAAAACGAGTGCGACCCTGGTTTATTTTGGAGAGGGAGCGGTGAGCTCCAGTGGGTTTCACAGTGGTTTAAGTTTTGCTGGGGTTTATAAGGCTCCCGTCGTCTTTTTTTGCCGCAACAATGGCTGGGCCATTAGTCTTCCTTTTGAAAGACAGTCTGGGGCAAAGTCCGTGGCCGATAAGGGGGTTGGGTATGGCATTGCTGCGGTACGTGTGGACGGTAACGATCTATTTGCGGTGTATGGGGCGGTCCGTGCCGCCGCTCAGCGCGCGCGTGCGGGAAAAGGGAGTACATTGGTTGAGGCAATCACCTATCGCATGGGGGGACACTCCACGAGTGATGACGCCAGCGTGTATCGGTCAGAAGAGGAAGTCTTGGTCTGGAAAGCACGCGATCCTATCGAGAAAGTAGCGTGCTACCTCAAGGCGAAAGGGCTCTGGAACGAAGAGGATGAAGCCAATTTGGCGGCAGAGCAAGCGCAGCTTTTTAGCGAAGCCGTTCGGCGTGCCGAAGAAACTCCCCCACCAAAACTTGATACTCTTTTTGATGATGTGTACTCGGAGCTCCCTTGGAACCTTGTGGAGCAACGTACCCAGGCTCGAAAAGTTGGAAAATCCGTCGCTGGAGAAGACTAACAATGTTGCAGATGAACATGGTGCAGGCGTTGAATGCTAGCTTGCGTGAGGAGATGCTTTGCGACGAGCGCATTGTGCTTTTAGGCGAGGACATTGCCTCTTGCGGCGGGGTATTTCGCGTTACAAAAGGCTTGCTGCAATTATTTGGTGAGAATCGAGTGATTGACACACCTTTAAGTGAGGATGGCATTGTGGGGTGCGCCATTGGCATGGCCTTGGGCGGGCTGGTGCCTGTGGTCGAAATCCAGTTTTCAGATTTTATTTTTCCGGCTTACGATCAAGTGATCAATGAACTTGCAAAATATCGCTATCGCTCGGGTGGAGAATTTGCTCCAAAAATTGTCATTCGCACGCCAGTCGGAGGGGGTATTGGGGGAGGGCATTATCACTCTCAACATCCCGAAGCGCTCTTTGTTCATCATGCTGGCATCAAGGTCGTCTGTCCCTCGACTCCCTATGACGCGAAGGGCTTGCTAAAATCTGCCATTCGCGATCCTGACCCTGTTCTGTTTTTTGAACCCAAGCGCATTTACCGCGCTGCCAAAGGCGGAGTTCCGAGAGATGATTATATTGTAGACCTAGGCAAGGCAAAAATAGTACGCCTTGGAACCGATGTTACAATTGTGAGTTATGGTGCCATGATTTACGAGGCTCTGGATGCGGCGAGCCGAGCTTCTTTAGTGGGGGTTGAAGTCGAGGTGATTGACTTGCGCACTCTTTGGCCCCTTGATGTACAAACGATTGTCGCCAGTGTAAAAAAAACAGGGCGGCTCATCGTCGTTCACGAGGCACCACTTACCTGTGGTCTTGGTGCCGAAATTGTGAGTCTTGTTACAGAAAGAGCGTTCTACCAATTGCAGTCACCTCCTGTGCGGGTGACCGGGTTTGATACGCCATTTCCTTATAAATTAGAAAATGAGTATCTGCCTCTTTCGCGTCGTATTTTACCCGCCATTGTCGAGCTTCTCTCAGTTTGAATACAGCACGGGGTATTTTTTTCTTGCGAATTACAGAGGCCCCCCAATGCCTCACGAACTCCTTATGCCGTTACCCCCCCTCTTGGTCGTTAGTGCTTGCCTTAGCGCGGCCTTTTGACTCATTGGTTCCAATCGGCAGCACGACGTTCTGGTGAGAACCAGGCTAAGCCTTCAATTGGGTATGCCAATTGTCCTTCACGAGTCCCGCGATGATCTGCTTTCCACGATGGCCCCAAAGGGGATGTGGATCGAGTGAGAGAGTATCTGCTAGCTGATTGGCGGCGGTAGAGGTGCTCGTTGCCTCCTGAACGGCTGCGGCGAGCACACGCTTTGTGATTAGAAATATTGAATTTTCCCAGGTGCGTCCGAGATGCCGCTCGATATTAGGATCGCCGGGAACCTGACCATATTGCTCGTTGGCACAGTGAACGATACCCATGCGATTGCACAAGAAATCTGGAACATATGTGATGCCTTGAGCCTCAAGAGCCGTGATGTCTCGCATGTCGTGCAAGAGCTGATTGTTGGCTGCCCCACAGACGATTTTTGCTTGTATGAGGGGAATTGTGTCGGGGTTGAGCACGCCTCCCAAGGCGTTGGGTACAAAGATGTCACAAGGCTCAGAGAAAATCTGTAGATCTCCGATTTGGCTGACGTGGAGCTTCACTTGTTTGCCGTCAAATACTTTCCTCAATAGAGCAACGCGATCCGAATCGATATCGGTTGCAATGACTTGTTCGACTCCGCGCTCGATCAGGCCCTCAATCATAAATTTCGCTACATTTCCAGCCCCCTGCATGGCAATTCGTTTACCTTTGAGTGTACCTTGGTCAAGATGTTCAAGGGCCGCTTCCATCGCGGAGAGCACCCCCCGGGCCGTGGGCCCCGACGGATTCCCCGAGCCACCCGCATGGGGGGCAACGCAGGTTGTGAATCGTGTTTTGGAGAATACTTTCATTATGTCAGAAGGGGTCGTGCCCGCGTCTTCGGCAGTGATGTAGGAGCCTCTCAAGCTTGAGACAAACTCGCCATACTCTGCGTAAAGGGTCTCCCGGTAGTGGTCGTTTTGATAGTCGCTGTCCAAGCCTCGGCAAATAATTCCTTTGCCGCCTCCCCACCATAAACCAGACAAAGCGTTCTTTCGGGTCATTGCAAGAGCAAGTCGTAGGCCATCGCGGACAAAGGCTTCTACGGTGGGGTAGGGCCAATGACGGAGCCCTCCGGCGGCTTGACCGCGCACAGTGCGGTGAATGAATGCCCCCAAAAGTGCGTTCGAGCGCGCGCCGACACAAAAAA
>CAYWLO010000158.1:0-3861 GCA_964459035.1 uncultured Polyangiaceae bacterium | reverse complement strand
GAGAAGATATTCTTCTTGACGGGCTTACGCGTCCTTTTAGAAGTTGCCATAACTTATGATTCCTTACGCTTACTTACGACGCGCAACGCCCTTACGTGGGCCCTTGCGCGTACGCGCGTTGGTAGAAGTACGCTGACCATTGCAGGGCAACCCCTTGCGATGACGGAGTCCACGGTAACTACCGAGGTCCATGAGACGTTTGATGCTCTGCTGAACTAGGCGACGAGCGTCACCTTCCACTTTGTATCCACCTTCGATGGTGTCACGAAGTGACTTCACATCAGAGTCGCTCAGGTCATCGACCTTCTTGTCGACGGGGATACCAGCTTCTTCACAGATCTTCAGCGCGGTCGTACGACCAACACCATAGATATAAGGGAGAGCATAAACAATTTGTTTACGCCGGGGGAGATCGATTCCTGCAATTCGTGCCATAATCTATAATCCTAGAGTCTCGTGCCTTAACCCTGGCGCTGCTTATGGCGCGGGTTGTCGCAGATAACCCGTACGACACCCTGTCGGCGGATTACCTTACACTTCTCACAAATCTTCTTGACGCTGGGTCGCACCTTCATGGGTCTTTTCCGTGTTCTCTTGGGAGGGGGGTCTTGTGGGGGTTCAGTCGGCTACTTGTGTAATTTGACCCCGATGAGGGTCATTCTGAGAGAGTCGAATTGACACCTCGTCGTCGACGAGGATCCGAACAATGGCATGGCGTAGAGAACTCGCAACATTTGCAGTTACGATTCGACCATCTTCGAGACGTACTCGATACAGGCCTTTCGGACGAATCTCAATGACTCCTCCTTGAACATCCTCGCTTTCCATTGTTCTTCTTTGTCTTTCCGCTTCTCCTTAGTGGGTCTCGCCCTATGGCCGCTACCCGAAATCTTTTTTTGTCAGCTCAAACTCTCAAGGCGTGGTGCCGGAGACTCCGAGACTGCCAAGCATTCTCTTGCTGACTTCTGGTAGCTTCCCTACCCCATCGATTCGCCGGAGCAAACCTTTAGCTTCATAATAGGGCAAGAGTGCAGAGGTCATTGCGTCATATTGATCAAGACGCGCTAGTACAGTTTCCTCTTGATCGTCGATCCGGTGGTCCAGATCAGCGTCAGCGGGAGGGGGATTATATTTGAGGTGATAGATCTGTCCAGTGCGTTTGTCAGTTCGACGCAAAGTAGCCCGCTCAAGTAGGAGGTCACGCGAAACATCAATCTGAATCACTGCGTCCAAAGGAGTACTTTTTGCCTCCAAAAGCTCGCCGAGAGCCTCTGCCTGAGGAACGGTTCGTGGAAAACCATCCAAAATAAAACCTTTTTGAGCATCATCTTGAGCGAGACGCTCTTCGACAAGTCCAATAACAACGGAATCTGGAACTAACTTCCCAGCATTCATATAAGTCTCGGCTTCTTTGCCGAGCGTTGTTCCAGCAGCGCGAGCTGCACGCAACATATCGCCTGTGGAAATTTGCGGTACGCTCAATTCAGCCGTTAACACAGCTGCCTGAGTACCTTTACCGCTCGCCGGCGCACCTACTAATACAAGTCGCATAGTCAATCTCCAGTTAGGCGGGACGCCTACCGCTTAAGCGAGTCGTTCGAGGTCCAGTTACACCCTCGTAACTCTGAGTAATCAGATGGGCTTCAATTTGTGTCACCGTCTCAAGCGCCACTCCCACACAAATCATCAGACTCGTTCCGCCGAACTGAAAGGGAACTCTAAAAGCTTGGGCAACCACCGCAGGAACCACACAGATTACCGCGACATAGACAGCCCCACCGACAGTCAGTCGTGTCACTACGCCGTCCAAAAACTCTGCCGTATGACGACCAGGTCGAATACCGGGAATATTGGCCTGCTGCTTTTTGAGGTTCTCCGCAACATCTACCGGCTGAAAAGTAACCGAGGTGTAGAAGAAACAGAAGAATATTACCAGCAGAGCAAAAAGGGAATGAAAAACCCAATCACCTCTGTTCAGAGCGCCACTAAAGGCAGCCATGCCGGGAATGTCCATGTTTGCGAGGGTCGCAGGAAACATGAGAAGGGATGATGCAAAAATGGGAGGTATCATGCTCGCCATATTCACTTTTAACGGTAAGTGAGCAGCCTCGCCCCCGTAGATTCGTCGCGCACCTTGGCGACGAGCATACTGAATTGGAATGCGTCGCTGCGCCTTCTCGAAGAAGACGACCGCGCCGACCGCGAGCAACATGATTCCTAGCACCCCAACGACCGTAAGCGCCTCAATCTCGCCGCCGGTGCCGGCCCAATATTGGCCAACTCCCTGGGGAATACCGCTCACGATACTGGAAAATATGATCAGGGAGATTCCATTGCCAATTCCGCGTTCAGTGGCCTGCTCACCTAGCCACATGATGAGCGCTGTGCCCGTGGTAAGGGTAAGAATCGTCATTAGACGGAAAGACCAGCCAGGCTCCGAAACAAGATCGCCTTGCCCAGACATGCTTGCTCCCTCCAAACCAGTCGCAATCGCGAATGCTTGAAAGACGCTGAGCACAATTGCACCGTAGCGAGTGAATGCCTCAAGCTTACGACGCCCGGACTCACCCTCTTTACGCATTTCCTCCACGGTCTTGGAAACCATGCCCATCAACTGCATGATGATGCTGGCGGAAATGTAGGGCATAATGCCAAGAGCGAAGATCGAAAGATTCGCTAGAGCTCCACCTGAAAAGAGGTTGAGCATGCCCAAAAGACCGCCCTGCTCTCTGACAAGATCGCGCATCACACCGCGATCAACACCGGGGGTACTGATAAAAATACCCACACGATAGATCGCGATAACGATGAGGCTGAATATGATCCGCCGACGCAGCTCCGGCACCTTGCCGATGTTGCTAAATCCCTGGAACAATGCCATCCGGCGGAAATACCCCTTAAACTAAGAAAGCCGATTAGGCTTTCTCAGCGTCCTTTTTGCTGCTCTTACGAACTGCTAACTCAACAACAACAGCCTTGCCGCCGAGAGCTTCGATCTTCTCGGACGCAGACTTACTAAACTTATAAGCCTCGACCGTCAGCTTCTTGGTGAGAACACCGTGAGCCAAGATCTTGACGCGAGCGCCACGAACCTGCAACAAACGAGCTTCGCGAAGTAGAGCTTCGGTCACAATAGTGCCGGACTCAAAACGCTCTAGATCGCTCAAGTTCACCTCAACCGTAACAACGGGAAAGGGCAAACGAAAACCACGCTTAGGAAGGCGACGTTGGAGCGGAGTTTGACCACCCTGAAAGTGAAGCTTATTGATGTTACCACCACTGCGCTTCTTTTGACCCTTTACACCGCGCCCACAGGTATGACCCATTTTTGACCCGGTGCCGCGCCCTTTACGCCGCTCCGAATGACGAGCGCCTGCAGGAAACTGTAGACGAGAAAGCTCAAGACTCATTACTTTGATCCTTTAGAATCAAGCTCGGTGACGTCCACAAGGTGCAATACCTTGTAGACCATGCCACGGAACGAAGGGGTGTTTGCCACCTGAACTTCGCTGCCAATGCCGCGAAGCCCCAATCCGGCGAGTACAGCACGCTGCTTTTGTGGACGACCCACAACGCTACGCTTCTGCTTTACGAGAAGACTCACCGTCATGATGCGCTCCCACTACCAGTAGCAAGGGCATCAGCCGTTCCTACGATGATCGATTGACCAGTAGCCGCGGTACCAGAGGTCGCCGCAACGGGGTAATCAGTCGCGATATCATCGTACTGCTTCTCGCGAGCGCGAGCAATGGTCTCTGGGCTACGAAGGTTCTCAAGCGCAGAAAGAGTTGCGTGAACTACATTGTGCTTGTTGTTGGTACCGATGCACTTGGTAAGAACATCGTGAATTCCAGCAGCTTC
>CAYWLO010000157.1:0-3903 GCA_964459035.1 uncultured Polyangiaceae bacterium | reverse complement strand
TATAAAGTCAACCGACCGCCGCTTCGATGATCAACACGGAGCGGGACATCCCCGCATCGTGGCATCAAAAGACTGACGCGCCAAAGCGTCCGCAGCCGAGAGTTCCCCATGAGCGGAGGTGTAGCGGCGCTCCCAATAATCGCCCGCTTTTTCGGTGTCACTGGACACCGCGGGAAAACGGATGCGTTTGACCGCCTCAGGCGAAAGAACCAGGGCAATATCCCCCCCAGCCACCGCCAGCCCCATATACAGCAACCCCTCATAGCCCGCTCGGAGAGCAGCATCAACTTGCCCTAGCCCGTCTGTGGTCAACCCCGAAAAGAAGAGAGCATCAGGCTCCTTTGCCAAAATATTTCGAATATCTGCGGCAAAGTCGTAGCTACCAAAATCCTCATTTTCGTCATAGTCCACTCGAACCGACGAGCACGGTCCCGAATCACATTGCAAGGAAGTGAACTCCCTCGTCAGCGAATCGGCCCACGAGGCCGCATAGGCTTGAGTACTGCTCACAATACCGACTCTCTCGTAGCCATCGGCGAAAATTCGTTTGGCCAATACCTCAGCCTGGGCACTGGTCGTGGGAGAGATTCTCAGGAAAAGACCATTATTGTCCTGCGCAGTGAGTGAATCGGCTTGTGACGCAGGGCTTACAAGTAATGTACCCATCGGGCGGGTCTTCTCGAATGCGGCAATTGTTGCTGAACTGCTCACAGCACCAAGAATTACCGAGATGTTTTTCTTCAAGAGAAAGTCAGCCCCTTTTACTGCCCCGGCCGGCGTTGTTCTCGAATCGGCCTTTTCAAAACGAAACAGTCGTCCGTTGACTCCCCCCGCGCTGTTGACGTCCTCTAACGCGAGGGCTGCGCCATTTTCTATGCCGACATTGGCTTGAGATAGAGCCCCGGTGAAAGGCAACAATGCCCCTACAATGTAGTCAGTATCTTCTGAAGATGCCTCACTACTGCAGCCGAACGCTAGCGAACCCAAAAATGACGCCAAACAGGCTATTTCGACAAATACCCTCATAGGAACTCACGACGGTCATTTTCATAAAACCCTAAGAAAATTAGCCAACATCAAATTGATATCTACTCAATGATATAGTCGTGACATGTGCTACTCTACAGTCTCATGGCAAAGAAGGACTGCCCTCAGATGGATGGCTGCGCAATGTACTCCGTCCTCAAACTCTCGGGTACACTCAAAACGTGGCAGATCAGGTATTGCTGCGCAGACTATAAAAAGTGTGCCCGCTATCAACTCAATGAGGCAGGACGTCCCGTTCCGGTCGATCTCATGCCAAACGGAGTGCGGCTTTCGCAAAGAAATAAGGAAAAAGGCTGATGAACTACCTCTCTTGGTGGTATTCGGGTTTACTCTTGAGCGGAGTAATTCTTCTTCACTGGCTAGTAACCGGTCGTATGATGGCGGTCTCCGGGCGATTCACCGCCTTGGTAGATCGCTTGCGCCATGGACCGGCAGAACTCCCCCCCGAGATGGATCAAGAAGCCTTGCTCGCGGCAATTCAACTTGCCACAAACGATGAGTTTGGGCAGCCAGGCGAGGGGGAGATTAATATTCCCCTCGACAAATCCCCTAGCGAGGAGCAGGCCCTCTTGGCGTCCGGTCCCCGCCCTCTCTCACAACACTTTCTTTTTTTCGCAGCTGTTTTTGCAGGTGGGGCCCTGTCGAGCGTGCTCGCGGGCACCTGGAGCCCGACTCTCGGGCTCAATAGCGACGGCTTTTCTCAACTCACGGGCGACAATGGCTGGATTTCGTCTCTGCTCCTCGTCTCGGGGGGTATTTTTGTGGGCTTTGGAACCCGAATGTCCGGTGGGTGCACTTCGGGGCACGGTCTCTGCGGTACCAGCCGATTTCAGTCAGGAAGCCTCCTCGCCACTTCGGCATTTTTTGGAGCCGGTATTGTCACGGCCTTTCTACTGGACGCATTGTGAGGAGTTTTTTTTGGACGGGCATTGTGGGACTGCTCTTTGGAGTTTCCCTAAGCCGCATGGGATTTAGTTCGTGGGACGAAGTGCACGCCATGTTCAATTTTTCTAGCCTGCGCCTCGTTTATTATACCTTTTGCTTGGCGGTCGCGCTCTTAGCGATTGGTTGGTACATTCTACGCAAACTCACCCATCCCCATTGGAGCAAGAGAAAAGTTCACCCGGGTACTCTACCTGGTGGAATTATTTTTGGCATTGGATGGTCGCTCACCGGAGCATGTCCAAGTATCGCATTGGTCCAATTGGGAGAAGCGCAGGGGGGAGCGTTACTCACGCTTGCGGGAATATTCGTTGGCAATTGGCTTTATTCCATCGTGCATGAACGCTACTTTCATTGGACATCTCAAGGTTGTTCTGACGATTAGAAAGCGTGGGCTTTCAAAAAAGAGCACGCTTCCATTCTCAGTGGCAGGCGCTCATGAAGAGCCGAGGGTGGCTAATTAATCGCTGTAGATCTCAAGGCTTGACATCGCGATTCCAGAGGTAGTTGCTTTCCCTATGCGAAATCGTAATTGGATTGGATTGGTATTCCTTGGCTCCCTGAGCATTGTCCTCGCGTCAGGCTGTAGCGACGACGACGACAACCACGACGGCACTGGGGGAACAAGCTCGGGTGGTTCGGGCTCAGGAGGATCTGCAAGTGGCGGCGCGGGCTCGGGTGGAGCAGGTTCAGGAGGAACGGGCTCGGGCGGGATGACCGGAACCGGCGCGATGGGCGGGATGACTGGAACCGGCGCGATGGGCGGGATGACTGGAACCGGCGCAATGGGCGGGATGACTGGAACCGGCGCGACAGGAAGCACCAACGACAGTCAAGAATGCACTGACTATTGTACCGCATGGTTTGCTAAGAGTTGTAACTCGGAGCCCAAAGTAACTGATACCTTTGCGGACCAGGCAGACTGCCTAGACGCATGCACGAGTATTGCGGCCGATGGAACAGATGGTGACCAATCCGGGGATACCATTCAATGTCGTATTAAGCATTTAAGTTTTGCTACACCCTCCAGTCCTCACTGCTGGCATGCGCAAGAGACTGCCACAGCTCCTTGTAATTAGTCTTGACTCCACAGGTGGGGTGGCACCGGCAGAGGGCCGCCCCTCGCCTCTGGGGTAAGCGGGAACTCGACTTTGCGCCCTAAACTTTGCCGGCAGACCACCGTTTACGGTCCCATGACAAGCACCCAACGTTGGTCAATATGGGGCGGGCTCTTTGGAGTGTGCTTTCCGGTCATGGCGCTCGGTATTCGGATTCTCCAGATAGGCTGGGGCAAAACAGCTCTGCTCATTGTAAGCGACCCCCTCTTGTGGATCATTGGTACGGCACCCTTGTTCTTGGGGGTTTTCGCGATGTTAGGCGGGCGTCAGCACGACCAAGTTCAAGCATTTTCCATGGGACTGGAAAAGCTGGTTGACGAACGAACTACAGAATTGGAAGGGCGTAACCAGGCAATGCGCATAGTTCTCGATAATGTGGAGCAGGGGCTTGCCACCGTTCGGGTAGACGGAACCCTTGACAATGAGCGTTCCGCTGCGTTTGACCGCTGGTTTAAGACAAGTCATGACGATCAGTCGTCCTTTTCAAAGGTACTGGCCAAAAACGATAACAATTTACAAGATTTACTAGAATTGAGTTGGGAAGGTTTAACAGACGGATTTTTGCCACGCGATATGGCGGCCGATCAAATGCCGAGCAAACTCACTCGAGATGGGCACGAATACCACTTAACCTATCGACCTATGGGGGAAGACGGCCCCTTCAACGGCGCGCTTCTAATTGTCAATGACATAACAGAAGAAGTGGCCCGCCTTGCAAAAGAATCCCGCCAGAAAGAAATGCGGCTCCCCAACAGAATCAGTGGGTAATTTGTTGCCAAATCCTATGAGTTGGTGA
>CAYWLO010000156.1:0-3993 GCA_964459035.1 uncultured Polyangiaceae bacterium | reverse complement strand
CGTGCACGCGCGCGGGTGAGCTGCTCAAGTACGGGGTTGGTGCAGGGGGTACACACGAGTTTTACCCCTCGCGCACACAATCGAGCGGATGTTCGTGCGCGCTAACAGCGGTCCTATCTAAGCTGTAAAGTTGGATTGTTCATTAATATCAGTCGGTTGAGCCATGTTTCAATGGAGCCGCACCCAAATCATATACAGATCACCAACCATCTCATTAACGAACGACTGGAGTGTTCACTTCAGTCCTTTTACTCAGATTAAAATGCCTGAGTGGGCAGATAGGCCAGCCCCTCTCGATATTAGAGCTCTCACAGAGATCGCATCTCCCGTAAGAACCGTCCGGTCCGAAGGCGGCAACGCCGGCGAGTCTCTCTTGCCCTACGATATTCACATCGATGATGTAGGTTTTATTGATTGAGCTCACCCAAGTAGAGGGCCGCGATCCAGGCCCACTACTTTACTTAAATTATACAGCGTCATTTCAATTAAACTAAAATTCTCTCTGTTCATTCTCATTCAGAATATGAATAAATTAAAAAAATGTTACCCTCTCTCAGGTGGGAGCGCGGAGGAGGTACGCCGTGCTTTCCTCCTCGCTCTTCAACGCTCTGCTCAGCGTTCGTCGCCAGGAAAGCCCCATGAAAATCGGTCTGAATACATTTGTACTCTCTTCGTCTCTCTTTTTTATCAACGTCGGGTGCGAGGGGGTACTCGAAATGGATGGCGAAGGTAAAAACTCGACGCATGTAGACAAGAATGGCGATCGCATCGACAAGAATGGCGATCGCATCGACAAGAATGGCGATCGTATCGACAAGAATGGCGATCGTATCGACAAGAATGGCGATCGTATCGGAAAAGATGGGCTTTTGGGTGCTGACGACGAAAGTGCTTGTACCGACGAAGCTCACCTCAAGCTTCGCAGAATCACCACTTCGGAGTATCGAGCAAGCGTCAAGGCTCTACTTAATGTGGACGTCCCCGAGGTGGGCCGATTTCAACGCGACGAACTGACCGCTGGTTTCGCTGCCAACTGGGTCTCGCCTATCGGACTACAAAATTTATTGGACTATGAAGGCGTCGCGCTCATCGTAGCAAAGCGGGCCCTCAAAAAGAACCCCGACCTTCTCCAAAGTTGCAGCGCTGAGGGTACCAAGGGTGATCCTGCTTGCGTCGAGGAGCGCCTCCTTGATTTCATGACCCGGGCCTATCACCGGCCGCCATCGCAAGAGGAGAAAGAACTCTACACCACCTTTCATACAGACAGCACCAATGACTATGGTGCGTCTGACGCTGATTTTATGCTGGTGAGTGCGGTGCTCAGTAATGCTCAATTTCTCTACGTAGTGCCTCCTTACGAAGGAACCCAAGCGACAAGTTATGCGACCCGACTCGCATTTTTTCTCACGGGAGGGCCTCCCGACGATGAGCTCAGGCTAGCCGCCACGAATGGACAGCTCACTAACTCTGACCAGCTCGAGATGCAAATCGATCGCCTACTCACTGGCGAACAAAGCGATCAAGCGCTGCGCGATATTTTTCTCGAATGGCTGGAACTAGATCGCCTCCGAGACAACGGCAAAAATCGACAGCTATTTCCCGACTTTGGCTCCACTCTAAAGAGCAATATGCTGCAAGAAAGTTCCCGATTTATCGAGGCTATTGTCAAAGAAGGGGGAGGCGTCGAGGAATTGCTCACGTCCCGCAAAACGTGGGTTACAACTGCCTTGGCAAAGGTCTACGGTATCGCGGAGCAGGCGCCAGAAAAAGGTTTTCAGGAGGTGACCCTACCCGAAGGCGAGCGAGCAGGTCTCTTGACTCAGGCTAGCTTTTTGGCCGCTCAATCCCATCGGGACAAGACCTCATGGGTTTTTAGAGGCGACTTCATTCGGCGCAAGTTGCTCTGCGACGGAGTCCCGCCGCCCCCGGCGGATGTGGACCAGAGCGTCATCAATGACAACGCACGCTTAGAAGACCCAGTTTGCTCGGGCTGCCATCAGTTGATGGATCCAATCGGCAAAGCATTTGACGTATATGATGCGATCGGCGCCTATCAAACCGAAACAACAGAGGGCGTAGCGATTGCAAGCCAAGGGCAACTCAATCAAGGAAGCTACCCGATGAGCATTACTGGAGATTTCGAGTCACCCGTTGCCCTCACAACTCTTCTCGCTAGTAGCAAAGAAGTGAAGGATTGCATGACCCTCAATTTTTTTCGTTTCGCCCAGCGACGATTCGAAGAGAAAACAGAAGCTTGCCAGATTGCAGACATTGGCGCCGAGTACGTCCAAGCAGATGGAGACTTAAAGGTCCTCATGAAGGCAATTGCTCTTTCTCCAGGATTTAGAGCACTCTGAAAGCCCGACAATGATTTATTTACCAAAAAAACAGAAGCTGATTTATCGCCGTGGTTTTTTGACGGCATCCTTAGGACTGGGCCTCATGCCTTGGCTAGAGCCTCATCGTTTAGCAGGAGCTGCCCCCCTGCCTTCACGAAGAAGACTCATTGTCTTCTACACTCCTGGGCAACCAATTGGTAAAAACTACTGGCGCCCCGCGATGGAAAAAGGAGCGACGTCCATCGATCTTGCGCGCGCCACTCTTCCCGCACCCATCGATGTTCTCAACGGCTACAAAAAGGACATCTTCATGGTAGGCGGACAGCTCAAGCTCAAGTCAAAAGACCATGAAGGTACGTGTGCGTTGCTCACCGGCCGTGCAAACGTTCATCCAGGCGGGAACCCAGGCGGCCAAAGTGCTGCTCGTGGTGCAGGAATTTCAATCGACCAGCTCCTGGGCAAACGCATGGGTGAAACGCCCCTCGTCCTCGGTTACGGAGGACGCCTCAACTCCCTGCGTGGCCCCAGTTTGATGTCCTCTTTAGGAGAGAATCGTCCAGTTCGTCCCATCATATCCCCCACTCGAGCCTTTGAACATCTCTTTGGAGGGCCTATTGGCAACGAGACCGAAGCAGAGGCAAAGAGAAGGGTAGCTCAGCGCCGTAGCCTTCTCGATCAAAATGCGCGACAGTTGATGGCACTGAGAAAAAACCTCGCGGGAGGAGAAAAGCTCAACTTAGATTATCACCTAGAAGAAATCAGACGTCTAGAAAACAAGCTAGTAGACGATGAGCGTGTCGCCGGCAGGTGTAGCGGTACCAAGCCTGGCTTGGTCAAGGTAGAGGGCGAAAAAACTAGCCGCATGAAGGGAGCCCGCATGCAAATGGATGTGATGATAGAAGCTCTGCGCTGCGGCGCGCGCAATATCTCTATTATGCAATGCGGAGGTGGTGGACAGATGATGACACAACCTTGTTACGCTCCTGAGTATGATCTCGACTTGACGGTGAACGAGCATGAGATGCAGCATAGTGAGGGAAAGAATATGGACAAGCGCATTCAAATTGAGCGTGCCTACTACCGTCTCTTTGCCGCATTTTTGGACAAGATGAAGGCAGCTACAGACACCGATGGCCTCCCTCTTTTGGACAACTCCATTGTGCTTT
Source organism: uncultured Polyangiaceae bacterium (assembly GCA_964459035.1). Classification (GTDB taxonomy): domain Bacteria; phylum Myxococcota_A; class Polyangia; order Polyangiales; family Polyangiaceae; genus NIC37A-2. Next base: position 488 of record CAYWLO010000156.1, on the reverse strand, counting down.
GGTGCAAAGCACTGGGACACCGCCACAGCTGCGATCGCATGTTCTACATGCTAGCAGGGGGTAAAAACTCCGGCATCACCAAGTTGGGCACGTACGAAGATCCCGGCAATCGATACACCAACGACCTTCTCATCAGCCTATTGCAGCTCATGGGACAAAGTGACGAAGAATTTGGAGATCCCCAGTTAACCCAGGGCGGAATTGTCGTTTGAGACAAAGCGCCCACAATCGATAATTTGTCCCCTCACGGAACACTTCCAGTGGAGGATGAGTTGAATCAATCGAAAGGGTTGCTACAGCACGTGCCCGCCAAAAGCAGTACGGCAAAAGCCATAGTCCGAATCTGAGTCCGGTATTGAAACTACTTTCTGGTCGATAGTGCTACCTTTCTGCGTTGTGCGCCACGAGACATCTTGTTAATAATTTTCCACCTAAACTAGAACTAGAACTAGAACTAGAACTAGAACTAGAACTAGAACTAGAACTAG
>CAYWLO010000155.1:0-4088 GCA_964459035.1 uncultured Polyangiaceae bacterium | reverse complement strand
AACAACCCTCAACGCTACTCGGCGATCACGATGCGAAACGAGTGATCACGATGGTGAAATCGATGATCACGATGCGAAACGAGTGATCACGATGGCTGAATTACGCAAAAGGCCACAGGCTTTTGGCTCTCGCCAAAAAACGTCATTCAAGTCCGCCTGTACGACAAGCTCGAAGAGCTTGATGTGGTGGCTGGTCGAGATTCATCGAAAGCGCGGACCGAGCTGCATACCTACCGCTGTGCGGGGTGGTTACCTGGTCAACCGGTGTGGCGGGCAGAGGTTCAACTTCGGGGAGCGGTGTTGAAGAGGCTCCATATCGTTCGCCCCGAGCAGCTCGAAAAACGACTTTACCCAACCTCATAAGGGCTAATACGCAACTCTTGTTACTCTCGATGCACGCTCATTCTCTGCTTTTTTGACAGCTTTTTTTCGCTGGCACGCAGTCACATTCGCCGCACCAACCAGGTGCGCCACAAGTGTGCCTGGCGACCCACCCAGGAAGACGACACTGCTGCAAAGTCCCTGTCTCACAATCGTCATGACCGCGGCACCCAGAGAAATCACCAAGACCAGAGCCGCCTGTTCCTAAACCAGAGCCACCAGTTGCCTGATTGTCCCTGTCGTCTCGCTCCTGAACGGCGCCGCCTGTGCAGTCCTCCCGCGCCAGAGCCGGTGGTGGTGTCCGAACTCGAATCGCCCGAACCACACGCTCCCAACATCAAGGCTGAAGCAAGAATACTGGCGCAAAGAAGGCAAGCGACTTTCATGCGCCCTTATGAGCAATTTATGTACCAAGCTGGGAAAGTTGCAAACGCCCTCCTATCAAAAAACTCGGCCGCTCGGTTCACTGGTTCTGACACAAAGGAGGCACAAGTCAGGACATCTACGTCATGGCACCGCTGTTCGTGAAAAGTTCCGCCCCTTCTGTCAGTTCCGGACCTCCGCTAAGAACGTCAGTTCTCAAAGCTTCACTTCAACGGCAAATAGATGTCCGTTACCTGCTCATGCTCCGACACCTTGGGCATGCGTTTCACGTAGTGAAAGAAGCACGGAAAGTCGCGTAATTCTTCGCCGCTTTCAGGCAACCAAGTACAATACAATTCCCGCACCTTCGGGCCAATCGTGTCCAAGGTGCCTTCATGACGAACCACGGCGCAACGACCTGTAGGAATAGACGATTCTGTTACACCGACGTCATTGTCCAGAAGCGGTCCACGTAGTTCCGCGCACAAGTCAAAACGAAACTTGTCCGCATCTGTACTGTCTGGATCATCATGAATGACCCCAAAGGTTCGGCCCCGGGACTCAGGAGCGCACGTGGTTGCTTTGCGCCATTCAATAAACTTGCTCACGGTGTTCATGATCTCGCCAGGAGGCGCGCGATGTTGCATGAGGGCGATGTTTGTTTCCGTAAATATCTTAATCTCAGCTTTCACTTCTATCTCCAGTTCTTTCTTCGGGATGGACAATATGTTTGTCCAATCGCGCCACTGAGATGCAGCGCGAAACTCCGAAGGAGTTTGTTCATGCAAGCTTTTGAAGGCTCGACAGAACGTTTCAGGGTTTGAGAAGCCAGCTTCGAGAGCGATTTCGATGATCTTCTTTTCAGGGGCAAATGCCAAAGCCCACGTTGCACGCTTCAATCGCAAAAGCTTGACGAGCCTTGCGACTGAAGTCTCCGTGTGAGCCGAGAATTGCCGATGAAAATGAAACTTTGAAAATCCCGCGACGATGCTCAATCGATCCACCGATAAGTCTCCGTCCAAATGGGCTTCGATATAATCGACTACTCTCCTGATACGCCGTCCGTAGGCTTCTTGGTTCGAATCACTCACTCGTCTGACCTAAAGCTGAAAGTGCCAGGACGCGCAACGTGCAGCCCGACGATTCTTGCTCAATCGACAAGCTCGGTGTTTATTGAGGACAAACAGACCTCCAAAAATCACCTCGCACTCAACTTTTTGCTTTGCCCCACCTCTCAGATCCCACGATTTGGGTTGAAATTCCCTTTTTTTAATGGCGCGAAGATACACTGCGCCTCCGACGTATATGGACCGGGGCAGTCACCGACTGGACAGGAAGCTGGGAGTCTCAAAATAATTTCATGACCGCACGATCGTTTCTAAGTCGCATCAAAAACAGTCTCGCGTTGGGCACGCTTCTCGTCGTCGCCCATGGTAGCTGCACCTCCGCGAAGCCCTCACGCGGGGCGTCGTCAACGAATGTGCGCACAAAGCAAGTCGGCACACTTCACGTAACTCCACCAAGTAAGGTAATTGCAAAACCCATAGCTCTTAGTGCTCTCGACTGCCCCAAACAGAACGTACGTCTCGAAAAACTGAAAAGCCCTCTCGACAAAGAATGTGTCACGGGCACGGTTACCGTTTTGTTCAACAAGGCGGCCGCTCTCTACTCTCTCAAAGGACTACGCCGTATCGATGGGAACTTGGAGATAAGTGCCAATCCGGAGGTGGATAGGGATTTCAAACGACTTTACCCAACCTCATCAGGGCTAATACGCAACTCTTGTTACTCTCGATGCACGCTCATTCTCTGCTTTTTGACAGCTTTTTTTCGCTGGCGGGCCGTCATCCGTTTGATCAACTCTCTGATGAGCACCCAAATTCAACCGAAGTCAGCCTAGTTCTGAAGCAATGAAATCAGCACGCACTGCATCCAATGTCGCCACCCCCAGCAAAAAGTCGCTTCACTCGGCACCGCGCATAAGGCGCCTTATGCGCGGTGGGCGGCGTCACGGGGCTTGCACATCCCATAGCTAAAAACACCCACCTCAAGCCCCGTGCCGCCGCCTTCCCTCGCGAAGCTAAACATAATGGAACACTATGTTTACTTTTCGCCCGGGGGTGGCTCTGAGCGAGTGAGATTGAGTGGTGGCTTCCCGCCCGCCCTTTAAATTACGACAGACGGACGACCCTCCCAACCTCCTGAGGCGTAATTATCCCTTGTCCTTTTTGGAGAAAATCGCCCAGACACCGACGGCCACAGCCAATATGAAGAGGGCTGACCAGGAGTAGAAGAGCACTTGCCACTTCAGAGACCTATGCACTGGATGTGACGTCATCCAGGCAGAAAATAAGGCTTGGTATGCAGACACACACGCGACCACACAAGATCCAAACAGGGCTAGCCCACGGACACGCATTTAGTCTGCATCTCTTTCGCTCGATGGGGGTTCAGGTGGAGTAACCCAAGGTGGATAGAACGCCGGTTCATGTAGACTGCCATCAGGACGCATGACCTTATCGTAGTGAATATCACCATCAGGCCCCCTCTGAGGGTAACCCGGACTCGACGCATTAATGGCTTCTTCCACCGTTGTGTTGCAGTCATTGGCGAAAGGCACCCAGCCCCCCGTATCGCGACCAACTTCGAGCCAATGCTGCAAGTTTTCGATATCAACAAAGTCTCTACTTTCGGTAAACAGGGGAGTGCGGTCAGCATGATCTACCATTTCAGTGTCTGTACCTAGGAAGGCGGGCGTCGGATCGCCATTCGCGCCAGGAACACCTTCATCTGTTCCCTTTCCCGACGCTGTTCCGTCAGGGAGAATGACCCATTGATGATAAAACCCCTGCGAGACCATCAGATCGCCGCCGGGTAAGTCAGGCGCCTCGTTCCCAATCAACACCGTCGTTTTCTCCTTCAGCTCTTCATATTGCTGTGCGCGCGCATCTTCGACCATATTGAATCCATCTGTATTAGATTCCGTGCCCTCACGCAGGACGCAAGATGAATCCGCACACTCAGAAGACATTGCGGGTTCCGTTGTGTTGTGCCGCTTTGGTCAACTGAACTGGCGCCCTCCATGCCACCGCCATTTTCATCAAGCGCACTAGCACCGCCTGAACCCTCCTCGGCCAACCCCAAAGGATCAACCGACTTCAACACCGCCCCATGCACATAGGCATATAAGTTTAAATCAGCCTCCCCCGGAGCATGCACCGCCAGCGGATCAGCACTAATCCACCTACCAAGCAAAGGATTCAAAAACCTTTTCCCAAAGTACTGCAGGCCGACCTCTACATCCTCTTCTTTCCCAGTGATTCCTACTCCCGATGCGCGTTGAC
>CAYWLO010000154.1:0-4145 GCA_964459035.1 uncultured Polyangiaceae bacterium | reverse complement strand
AATGGGGAGACTTCCTGAGCCTCAGCTCACCCACAGACTTTGGTGAGGAGCCGAAAGTCCTACCCCCCCGTTCGCCATCTGGCAGTTCTTTCCCTTTATATTCAAAGCGGTGCTAAGCAAAACACCTTGAGGGTCATGCATGCCTTCATCGATCGGCTCTCGCCAAAAGGAAGAGCATCTCCTTCCATGAGACTTGGCTCGGTCAAAACAGGTCAAATGACGCGATTGAGATGTCTTTTGACGGCCTCAGGACGCTTTGTCGCAGGCTTCCACGCTTGCTTGAAGAACTCACCCTTGCGAGGGCTGATGGCTCGTACGCACGGCTGCTGGCTCGGCTCGAAAGGGCCCCACTTCTGATCATTGATGATTGGGGGCTCACACCGTTGAAAGACAGTCACCGCCGGAACATTCTCGAAATTTTCGAAGATCGATATGGAAAGAGCTCGAGCATCATCAAATAGAAGAGAAAGAACAATATCCAAAACTGAATTTCAAACAAAAGTCGTCGCTACGATCGGATCTCGATGGGTGAAACAAGTGATCACGATGAGTGAAATACGCAGCTCAACCGTTGGTGTTCGCTCAACCAGCTCACCCAAAGGCTCAAGAGACATCAGAGCCCGCCCCAAAAGCAACGGAGCTGCTGGAGCAGGTGGTTCGCCTCAAGTCCCCGCAGCCAGAGGCGACACAAATACCTGGATGCGGTTGCGAACTCCCTCACCGACGAGGTGACGTGGAGCGAGGTCGCCTGGAGCATCGAACTAATAGGGACCTCTGAATGTCCGCTACATCTATTCGCTCTCAATCTGCCCTTGGCTGGCGTGCTCGTGCTCACAATACTCTCACCGAAGAGCGTTGGCTGGTAGCGAGCGAGGCTTCCAAGAAGAAGGTGCCCTCTTGAGCGCGCCGTTCAATAAATGTAGGGAATGAACTTCTTCGTACTCTTAGCGTATGCTTTGAATTGATCCGCATAGCGTTCGGCTAAATACTTGTCCAACATGGGAATGTTTATCGTGATGAAGAGCACGGCCATGATAGCAGGAATGAGAAAAGCGTAGGGGCGCGCTGCCACCATGGCAAAACCTGTAAATGCGACTACGTCACCAAAGTAGTTCACATGCATTGAGTACGCGAAGAGCCCCTCGGTATAGAGCTTTCCCTGATGGTTCGGCGCACGCTTCCAGATCATGCGTTGGTACTCAGACATGGTATTGAGATACGCGCCGAGACCATAGAGCCCCAAGCCGGTCCAAGTCACCACTGATACGCTGTTTGAATTTTGGCCCCCTTGCCACAGCATCGTACCGTGGATGATGAGTAACCAGGTTCCGATCGTGGCCGCCTCTCCCCAAGGCATCTTTCGTTTGAGCAAGATGAAAGTTGTGCCCAACATGCGCAGAAAATAAATGAGCGAGCAGGCGACAATGAGCACGCCCCGAGTGCTATCTCCCCGAGTCGTGTGCACGCCAAGAAAATTTGATATTGAGCTTAAACCCGAGCCCCACACGCAGGAAAAAACAATCACCACTGCGATTGTATGGCAAATGGTGAGCAAGGCTTTGGGCCCACCAGAAAAACTATATCTTCCGTACATGTACTGTCTCCACGAGGGAAATTTTTACATCGACAGGAGGCAACTAGCCAACGAAAAAACGGGTTTCACAAGCTTCCCCACGCGCGAGCGAAAAATCGCGTTTCAAAAAGCAGCATATTCCGGCGTATCGAGAGTAAGAAAGGGGGATATTAACCTTTGTTGGGTTCAGCAAAGTGCTTTGAAAGTCCTATCGCCACTTGATTTGGCCCAGACGGATGCACCCGGAAAATTACATGCAGCAGCGCGCCATCACGTTGGTTCAGCGCCAGATTTCATGGTGAACAACGCTGGGGCTCTATTCGGCCATGAAACACGGCTTGAATGGACTGACGAAGGTCTTGATCAAAGAGGCGCGAGCAAAGGTTTGAGTGGGCCTTGGGGCGTACCGGGACCGCGTGTCGCAGCGCGATTTTCCTGCCCGAGCTTCACGTGCGTGTGGTGCGCCTCGGCTTCGCTTCGTTGGCAAGTTTTTGTAATCGGCCTAAGTCCGGTTTCGCCACCGACGTGTTTGTTCGCCTTCCTTAAAAAGGCCAATGTACGACGTGCTCCAAGAAGAAGTAATGCAGACACTAGTACCTCGTGCCGGAAGTCCGTGCCGGGTTTCACCAGACCCAACTGAAGTGGGGGCCTGATGAAACCCGCAATAGCCTCCCTATTTGCCCTCGGTACTACTTTTTGTCTCATGGGTACCAAAACCCGGCACGAAGTTCCGACCTTTGGTACTAGAAACAATTGTGGGGGTGTTCGCCCTGATAGTTTTCACTCCTTGTCAGCGCCAGACTTAACGCCTCGGACTCTCACATTCAAGGCGGTCCCCATGAGGTGAAAGAGCTCTCAGAGGGGCTGTCCGAGCAGGATGGTTGGATTTCCGTTCGACTAGCGCACCTCAGGCCAGACCAGGAAGAACTGAAAGCAACCTTGGACAAAGTTGCAGCTCAGGCGCGCGCCTCTTCTTTGGTCTAGGGCATAAAACGAACGCTCTAGCTCGTATTTGGGGGCGAGCCCTAGCGCGGACCGTAGACCGGTAAAGTCTGTCCTTGCTCATAGGCCCCCAGATCGGGGGCGTCTCCTCGTACGCACCCACCATAACCATCCAGGTTTTCACCTTGATCAATAGGGCTTGAGTCTTCTTTCAGTCGCATGTCTGGGATATCAAAAATCGTCATAGCCGCCTCGGGCAATTTGATCTCTTGTTCAAAAATATCGAGACTCACGGAGATGAGATTCGAGCCGCCGCTCACCTCTTGAAGCTGAGCCAAAGATGTAAAGCTGTCGGAGCCAAGGCGTCCCTCAAAAAGACCGGTTGTCGAGCCAAAACCATCGAAGTCGATGTCAAAGAATGCGCCAGCGGCTGTCAGTTGAAGCACGCGACCCGTGCCACTTGAAAATCCGTTGTATTCTGCACCGGGTCCCCCCAGCCATAGGTTGTTGCGCGAATACTGGCGGGAGAAAACGTCCTGGGTGTACACACCAAATGCGTCGCCATTCTTAACAACAGTATTGTGGATGAGGACATCTCCTACACTTCCTCGCTGCAGCTTAAAGGCCGTAAAGGCGACGTTGTACAGGGCATTTCGGATGAAGTAGGTCGGTCCACCAAGACCGGGTTGAGAACTGATCGCGATGAAAGTGTTGGTAAGACGATTGTCCAGGATGCGGCAATTGTGTTCACAAAAGTCAGCCTCGATGCCGTCGTCGGCGGCCTCAGAAATTTCATTATTGAGGATATCTAAACTGTATTGATCCACCGCCTCGCTCCCTTCAAGAAAAGAGATGGCATCACGAAATCCGCTGACTCGGTTGTGCGCAATGACATGGCCCGGTCCCGTTACAGCAATTCCTTCTCCAATGTTGTCTCCGTTCACGCCGAGAGCCGCTTCGCTCCAGGTTGAAGATCCCGTGACGACGTTGTCAGCAATGTACGCATTTTCACTGCGGTTGAGTGTGACGATACCGTTAGCCTGTGTCTGTATTCTCGAGCGGACGATCGAGATATTCTTGCTATTGTTGAATTTGATCTTACCCCTTACCTCGACCTCTTCAACGAGCACGTAACTTCTGCTGTCCAATCGAATGTCTCCCTCGATGATGGCCCCGGGCGTCCCGCGCAAACCCAAAAGCTCTGAAGCCGTTCCATCGTTTTCAACCCTTATTTCGCCATAGGTTCCTACTCCGAGAACGACGACGTCGCCGGGTCCAGCTGCAGAAATGGCTGCGGCTATGGAGTCTGGAGTTACATGAATTTCGTTGGCGTTTGATGAAAGAGACGGTGTGGTTCTAGTCTTTGCCGTCAGATTCTCAATGGCGCAGCCACCGTCGGGATCCTCCAGAAATAACTCAATTTCGTATTCTGTACCTTCATCGAGTGCAAAAAGAGAGCCCGCAAATCTGTTTGACCAGGAGCGACCGTCAATGTCGTCGGCTACGGCGCGGCGTAGATTTGCCCCTTTTTTCCATTCACCGTCTTTCTCTCTGAAGCGCACGGTCACTAGACTATCGGCTCCCCAACAGAATCAGTGGGTGATTTGCTGCCAAATCCTATGAGTTGGTG
>CAYWLO010000153.1:0-4196 GCA_964459035.1 uncultured Polyangiaceae bacterium | reverse complement strand
TACGTATCGCGAGTCGAAACCAGGGCAACTCCGTCAGTTTTCGTGAGGCTGCTCACGCAAGAGGCCAATGCGGTCCTTCACCCAAGTGCCTGGCCAGCCGGAAAGCAAGAAGACGCCCTGAAGGGGTCGAGGGAGATCAACCATCCGCTGCTGTTAAAGGTCGCCCGAAGAACAGGACGTACCCATTAGGATCTTCCACCTCAAAGCCCCGAAGGCCGTCATCCGTGTTGGCAAGTTCCGTCCGCAAGCCCGTCTTCTGAGAAAACTCCTCAGCCAAGGCGTCCGGCTCCTCCGTGAAGACAGAGGCATCCCACCTCGCCCATTCGTGCCTCCGGTGGTTCGGCTGCGGAGGAACCTCCGGGCCGATCTCTTTCAGGGAAAGCTCGACGTCGTCGCGGTAGATGAGAGCAAAGAACGGCTCTGGCTCCGGGACCGCTACCCGCACCGAGAACCCCAAGGCGTCGGTGTAGAAGGCCAGGGACTCCTTCAGATTGGCAACGATGAAGAAGGGGGTAATCGAGTGGAGCTGTGCATTGGTGGTCATTGGGGTCTCCTCGCCAATCTAGGGTTTCGTGGCCTTCGGCCCTGCCGCCAGCCATAGCACGTTGCCTAGGGGTCGGAGATCTTGATCTGAAATGCCCAGGGCTTGTTATCGGGACCTTCCAGGATCTTGAGGTCCAGTTCGTCGGCTCTAGTGAGCAGCTCATCGACGTCAAAACCGATCCACGCCACCGATGGCCCCCGCGACTCGCCCTGCTCGCTCAGCAAGAGGTCGTGGCCATCTCGCCCGACCCCGCAGATGGTCTGGTTGGTCCACTCCAACTTGAACCCCAACACCCTGTCGTAGAACTCGATGCCCTCCTTCAGGTTGCTCACCGGAAAGACCGGGGTCACACATTCGACAGGAGCGCTCATTCAAGTGCGGATTTCACTCCATCAAGATCACCCTGTCAAGGCATCGTGATCGCTCATTTTAGCGTTCAAGATTGGTCTAGCGACGAGATTGCCACATCTGACTCTTCAATAAGTAAGCTCAATGGCAACTCGAAGGCTGGACATGGCAAGAACGAAAGAAATATTGCGATTTGAGGTGGGAGAAAGGTCTCCGCTGAGATGGACCGTCTGCTGCACGGCCCGATTGCACTCAACTTTGAGGGCGATTCTCTTAGAAATCCGAGCAAGCAAAAAACGGAAAGCTAAATCGAAATAAGGGGGGGGCGCGGGTCACTCAGGCCGAACCTTGACTCCGAGGGTGAATGCCTCGCGAAGGTATTGAGTGAAGAATTAAACTGGTGTTTGGGTGACCATTAGAGGCACTCATACCGAAGAAAGTTGAGAGTTCGACAGAGTTCTCCGGACTGGCTTCGGAATTGTCCTAGAGGTTTGTCATCGTTCCTATGGGGGCATCTTTTGGCCATATACATATCATCAAAACCACGTGACCTCGCACGTATGGCATTAAATATATTTCGTTACCTAAAACGCGGTATTCGCAGGGAGAATCGTTCCAAGTACACGTAGAGCGTCTGTTCAGGGTTTGATTCACAAAACCTTTGGCCGTACCTTTAACACATGTCTTCCCTCTCCCTTTCCCCACGAGCCATTGAGAAGCGACAATCACGTCGTCTCGACCAGGTTGCGCTCGAATCGGGTCAGAAGAGTGCAAAGCAGTTGCGTGAAGAGAATAATTGGGTTCCGAGAGGAGCGGTCATGGACCTCTCCTTCCGACCGGATTCTCTCTATTGAGCGCTGACGATCAATTCACCTGGAAAGACGTCGAGCCAGTCTACTCTCGCTTCTGGGCATGTGGTTACGAGCCCATCATCCTTGGTGGTCAAAGCAGTCAACCATTGGGTCGAGTACTCCCGTGGGCTCGAACCCAATGCGTTCCCTCCGCAGCCACTGACCAGCAAAGATCTTGATTTGCTCGGACATCGAGGTGTCGTCAAGCAGATCGGAAAGATGCTGGGCGTCGAGCCCTATATCCCACGCCAAGACGATGTAACGCCTGAGTCGGGTCATATCAAAGTTCTGATGGCGGATGGCCGGGAGTTGAAGATCGATTTCCTCAACGACTCAATGCCCAATACCCAAAACGTCATCAAAAGCACAATGGTGGGGTTTCAGACTGAGGAGGGGCGCTTTTTCGTGATGCACCCCGCTCAGTGCCTCAAAAGTCGAGTTCACAACGTGATGAATCTTCCCGGCTACGACAACCCGCACGGCATCGGACAGATGGTAGCTGCCATCAAGGTCGTACCCATCTTCTGTCAGAGCCTACTCGACCAAGGCGCTGAGAAAGCCGAGCAACGAGTAATGGCCATTTACAATGATCTCTTCAAGTACAGCCGCACCCGAGTGCCCAAGAAGCTCTGGAAGGAAAAGCAGATCAATACCTTCGATGCTGTGAAACCCCTGCGTGGCATGAACAGGGAGTTCGCTGCAGAATGCTATCCAAGGTGGCTTAGAACCGTTGGTCGCGTAAACACAGGACACATTCTGGGGGCTCCAGATCCATGACCCGTGTGGGTCTCCTTGAGGTCAATGGTTCCGATAGAAAACACCGGGATGGCGAACACAGTATTGTTTTGGATATCCGGATCGAGGCGCTGCTGTACTATCGAGGGGCTCTCGAACAGATGGCGCAGGGCGATTTGAGTCCGTTGAGCGAGTGCCTCTGAATACTTGCTTGGTCCACCCCTGGTTCACCCGGTCCGCCAATGGATTATAGGTCCAAATCGAGCCCCACTGAGATCTTAGTTCAGCCATATTTGCCTCCAAACTGATCTCAGAGCATCTATTCAGATCTATACTCGGACCAAGTAGGGACTCTTCATCCATTGGCTGAAGGTTCAAGTCCTTCATGGCCCACCAGCCGCCCTCCTACCAGGGGCGGCCCTTTTGCTTTTGTATCAAGCACTGAGCGGATCCGTTGGTGCGGTCGGCTCCCGGACCACTTCGCTCTGCTGAGGGTGCGTCATCCCGACGAGATTTGGGTGCACCCTCCTCAATGCTCGACCCTAGTACCAAAGGTCGGAACTTCGTGCCGGGTTTTGGTACCCATGAGACAAAAAGTAGTACCGAGGGCAAATAGGGAGGCTATTGCGGGTTTCATCAGGCCCCCACTTCAGTTGGGTCTGGTGAAACCCGGCACGGACTTCCGGCACGAGGTACTAGTTCTCAGTAGCTCAGGGATGGCTTCATCCAGAGGCACGTAGTCGCCGAGTCCAGTACCTATATGGAGGCGTTCCTTTTTTCGATACGTTTGAAGCATCTGGCTGCTCTCGTGACCCGTGCGGTCCATCACCCAAGTCTCACTTCTACCTGAGCGCGCCCCCAATTAACGTGCGCGCATAGCCCTCAACTAGCGTGGGCGCGCCCATGCTTCCGCCAGGGGAACTTCGCGAGAAATCGGCCAATCAACATCAGAGACATGAGGACTCACTTTAAGACTGTTGCAGGCGTCTACTGCGTGGTCTGGGTCGAATAAAGGACCCCGTTTTGGCAGATATGGGATTGTCGCTCAGGGGTGTTGCCAGGGAATTTCGTAGCGTTACCCCGCGCGTGTCTCCTACACCCGTGGTGTCTTTTGCTAAGTGCTTTGCCATTGAACGTGAGGGATCAAGAACGAACAATACCGCTGGGGGTACGCCGTGTGCTCCTACTTCAGTAGCGGCGCACCAAGCAAAATCATTATCGTCGGGGGCAACTGCTTTTTCGATGGAAATTGGCTTTTCTGGTGTCTCGTTTTATCCAAAAATATGACCACTCATAGGCGAATCATCAAACATCGACTCGGGTGACTCTGCGGGAGCCCCATGCAGACTTGACTCGTCTCGCTGATCAACTCGACAAGCGCATAAAAGAAGCATAGCGGTCGCTAGCCCCGATAGCCCGTTTGCATGCTTCGCAAAACTCACCACATACTTTCACACGAGGGCATCCATTGCTCGATGAAAAAGCCGCGCCTTTCTTTCTGTGCTTCTTGAAATATTGCAGCCAAGACGCTTGAAGGTCTCTAGGCGTTCGGCAAGGGCGCAGTCGGTGGACTCGACATCACCCTCGACCTCGCGGCTTGGCTTGCTCCGAAAACTACGAACGACTGCGCGCAAACGTTGACGCGCATGATCTGCCCGCCGTGCACTAAACAGCATCTCGCAGTCTAAGATCCAAGCTTTCGCTTGACGATCTAGCAC
>CAYWLO010000152.1:0-4248 GCA_964459035.1 uncultured Polyangiaceae bacterium | reverse complement strand
AATGAGTCACGCGGCGTGACGCTTGAGGCGACAACTACCTTGACACTTACCGATGATGCTCTTCGGATTTGTCCGCGTATCCGCTACCTGCAACATGCAGCTGAAGGATTTTGAGGATGACGGCGATGCCATGCTCGCCCTTAAAGAGAAGGGTGGGCAACACAGACGCATCCCCTGTCATCATCAGGTGCAGAACTATCTACGGGCATACCTGGAAGCCGGAGCATTCACCGAACGGAAAGCCCCCCTCTTCCAAAGCGCCAAGGGAAGAACAGGAACACTCACCGGCAACCCTATGCGCCGAACCGATGTGCTCGCTATGGTCAAGCGACGCTGCAAAGCCGCAGGATTGCCCGCATCCATCAGCAACCATTCGTTCCGCGCTACCGGCATCACCATCCACCAAGAGAATGGTGGAAAACTCGAAGATGCCCAAGAACTCGCAGGGCATGCCGATATGCGCACAACCCAACTCTACAACCGTAAAAAAACCAAAATCGCACGAGCTGTCGTCGAAAGAGTCCAACTCTGAACTCATGAACTCAGTTTTCGGGAGTCCACCGCAAGACCCACTTCCGAGTAACCGTTAGCCACGGGCTCGGTATCCAGCCTTGTGGGTGTCGAGGTAACGAGACGTTCGGCGTGAGTGATTCGCAGGATACGCCGCTCACTTTTTCAGTGCAATAGAAATGCAGGTCATCATGGCGGCGCGTTCTTGCTCACAAAATCCCTCCGAGGCAACGACAAACCCGGCGCCCACACAGGTGAGCGCTGACAGCGGAAGCTGGTTTTGGCACCGGATGTGGGCAGCGTTTTCTCGGGGACACACGATCGTGTCATCAAGTTTATTGCAATGTTCAAGGCATTCTTGCTTGCCCATCAAACACCCTGCTTGTTTTGAACGCCTGCAAACATCGGGGCAGAGCTCCCCTCTATTTTTCTTGGCCGTCGCGTACTCGGCCACGTTGGCAGCGGTGAATAACTGCGCCGGACGTTCAGCTGGCTCCAAGTCCTGATGGGTAGAGACGTCCTTCTGGGTATCCAGAGCTTGCTCCTTTTCCGATTTTTCAGTCACGTCGATGTTTGCGCAAGCAGCACTCAATATACCAAGGCATACGGTCATCGTGAATCTTTTGATCATTGCGTGGCCATTTCTTCCGGTGACATGCACCCTAGGTCTAAATTCACCACGATGACTTCAACCCCACCGACAATCTCATAGCCGTCTACCCAGTAGCCGCATTCTCCGCCCTGGAGAGTACAGCCCTGGTAGGACTTGCACCCCCGGAGAAAACAGTACTCGGGGCTTTCAGGGCAGCTAGCAGAGAGCTCTCCTCCGCGATTTTCTTCCGCAATGCAGGATGAGGCAAAAACCTCAGTGTGCACAACTCGACCACAGAGTTCGCCCTCTGTGCAGCAGTCAGATTTTTCGCTGCACTCTTCGGTTCCACACTTCTGAACGTTGGGGCTGTTGTTGATCGTCGTGAATCCTCCTGCTCCCTCTGCGCCACCGGAAGGCTGCCCAGAGGGAGGCTCTTCCGGGGCGGACTCACCGGTGCATGCGCCAAGTAATAGGCAAAGGCTTAACCATTTCATCATTATCGTTCCTTTCCTCTTTTTAATTCACAGTAGAGGCAAGGCACAGGACATCATGCAACAGGAGGCTGTGCAATGCGCAGCCTGGTCACAACTCACGGAGTTCAAACCCGTACCGCCCGAACAGATGTCGTATCCCCCTTGACCATCAATGAAGTCGCTTTGTGTGCCGCCAGAAATGATGTCCGTCCCATCGCCACCCACCAGGTAGTTGCTGCCGAGTGAGCCGAAAATGGTGTCATTTCCGTCGCCACCGGAGACGAAATCATCCCCCAGACCGGCGTCGATAGTGTCTGAGCCTCCCAGACCCAAGATGCAATCGCTGGCGCCCGTTCCAGCAAGGACCTCTGACGCCCCTGTACCAACGATGATATTGGTCCCATCAGGGCAACAGGAGGGATCGTCAGCCAGGATGGTGAACACCAGCTGTTCAGCAGTCGTGACGTTTCCGGCTTCATCCACAGCTGTCCAGGTCACGACGTTTGCGCCGAGTCCAAATTTGCTCGAAGCATCATTGGTAACAATAACTTCACCGCACTGGTCGGTCGCAAAGGCTTCGCCCAATGGGGGGCTCGAACAGTCGCTTGTGACGAATCCGTCCGGAATTTGCAGAACGGGAGGCGTTGTGTCCTCGACTCGGACATTCACGCTGTCCGTTCTCAAGTCGATGTTATCTGACACGGCCAATGTGAGTTCATGGTCACCGACACCTAGCTGCACTGACTCAACACCATTGTCGGAGAAATCAACTCCGTCTTTGCTCCAGACGAAAGACAGTGTGTCACCGTCCGCGTCGAAGCTACCTGAACCATCGATGTTGACGATGGCGGCGCGATCACCCTGGCATTCAACCACTTGATCAGGGCCGGCATCGACTACTGGGGCAGAGCCATTGAGCGTTGACTGAGAGGCGAAAACACCATCTATGATGGTGTTGAGGCGAATGGGGTCGCTTTCCGCTACCGAGTCTGGGAGAGGAATACGTAACTTTACCGTCTCTGCGGACATTAGCTCTTCTCCGAAAGTCTGACCTCCAATTCTCACGCCTCGCGTCGCGATCAAACTGTTACTTGTAGGCTCAACAATCTCCAGCACGACGTCTCCATTGGTCTGGGGATTGATGTTCTGCACTCCGGGACGACCATCGAGAAACGAATAGGCTAAAACCAAGAAAGGACCGGGGCTTGCGATGCCCTTTACTTCCAGGAGGCGCTTCATGCCGCTATGACGCGTGCCACACTGAATGCCCTTCCCGCGTAGGTGAGAAAGGCAATGTCGACAGAAACGACGTGGGCCAGGCGCATATGAACTCGACATCGCACAACGACCCACAGGGTCGTTGCTCACGCTGGAGGCAGTGGCATCGACCACTGAGGAGTTGCCTAGACAGCACACGTCGTAGGCACCGCCACAGGCCGTAACGTTATCGGGATAGTCACCTGGCGCGGCTCCGGGGCGACGATGGGCGAGATCGCAGCACGAGCTTGTCGTCGGATCACAGCCAGCCACCGAGTCCAAAGCGTTGACGCTCGACAGAGAATTGCAACTGCCAGCGCCACCAGCCACAGTTGAGCAATACTCGTCGTCTAGTCCGACAATGTGACCGAATTCATGCGCGAGAATGATTTCTGGACGCGATGAACCGATCACCGTGGACTCACCCCAAAACCTCCCGGATCGATCGGTAGCCCCACGAACAGAACCGCTTAAATCTTGGTCCGTAATACCTACGAGGGCGTCAAAGTCGGCTAGCTCTACGTTGGGAAGAGCCTCGGCAGTGGCTTCGATGTCGTCCAAGCTGGCAGTCAGTCCAGGACAAGGAACATTGGCGACCGAAGGCATAATTGGATCAATCCGATAGGCATCACTGCAATCAGCAAGGCCAGCCGCCGTGATAAACGTGTCCATTTGCGTGTCGACCGCAGCTTGGAACTCTGCATCAGTTCCGCTCCAACAGAGGGGCACTGCTAGAAACTTCAGCGCACAGGAGCCAGCGTCTTCGTCCACACGGCCGTCGCCATCGTTGTCGATACCGTCGCAGAACTCATCCTCCAAGCCAACTCCATCGCAGTTGTCATCGATTCCATTGGCGACCTCCACATTGCCTGACTGGTCATTAGGGACGCAGATATTTTCATCATAAGCTCCATTGCAATGAAGCCCACCGGCCGCCAACGCAGCCAGGTAGGTAAACGGATTGAAGGGGTCGATGAAAATCAGGCCCGAGGTAAAGCACTGGAATACATTGTTCAGGTCACCGTCAACAATCTCAGTGCCCTGACGGCACCTGGATTCAGGGTGAAATGACTGGGGCATCTCACAACTCGCTGTGTTCGGCTTACAACAAGCCGCGCGTGCGGTGTTTGTCGAGCTCGTTAAAGCGAGAACCAAGCACACTTCAACGATCCATTTCTTTATCCAGTTTTGCACCTTGGAATAATAGGCTCATCTACAAGTCAGGGCAAGCGGTACGCGGTACGCGGTACGCGCAACTCTTTTCCGGCCGTAGCCGATTTGTGAGTGCTGGTAGCCCCCTGTGTCAGGAAAGATGTCGCGTCAATGATTTAAGAAGTGCGGGGCGAGAAGGCCATGGAGGTCATGGAGGTCATGAAAAACTACAGTGAAAAGTTCAAAAACCAGATGAGGCTCAAG
>CAYWLO010000151.1:0-4276 GCA_964459035.1 uncultured Polyangiaceae bacterium | reverse complement strand
TCAGTTCTCGCACCTGTACCCATCTCGTGGTGGAGTTGGGGCGCCCGTTGCTCCGAGCATGACTCGAGACGTCTATCGCTGGTGGAAGTCCTCATGCATCGTTCAAGCGGGAGGTATTCTAACAATTTGCCCCACCTCAATGTGGTCGGGATTTGAGATACCATTCACTTGAACAAGCTTTCGCTCGGACTCCGAATGTAGCTTTGCGATTTTTCCCAATGAATCTCCGGGACGCACTTTGTATTCTAGCAATGTCCTTGCTTGGCTCTTCGTCGTGTCTCGAATCTTGAGCTCTTGACCGCGAAAAATAATTGACTTCCTTCGGATCGCGTTGTCAAAAACTAGTTCGCGCTCGCTGACACCAAAACGTAAAGCGAGTGCGGAAAGAGAGTCGCCCCAACTCACTCGATAGCGAATAAAAGCCAATGCCAAAGCTGACTCATGACTGAGACTATTAGTCTTCTCAGAGCCAACGTGAGGCATTCCAGGCGCTTCACTCGAACAGGTCGGACTTTCGACACTGGAGTAACTCGATTCTATTGGGGCTCGAGACGAGAGGGTACTCGGCGGCGACGTCTTGACACGAGAAGACACAGCGGCACTGGTATTTTTACTACTTAGCTCCGCAACTTGGCGACGTTGCAACGAACGACTAACAACTGTATCAAGCAATCGACTCTGTGGAGCATCTTGCGAGCCAAAGTCGAAGAACTCTGACCTACCAGAGTCAAGTTCTCGCATTTCTCCACCTAAGAGGCGCGGGAGCATTACTCGAGCGCGAGCCAGGTTACTCCGAGGAATGTGAACGATTACTGGAGCGCCCCTATCAGGGGCGAAGTCGCTCAAGAACTCAGCATTCATTCGTTTCAAGTTAGCGCGGCTCGTCCCTGCAGCCCTAGCAAGCGCACTCAACGTAGTTCCTGGAGGAACTTCAAAGGCTGCAGCACGAATTTCTTTGTCTAGGTTGGATGTATCGAAGCCAAAATGGTCAAGATTATTCAACAGCACTGCGACAGCGTGAATCTTTGGAACATAGCGCCGTGTCTCCTCCGGCAGTGTTCCTTCTTGATCGACGATCTCCCAGAAGTCCTGAACTTCAGCTTTCGCCATTCGTCGCTCGACATTATGATAGCCGTAATTGTAGGCCGCCAGTGCTAGGTCCCATGAGTTGAAACGGGCATGCAAATCGGCAAGGTGCTCGGCCGCTGCCTGAGAAGAGCGCCAGGGGTTGCGCCGTTCGTCGTATGCAGAAGTCACCGTCAACCCGTATGCTCGTGCGGTGGCCGGCATAAACTGCCAAAGACCAGCGGCACCAGCACCTGACTTTGCCGTGGGCCAAAAGCCACTTTCGATGAATACCATGGCCTCCAGGTCCGACGGTAGACCCTTCTCACGAAGCGCTGCGGCGATAATGGTTCGATAGCGACCACTACGCTTCAACCAGGTCGAAAAAACTTTTCTTCCCTTTTTACTCGTAGAGAAAAAATCTAGGTAACGTCGTACCGAATCGTGGTGTGCGATAGGTAAGTTGGGTTGATTCAACCCATCTAGAAAGTCGCTTGATGAAGTGAATGCTTGGATATCGCCAGGCCCTTGAAACTCCAAACCTTCGACATCTAAGTTCGCAAACAGTTGGTCCTCGGCTAGTCGGAGTGCGCGCAACTCGGGAGATTCAGGCCCGCGGCGGCCGCGGGGAACTATCTTATCTCGAGATGGCGCTTGTGAGCGAATAGCTTCGACCGGTGACAATTCACCGGATGTCGCTGGCTCGTTCGCTCCTGAATTCGGCGCATACTCCGTGGGGAACCATCTGGGATTTGAGGCGATCGCTGCTCCGGCAACAAGAGCCAACGGAATGTTCATCGCGTACCGTAAGGTAGACATAAACGTACCTTTACCTACATCGGAATAGCTGGCAAAGTTTTTTGGCACAGCTTTCTACAAGAAAGCTCACCGCACAAACGAAAAAAGAGAGCTTAAAAAGCTCCCTCATTGGATATAATAGCTATCTTCTACCAGCAGATGAGAGAGCCCGAATAACCACATTCTGGATTCTGCATTGACCCGTAAAGCAACCCAATAAGCAGACCCGTTCCCAAGCCGATCCCTGCACTAGCTAACGATTGACCGAAATTTTCGTAATTTCCAGCAGCACGCCCTCCCACAGTCACGCCGCCTAATAGAAGTGGCGAAATCACGTGGCCAGCGAAACTGCCGAAGTGAAAGCGACCGCCACTGTGCTTGAGAGTATCAAGTAGAAATACGCTGATACCTTGCCCGAGAGACGCACCTGCCACATATGAATGGGTGGAGAAGAGCGCGTAAGTTTCACAGTCCGCTAGCCCAGGCCCCGTTGCATCACAGCCCGGTCGAGGCTTTTCAAGGGCATCCTTGAGAGCAACCTCATTGAGCAAAGCCAAGGACATTTGGGTCATCGTTGGTGCTAAAACTGATACATGCCAACGAGCCCGCCAACCTACTGTGGCCTCAGGTGAAGAATAGAAGACTCTTGGCATCAAGAGTGAAGTCACAGCGGCAGTCACGGCAGTTGCAGTCGTCACCCCCCCCCACGTTTCATCTCTCGTCTGTGCGAGAGAGTCTCTGGAGAATGTAATTGTTGCCAGGAGCACTGCAGCAAAAAAAAGACGATTCAAGGCCACGAACATATTGCAACGAATTCTGCCCCACTCTTGCGTACATGGGCAAATAAACACCCACGGAGACTTACAATGAAAGCTGTCAGGTAAATTCCAGTCGTACCGGAGTAAACTCGCGCAGCACGCACAAACCTAGCCAATGGAGGTTCCACTACTACGTGAACCTGAATCCAAGTCCGCAGCTTCTTGGTAGGCTTGAGAAAATTGGCGCCCAAATAACAGCCCAAAGAGCTGTTTCTCTTCACCGCTCAGATCCGCATGGCGCTTTTCAAAAGCTTGCCAGAGTACCTTATGTGCTCCGCCGAAGCCTCTCGAGAGATCTCCCCTAGAAATTAGCTGTTCGCAATATGCACGAACCGAATCGGGCGAGAATTCACCAATTATGTTCTTGACCCCTCGCATGACTCCATTGAGCATAGCGACATGATGGATCATGACGTCAGCCAAGGTTTTCTCCACAACCATCGCGGAGTCTTCGCTGGCCTCCTGTAGGCCTAACAGAATTGTCGAAAGTCGCTGGGGAGTATCGGCAACTTCTACCGCGTGAGTTGCGGTAGTACTGCCGTTGATCGCGAGCTCTCTTTCAAATTGTCGCTGGCCATCCCGAAGAGGCAGGTATGCTTTGAAAAAAACATCGAGCACTGCTCGAATACGCGTCAAAAACTTTACCAGATCATCCGCAGACTCTGGTGGCACTTGATCTTTGACGTATTCAGAAAATAGCTCTTTTAGTCCTTCCAAGGCAATTGCTTTCTCCTGCTCAGCGTCGCGCATCATGAGGGACCGTGCCCCGGCAACGTCCGCCATGCGGTGGAAGTCAGCTTCCCCTGTAATACCCGGGTATTTATTCGAAAGCCTAGTGTAGAAACTCCCCCGCTCCTCAGGAGGACACTCCATTGCGCTTGCCTGGAGCTCTAGCCGGAGTTCGTCCCATGCACGACGATAATTACGATAGGCACTGCTGAGCAGCGCCTCCTTTTTTCCGTCAATGGGGGCTGCCTCGGCTGCACGCGCCAATGCCTGCAGAAGGTCCGGATCAGGGGCTTTTAAGAGGCCAGTCACATTCATGGCCCGTTTTGATTTGGGCGGAGAGACCTGGCTACTGGAAATCGTCCTAATTTCAATAATCAGGGTCAAAATGATGAATGTTCCCGATTCGTGGCCTAGAGTGATAGACTCACCCGAGATACGTGCGCCAGAAACAATTGAGCCGTTGGTACTGCCCAAGTCCCGCAAAACGATTTTTCCGTCAATTAGTTCAATTACGGCGTGAAATTGCGAAACGTAGCCAAATTGAAGATGTAAATCGTTTAATTCGTTACGCCCAACGCGAACAGGCACCTTGCCAAAACGATACGTCGTCTGCGTATTGTTGTTTGTCGAATCCCGAACGGTTATCTCAAGTCCTTGCGCCACAGCATTACCCTAACAAACTGAGGGGATAAGGGCGAGAATTATCCTAAAACTATGGGATCGTTTATAGATGTCGCTTCACTTAGTCTAAAACTACCATTGTAGCAGCTCACCTCGTGATGCATTTCGTGGGGCATGTTTAGATTTGGTTCGCACTCAACCATCGCCCTGTCCCCGCCTCCCAATACCGGTACCTGGTGCAACTT
>CAYWLO010000150.1:0-4346 GCA_964459035.1 uncultured Polyangiaceae bacterium | reverse complement strand
CAAGCAACTTCTCTAAGTGATCGATATTGATCAGGTTTTCATGCGATTGCCCTAAGGTAAGGGGCGGTGCCCTCCTGAAAGATCGGAAGCGTTACTAAGGCTTGGTACTCTGTATAGTCACTGTTGGAACCATCACCGCACGCGCGATTCTCACTTGCTTCTGCTTGAGCACAGGGCGAAGAGACTCCAGCTTTGCACTCTACCCACCCGGTAGCGGTAGGCACATCTGTCAGTTCGACAGCCGCCTTGAGTTCACGCATGGGTTTCAGCGCGTCTTCGACCGTAAATACAACAGCAGTCAGCAAGGTAGCGGGGTCTACTTCTCGCTCAGTACCTGCGTAGTGCTTGAGGTACTTTCGCAAAGGAGCATAACGAGTGTGGGCTAGCGCCAAGGCGTCGTCACCCTGAGGGGCCGCGTCGTCTAACATCGCGCCAAATTGCGCAGAGCGCGCAATAGTCTTACCTTTTGCCGAACGAACGGCAGTTGTGATCCACGCGATGTAGGTGTGATGAGGGACTAAGACCTCGCCCCCCGTTTGGAGAGCGAACCAATCATCGCATACGTACTTTGAACCGGACCCCGCAGAATATTTGATACCGAGGGAACTGAAGCTTCCGTTGGGTGTATCGGGAAGCGCGGTGACATCACTCATGAAAACTCGGGGAGCTTCGTTGGCCCCGCCCGTGAACGACGCAAAGTCCATCTCGCCAGAGAAACGAAAAATGATAGAAGGGTTAGCGCTCCAGCCTTCGGACTTACTCTCAATTGCCTCTACATAACGTTGAACCAAGTCCACCCCCAACACCTCGGCTCCTGGTGTGGGAAACCCCGATAGGTCGGGCCGACCATTGCTACCCAACCGGATATCGCTTGGGTAAGGCAGGGTGAAAAAGGTGGCGTCGCCTGAAGAGTCACTTGCCCCAGGTACGACAAAAAGCGCCTCCACATTTTCGTCGTCTTGCTCGGCACATTGCACTCCCGACCATTGAGGGGGCGTGAGCGAGCATTGACCGCCGTTGCAAAACAGCCCTTGGTAGCAATCACTTTGCGCGCTGCATTCGCCCCCGAGGGAGGTTTCTCCAGCGGCGACGCATTCGGCCGCTAGACCATTCAAACCACAACGCAGTCCTCCTTCGCAAGATAGATCTGAATCACATGGGTCTCCAAGCACTCCTTCGCCTGCAGGTTGACAGACGGGACATACATTTACCCCTGGTATCGGGCACGGACCTAGAAAACAGGCTAGACCTTCAGCGCATTCTGGGCCAATCACACATTGACTGCCCGGCGCGCTTGTCCCGGCCGGCGCGCACTTGTCAGACTCACAGCTCAAGCCGACACGACATGAGGCTTGCTGAGCCGAACAGTCGCCCCCAACCGGAGCACCCTGAGGTTGGAGAGGGTTTGCCCCCAAAGCGCCCCCCGAGCCAGAGCTGTCTAGACGGCCATTTGCCCCCCCAATTGGCACGCTAATACGCTCGCCCGGTACATCGGTACAACCGGCAAATATGCCCACGCCAACGGCAGTTGCCAAACAAAAGTGCATCCCCAAGTTCTTCATGATTCTTTCCCGAACGGCGCCACGTGACCAACAATAAGTAACTGTCTCAACCTGACTCGATGACGACATACTAGCCAATGAAGGTGCTGCATGTCGAACAACTACGCACTAGTACCTCGTGCCGGAAGTCCGTGCCGGGTTTCACCAGACCCAACTGAAGTGGGGGCCTGATGAAACCCGCAATAGCCTCCCTATTTGCCCTCGGTACTACTTTTTGTCTCATGGGTACCAAAACCCGGCACGAAGTTCCGACCTTTGGTACTAGCAACGGACAAATTACCTACAGACCGTCGCTAGCAAAAATACAGAATGCTCAATCGTCGAGTAAACTGGCTACAATCGCCGCTGTTTTTGCGCCTGCTACAGGCACCGAAAGCTCCAAGCGCAATTCAGTGATGCCAACAAGTCCAGCGTCAAAGGCAATGGTATCGGCTCCCTCATTGCCGTGGTTTTCTACCGAATTGCCCCCGATCCAATAGTAGGGTCTCCCGCGAGGGTCTTTTCTTGCCTCAAGGCCCCCCGGATACACTCGCTTTCCGCTAAAAGTTGCACATTTTTTCCACCTGTCTCCAGGGGGGTAATTGGCGTTGAGGAGACAGCCCGTGCCCCCGCGTTCTTTGAGGAGAGCGAGGGCCAAGCGGCAC
Source organism: uncultured Polyangiaceae bacterium (assembly GCA_964459035.1). GTDB lineage: Bacteria > Myxococcota_A > Polyangia > Polyangiales > Polyangiaceae > NIC37A-2. The sequence goes on along the minus strand of CAYWLO010000150.1, from coordinate 2,140 downwards.
GCGTCTGCCGTAGCCGCGGAGAGATCAGCCTGGCGATCAGCCGATACCGCAAGAGCTGGATACCCTTGCAATGCTCCCTCGCGCGCGGCTGCGACAGTGCCGCTATAAAACACGTCTTGACCAAGGTTGAGACCGTGATTCATCCCAGAAACGATGAGATCCGGCCGGCGAGGCAGGACACTGGGCTCATTGAGCGCAACAAATACGCTGTCAGCCGGTGTGCCATCTACAGAAAAAATTCCTTTTTCGTGTCTTTCAAGCCTGAGGGGGCGATGAAGACTGAGAGCATGGCTCGAAGCGCTTTGCTCGGTATCTGGGGCGCAAACGACGACTTCAAAGTTCTCCCTCAACGCAGCTGCCATCTCGGCAATGCCCCGACTGCGATAACCGTCATCATTTGAAAGGAGAACCAGGGGGCGCGTCATGCGGAGGATATATCGCACTGCCCCTCAGAGAGCGAACTCTGCATGGGAAATTCGAAGTCGATTCACACTTTTCACCAGAGCCTCTACTGGAGAACCTGAAGTCGGAACAGAATTTCCAGATCTGCCAATGCGTGCCATAGTGGAAGCATTCATGAAGGAGAGGCCCCCAGCAGCTCAAACCAGAATCTTCGGCAGCCCTCTCGTGGAAGACGAACCGTCGGCACAACCTCCAATCGAGTTGCCCGCGGCTCCTGTGCAGGCCGTGGATCACGGACAGATAGCGCGGTATATTCAAGAAGCACTGGGTAAATTCGGCGCTCCTGGAAACGTGAGTATTGAGGAGAAATTCGCGGTTCTTACGTACGAGCGCGAGATCGCTCGGGTCGAAGTAGGCGCATGGATGCGCCAGTGGCCCTCTTTCGATGAAGGCACCCGCCGAACATTGGTAATAGAGGTGGCAGGCAGGCTGTCCGGAGCACGCAGTCAGCCTCTAGGTCGTCTAAAGGGGCCGGGTCTGCTGATCGATCTATCAATAGCCCTTCCTCTTTTTGCCCTCGTCCTCTTTGGTGGCTATTTTATAATCACCAGATTTTGGACCGCCACAGAAGAGAGCAAGATAGGCCTAGACAGCAACGAGAACGTCGTCCGCGCGGGAACAAAATCTGAGCCCATGGATAGAGATTCTCGCGCATCAGCATCGTGCAAGTCCACCCAGGCGCGAGTCTTTCAAGGGGGCAGTGTGAGCGTCGCCGACGTCGACGGTTGGCTCGTAGAGATCATGCTGATGAAGGCGGGGACCAGTAAACCTCTAGGAAGTCATCCGGCCCTCAAGCGTTTTTTTTCGGAGCCGGGTAATGCTCAAGGCTCCTTATTTACCTGGGAGGATGAGCCGGGTCTAGCTTCGATCATGACATCGGACACCCTGACTCACCTCCGTCAGGAGGTGCTCTTCTCCCCATCGGGTCAAAGCATTTCTGTCCTTACCATTGCCTTCGCTGGTATGTTAGTTGATCCCTACTTTCAGACGAATGGTCGACGACGCTACTATCATATCGCCCAAGGGTTAAGCGATGCTTTGCAAGCAACTCATGTTGGGGTCTACGCACGTTGCTTTGACGACGATATTCATGCATTGGGGGGGTGGTTTCAAGGGCCCGATTCAGGTGGGGCTGCCACCGCATTACTCTATATTATGGGTATTTACGCTCGACCTTTACACATAGCGTCACCCTTCTATCGCGCACCGGGTAGCAAGGGGCTCGATCGTTTGCGCGCTTTTGAGAGCATACAAGAGCACACTCAAAACTTCGACAGAGCAGCACTTGCAACTGTGGTGGGCAGTGAAGGGGGCATGGCCACCGGAAAAACAGGAGGGCCTGTAACAATTACCTTTCCGTTCACTGACGGAAACCGTGCCTCTCGGGTGAGTCGCTCGATGGCGCGCGTTGCAAATCTCGCGGCGGGTGCTCGTTAAACCACTGCAACAAGACGAGCCGAGAGAGAATTACTCGTCAGAAAAAAAGGGTCTTCACATCTCGATCGGGATGACTATGCTCCGTGCACGAGCTGAGGGCGCAAGCTTTTGGTGAGTATATATGCGGGAGTAACTCAGTGGTAGAGTGCGACCTTCCCAAGGTCGACGTCGAGGGTTCGATCCCCTTCTCCCGCTCTATAAAAACCCTGGTTCGAAAGAATCGGGGTTTTCTTTTGAGCAT
>CAYWLO010000149.1:0-4460 GCA_964459035.1 uncultured Polyangiaceae bacterium | reverse complement strand
GGGTCTGGTGAAACCCGGCACGGACTTCCGGCACGAGGTACTAGTGCGGCATTGGGGACCACCTCTACAATCTATAGGTGGGCGAAAATGCCGCGTATTTCCTTCAAACTGATCGACGCTCTAGAGCAGTTTGTCCAAAGCACTTGGCGCTGGACGGTCCAATTCACCAGGAGTGGGGCCCTAGGGCAGCCCTTAGTCGACTACTGAATGTCAAAAATCGCAGGACGAACGGTATTGGGCCAATGAACTTGAGCAAATAAAAGACCGTTCTTTTTTTAATTTGCGAATTTTGCAGGAAATGAGTGTTTTTGACCGATATATTCGTGTTTTCGTCGCAGACGAGATAGAAAAAAAACTTATTTTTCCAGTTGTGCTCCAGTCCGGGTCGCCGATTCCGTTCTCCTTTTGCATGGAGCATTGACGCTCCTGACGGGATCAAAATCCCCCGTCTTACCCAAGGAAGGGAAAAATCATGGCAATCGGTATTAATACCAATATTTCATCCATGTCGGCAATGAAGAATCTGGGCAAAAACCAGAAATTGCTGACTAAGAGCTTCAATCGACTCTCTAGTGGTCTACGGATCAACACAGCTGCAGATGATGCCGCTGGCCTAGCGATTAGTGAGAGCATGAAAAGTCAGATCCGCAGTTATTCTGTTGCGGAGAGAAACGCTTCGGACGGTGTCTCCATGGCACAAACAGCTGAAGGCGCATTAGGCGAAGTGCATGCTGTACTCGGTCGCATGCGCGAGCTTGCGATGCAATCGTCGAATGGCACGTTGTCTAGTTCAGACCGCGGACAGGTAAACAACGAGTTTACTGAGCTTCAGTCTGAAATATCCCGTATTCAAGGTTCTGCCAAGTTCAATGGCGTGGACGTGATCGCAGCGGCAACGAGCTCTGTGTCGTTTCAGGTCGGGCTCAACAACGACCCGAACGATAGGATCACGGTGGGCTTCGGCGGAGTCGGCATGACTCAGGTATTGGCAGCGGCCAGCACCGCAGTTGATACAGCAACAGCCGCGCTGATCTCTCTTGGCAATATTGATACAGCAATTACCGCGGTATCGACATCTCGCGCAGGGTTCGGTGCTTCGATGAACCGATTGGACGTAGCTGGAAGCAATATTCAAACGATGCGTTTGAATCTAAGCGCTGCGAGTTCCCGTATCACCGATGTAGACGTCGCCACTGAATCCGCTGCGCTGTCAAGAAACCAGGTTCTTACCCAGGCCGGTATCTCTATCCTGGGTCAAGCAAATCAGTTGCCACAAATGGCGTTCGGTCTCATCTAAAGATAGCCGTTTTGGAGAGAGGGGCTTTCTGAGTAGGAGAGTCTAGGGGAGCACCGTTGAAAAAGGAGAGAAACAGGGACGAGTGAGTTGTCCCTGTTTGCAGATCCTTCGCGTTCGTTAAGAGAGCAATTGCGGAGAGATTGAAGTGCAGGGCTCACAGGGGTAATTGGTAGAACTCTTGGGGGTCTGGGTAATAAGATGTCCCCATGGTGATGGCCATGGGGACGAACCTAGCAGACGGGAATATCAGTTCGTATCGTCGGTATCGTTCAGACGAGTCTCTAGTGAAGAAGGTGAAACCAGTTTTCTTTTGTAAAGAGCACCTACCGCAGACTTAAATGCTTTTTTACTGATGCCGAGCTCTGCGTAAATTTTATCCGGAGGACTTTTGTCACCTAAATGAAGAAGACCATCTCGCTTCTTGAGAGCTTCTAGAATTATTGTTTGGGCGTCGAAACTTCCGCCGGCTCCGGAGCGTTGCAGGCGAATATCAAGTTTATTGTCCTGGCGCAGGGGCCCCACGAATCCCTCCATTTTGTCGCCAATTGTGAGACGTTGAAATGTTTCGCTATGAAAAATGAGTCCACCATATCGATCGTTCACAAGCACCTGAGCACCTCGATCGGTGAAACCGTAGACCATAAGCTGAACTTGGGAGCCTTCGTGAACCCCACTTATATCGTAGTCAAGAAATTCTCCTAAGCGGCTCGCCGCCGCAACTCGATGGGTGGCATTGTCTAGAAAGACTGCCACCACATAAGAGCGGCCGACTATCATACGGCTATGTTGTTCGGTTTTTGGAACAAATAGGTCTTTGTCGAGACCCCAATCCAGAAACGCACCGTGCTGCGATTCGTCGATTACTTTGAGGCAGGCAAAGTCACCTACCTTGGCAAGGGGTGTTTGGGTTGTGGCGATGGGGCGGTCTTCAGAGTCCGTATAGACAAAAACGTCAATTTTATCGCCGGTTTTAGCTCCCTTAGGAACGAACTTATTGGGAAGAAGGATCTCTTTTTCGCCGTCCGTGAGCAATATGCCAGCGGGCACGTGTGCCGAGACTTCTAGGATTGAATTACTACCAATGGAGATCATAAAAATTGTTGGGGCGACAGCGCCCAAAGATTGGCTAAAGGGGAGGGAGTTATCTATCGGTCAAAATTGAGTGGGAGAGTAGGGGCGTGCGAGCACCCTACAGGCGATAGCCCGGCGAACCTTCGGAGCGGGATCTGCCAAGAGGGGGGCCATCTCTTTCCAGGCGTTCAATCTCAAAAGACCATAGCCGGCGTTGATTCGCGTTCGTTCCTCTTGATGTGCCAATTGACGTTCTAAAAAGGGTACGATGGTTGCGTCGCCTGCAGAGGCTAGCGCTGCGCGGGCCTGATACGCCAGTACTGAAGTGGAATCGGCCCAATCGAGCAACTTTATTTGGGCGGCAGCACGGTATCTAGGAACGCCGAGCAGGCGGGCCCAGGCGAGGAGGGAGATTTCCTCATCTCTATCTGCCGCAAGTTTTAACAATTGAGGGGTTGTCTCTGGGTGAGGGCGGGGCAGGAGCGTGAGCGCCATGCGTCGCTCTCCTTCTGTACCTAGATTGGAGAAGCCAACCAAGCGGGTAAAACTTTGGTTTCGCAGGTTAATTTCTCTATCATTTCTTAGAAATTTTGCGGCAGCAAGAGCTGCGTAGCCTTTTCCGTGACTCAGTACTCGCTTGAGCTCATGGCGCCCGCCTTGGTGATAGAGGGTGGGTTGCGCCCAAGCGGAGATAATTGATAAGCGAAGCTCTTCATTGGCTCCATCGAAACGGTCTCTGAGGGTGAGGGTGGTTCTCTCGTTTCCTAACTTTCCTAGAGCTTGGTAGGCGCGGCTGCGGCAAAGAGGATCTGGATCGAGTCGTGAGACCTCAAGAAGCGCGGACAAGTCCTCACCATCTGCCGTCTCTTGTGAGGCCAAGAGGGCCGCTCGCCTGACTCGTTGGTCTGGATCGGTAAAAAATGCCCTCCGCTCCCTGCCTGTACCTTGAAGGGAGCGTGCCGTGAGCGCTCGCCATGCGCCATCTTCATCGCCTCGATAGGAGCGGACTGCACCACGCCACCTATTTTTCTCTACTAAGAGAAGGGCGGCTTCTGCCCCTACGCCGTCGTGGGTTTCCGCGCGATCGTTGAGGGCTTCGTAGAGAGAACCTGCGCAAGTTGTGAGGGATCGCACAAAAACTCGGTCCTCGCGGTCTTTCGCATTTCTTACTTCCCACGATAGGGTTTCGGAAGCGAGACGACGTATCTCGCCCGGTTTGAAGGAATGGCTGGCAATAACGGGGCGCAACTTTTCGTAGTCACCAGTCTTTGCGCTCTGTAGACCGGCGACACTTGAGCAACCTATAGAGTTTAGGGCTGCAAAAATGATCCCGATACAAAGAAGAGAAGAAGAGGTGGATGCGAATTTCAATTTGGCGATCGCCCGGAGCATAGGCTCACTTCAACAGGTACGAGCGCGGGGGTAAAGGAGCGGGGGCGATTGGCGAGTTCCTTCGGTGAGAAGCGGCACGAACGCGATTGATTTTGTACGTGACCCGGTGCACTGGCCTGTTAAACCTTAGTAATGAAGCTGTCCTTGTCTCCTTCCTCCTGCATCCTCTTCTTTTCTCTTCTAGGAGCTTGCTCGACTCAGTCTCAGGCCAATACGCCTGAAGAGACAGGTATCGGAGGCGCAGGCGCGACGGATTCAGGAGGCGCGAGTAATTCGGGAGGCTCCGGTGTAGAGCCTAAAATGGAGCCAGAGCCGGCGAAAACCCAAGGGACGGCGGAGTGCCCCTGGCCTGCGGACGGGCGTGCCGCAGTATCTTTGACATATGACGGAGGCATGTCGAGTCAGCTCAGAAACGCGATTCCGGCGTTGAAAGAGCGGGACCTACAAGCGACGTTTTTTGTTACCAAAGTAAACAACGATCAGGACTGGAAAGACGTGCTGGCAGCCGGCCATGAGCTCGCTGCCCATACTTTCACTCATCCTTGTCCGCGCTCCTATGGCACACCAACAGCCAAAAATGAGGAATTTACTTTGGACTCAATGGCAAGTGCCCTAGACGCCGACATCGCTCAGCTGAAACGCTTGGGAGGGGGGTCGAATTTAACTTTACAAGAGGTTGCCTTTGTGATCTTAGAGAAGT
>CAYWLO010000148.1:163-4764 GCA_964459035.1 uncultured Polyangiaceae bacterium | reverse complement strand
CACAAACTCCGGTCAGTTGCTTGATTTAACCGTGTCGTAAAAGAGCCGCACCCAATTGCTATCTCGATTTACCTGTGGCGCTTGCAAAGAAAGTTAAAGAGCTCATCTTCTTTCCCAGCAGCAGGCAAAAGAAAAGGTCCCCAATCAAATTGAAGACCTTTTTCCCAGCAGAACCAACTTTCTTCAGGAAAAGTCGTTCATATATGGCAATTTTTTCGCCAACTCTTTAGCCGCTGGCAAGCCCTCAAGGAGACCCGCTGTCGAATCCCAATTTCCCTCAAGAAAAGCCTGTTTCGGTCCGGCTGACATCTCAAACTGATAAGTACTATCTCCAGCCTGAATGGTGCCTTGAGCAATGTCCACCACTAGCTCTAGCTCAGGATTTTTCTCGACGGCATTCATCAAGGCAAGAGCCGTTTCAGAACTCACAACGGGACAAGGCAAGCCCAATGCTTGGCAATTTCCGTAGAAAATCTCGGCAAATGATTCACCAATCACCACGGTAATCCCTTGATTCCATCTACTAATCGCCTGTGGAGCGTGCTCGCGACTCGATCCGCACCCGAAGTTCTTGTTAGCCAATAAGATGGTCGCTTTTTGAAATTTCTCTTCGTCAAACGGATGAGTTTTTCCAACATTCTTTAAACCAAGGCGATCGTCTTCGAATGCGTGCTCACCTAAGCCATCAAACGTCACGGTCTTTAAGAAACGTGCCGGGATAATTCGGTCGGTATCAATATCATTGCCCCGCACGGCAATAGCGCGACCTTTGAGAACTACTCGTTTAGAATCATTCATTTCAATATCCTTTCAATCGCTTATTTGATGCCAAAAACTTCGCGAGCATCGACAACTTCACCCTTGATAGCGGCTGCTGCCACCATTGCGGGACTCATTAACAATGTGCGACCAGTCGAAGAGCCCTGACGCCCCTTGAAGTTGCGGTTGGAACTAGAGGCTGACACCTCGCGCCCCTTCAACTTATCGGGGTTCATGGCCAGACACATTGAGCATCCAGGCTCACGAAACTCAAACCCAGCTTCAATGAGTACTTTATCATACCCCAACTCAAGGGCTTGCTTCTTTACCAGGTGAGACCCTGGTACAACCATGGCGCGCACGCCGTCTTTTACCTTCAGGCCAGTGCCTTTTACAAGACGCACAACTTCAGCGATATCGCTTAAGCGACCATTGGTACAAGAACCAATAAATCCTACGTCAATCTTGATACCGACAATACTCTGACCTGGTTCAAAAGACATATAATCATATGCCTCTTGAACGCCCGGACGATCGTCCTCTGGAAAGTCGCTCAACTGCGGCACCTTAGAACCCACACTTGTAGACTGACTAGGGGTGATGCCCCACGTCACGACAGGCTCAATATCTGCCGCGTCAAATTTCACGACATCACCATATTCTGCATCAGGATCACTACGTAGAGTTTTCCAATCGACCACGGCACGATCCCAGGCGGCCCCAGTCGGCGAGGCATCACGCCCTTTTAGGTAAGCAAAAGTAGTCTCGTCGGGTTGAATATAACCACAGCGAGCACCACCCTCAATGGCCATATTGCAGACCGTCATGCGCTCTTCCATCGACATATTGTCGAATACTTCGCCCGCATATTCATAGGCAAATCCCACTCCGCCTTGAACACCCAACTTTTGAATGATGTAAAGAGTCACATCTTTCGCATAGACGCCGGGACGTAATTTCCCATTCACCTCAATGCGGCGAACTTTTAATTTATCCATGGCAAGAGTCTGGGTTCCAAGTACATCCCGTACTTGGCTAGTGCCAATACCAAAAGCCAATGCGCCAAAAGCGCCATGGGTAGCGGTATGTGAATCACCACAGCAAATGGTCATACCAGGTTGAGTCAAGCCTCTTTCTGGCCCGACAACGTGCACAATGCCCTGTTCTTCTTTCTCTGGCGAAAAGAAGCGAATGGCGTGCTTTTTGGTATTTGTCTCCAAAGCAACCATCATTTTTTCGGACAAGGTGTCCTGAAAAGGACGCAATTGGCTGGTAGTGGGAATAATATGATCCACCGTTGCAAATGTGCGTTCAGGAAAGCTAACCGTTAGCCCCCGTTCATCAAGCATAGAAAATGCCTGAGGAGACGTTACCTCATGAATTAAATGTAAACCCATAAACAACTGATATTGTCCAGATGGTAATTTACGAACAGCGTGGCGGTCAAAAACCTTATCGTAGAGCGTCTTGCCCATTTTTCACTCCTTATTTTGCAAGCGACCCGGGGTCGCCCATTTATCTAATTGCTCAGCGAGAACACTCCCAACTGAGTAAAAACTTTGTAGATCCTCTCGGCTCAACTGAAGCCAAAGTTCATCAATCACTCTTTGACGTTCCTCACGTACGCGGGTGAGAATTTTTTGACCGTCGGCGGTCACGACATACTGCCGCTGTCGCCCATCTTTTTCGGAGACATGAGCGGTGATCAACCCCTTGTCGGTGAGCTGGCGCAGTATTTTGCTCACTGCTGCGGCGCTACTGGCACGCCTTTGAGCAAAAAGACTCGGCATAAAATGCTCCAGCGCCACCTCTTCTAATGCTTGCCATTGCTGAACGGTCAAAGCCCCCCCTTCGGCTAATTGCCGACGACGCTCTTCAAAAAGTGCAGCCAGACGGCCCAGTACTTCGACACATTGAAGAGCAAGCGATTCTTTAGAATCACTGGAGGGGGTTGGAGAGCCATTGGAGGTCACGAACGCATAGTTAACCAAGGTTAACTGTTGCGCAAGGTAAAGTTCTTCTTTCCCATAGAAATCGGGGTGATTACTCGATATTTTTGAGAAATTACTCAATTTGCTCAACTCGGGACAACGAAAACCGTACCAGTCTGAGGTGGCTCTCCCCCATGAAAGCCACCTACAATTGAGCACATGCAACCACATGAACCCCTCAAAACTCGCTCAACTCCTGCTAAGGTGAAAGATCGTTGCGATTCTTCTCTTTTAGGAAAATGCCCATGACTCTTCTTAACAAGTCAGCCTCCACTCGAATAAGACGCTATCAATCGATGATTAGAACAAGTCTCATTATCAGCTCACTTTCGTTACTTGTCCTCGTTGCGTGCAGCCGCAACCCCGAGATCCTAACCGGAGCCGAGACGGGGGCTGAAGGGGCTCAATGTTCCAATACCGATACCTGCAACGAAGGAAGTTTTTGCTCGAGTGAATTTACCTGCGTCGCGCAATGTGATTCCTGCGGAATGAGTTGCTCAGCGACTAAAGACTGCCCAACGGCTCAGCACTGTGCCAGCAACAACACATGCCAGAGAGAGTGTAACCCTCAAGAAATAGATAGCTGCAAAAGTAAGAGCAGGACATGCTCCTCTGACGCTCAGTGTATAACTAAGAATGACATCACCATTTCCATGGGGGGCAATGGGGGTGAAAGTGGCTCCAATGACGACACAAACAAAGAGTGTATCGAGGTCGAAGTTAAATTCGAACCCCAGATCCCCAATGTGGTACTTTTAATCGATCAATCGGGCTCCATGAATAGCAAGTTGTCCGGAAATTCCCCCGCATGGGACTGCCAAGAATCAAAAAAAGACTGGCGATGGAATGTGGTGCGCAATGTGCTTTTGCACCCGGACACAGGAGTCATCAAACCTTTGGAGGACAAAGTTCGCTTTGGGCTCGCACTCTATTCGTCAAAAAATGGCTTTGGACAAAGCAAGCCGCGCCAAACTTGCCCCGTGCTCACGGAGGTAGACATTGCGATTGCAAACCATCAGACAATGCTCAACTCCTTCAGGTGTAGCGAGCTTCTCAGTGACACACCCACCCGAGAATCCCTCACGCAAACAGCCGCAAAGCTCTACCAGCTTGATGCACCAGGCCCCAAAGTCATTGTGCTTGCGACAGACGGTGCCCCCGACACCTGTGAATGTGCCAATTGGGACGATGGCGGCGGTTGGCGTCCTCAATGCGATCCAAACAACAGCGACAACGACGTGCAGTACCTGGGCACGACCTACAAGGCCAATGACTACGAGCAAATTTTGGTTGCCGAAGAGGCTCAACGAATTTATGAAGATCTAGGTATCATCGTTGAGGTAATCAATGTGGGCAAAGACGCCCTCAAGCCTCACTTAGACAGTGTCGCCCTCCTTGGGGGGGCCGTCAGCGGCGCCTCCATCGATGGACGCAGCCCCACCGAGCTGACCACTGCCTTCGAAACCATCATTGACGGCGTGCGCTCATGCGCGGTCGACCTCAACGGTAAAATCAGTTCTGGCAAAGAAGATAGCGGCACCATTTTGCTCGACGAAGACCCAAGCGAAGCAACCAGTTGGACCAAACTTGAGCTCAACCATCCCCATGGTTGGCGGGTGAATTCGCCCACCCAAGTCGAGTTATTGGGGGACGCATGCGAAACGATCAAGAGTGGCGAGCACGAACTTGATATTTCGTTTCCCTGCGACGCATTTGTCGAAGAGCCGGTTAAATAGAGTTGAGCTACGCCCCTAGAGCGTCGACCGGTTTACCGCTTGTCGCGACCAGCAGGACATCTAGAGCGTCGACCGGTTTACCGCTTGTCGCGACCAGCAGGACATCTAGAGCGTC
>CAYWLO010000147.1:0-4830 GCA_964459035.1 uncultured Polyangiaceae bacterium | reverse complement strand
GTTTTAACGAATTTTCTCGCGCGTGATTTTACGCGGATGTTGATGCGCGCCAACAATCAGACCAGAAAGTGGTGCTGGGATGTCTTAGAGATAGCGGAGAGAGGCGCAGCCAGGACTGTTGGCGATATTCTGGTGATGCGTTTTGACGAGTTACCGGAGGAAACGGTCGCAATATTGAGAGTAGCATGTTGTATCGGTACAAAATTTGACGTCAGCACTCTCTCCGAAATATCAAAACTAGATCCAATTCAGACCTTTTCACGCCTTCTACCGGCCATTGACGGAAGAATTCTCCTCGTTGAGAGACAAAACGTGGACGAAAGGCGCGACGCCGCCGTCTCCGAGGATACCGGGGTGTCTGCCTATCATGAGGGGGGCGCCGTATTTCGTTTTGCCCACCAAAAGATTGTAGAGAGGGCTAGCCCCCATTCGGTCGAAGAAAAAGAAGCCCACGCGCACACGAGCCTCTTGATGGCTCGACTATTGGAGAAGCGCAGAAGGTTGGGTGATGCCAATGTTCAGCTTTTTGAAATTGTCGACTATTTCAACGGTGGCCGTTGTCATCTTCTTGATGGGCATGAACGATTCAGATTGATCGAACTGGAGTTAAACTGCGCCCGCTTAGCAATCACAGATACTGCGTATTCGTGGGCATTGGACTACCTCGATGTTGCCGTTGAATTGCTAGAACTCGACGTAGGCGCTGCAAGTACTCGTCAGATTAGTTTTTTCGTTCATTTGGAGCGGGCCCGCGCTTCCTATCTATCAAATCGTTATGATCTAGCCTCCCAAGAGTACCCTCGTCTTCTAAAATTGGCTCAAGACTCTGAAGAAATTCTACAGGTTTATGAAGTTCAAATTGAACACGCTATTTTGGCGGTTCAACTTGAAGAAGGCCTACTTGCTTGTTCAGCTGCGCTGCGCCTCTACGGGCTCGAGGTGCCCTCTGCTTTGAGCGTAGAGGGTGCGGCCGCAAGGCAACTCGCAGCTGTTGAAGGTAACATGTCAGGGCGCGATATCGCGCAATTAGTAGATGCTCTGCCCCTCAGGTCTGAATCGTCCCTCCTTCAAATAAAATTTTTGGATCGCTTGGCGCTTCTTGCATATCTCAAGAGTGAGCACTTCTTGAACGCATGGGCTATTGGCAAGATGACCAATATTTCCCTGAAGGAGGGACATGCTAGTGCGTCTAGTTTTGCCTATGCCTCTTTTGGTTTTCTCATGTCTACTCAAGGGCGCCATGAGTTGGGAGAATCCTTTGGGCGTTTAGGGGTCGCACTCGCCGATAAGTACCGCGACCCTTTGGTGCATGGGCGAGCCCATTTGGTATATTTTGCCCTTTGTTCCTATTTCAGGAAACCCTTGAAAGAAATCCCTCGACCGATGTATCGGGCGTACCCCCTTTCACTTGAAGGGGGTGACTTAGCATGCGCTAGTTATTTATTAGTTATAGGTGATTGCTTTCGTTCGGCTTCGGGTACGCCCTTGCCCGAAGTGAGGCAAGATATCGAACGTCATTTACCATTCTTGCGTCGTTCTGCACCTCTGAGTTTAGACTTATTCTACCGTCCCTACGCTCTATTCACTTTTTCGCAATTGACGGGGGAATTGAGTGAGTTATTCGGGGAGTCATTCGCTCAGGATTGCTTTTTAGAAAAAGTTCAGAATATCATCATTGCCCAGGCTTGGTTTTACGCCGCATTACTTAAAGTTGAGACCTATACGGGAGGAGCCACGAACTTTGACGAGCTGAAGCTGAGAGTTTCCGTGATTGAAGCGGGACTGCCTGGGCAATATTTGGTAATCGAAAGCAAGTTTTACGCGTCGTTACAGATAACAAAACTTCTGAGAGTAGAGGATGAGCTTTCCAAAAATGAAAGAAACGAGGCCGAGAGTCTCCTTGAACTCTGGCAAAGCGCATCTCGAGAGGCTCAGCTACAATGCGCCGCGAACTTTGCACATCTGTATCAGTTAGTTGAGGGTGAGTTGTTGAGATGTAGGGGGCAGGTTGCCGCCGCGTTGAGGGCCTATGATCTCGCAATTATGAGCGCTCGTCAGCACGGATACTTGGACAAAGAAGCTCTGGCTCTCCAATTGTGCGGAGATTTTTATATAGAAAGGGGTATTGTCGGAGCAGGAGTAAAATACCTAGTAGAGGCCCTTCTTCTCTTTGAAAAATGGGGTTCAACTCCAGCGATGAGTGCTCTGTGCGCTGGACAGCCCGAGCTCGATTTAGAAGGTCATCTGGAGAGTCATCGTCGGGAAACCGGAGTTCCGCTCAATGCATCGACTTCTTCCATTAGTGGGGGAAGTTCTGAAGCCTTAGGTAGCGGGGGACGCTCGACAAATCTATTCGAGCTAAGAACTGTTACCCAAGCGGCGCGAGCTATTTCACGAGAAACCAAGCGGGAGTCGCTCTTGACGCAGCTTGTTGTGAGTATTCGAGAGTCTCTAGGCGCTACCAATTGTCATATCATTCATCGTCCTGGTAAATTATGGGTTCTTCATAGTCTAGCCGCAATACCAGCCACTGACACTTCGATGTTTTCTAAGTCGGTGGTCAATCTAGTGGGACGAAGTGGTCAGGTTTTGGTTCTCAATAATCCATCTCACGATAGCCGCTGGGCTCATGACCCTCATATTGCAGCTCATCGCCCTCGTTCTCTGCTCTGCGCTCCCATTCGTCTGGACGATAGAATTTTAGCGTTAGTCTACTTAGAAAACTTACATTTGTCGGGTGCCTTTTCTGCTCGACATGTCGAACTCCTTGATACAATCCTATCTCAAGCGGCTGTATCGCTTGATCATGTGAGGCTTTTCTCAGAGCTAAGCGAAGAGAAGGAGAGGTGGCATAGTCTCGTCGACAATGCGGCAGATCTTATCGTGATAGTCGATCGCGGGTGTCGGGTAGAATTTGTCAATAGAAGTCAGTCGGAATTCGCCTTGGGCGCTTCTGTTGGAGAGGTGATTGACGCCCATATCTCAAAAGAGGCGGGAGAGAGATTACGTGGGGCAATCGACAAGTCGTTCACCTTTGGGGGAACTTTTGATGAAGAATTGGAGCTAGATACATCGAGTGGTCGGCGCTATTTGGCTGCCCGTACTGGACCTATCAGGGCCGGGGGAACGATCGTCCGAGTGTCTGTAATTCTCACTGATGTGAGCGAGCGCCAGGCGCTATCGGAGCAATTACGTCATTCTCAAAAGATGGAAGCCATGGGCACATTCGCCGGCGGAGTTGCTCATGACTTCAACAACCTGCTGACGGTAATTTTGGGTGCCTGTGAGCTAGGAGAGACTGCTCGGAATGAATCTGAAAGGCTGGGGGCTTTTTCTACAATCGATGCCGCGGGTACGAAGGCCGCCCAGTTGACCAGAAAGCTATTGGCCTTCAGTCGTAAACAGGTGCTCCAGCCAAAGGTTGAAATATTTGATAAGTTGGTGGGTCAGGCTACACACTTCTTGGATCGACTCTTAGGAGAAGATGTGCGTTTGGTGATTCGCCTTGGATGCGACGGGGGGCGAGTTCGGTTAGATCCTGGTGCATTGGAGCAAGTCATCATGAATCTTGTTGTAAATGCCCGCGATGCGATGCCACGAGGAGGAGCACTCAGTCTTTGTACACGGACTAGTGAATTCAACGGAAAGCCGGCGCTCGCCCTGGACGTCGTAGATGAGGGCGTTGGAATGGATGAAAGCACGCGTGAACGCGTATTTGAGCCGTTTTTTACTACGAAAGCCGCCGGAAAAGGTACAGGGTTGGGACTCTCGATGGTCTACGGAATTGTCGAACAGAGCCATGGGACTATACGTTTGTCTACCTCATTGGCAAAAGGTACGACATTTACTCTGCTTTTTCCCGTTCACGAAGGCGGTGTTGAGGTAGACGAAAGACGTAGGAATTCTTCGGATATACCCCGAGGAGTAGAGAGTATTCTTTTAGTAGACGATGATGATGGTTTAAGAGGCGTCGTGGGGAGTATGTTGAGGCGACTTGGCTATGTTGTGGCGAGCGCAAATAGCGGCGCGGCCGCCCTTAAAATGGCGGCGACCATGAAAAAGTTAGATCTCCTACTGACGGACGTCGTGATGCCGGGAATGGGTGGACCGGAGTTGGCCCTTCAGCTCCGCGAGGAATCGCCCAAACTCCCTGTCCTTTTTATGTCAGGCTACAACGAGGACGCCATTTTGCGGCATGGTGTTCTCTCTGAGGCTGTGTCGATCTTGTCGAAGCCGTTTTCTATAGCGGTCATGGGACGCAAAGTCAGAAAGGTGCTGGACGCTGATGAAGCGAGCTCATCTCCTTGAGCGTCCAATCAAAAAGGAGCCGCAATGGGTAGATACATTGCGGCTCCTTTTTGACGGTCTGCCAGACGTCCCGGCGCTCGGTCTCGGTGGAGCGTCGGGATGAGGCATCAGCTGAGTGATTATGGTGCGGGACAGAGGGCGTTGATGTAGTCCTCTATTATCTTGAGCGCGGGGGCTTTGAGGGCAGGGCCGCGCCTGGGCATTCTGACTCCTTCCCCCCCTACATCGGCCTGAGTTCCTTGGACCTTTTGCCAGAGGTAGCTCTCACTTGTATCTCCAGGCTCGACAAATTTCATCGTGGTCACCTGCTCGGAATTTTTAGCGAGATCACTTTCGAATTCAATACCGAAGCTGCGCTCGCCATCGTGGCAACGACCACAAGAAGTAGAGAGTAGGGGCTTCAGCTGATCATCGAAGATTGCAGTCGCAATCGAGGAATCGCAGGTGTTGCCGCCGTCTGTGCCGCCGGTGTTGCCGCCGTCTGTGCCGCCGGTGTTGCCGCCGTCTGTGCCGCCGGTGTTG
>CAYWLO010000146.1:0-4976 GCA_964459035.1 uncultured Polyangiaceae bacterium | reverse complement strand
CGAAAATCGACGATGTAATTACCGATAAGTTGTTGGCGACGAAAGCTGACACCCAGGCGCTTGCCGCGAATCACAGAAAATAGGAGTACTTCAGTAGCTGTGGGGTGAAATGCATGCACCGCGCCCGTGCTTGCAGAAGGTGTTGATGAGTGAGGCTTTGCTGGTGTGATTTGGCTTTTTTCAGTAGCGAGCTCTCTTGCTCCTTCGCTCCATCCCAGTGGTTACCCGGAGGTGTCTGCCACATAACTCCTATTTCCTAACTATCCACACTATGCTAGAGAACTAGTATGGTAAGATCGGCTTCTCACGATGGGCTCTTTAAGGCGACCTTCTCAAATGTTGAGAATATGGCTACCGAGCTGCGCGCTCTCTTGTCGCCTGAGTTGTTGTCGAAGATAGATCTGAGCACGCTTTCTCCAGAGCCAGAATTGACCGTGGGGGACGACCTCTCTTCACGCCATTGTGATGTCTTGTATTCGGCAGACTTTGTTGGGGGTCGTGCATTTATCTACTTGCTTTTGGAGCATCAAAGTAAGGTAGACAAATTGATGGCATTTCGAGTGCTGGAGTATGTCGTACGCATTCTCTCGCGCTATATTGACCAGCGCCGAGCGGATAAACTTCCGATTTTGCCGCTACCAGTGGTGGTGCCAATTGTTGTGCATCACAGCGAGAGCGGGTGGACAGCATCTACGGAGGTGCGCGAGCTCTTCAGCGAGGAGATGCAAGCGGATCCTTTTCTGCGCGACTACATTCCCCGACTCAAGTTTATTCTTGACGATATCAGCCACGCGACGGACGAAGAGCTGTTGAGCAGAGCGCACGACGAAGCGAGTAAGGTGTTGCCCTTGGTGCTTTGGGCGATGCGCGATTCTCGCAACGCAGAGGTGCTGATGAACTCTTTGCCGGTGTGGGGCGACGTAATGACCCAAATTTCAGCGTCAAGAAGCGGCCGGGATGCGCTTTTCGGGGTAATCAGCTATCTTGCTAGTGCAAGGGCAGAATTGAGCCAATTGCAGCTAGATGAAATTGTGGAGTATGCGGCTCCGGAAGCTAAGGAAATACTGATGACATTAGCAGAGCAGTGGCGGCAGGAAGGTCTCGAGAAGGGACTTGAGAAGGGACTCGAGAAGGGACTCAAAAAAGGTCAACGCGGCCTTTTGATGAGGCAACTGGCCTTGAAGTTCGGGGAGATTTCCGAATCAGCAAGTGCAAGGCTCAATGCAGCCTCCGAGAGTGACTTAAGTCTCTGGGCCGAGCGCATTCTAACTGCAAATAGTGTCGACGAAGTGTTTCGTTGAATGAAGTGAGCGCGCATTCAAGTTTGATAGATTTCTTCAAATGATGTGCGCCGCTCAAAAACTAGAATGCTCGACGTATCGCCTCGCGATTGTCGCCAGCAGTACACAAGCAGGCAACGACAACGTTCGTAGTTTTGCACCAGCCAACGACAACGGTAGCTCTCACAAAAGCATTACGCCGTTAAAAATCGTTTCCTCCCTCGCGCGGGCGAGCGTAGCGGAGTCGAGCCCGCGCGCGAGGGGTGAGGCGGGGTTATCTGCAGGACGCAAGTCCGAGGACGGACACCGGGAGGGGGCTACCCAAATACGATTGGCTCGGAAACAACGAAAAGACTGGCGACGATGCCAATGGCTTTTACGATAGAAGCCTAGGTGCGACTGTGGGCAACGATGGCGCCCGGATAGGGGCGCGCGCTGAACGGCTGTGTGACTGAGTTCGCCTTTTGAAAGGGTGCTGGTGAATACGCGACTTCGAACTGCAGAGCTGACAAGGCGCGAGGGCTAATTGTTCCGCTTATTCGGTGTGATTTGGGCATTTCGTCAGTGAAGCAGCGTTCTACTTGGACCATTTTCCTGGGCGCGCTAAGCCGCGTGGGTGTTTTTACCCCGGTACATCGGTAGATAGAGCGTGAAATTAACCAAAATTCGGCTTCTTTGCGGCCTAGTGCCCACAATTCTTCTTTTGAGCGGCTGCGACAAGCCAAAGCAGGGGGAGGACGCACCGAAAGGTCACGAGCAAGCCTCAGCGGATGAGGGAGACAAAACGAAGAAGACGAAGAGGAAGGCCCCCCCTCTATCTGCCCTGAGCGTTGATCATGGTGAGCTAGATACAGCCGCTCCGGAGGGGGCACCCAAATTAGCAAGTATTCGGGTAGCGGCAACGGTCTACAAGTTGCCTAACGACAAGGCGCGGCGACTAGGTTACGTGCGTATTGGAGGAAAGGTCCCTCGAGACGAGAGCCCTGTGCGTGGGCGAGGGTGCAAGAAGGGCGAGTGGTACAGAGTATATCCTCTCGGTTTTATGTGTACCGAGGATGCTACCATCGATATGGAACATCCTATCGTCAGGGCGGCGTTCGTACGGCCGGAAATAGACAAGCCCCTTCCTTATCGATATGGATTTGTTCGTGCAACCGCGCCCCAGTATTTACGTATTCCCTCCAAAGCGGAGCAGGTCAAGAGTGAATTCGGGCTGTTGGAGCACATTGATTGGTTTCACGAGCACAAGAGTGAGGTGCAAAATGTCGTATTGGGCGCCAATGATGTAGCTCTCGATGAGCGTGGTGTCGCCGTGCCTGGGTTGAGCCACCCCCAAGGGTTTCGCAATGCTAAAGCACTGAGTCGTGCCGAACTCTTTGGCTCAATGTCACCTAAGCAAATTCAGCCGTTTTGGTTAGAAGGCGGGGCGCGAGGTATTCCTAATGTGGCTGCCTTTAAAGTACCCGAATATGCGATTTTTGCCGACCGCGTGCGACGTCATACTGGTTTATCGTTTGTCGGATCGTTTAACTCGAAAAGTGATGACTTGGAGAGGCGATTCGGTATCACGGTCGATTTACGCCTGATTCCCACAACCAAGGTAAAGCCCGACACCGGTTCCGCATTTCATGGCGTGGAGATCCCTTCCAAAATGAAGTTCCCGTTTGCATTCATCACAAAAAGGGAAACGAGTCTTTATCAATTGATCAAGGGCAGGGACATGACCCGCCCCGCCGAGCCTGCTCCTCATCGAGCGCTTGTTCCGCTCTCGGGAAAGGCACGCATTAAAGAGGGTAAGCGTTTTTACCAAACTTTGGGTGATAAAACACGTTGGCTGAAAGACTCGGATATTGGGGTGGTGCACCAACCCAATGAATGGCCCGAACCGGCAAAAAATGGGGAAAAGTGGGTCGACCTTTCGATTTCTCAGCAAGTGCTTACTTTGTACGACGGCAAAGTGCCCCGGTATACGACCCTGGTTTCAACCGGCCGCGACAGATTTGGTGATCCAAAGAAAGATCTTACCACGCCCTTAGGTGATTTTCGCTTGCAGTCGAAACACATCGCTGCCGCGATGGACTCCGAGGAAAACTCGTCAGTCTCCGGGGGAAAGAAGTCCAGAAAAAGTTCGATGGATGCAGAGGGGCGCGCAACCGTGGCCCGTTTGAAGAAGATGGATCGCGCTAAGAAAAAGATGAACGATATGGATCGTCGTCGGTGGTCCAATATAAAGCGTGGACGCCACCCCGAGTATGGCGTTACGCGTAGGCGGGGTAGCACCGCTTTTGAGCTGCGCGACGTACCATGGATTCAATACTTTTCTGCGGGTTTTGCTCTGCACGGAGCCTATTGGCATGATGTATTTGGTATCCCTCGTAGTCATGGTTGCGTAAACCTAGCTCCTATTGATGCTCGATTGGTATTTATGTGGACAGATCCCCCCATTCCTCCCGGTTGGCATGGGGTAAATATTGGCGATGATATGGGTCAAGGAACCTGGATTCATATACGACGCTAATGGTTAGGCGTGATGAGGTGGTGTTTGTTGCACTCAAGCTTCAAATGTCCCCATTGATGAATCATTGTCGCGTCGTAACTTTTGTCCTGCTAGTTCGGTTAACACGTCTTACTAATAGATTTGTCGCCCCTCAAAGGCACGAGTCCTCAATCGGATAGTACGACTGAGAGAAAATAGTTATCGTCCATTGGGGAAGTGTAATTGACCGCTTGCTCAATCAACTGCGTTACGTGTGCGGAGTGGTGACTGACGTAGGAGTTCTCACCTAGCGAGCGCTGCCCATGCACGATGTGCACCAAAAGTGGTACATTTCTGCTTTCAGAAGAAGGCGCATCCTTGTCTCCCGGCGATGGACTTTAGGGGTTTTCCCATGGGTTGCCTGGCCTTTGCCGATTGCGCTTGAGCCCGTGTAGTAAAAACTCACGTTCCAACAATAATTCTAGCCTGTTACTAACGCAGCTCGAAATCTAGCTCTAGAGCGGCTCCAGTGGTGCCTTCTTTGGTTTTGAAGGAGCGGGCGGCAATCTCAAAAGGCTAGAGCTTTCAGTTGTAGATCTGATTGGAGTGGATCTTCTACCGCAGCGCCGGCTCCGTGGTTGTCTGCAGGTCCTGGACGGTGGCCAGAGTTACCTTGGCTTTGAATGTGGGCGTGTGTTTTGTTCTCGTTTCCTTCGTCATGCACCTGCTCCTTTTTCGTTGAGCCGGGCGCACCTTGGCCCCTGCTCTAGAAGTTGCGCGTCCACCTTATTTCACGATGCAAAGATTGCGAGGTTGGGAAGCTGGCAAGCTCGAGTTCTGAAACGGCGGGCCCGCGATGCGCGAAACCATAGAGTCGCTCCTGGGCTAGCCGCTCAACCGTCCCGTTTTGAGAATCTCACCGTTCCGCGTGTACCGTGCCGGGTAGATTGGGACCCGAGACTGAATCGCTACAGCGGCCCCGCTCCGGCTTCACGGCACCAACTTCCCCGACCCGCTCGAGACCGAAGGTTGAGGAGTAGGGAGGCGCGCTCAGCACCGCCAGAGACTATTTAGGAGCTGCCGGAGCGCACGCGGACAGTGGGGTGAGGAGCCGGGATTCACTCCCGGGGACGAGGGGTGCGGTGTCCGCACCCCTACAAATAAGGTGCCCAGAGACGGAATCGAACCGCCGACACGGGGATTTTCAATCCCCTGCTCTA
>CAYWLO010000145.1:0-4985 GCA_964459035.1 uncultured Polyangiaceae bacterium | reverse complement strand
AAGATTCTCGCCGCGATCCTCAAACTGCCGAACGACCTAACTTGTTGATATCGCTAGGCGAGTCATGCGATTGCCCTGCACCCAGGGCCCCTCCTACAATATATACCCCGCCCCCATCTGCTCTCATCGTACTTGAGGAAAACGCAGCAAAGTCACAGACCCGTTTGGGAACGGGCACTGAGGCGCAAAGGGTATAGACTGCGTCCACACAATTCGGCCCCCAAGCGCCTCCCGCAGAATCACAACAGGTTGGTTCTGCTAAACAAATGGAAGTGACACAGTCATGGCAGCCATCGAGTAACGCTGCTCCTTCCGTGCAAAAAGCATGGGCGCAACTCGCCCCCCCTGCACTTCCTGGAAAAACAGGCAACGACGAGGACGGTAAGGTCACGCTCCCGGTTATATCAAGTGGATCCTCATCAAAGAACTGACAATAGGGATCACATACATTGCCCACGCAGGCTGTGGGGGTACTCAGCGAGGTATTCGCCACCATGAAAAGCGCACGGGGCGAGAGGGGATCCATTCGCGTGGTAATTTCGCCGTCGGAACACCTGGACCAATGGCCCTCTTCACACCTTTGAATGCCTTTATAACAGGAGAGCACTCCGTCTTTTCTCTCCAAGACGACCGAACAGCTCCTGGGCATCTGGGCCGCACACTGTGTTCCGGCCAAGAGGTCTTGCCCTTCGAAGAAAGTCGGTAACGCCCGCTCATCGACGCAACCAACCACTCCTCCAAGCAAAATAATGGGCACAACACATGCGGCGGGGGCCCACCGCCTCCATAGCTTCCTGAACAACGAAGCTTGCTTGAAGATTGCTCGCATGTATTGACAGCAGAACGGTCAATACATGCGAGACTCAAGCTCAATACTTACGAGCAAGAACCGTTCTCAAGTATTGTGGCCCGTCGAAACGCCAGTTTGTGTCTGCCCTCTGTTCCATGGAAACGAACACATCGTGCCTTGAGAGCACGCCAAAATTCGGGACCAGAAAGACATGAAGAGCGCCGATTTGTGCCCAAAGCTAGAACGGGTGAGGCATTTTTGCTTGCCTCGACTCTTGGTAGGTTGGCAAAAACGCCGCGTCTTCTATTCAAACTAATTGGCGCCTTGGAAAGCAGTGCCATTTTCCTACTTTGTGCATCTTCATGCGTCCCTGAAGAAAATGCACAACCCCAGACCAACGAAGGGGAGTTTATTTCACCCTGGGGCAGCCCTCTGGCCAACGGCGGCGCTACTCAGACTTCAACCGGTGGAGGGGCCCCTGATGAAAAGCCAACTCAGGGCACGGGCTCCAAAAACCAGGGTGGACAGACATCTTTTCAGTCGGGTGACACAGGAGGAACCGCGGGAGGCCAAACAACGGGCAACGAAGGCACGGGAGGAGCCCCGTCTCCCAGCGGAAGCGGAGGGGGATCATCAGGCGGTAGCGAAGGAGGAGCGGGTCCTCCCGCTGATTGTACCCTTGTCTTGGAGGGTTCTAATGCACCAGAAGAAGAAGCTTGGACCGTGCACGACTTTTCAACAAACGAAGCCCGATTTTCCGATGGCTCGGCGTTTCTCCTCGATACGAGCGTAGCGAGTGGTGCGCCCTGGCTCCTCTTCAGTCTGGACCTTGGCCTTGAGCTTCCCTTTCGAATCTATTTCGAGTTGCAGGTTATCAAGGCAGCCCCCCACAACCAGTTTGATGCGGCGATTGCATTTCTTGGCGCATACACACCCAACACGCACGGAATCGGCTACGAGCGCTCACAAATGCTCTTCTTTGACGAGACAGGCGTGGGTTGGGGCGACGATTCTCAATTTGTCACCTTTGATACACGCACAAAGCTCCATCCTTATCTGTTAGAGGTCGACACCAAAGGAAATGCCCAGCTATTCATCGATGGTCTCTTGGCCCTTAGCTTGAACAACTTTCAAACGAACGGTCGCATTGCCTTCGGCGACCAAACAAATGATCCTGCAGTGGACGGCGCCTTCAAAATTAAAAACATCGCGTTCTGCCCGCCATGAGCTAGTCCGCCTGAGGCGCAGCAGATGATTCAGGGCTCATTTCACAGCCCAGACGAAAATAGAGATCCCCCTTGCGTGACTCAAGAAGCCCTTCACGAGCGTCCGGCAAAGCCACAAAGAAATCTAGCTGGGCTCGGCTCTCCACCTCGTGCACAGTGACCCCATAATCACAATGACTGTCGCTACCAGGAGTTTCTTGGTCCATGATAAATGCCGCCACCCGTAGCGATTCACCCTCAGTGATTGCCACAACTTTAAAGTAGCCGCTGGGCACTTCATGGCTTTCGTTAGCCCCCGGTAGCGGAGGCATCTCGCGCTCAAAGAGGGGTCCTGTAATGACATAGACAGCCTCTACCTCGGGCTCACGAGCTAACTTTCTGACCCTCTGTTCCAACCTTTTCCAGATTTGCTGATTCAACTTTCCTTTTTGAGGAGAGATATTGCTCATATAGTTCAACTGCCTCCATTGCTTTGTCCCAGAAAATGAAGCGAGGGGAACCTGATGGCCTCGATCCGTCCTCAGTACTCGGTTTGCGCCCCGATAATCTTCCGGCTCAAGGGTGTCGGCCTCGGCAATGTCGGGATCAGCTTTCCAATTCCTCCTTTTGGACTTACCGATTGTGGTTTTTGTCACGCGGTAGGCTACCCAATCTGCCAATTTAGTAAGTTTATTATTAGAGAGTAGATAAATCTCCCGACGAATAAGCTGATTTTCTCTTTTCTCCAATAATTCAGGGCAACCGTGCAAACAGAGGGGACTCAGGATCTGAGCCTCTTTTTCAATGGGCTCGAAGGGCTGAAGTTCTTGCCCCTTTGGGCTCCTCACACTTTTGACCTGCGTCTCGGGGGGAAGTTCCCTGTGGGCACAAGAAAGGGCCGAAGAGTGCAAGCCAAAAGCCAACCAACACCACCGGCTTAGAAATTTCATTCTCACCCCTTGAACATATCCCAATCCACCTGAAGATGCCTACGCTGGTTCGGCAGAAGAAAACACGCCCGACCACGAAAAGAAACACCGGCCGCCCTTGGCAATAAATCGTCCTTCCTGTCGAGACCAGACCTTTCGCAGAGGGCCTAGAGTGCTAGCTTGCGCGCCGTGACACACGTAAAGGGTTTTAAGTTTTCCGGAGTAAGTGCCGGTATCAAAGGAAACAATCAGCTCGATTTGGGTTTGATCACAGCAGATTTTCCAGTGCCTACAGTGGCGCTTTTTACTCGAAATATCGTACGGGCTCATCCGGTCCATTTAGCGGAAAAACGCGTACTTCCCGGGCTCGCGCAGGCCTGGCTAGTCAACTCGGGTAACGCCAATGCATGCAATGGCGTAGAAGGTATGGCCGCCGCCCTCTCAACGACTGCCGCTGTGGCAGAACAATTGAATATTTCCTGCGATTTGGTCCTCCCCGCCTCCACCGGGGTCATCGGCCAGGCTCTTCCCGCACAGCAAATCAACGAATCGAGTGCAGCTTTGGTCCAAGGCTTAAGCGAGAACAATTTCGACGATTTTGCCAATGCGATTCGCACGACCGACCAGTGGAAAAAAATCGCGTCCACAACGATTGAGCGAGATGGCAAGAGCGCTACATTTCTCGCAATCGGAAAAGGTGCCGGTATGTTTCACCCAGATCTTTCCCCTGCAGGACAACTTCCTCAGGCGAATGGAGCAAACTTCGACGATGGAGATTTTTCGGGCCTACACGCCACCATGCTCGTTTACATCGTGACCGACGCCGAAGCTTCTCTCGATGTACTCAAAGCCAGTCTCGAACAGGGTGCAGACGTAACTTTCAATGCAGCGACCGTCGACGGCGACACAAGTACCAATGATTCTGTCTTTCTCATGGCCTCTGGCAAGAGCGGTCTCATTGTCGAAGAGAGAGAACTCACGCAAGCTTTGGTGAGGGTCTGCGGTGAATTGGCCAAGTCAATGGTACGTGATGGAGAAGGCGCAGAGCACGTGGCTACAATTCTCGTCAAAGGTTTGAACAACGACGCGGAAGCACGTGATATCGCGCGCGTGGTCGCGACCTCTCCTCTTGTAAAAACAGCCATGACAGGAAAAGACGCCAATTGGGGACGCCTTTTGATGGCAGCTGGACGCGCGGGCATTCCTTTTGACCAAGATTGCGCCACCATCAATATTGAGGGCACTTGCATTTGTAAGAACGGCGGCCCCACAAACGAAGCAGCCGATCGAGAGGCCTCCGAGAAGATGAAAGCCCAAGAATACACAATTGAACTTGTCCTAGGAAAGGGTCCCGGGACGTTCTCTTACATCACCTCAGACTTGGGCCACGGCTACATCGACGTGAACGCGGGCTACCGCAGCTAGCGGTTGAGCTACAGCATCGATGTATCGCGCTCTCCATACGCCAAAGAGGCCAGAGGAGAGTCTTGCATGCTTACTCTTTATTTAAGGGAGAGGATCCCCTAGAAGGTCGCCGGGTTCCAACCCCTAGCGACATAAATTCGCTCACCGGAAGCAACGCCCCCTCCGGGGGTAAAGGATAGAAAATGAAGAATTACGTCTTTTCGTCAGAGTCAGTCACCGAAGGTCATCCCGACAAAATTTGTGACAATATCTCAGACGCAATTTTGGATGCTCTACTCAAGGGCGACAAAAATAGCCGTGTTGCTAGCGAGACTGCTGTCAAAACGGGCTTTGTCCTGCTTGCTGGTGAAATCACTACGAAAGCAAACATCAACTATGCCCAAGTAGTTCGCGATACCATTCGCGACATTGGTTACACCGACAGTGACATGGGCTTCGACGCAGACACCTGCGGAATTCTCAACGCTCTCGAAGAGCAATCTCCCGATATCGCTCAGGGCGTGACCGCTGGAGACGGGCTACACAAAGAGCAGGGGGCCGGTGACCAGGGACTCATGTTTGGCTTTGCTTGCGACGAGACTCCCGAGCTCATGCCTGCACCCATTATGTACAGCCACAAGCTGACGGCTCAGCTCA
>CAYWLO010000144.1:0-5304 GCA_964459035.1 uncultured Polyangiaceae bacterium | reverse complement strand
CTTCTTAATATGAGACGATGCAGTGGGTGTGCTCACTCCTGTGAGGTGCTCTACTTTTCGTATCGAGAGTACTGGGTTCTCGAAGAGATAGTCGATGAGCTGAAAGCACGGAGCTGGCCACTTCTTGTCCTGACCGATCTGGTGATATTTTGCTCGTAGATTGAGGAGCTTTGTTGCCAGCGAGATTGAACTGTTTGCACTATCAAGCACTCCCTCCAGGAAGAACTCGATCCAATCGTTGAACGCGCCCCTTTGGCTGACGCCCAATAGCAAGTCATCATACTTTCTTCGGTTTTTTTCAAAAAACGCACTGAGATAGAGCGGGGGATCGTTCGGATCGTCTTCCTTGATCAGCAGAGGGATGAGAACTCAAGGGGGGTACCCCCACCGATCATCATGCCGCTCAATCGGCCAATGGCCTTTTCTGCTAGGTTGGCTCGAATCTGCAGATGGGATGGAATGTTCAACACTTCTAGAAGTGCATCCGGAACAAATGCATGCAAGCCATCCCCCGCAGGGGTCAGTGTTCCTGGAAAAGGAGCTATAAAATCAGTCGGTTGCATTGCTAGTAAAGGGCACATCTCTTTTGGTCAAGAAGCCAACTGACTCAACAGTTCGTCAATCACGTTGTGCATCTGGGGCAGCAAACTGAGGCACCCTACTTTGCACCTTGAGCTGATTCAGTTATACTGAAGCGAACCATGAAAAAACACGGGGTAAACTTGGATGCAAGGGCAATGGTACCCGCGTTTGACCTCTACCTTGAGCGCCACGGCCTCAAACTGGAGGCCACCGTAATTGGCGGTGCCGCTCTTCAGCTGTTGGGGTTGATTGAGAGACCCACCGCAGACGTCGATGTGCTGTGCCCCAATATCTCTGACGAAGTCAAAGTCGCATCGGTAGAGTTCGCTCAGAAAAATCAGTTGAAAGTAGACTGGCTCAACAACGGCCCAGCCAGCCTCATGTTGGAACTTCCGTCAGGCTGGCGCAAAGAGACTCGGCCGCTCTACGAAGGACAAGCGATTCGCTTTTCAACACTGAGCAGATTGGACTTACTCAGAAGCAAAATCTACGCATATCTGGACCGAGCAAAAGACTTGCCCGATTGTATCGCGCTAGCGCCGAGCGCGAAAGAACTGGAGATTATTCGCCCTTGGCTGGAAGAGCGAGATGCAAACCCACAGTGGCCTCAACATGTTCGCTCTGGTCTGAAAAAATTAGGTCAGGACTTGGATCATGACGTTTAGGCGTGAGGTTGAGCCTCGGCGCCGTTTTGAGGGGATGGCGCTCAGCAGGGCGATGGCAGGGATCGGGATGAACTTCGCCGTTGAGCCTCTATTGGATTTGCCCATCGAGGACGTTTTGTTTTTTGCCGCTTACGAGGGGATAGAAAAAGAAGACTTTCGGGTACTGGGCATCCTCTGCAAGTGGCTGAGCCTCCACTCCGGTGCCGTCAACGTCGATCGGCTCACGAGGCTTGTTTTATCCTGTACCGAGGCAGAAAGAACCCGAGCTTTTTGGACTGCGGTGGGACAATGGCGAGGAAGAAACGATTCTCGCTTCGCTCGGTTAGCCAGAGCTTGGCCGTCGGATACGCCGATCGACTTAATGGGTGAGGGCACATCCTTCTGGGTCAATAAACATGGGGAGCACAGTTGGTTTGCCAATACCTCAATTCGGGTAGCAGCGAACACTCTACAAAGTCGCGAAAGCGATGTTGCCAGTCCAGCAGAGCTAGCCAAGTCTCATCGAACGTATAGAGAACGCGTCACCCAAGGGCCGAGTTATCGGGCAGACATGTGGGCGGCTCTAAGTGAACTTCCTGATCTCACGGCAACTGAACTCGCAAGAAGAACTTATAGTTCAATTGGCGCTGCTTGGTCAGTCCGTCGCGACTGGGATATTCTTCACTCATAGATTTACGCGGCGTGAGCGCAAGTGTGAGCGGCCTATTGTCGAAGCCGAGTTCGCCATCGCCAGCGCTCACCGTGAAGTGCGTCCTCGCCGTTGGTACTTTTCGCTTGCCGTCGATGTGCTTTTGACATTCAGCGGCGAGACTCTGCTAGCGGGATGTTACCCCCAAGAACTGACGGTTGTCATCGAAATACTCACAGTTTCGGTTAGGCGAGCGAGGTCTCGTTTTCTGAGAGACATCGTCAATACCGCTGATGTGAGTGATGGGGGCAGTGCGTCAACGTGAGTTTGTAGGTGCTGAGCCCCCCGCGTTTTGCCCAAGATTTCCACCATACCACGGTGAGCTTCTAGAGGCGTCAGCTCAGCGAAAGCTTCTCTGAGCACGCCCATAATTTGGGTATTGGGCACCACAGGCACGTCGCGGCCTAGAGATTTGAGAATGCTAGTAGCTTCATCTCTCCGTAAAGCGTTGCAGATTGCCACAGGTTCGATATTGGAGGTGTTGTCTGCTGCTTTTCGTATGGTCGACAAATTGAGTTTCTGTTTTAGCATCAAAATTCCGACATCCTCGTCGATCAGAGCCTCCAACTTTTTGATATGCGGCTGAGCCGCCACAACGTAAATACGAGCGAACACTTTTCGATAATCCGCGAGCTGACCTTGCAAGCGGCTCAGGTTGTCACGCTCCGACTTTATCTCGTAGACGGTGCTGGTTCCGTTGATGATTGCGAGATCAGCCTTGCTCGTTCCAACGCGAAACTCCGAAAGTACCGTGGCGGTGCGTAAGCTATGACGTCCGAGGAGGTTCTTCGTGATGAGGGTATTCTTGTAAACATACTCGTCACGCAATGGAGAACCCGACAACCTCTTGTATGCACGCTCTAGATACTCTCCTAGACTTTCTTCTTTCGATGCGTCCAAGTCGCTCAACCGGGCGAGGCGCGCCAAGGTCGGCGATGTACCACAAGTCGCAAGTTGTCGAATCACCGTCGACGAGAAGAGCCGACTGAGAACGACCGCTTGGTTGTTGTCCATGGGGGGGATGGGGGGCACCTATTGAGCCTAGCCCTTGCCCTGCGCTAGAGCCAGATCGCCGCCGATACGTGGGACAGCCATGGCATGGACGAGTACTACCGAGGCGGGCACTCCGCTCCTGTAACCTGCGCGATGGTGCGTACCAGCTTGTCGAAGGAGTCTGATAATTCCCGCAGTTTGGGAATGTCGATTTTTCTTGTCAGCTCCAGCTGATGCGTCGTGGGCTTGTATCCAGTGACTAGCTTTTTGAGGATTCTCTTTGCGTCGCGGATCGTCTCAATACTCCGACCGTCGTACTCAGTCGCACCTATTTGATTCAGGAGAAGCCACGCTTCGAATTCTCGAACGATCATAACGGCTCCTCCAGCGAGTCGTTGGGAAATCAGCTCAACCGTTGCGGGACCCCATGCGGCGGGGCAGTCATCATCGGAATCACATATGACGAGCACCGCATCAGCAGGGCGGCGGGATGCGAGTTCTACTACCCTAGAGATGCCTTCCTTCCGAGGAGGTCTTGAGGGGGAAGGCATTCGCGCGTCTACGAGATTCGCTCTCGAATGCTTGATGGGCGATTGGTCCACGACCCAGTCGAACACCTCCAAGAAGTGTAGGATTTTCGTGCAAAGATTCGGAAAGGCTTCAACCTCTCCGTGCCCTTCAACGACACAGACCAAGTTCTTGGGCATCGACTATGCTGGCTGGATCCGAAGGGACTCGGACCGCATGAGCTCCGACACGGAAAAAAGACCTTCTTTTACGACTTCACGTTGAGTTCGCGAGAGTGGTCCGATCTTGGTGATGCCCGCATTGTATTCACAAACGAGTATTTCCTCATCACCTGCCGCGTCCAAGAGGTCGGCACTGTGAGTTGTGATGAGAACACTACCGCGTTCCGATGCCTCTTTGAGTAGATCGAAAAGAAGGGCTGCTGCTCCGGCATGAATCGCGACTTCGGGCTCTTCGATAATGAGGAGTTCGTCAGCCGTCATTTGGTGAGTCGCAACAACAATCCCCAGAGCGCGGAGGGCACCTTCCGACATTTCGGTAGCATCAAAGTCTGCCAGGTCTTGACCCTGCAACTGTTTGAATTTGAGCGCGAGATGTCGCCCTACCTGTATCACGTAGATATCGTCTAACCCACGAATTATTTTTGACATGGGTCGGATGATGGCTTCCTTACGGTCGCTCTTTGAAAGAGAGTACACAGCTGTCGCAATGTTCTCTCCGCTCTCTACCAATCGAGAACTATCGGAAAGCAGCTCGGGGGCTCGCATTTTGTCCGGATTGAGGCGATATCGACGAACGTTGTGAAGCGGCGCAGTCGCTCGAAATTGCTTGTATTGCTTAGCCGGCACCATGGCGCTTGAAGTTGGCTCGACTGCCGAGACGGATACAGAACTTTCAAATTGGTCCTTCTTCCGTGTCAGTTTCACGGGAGCGTCGGGTTCCACGGTTACCTCAATTTCCTCTTGGGAAAAGGACCAAGAACTCTGCTTCTCGGAGTGGAGCCTCAGCATATGTCGAGCGTACCGAGTCTGAAGCGCGTCCTCGCTTTCGGCCACCCGCAGATCAATCTCAACGTCCCGGGGCCGCTTTTGGCTCCATCTTCGGATCCCGACAATGCCGCCTCGGGCCGACACCGCAGAAGGTGCATCCGTGGCGACATCTCGCATAAAGACGAGCGCGTCGACGAAGTTCGACTTGCCACTGCCATTAGGACCGACAATGACAGTGAAGGGGGCTATGATGACAGAAGCAGTTTCAATGCTCCTGAAGTTGGTAATTTCGATCTTTCTCCACATGCCTGAGCTAAATTCCATTTCGCCTTGAACGAGGCGAGCTCTCCATTGAAGCAGCATACCGGCCCGGTGCCCGGCAGTCCCCTCGCCAATACCCCCGTACTTTTCCAACCGCTTGGCGATGCTTCGTTGGCTTGGCGCAGAATGAGCAAGGAGCTGAGGCGCAAGGATCTGTAGGCCTCGACTTGTTTCGAAGGCTTCGACAAGCGCCACTCGTTCAGCTTCTGAACCGCGTTTCGTCGCAGCAAGAGCCCTCCCTGCTGGAGTGATCGTGAACTTTGCATTCGTTCTGGTGACCAGCTCAAGAAGTTCTGCGGCTTGGGCCCCAAGAGCTAGATTGCGACCCGATAGTCCGCTGCGCTCCTCGATTTTCACGGGAGAAACATCTGTCCCGTGCCTGCACGCATCCACAAAGAGAAGAACGTTCTCAAGAGTGGCTTGCGACGCTCGAACTTTTCCTTCTTTCCCGCTCAAAACAGACTCCCTTGTGCCTCTATTGATGACTTCTTAGGCTTTCCTCTCGAAAAACCATAGCTCATTCTGCTCTTGAGTCTTG
>CAYWLO010000143.1:0-5454 GCA_964459035.1 uncultured Polyangiaceae bacterium | reverse complement strand
GTTGGGGGTGGCATTGTTGCAGGCAAAGAAGGGCTCAACTGTGCACGAGGGTGAGCAGCCGTCTCCTCCAGAGCGATTGCCATCATCACATCGGTTGGCGTTGTTCTCTGAACCCACCTTGAGCCCGTCTCCGCAAATTTCCCTGCAGCCGGATGCATTGCACGAATAGCCAGGCTCTAGGGTGCATAAAGCAGAGCAACCATCGCCGTCCAGGGGAGGGGACTGGCCATCGTCACATTGCTCATCCGGGGTACGATTTCCGTCGCCGCAACTGAGAACGACGCAAGCCTCACCTGGCAAAGCGCAGAAATACCCGTCTTCTTCTTGGCACGCCTCCGAGCAGCCATCACCGTCCTGGGGGGGAGACTGGCCATCATCACATTGCTCTCCTCTTTCTCGGTCTCCGTTACCGCAGACGGATTGCGCTACACAGGGACGTCCCGGCCGAGCGCAAATAAACCCTTCTTCTATCGCGCTGCAATCTTCTTTGCAGCCATCACCACTTGCTACATTGGTGTCGTCGCAGGCCTCGTCACCCTCAAGAACACCATTGCCGCAGACAACAGTGTTTACGCAGAGCTCCCCCGGCTTTTTGCAGGTGTAGGTGGGAGACTGAACTTGGCAGTTAGCGGAGCAGCCGTCATCGTCCACAGTATTGCCATCATCACACACCTCTGTGTCTCCTCGAAGACCATCACCGCACACCGAAAGATCTGCGGGAGGATCTTTCTTGACGGGAGTTTCGTCCTTGGAAGGATTGCCCAAGTCGATGTTGTTCGTCGGCTTGACCGTGTCTTTTACGTTGTCATTCTGGGTAGGATCTTCCACCCCATCGCCTTCGACGTAAATGGTCGGGGAAGACTCACAAGCCGCTAGAATAAGCGCTAAGCCCGAGAGTAGCAGTGGGGTGGAAGGGAATGGAAACGACGTAAATTGTTTAGTCATTGGTTCAAGTGAATAGATAAGGTGTACCAAAGAGCGACAGGTACAACGAAGTCGAACCGCCTGTTCATGCCTTAAATACTCCCATATGGAGTCCCTGAACGAAATAAGCCTTCAGACAAAATGACTAAATGGTGTCATCTTTACTGCACTTTCCTACAGTGTGCGTATGTCAGATCAGACTGCGCTTAGGCACGTTGTGTAGCGAAATAATATAGCATCCGTCCTCGTACTCGAGGACGAACTCCCGCTAAATATACGCTAGAGTATATTGAAGGTTACTATCTTCTCATAAACATACGCTCTTGTATGGTGAGGTGCCCCCTCCTCAAACTCGCCAACTATTCGTGTTGCTTCCGAGGTGTTGCGGGGGATCTACCGAGGAGAAATCTTTCTTGAGGAGAGCGCTCCTTTCGAGCGGTCCTCTACTTGCAGCCCCCGTGAGTCACAATAAAGGTGCCAAATCTCTTACCCGGTCCGTCTTCGGGGGCGATGCCTTGGTCGTCCCCATGGGGCTGGGGTGGGGCGACAGTGCCCATGGGAATTTCTATTTCCGAGCCAGTAAATACGCCGGAGAGTAGGGGCTCATCAAAGAGACCAAAGACGTTGTGTATTCGATAAGCTTCGCCCTCTTTCAATAAAGAACTGAGGTCGACGCTCACTTTATCGCTCTCATCGTAGTTG
Organism: uncultured Polyangiaceae bacterium; assembly: GCA_964459035.1. GTDB lineage: Bacteria > Myxococcota_A > Polyangia > Polyangiales > Polyangiaceae > NIC37A-2. The sequence goes on along the minus strand of CAYWLO010000143.1, from coordinate 3,828 downwards.
TAAATTACAACTCGTCCACGACGGGTATCCACTCCGTTTTTTTCAACAAAAATATTTTTACCAGTTGTGGGACGCGAGGTGTCCAAAATATTTCCACTGACATCATTCAACTGGGAGTCAGGGTCGGCAATGTTGCCGTAAATTGTGTTGTCAACAAAGTCTATACCACCCCAGTTGCCGTAGATTTCTAGTTTTTCAACGAGATAATTGTTGGTAAAACTCGCTCCTATATCCATACCATCACCGGTGTTGATGCTCGTGCCTCTGTCGACTTGGGAGTAACCAAGGTTGTCGCGCATTGCGAGATTACGCACGCCTGCGGGGGAGGAGATAATGCAATTTGTCTTTTGTTGGCTGCGTCTTGGATCGGCCCCTCCGGCGATAAACCACACGTTTTTTTCTATAGTAAAGTTGTTGAGCGGAGCTTTCTTGGTGCTGTAGGGGTGTAGGCCCGTTTGGTAACCAAAGAATACAATGTTGTTGGAGAGTGTTTTGAACCCGTTAGTGTTTTGCGTGTACACACCATGGCCATGGCCGCGTCCTTTGGCCGAGTACCCGTTGTTGTAAATGATGGTACCGTGCAATATCGAATTGGTGGCCGTTTTCCAAAAGTCGACGCCACTACCAACGTTGTCATGTACAATCATATTGTACATATTGGTGCTTGCTCCTAATACTGTGATGCCCGAGCGAGCGAAAACTACCGGTTCATCCTCTTCAATCGAACCTCGGTTGGTGTCAGAAGAGATGAGTTCTAGACCATAAACGTCAACCCATTGGCCATTCATGGTAAGAGCGGCAAACTCTCCACCTTTGGAATCCAGAATCACCCTTTGACCGGGCATGGGTTTAATCTTTATAGGATTATCTGCGTCACCACTCACGTTGGAGGAAAAGGAGCCATTGTAGAGCCCCCCTTTGATCCAGATAGTGTCGCCACCTTTCGCGGGCGATTCGCCGGAGAGAGCGGTCAGCAAATCGAGGGGGTCTTTTTGGGTGCCGGCTCCGGTTGCATTACCACTTGTCGCTACAAAAATCCCCTCAGGCTTTTCAATGGCCAAATTTTCGCAGGTGGACTTTGCGTAGGTCGTTTCGTCGAATTGATTGAAAGCAGAGGGGGTATTAGGGGCTTCGCCAGAGCCCGGTCCTTGGGGCGGGGTCACACCGCCTCCGGTTGCGCCGGCTCCGGTTGCGCCGCTTCCGGTCGGATCATTGCCCGTCGCTCCCCCTTCAGAAGTGCCCTTTGCACCCGAACCGTATTGACCACTGGAATCACCCTCGTCTGTCTCTGTTGAGCTTCCACAGGCAAGAAGAAAAAAGGAGGCAAGGGCGCCTGTTGCAATTGTGAAAGTTTTCTGGCTCATATTCGATTCCTCATGGGCGCATTGGGGTATTGATTTTAACTTCATCGGAGCACGGACTTCTCTAGGATGCCAAGAAGATCTTAGAGTAGGCATCACTCTCATACTGAATATGCCTACAAGGTTGTACATGTCATCTGTGAAGGGGAGCGAAAACAATCTCAATCAATTGTCTCCACCGTGGCGGCATCTCTCTCTCCCTCTTGAGGGCGGGCTAGCAATGCTCCTGGGTGGGCTCGCTTTGGCAATTGCAGATGTAATTGACATCTGTTGGAGTGTGCCGGTACCGCTGGAAGCAATGAGCTTGCGGTGGTCTCACCTGGCTTATTCGATGGTATCGAATCTATCTGCAGGGGCCTTTCTCGCACTTCCTCTTTTGGTCATCTCTTTAACTTCTAAAGTTCTTCAACCGAGAGCGGGGTGGTTTTTTCTTCTCTATGGATTGTGGGTATCGGCGCTAACGCTCGGTGTGGTTTGCGGGCAATATGAGCGTTTTTTCTCACTAGCGCGGGGCAGTCTCACTCTCCTGGTGGTGGCAACACTAGGCTTTGCGTTTTCAATTCCAGCTTTAGTTCTCCTAGCGATGCTCGCTAAACGATCTCAACACTGGGGCTATTTATTGTTCCTCTTAGGGGTGGGCGGTCTCACCGCTGGGCATGCCTTTTTGCGGGACGACTACCAAATTTTACATCTGGCTGTGCTCTGGGCTTCAATGACATTGTTGGGGGCGCTGGTTGTGCCGAAAATGAGTGAGGAGTTTTTTGCCGAGAGACGCGCAAGGAGTCGACTATTTCTTCTCTCTGTCTGTTTGTGTGTATTGGGCGTGGGTTGGCAGCCCCGCAATGCTCTTCGAATCGAGTTGTTTAAACAACCAGGCTCTGTGATCTCGTGGCTCTACGCCCAGCATTTATGGCAGGACATTGGGGTAAATTTTCTTCCGCATGTGCGAAAAAAGTCGTCGCGCACGGTCCAGGAGACCCGCTCGGAGGATGGGCGCCCTCCTGTTATTGTGCTCATTACCATCGATGCTCTGCGGGCGGATGTCTTGAATCTTCCCGAGATAGAAAAGAAACTTCCCTATTTGGCGTGGCTGAAAAGGGGAGGAACCTACTTTACGCGCGCGACATCGAGCGGATCTCAAACGTCCGTGGCTTTGACCAGCCTTTTCACGAGCCGTTATTTTTCACAACTGAGCTGGGCCCCGTATGGTCGCAGGCGCCCTCGGCATCTCTATGCAGCAAAGGACCGTAGTGAAAGGTTTCCTGAGCTACTGAGCAAGGCAGGAATTTACACAGAAAGTATTTTACCTCTCCTCTTTTTAGCGGAGGAATACGGAGTCACGCGAGGGTTTTCTAAGAGTACAGAACTGGTCAACAATGGCCGACATGCCCGGGCGAACGAGGTGATGTCGCCTTTGCTTATTGCATTAGGAGAGCACAAACACGGACCAGGCTTCTATTATGCACATCTCATGGAGCCCCATTACCCTTACAATCGCGGCAAGCTGCAGGGTAAAAGTGATTGGGAGCGCTATCTCTCAGAAGTTCAAGTTGTGGACATGTGGCTTGGTCAGTTGATTAAAACTATGCATCAGAACAATCGTCCTCGTTGGGTGTTGATTTTGACGGCTGATCATGGCGAGGCGTTTGGTGAGCACCGTACGAGACAACACGGAAAGTCCCTCTACGATGAACTTGTGCATGTTCCTTTGATTTTTTGGGGGCCGGGTATTCCCTCTCGCGTTATTCAATACCCGGTAGGTCATGTTGATTTGGGCCCTACTATTTTAGCCGCGTTTCGTCTGCCAGCGCCTACCTCGTATATGGGCTCTTCCCTTTGGGGAACCTTAAGGGGAGGGAAACCGCCGCCGCGGCCCCTGATTGCAGAAGGGCGTCTCCGCAGAGCGCTCTACACAGATCAGGGGCTCAAAGTCATTGAGGACACTCTCAGAAAAACTTTGGAGGTATACGACCTTAAGGAAGATCCGTTGGAGCTAAGAAATTTATTTGACAAGGAGCCTCGGCGAGCGCACCCGGCGGTAGCGAAGCTCCGAGGTTTTTTCAAGACTCGTACGCTGATAGCAGAGGGCCGCTCCACGCCTTACAAACACTAACGCGGCAAGCGTTAGGTTGCCCAAACGCCCCCTACATCGGCAGTTGCCTCACTTACTCCTTACAGCTTAAGTTCGTATATTTGGTCCAGGTATCACCACTGGGACCACCTGGCTCGCAGGCGAATCCATAGTCGTTGTCGGCGCCCATTGGGGGACAGAAGTGACAGGTGTTGTCTAGGGGATACTCGCAGGGCTCGCCTTCGGGAAAGTCGGTAGAATATTCGGGGCATGCTGCGTCGGTAGAACACGTCGGACTATTGCAAGAGGGATCACCCCCTGCACCTCCACCGGTCCCGTTGCCTCCACCGGTCCCGTTGCCTCCACCGGTCCCGTTGCCTCCACCGGTCCCGTTGC
>CAYWLO010000142.1:0-5582 GCA_964459035.1 uncultured Polyangiaceae bacterium | reverse complement strand
AATGTGAACTCAAGGGTGACTCGAAGCGAAAGACGAACCCGCAAAAATAGAACTCGAACAACAAACCTCAACGCTACTCGGCGATCACGATGCGAAACGAGTGATCACGATGGCTGAAATCGATGATCACGATGGCTGAAATCGATGATCACGATGCGAAACGAGTGATCACGATGGCTGAATTACGCATGAGGTCCTCACAAGAGCCCAGACGATCATCAGCGACAGTGGGATCGAATTCAGTCAATGAATCTCTCATACCCCCTGCAGATCCTCAAGAACGGGGACCGGTGGGTCATCGTGGAAGGCTACCACCGGCTGGCTCGGCACTGGCTTGAGGGTAGCGTGAGGTACCGGGTGCGGCTGCATTCGGATGAGTGTTGGGATGCTGTCGTCGTGGACGATGCTCTTCAAACCAGGGCTTACGAGCGTCGAGAAACCAGGGGTGGACTGGTTGCCTTACTGCCTTAACTAGCGCCCCTAGGTAAATGCCACGAAACCGAGCTGTTCTGGTTTGTATCTACAGCTCCTTGGCGCTCCACCCGCAGCTATTTCATCTCTAGCGGAGGTGCGGCTAGCATCGAGCGATGAAATGGGTATGTGCCACAATCCTGGCTTCCAGCTTTATCCTTAACGGTTGTCCTAGCCCCAAACCGAAGCCAAAGTTCACCGAACCCCCGCTGGGTTCCGACGTTCCCGCCTACTCTACCTACAGGGAATGCAAGCGAACCTCGTTTTCCTATCGTGACTCGAAGAAGGCTGGCTACGAACTGAAGATAGGAAGTGGCTTTTCTGACAATCCAAGAGACCTTGAAGTTTTTCGAGCAGCGGCACGCATGTGGGCCAAGAAGACCAGTCTCCCTATCACCGTGAGCGTGGGGCACCGCCTGAAGGGAATGGTGCATATTCACGACAAGCTGAGTCTCTGCGGTGACGCTAGAGAAAGAATGGATGAGAACTGGAAGTTTGCGAGTCCTGAAACCTGGAACGAGTATGTCTATGGGTGCTACGTGTCTAGTTCCGACGAGATCACGCTCAGCCGTGCCGCATTGATGAAATTGGCGGAGAACCTAGCGAGTGACGCGGGCTCCGACGCAGAGCCTGCACCAAAGATTTACGACAAACTCCTGTTTTGGACATCGATGCACGAGATCGGACATTGGCTAGGGGTTGCATTGGAACGTCATCCTGAAAAGTTCTCATCGAGCGTGATGGCCGCTGGCGGTCCAATGCAATCGGTAATGGGCGAAGGAAAGTTCAATCGAGTTTGGGTTTTTGATCGTCGCCTCGCTTGTCTGAGGAACGATTGCGGAGAGGACTGGTGCAGTCGCATCAAGGAAAACTAGTGAACCAACGTAGATGGCGAAGGCTGCCCCGAACTTATGGGATCCCGATCCCTAGAGTAAGGACAACAAAGTATCACGGAAATCGTCGGTTCTTCGTGTTCTCCCAGTAAGTCACCCAACGAAGATTCACTGACCTATTATCAGTCTTGTCGCGATTCTTGTGATCTATGACAAAGCCAGCTCCGGGCTTCGGCCCCAAGAACGTCCGGGCCACAACAGAGTGAACTGTGGTCCACAAGTCATCTGGGGCCTTTCTGAGCTGCACAACCAAGTATCCATCCCTCGTAGGACGAGCCCTCAGGGCCCTGGGCTTTACCGTCATCATCCGCCCTCCCTGGTTTCGGAATCTCCGCCCACGACTATGGATCTCTCCTTTGCGATTGACCTCATATGCATCCCCGAAACCAAGGATGCCTACGGCTGCAAAACCACGGGTCAGCGGTGCAAGATATTCCGAGGGGTCCGCGAAGGGACAAGTGCCTTCGACAAGATGCCGCAGAGAAAGAGGAAGTGTCCGTCCTGTGCTGAGACCTTCTTCTCTCGAAAACGCCCCAATGACGAACAGAAAGCGCTGCTCACGGCCGCTCATGCCAGCGCCGCTGAGGCCCAACAGGAACTCCTGGGTTTTTCAGCCGAGAACAATCTCACCGACAGGCAACTGGACACTCTTCTTTCGGCTGTCGAGACGGGGGCCTCGAACCCGACGGTCGAGGATCTCGTTGCACAAGTTTTGGCATCTTTGGAGAAGCGACACGCGAAAGAATGGGCGTGGGGGCTCTACCGGAATGATCGTTTCAGGATTTCTGAGCCTCAGTCACGCAGAGGTCTCTCGAAAGAGGCGCTGCAGGCGCTGCTGCATGTCTGCTACCTAGATCTGAATGGCCCCAACAACGTACGTCCCAACGCAGGGCTCCCTGCCTTTGACCCCTCCCACGCGATGCTTGCTCCTGGGATTCTAAAGCGGGTGAGGAATATTGCTGGCGAGCTTAAGTGGGGTTCGGACGAGCTACAGCGGGAGTTCGTGGCGCTGCCAGGAGTGCCCGATCCTAGGGCTCTTCTACCGCTCTCGAGGGACCAAGCGTGGCTCAAGCTGGTGGAAGATCTCGGCGCTTGAGAGGGCGAGCTGCTCAAAGTCGTGAATGGCGGGGGGAGCCTACTTCTCGTTGTTAGTCTCAGTGACGGTGGGCTCGAGAAGAGCGTTGAATTGGCGAGACACGGATCCGGAGGTGCCACGGAACCGTCTCAATGCACTTGGTTCGACGAAGAAGAGGGTTGCGACTGCCAGTTGGACGCTCCCTACCAGCTAGAGTCTCCTTGAACGTAGTTTTCGAAGTGTGATTTGCTCTGCTACCACCCAGTTGCCTTCGATGTCGTTTGAACCGGCTTTCCATAGGAAATACGCTCGTTCGCGTATCATGTGTTTCACTGCGTATTGTATGAAGAGGGCCGCAGTCTTGAATAGCAAGTTGCCGTAGGCCTCAAGTCGGGCGTCGGTGAACGGACCGGCAGTTCCGTGAGCGAAGGCATTTCGGATACGTTCCGTGGCCGCCAGAGCGGACCGTGCCGGTTCTCTCTGATTTTTCGGAACGAGGTCTAGTAGCGCCGCTCGAATTGCGGGGCTGAGAAGTCCACGTGAATCGAGCATGAGGTACTGAACACGACTCTTGTTGTCGTCGCGCTGCAGCACTGGCCGATTGGCGAGCAGTAAAGCCGACCGTGCAATTGCTTCTGTGACTAGCACCATAGCCGTTAGTCCCGAGATTCGAGTCCATTGAGGGGTAATCGGGCTGAGCCAACTGGCAAACCCAAATCGAAACAGGTTCGCTGCTGACGGGACGACGGCGGTTAGGAAATTCCATACCTGCTCCAGGAGGTCCGCGCCGCTCTCGGTCGCGAAGTCCTGCACAAGGCTCCGACCAAGCACTACATCTTTGTCTTGAACCCAACGTCGGGACAACTGGTAGAGAGCGCGGGGAGTAACTTGTGTCGAACTCCCGATCTCACTATCGACCTGCATCAACGTCAACAGTGCCAAGCTAGCTACGTTCTCTGGGCCGTGCCTGGTGACATTTGCACTCGGTTGACTGAGTACGTTCTTGTGGAGCTGCTCTGAGCGCTTCGCCTCGACATCGAGAAGCCCGCTGTGGACTATTCGATCCCTCAAGCCATCGTGCTTGCCGTACATTACCTCGATAGCTTGATTACAGTCGCTCCCGAAGTTCAGTTGCTGATACCACTTGAGCACAGGCACCGGGGCACCGTTGTTCTTTGAAGTGGCTATTCCCCGAGTTGCCGCCGTTGCTCTAAGCAGTTGTTCACACGCAGTTGTCGCCAGATAGCCTAAGATCGATGCGTCGTAGAGACGGTAGGAGACCCCTCGAGCCTTCTGAATGAAGCCCGACGGTAGACGAGCTGCCAGACCTGTGGATAGTCGCGCCGGAGTAAGGAAGCGGGACATTGGTCCTTGACCTTTACCGTATGCTTGCCACTCAAGCGCAACCGCCGCGGCCAGATCCGAAATTGATGCATGTAAGAGCGCTATGGGTGCTGGCCATGAAGCGAGTGGCGGGGGGGTGTCGCGTTCGCTCAGTTCGGCACGGCTCACGAGCCTTGTTAGGCCGCCAGCATAGCCAAGTGGTGACTTCGCCTGGAGATTAGAAAGGACATGATGCACGTCGGCGGCCGAGTTTAGCCCTGCTGTAGTGAAGAACGCACAGAGGGTCCTAAGCGATAGGACCTCATAGTCCGATTCTGTTGAGGTTTGGGAACAAGCTCTGTTGGCTAGCAAATGCGCCACCTCGCGCCAGGCATCGGGGAACGGTGACAAAACTATCAGTGCAGCAGCCGGACTGGCGATGTAGCTTGTGACTTCTCTGGTGATTTGAGTAAGAATTTGTTTCTTGCTCAATCGAGCAAGCCCCGCAGCGCTGACCGTCGCGTCGATTGCGGCTCGATGGTCTGCCAGCGCTTGGAGCACAGACTTACTTGCGAACTTCTGGTCAGCGCGGACAGAGACGAATGAGTTCTGATTGTCCAGTGACTTGGCCTTCGCGTGAATCGTGTGAGTGTCTGAATCTATATGTTGAGCGAAAGCGGGCGCAACGAAGTCCCTTATGAACACAGCGCGACACGAGTCCTTTAGGGCCTTGTTAGAATCCTTCGCCAGATACGCTGTCACCGCAAGGGACGAGTGTTGTGTTGTAGCCGTCATTTAGAATCGGAGTGTGCCAGAGTTTTGCTTGTGGGGCGATCGGCACTGTCGGTGAACCTGCTGCTTCGAGAGCCCGTGTAGATGATGGCGTCGCGATGCATAGGAGATGTTGGTCCCAGAGCAGGCGGCTAGGGGGCAGAGCGAATACTTCAACGGACTAGCCACCGCCGAACGCTCTTTGCCAGAATCTCGACGAAGTGGCGCAACGCCTCCTCCTGCCTAATCCCTGGGTGAGTACCCCACTTTCCCCTGGGGCACTCCCCCAATACAGGTACTTTCAGGTACTGCTAGTGGGGTATCAGTACCCTCTAAGTCCTTGAGAACACGTTGTCCAGATCGCTCCGGAAAATTTTGGAGTGCTAGTAGAGCAACACCCAATTCCGCTCCACAAATCACCCGCAATCTACGTCATCACCCATCCACCACCACCGAAACCGGCAAGTGGTCGCTAAAGCCCCGCCCAACAAATTTCTCAGTGCCCCGCGGCCGGCCAAATCGAATCGGCGCGCCTGTCGTCCCGCGACTCATGCCCTCAAAGCGCTCAATCGTCATTCCCGCGAGTGCACGCTCGCTCAGCTGAAAGCCCCCAGCGCCGGTCAACAGACTCTTGTTTACAACAATCTGATCAAGCACCCGCGGCCCGCCGTAGTAGTGAGTACCCACCCCCTCGCCGAGCGCCTTCCAGCCTAGATTGTACAAGCGCTCTGTTCGCGCCCTCAAGACCTTACCCGCGTCGCGGTCTGCTCGAAGATATTGGGTCATCGATGCGTCAAAGGGTTCATCATTGAAGTCGCCCATGGCAACTATCGGCACGTCTTTGCCCAGGTGCTCGGGGATGAGGCTGATCCAATAGGCGAGGGTCTCGGCGGCGAGCGCACGATAGGGGCGAGAAGGCTCTTCACCGCCGCTGCGTGACGGCCAATGGTTGCCGATGAGCACCAGAGGGCGCCCGCCCTGCTTTGTCTTGAAGTTGACCTGAAAGATGTCGCGCGTGGCGTTGCGTTTGAGCACCACGTGCGAAAACT
>CAYWLO010000141.1:0-6009 GCA_964459035.1 uncultured Polyangiaceae bacterium | reverse complement strand
TTCAGTTGGGTCTGGTGAAACCCGGCACGGACTTCCGGCACGAGGTACTAGTTGGAGTTCAGAAGTGCGAAGTGACTCGAGGGATGTAGAAAGCAACTTCTCGTTACCTGCTACATCGAAACTCGCTGGCCATTGAACATCGAGAGCCAGTTGTCTTTCCTGTCTGCCCTCGAACCACTCAGTTGAAAGCGAAACATCTGCGCGGGAGAGGAGCCGTCGCCCCGCGTCTAATTCTGAATCCGAAAGGACGGAATCCAGCGCCACCACTAGCACTGAATTTCCAACACCTTCAACACTCGTGATCTCAGACTTAGAATGGACGAGCTTCAACGCTCCAGACTCAAGATTAACGAAGAACTCCTGTCTCGAATTTGCGCTCAATATTGTTTGGCATCCGGGATACACGAATGCCCCCGGGCATCAGTGGCTTCGTGGGTGCACTTGGAAGTCAAATGAAGGCGTGGGAAAACTAGTGGTAAAATGCACATTCTTTAGAAAAAAAGCCAAGTAATGTGCAAAACACCACTACTTACGCTCAACGAGGCGACAAATAGAGCGACTTCGATTCGTACGGTTAGGAGTCTCCAGCCATGTTTCTGAGGGAGAACCTACGAGCGAAAAAGTGACTTTCGCCCCCCGCTGCGATTGCGTCCACTACGAGTGCGGCCCTCGTCACTATGATTCGTTTTGGGTCCCCGTTTCTCTGGGGCTTTGCCAAGTTTAAGCTGCTTTGCTATCAATTTTGCTTCGTCCTCCGAGCAGCGAAACATGTGCATCAGAGAGGGCAGGTGGCTTGGAAGTTTTTGACCAAAAGTAGGATGGAGAACTCGCTCGACAATGTCGACGCGAAGAGCGCGTCCTGCGAAGCGTTCGTAGCCGAGGCGCTCAAAATCTGTCCCTGACAAATGACTAAGTCCGCTTTGTTGATCGAGAATCAATACTTGAGCGGGTTTGCAATGCTCAGGAACAATGATCTTTTTGTGAACGGAGAGGAGCGCCAGTCGCGTAAGAACGGCTGAAGGGTTGAGGCTCTCTGGTAGGTAAACGTGCCGCCGGCCCAGTACGAGGGAGCTTGCTTTCATACGGCTCAACTCTTGCCCACGAATCGCTTTGACAAGGCCCTGCACGTGTTGCAGTCGTAAGGATCCCAAATTTTCGTGCAGACGCTGACTTAAGTCTGCAAGAAGGGCGCCCCCTCTATTGAGTGTTGCACTTTCCTGGACAGAAAAGTCTCCAAAAAGGCACGCTACTTTCTCGCGAATGACACGCTCTATCTGCTCGGCAAGACTTGGAGCCTGAATCTGCAATCGTACATTGGGGCGAAACAGGCTGGCTCCTGGCACAAGAGAAGCCACAATGGTGTCGTTGAATTGGACCTCTCCCCGCGCCGATATGAGGAACTGAGTGGAGGGGGCGTCTGCCAGACGGCCCAGTAATTCAGCAGAAGGTTTGCTCTTCTTCAAGGGGAGCTTATTCGATGAGTCTTGCATTGTTGCGCGCCGAGAGTTCAAGGGAGGCCATTCAATTTCAATTGACGACTTTATGTCAAAGCCTCCCTTTCGCGAGTCGGTCTATTGGGCAAGGAGATAAATTTCAACCGCTCTTGGACCATCTCTTTGATAGCCTTTGGTTGCCAGAATGCAATCATCGATCGGCCCGTTGAGCCACCCTCAGTCATTCGGCCGCACTGGGAATCTATTTCTCAGCAAGAGCGAGAAGCCGACGCTGGTTAGGATTCGTCGGCTCTGGCTGGGCACTCACGGAGCCCTACCTGTAACACTCACAACCGTTGAACCAAAAAATTCATCAATACGAATACAGTCGACCTCAAGGGCTTTGCACCCCGGCTCTACTGGAATTTTTTTGCAGCCACGCCAATCGACCTGAGTATGCCAAGGTCGATTGACAAGCCGCCCAAGTCGGTACCGAGAAAGCGAGATCGTCTTCGAGAGCTACGATGCCATCAAACGTGCCAGCCTCGGCCCCGAGCATGGTGACTTTGCCACTCAGGGCGATTCGAACAAAATCGCCCGGCTTGAATGTATGAACGCGGCAAGAGCAAGAAGCCGACGCAAGGGTAAAAAGACAAAGGACAACACAAGCATCCTCACTTTTTTTCACATTCCGCTCCCGAGTCCCTCCCTGGCGGAACTACAACGATCAACTGATGAACCAAATGCACTAGGGGCGGTATCAAGAGGGCGCTTAGGGCAAAAACAGGATCCCCCTTGTTCGGTATCCACACGATATAGTCTTTAGGAACAACGTCGAATTCGGGGACATAGATCATGTGCGCAAGAATTCCACCACCCGGCACCTCGATATGGGCGACGATGTCTCCCACCTTACCTAAGGGCTGCCCGTAGCGCCCCAACACCTTTTGTAAAAATGTGTTGGGGAATTTTTGTACGGCACCCTTCCCTTGCCACAAAGACAACGACTCATTCTGCACGCCTATCCAGGTAAACGTACTCTCGACTAAGGAAGCATCTTCAGCAACCTTGAGTTTACCCTGGCTTTGAATTTTCTTGCAGGCTGAAACAATCTCGTCACGAACTCTCATAGCTTGACCAAAGGTCTAGCAGAGGACGTGGCACACGTAGTGCACGTGAACCTCTGGTTTAAAATAATCACAAATTTGTGTACGTTACCCAGAGCTTGTCCCAATGTATCACTCGACACGGCAGCGTGTATTCGTTTGATGAATCCGACCGGGCACCTAAAGGAAAACAATGACCAACTATCTATGTATGCAGCGAAGTGAGCCCGGACAGAAAAACAAGGAAGAAAAGCCTTCACCCGCGCAAATGCAAGAGATGTTCGCCAAATTTAACGCATGGAAAGACAAATTTGAGAAAAATATTGTCGACATGGGAGGCAGGTTAAGCCCCGGCAAGCTGGTAACGGCCCAAGGGGAGACTAACGGGACCCTCGTCGAGACAAAGGAGCTCATTGGAGGATACATGATCCTATCAGCAGAAAGCCTCGAAGAGGCCATTGAGGTCGCTCAAGCCTGTCCCGGCCTGGTCAGCCCAGGTTCAAGTGTCTGGGTACGAGAAATCAATACGCATTGATTCTAAATAGCTCGGCTATTTAGAAGTTTCCTTCAACAATCTCAAACGCTCAGCGCGGCTTCTATCACTTTTCCTCCGTTGAGGCGTCACTCAATAGAAGAACGGGAGACGCCGTTAAATTGTACAGAGGGCACATTAATTCCAGGGCTCACGGCGTTCAAGGGATCACCCGAATACGACGAGGAGACAATTAGAAAGTCTGCGTCGTTCAGGCCTTGACCCGCATGGGCTATACCCCTGCGAAGAAAGCGAGTGGGCAGCCCAGTGGCGACACTTCGCAGTTCCCAAAAACCAGCACCTAAAAGTGATACTCCTAAAAGATTTCGTCGTGTGATGAGTCATGCTCTGTCTCATTTTATTAGTGGAGCATTATAGAGGTTTATTTTACCAAGGCAGGGTAATAGTTAGAGCCCCAGCCCTATGATATCTGGTGATGCGCAGACAAGGTGCACTACCGACTTGAGTGCGGCCTCCTCGTTAGTTTCACCCTTGACCCACTCGGGGGTCGAAAACACGCGACAAAAGCACCGAAGCCCGGCAAAAGGTGAAAACCTTGTCACGAAAAAATAGAATACTAAAATGACGCTCAAGCGGGCAGACCGCCCTGGAAATATCCATATGAGCTGGACTAGAATCCAGCCCCTCCCAAAGCGTAGCCACTCTCTCAAAAGAACTCACAAACTTTTATGTCTCAGCGTCCCTATCTCGTTGCACTCCTGATTTCTTTTGGTGCCCTGGGTGTCCTCGTCGTTCCCCACGTTGCAAGGGCCCAAACGAAGCTTGCGCCCACCGCTTCCCGGCCCAATAAGGGAACGGCTCCAATGCAGGAGGCTTCTGCAAGCGAGATAAATGCAACACATAGCCCGACAGGCCCTGTAAAGAAGGAAGACGTTGCACCCCCTACGAGCGAATTGCAATCGCTTAGGGAGAGTCTCAAAGAAAGATCAAAAAGCATCAACAAGTTGCGCCAGAGATACTCACAGACCAATGGCATAACACGCACCCTCTTGCACCCTCGATTCATTCGTGAACGCGAAAACTACCGCCGCCTGCTCACCAGGGGAACAGCCGCACTTCTCACGCCCGAAACGAGCGGCTCTGCCGAAGAGAAGAGTCAAACAGAAAAGTTACTCTCTCGACTACTTCTGGGGGAGGTTGTTGTTGTTCGGGAAGAATTTCGAGCCTTACGGACCCTCATTTTACGTAAGATTGCCCTAGTTGACCAAGCTCAGCCCGAAGAGCTCGAAGAAGCTCAGCAAGCAAGAAACGAATCGTTGGAAGATTCCATCTTGTTAGTCAACGAATTTGACGCGATTTTAAGCGCGCGAAATAAGCTGGGATACAATACCAAGGGAGACAGCGCGAGGTTAGAAAAAACAATTCTCAACTCCAGCACTCTCACAAGCGGCTTGCTACTCGATATCTCAGAAGACATCGCGACATTCACCCAACGCTCACCTGAGGAACAAGACAAGTCGGCCGCGAAACTGGACGCGCTTGAGCAATTTCTGGACGTGCTCATCAAATTTCAGCGAAACAATATTCGTTTATTGAAAGAGCGCGGCCTTGAAACCTCTGAATTGCGGCAGGGTTTAATTCAAGCAACTGGAAAAATATCTCGCGATATTCTCGACGCGGGGGTCGCTCAAGGACTCTTAGAAAAAGCCAAAGGGCGCGTGCAAGAGTGGCTCTTAGCAACGGGACCTTTGCTGACATTTCGAGCCGCTACCTTCTTTGGCATACTGCTCTTCTTTTGGCTCATGGGGAGGATAATGCGCATGATCATGGGGCAGATCTTGCGTGTCTCCTCTTCACGCAAGTCCTCTCTGGCGAGAGACTTTCTTGTAAAAATGACAGGGCGCCTCTTTTTTGTCATTGGAGTTTTTTTAGCCCTACGCCAATTGGGCGTGCAAATTGCGCCTCTGCTTGCCGGCTTGGGTGTCGCTGGCTTCGTCCTCGGTTTTGCCCTGCAGAATACTCTTTCCAACTTTGCCTCCGGCCTCATGATTCTCTTTTATCGTCCATTTGACGTGGACGATGTTGTCGAGGCTGGCGGGGTGAAGGGCACAGTGCGCGAGATGAACCTAGTCTCCACTTCGATTGTTACCTTTGACAATCAAATGCTGGTGGTACCTAACAACAAAGTTTGGGGTGAGGTGATTTGCAATCTCACGCATCAGAAAGAGCGTCGAGTGGATATGCTCTTTTCGATTGGCCGCAGTGACGACGTCGAAAAGGCCCAGCGGGTCCTGCAAGAAATCGTCGAGAATAATGAGCTCGTTTTGCACGATCCAGCGCCCATTGTACGCTTGCACAAAATACACGCAGCCTCACTTGAGTTCGTCTTACGCCCATGGGTAAAAACCCCTAATTATTGGACTGCTTACTGGGAAGTTACACGCGAGGTTCAACGACGCTTTGACGAAGCTGGTTTCGATATTCCAGCAAGTCAAAACGATGTTCGAGTCCTCAAGAACTAAACGCGAACGTCTTCCCGCTCAATAGAACCCGAGGCGATCGCTCAAACGTGAGCACGCCATGATTTGGTTTTCAGCTAGAGCCTAGTACCTCGTGCCTGAAGTTCGTGCCGGGGCTCAAAGGCCCCAACTAGGGAAGGCTGCCTTTGAGCCCTGCTGATTCATCTCAGTTTGCCCTCGGCACTACTTTTTGTCTCATTGGTACCAAAACCCAGCATGATGTTCCGGTCCTTGGTACTAGAGAGGGCGACGCGCGCAACAACGAGCGCGTCGAGTTCCAATAATCTAACGACGGTTGCTGGTTGCCTTCTTGGCAGACTTCACGGACGCCTTTTTTACGACCTTCTTCGCCGCCTTTACGGGCGCTTTTTTGACTGCCTTCTTCGCCGCCTTCACGGGCGCTTTTTTTACGACCTTCTTCGCCGCCTTTACGGGCGCTTTTTTGACTGCCTTCTTCG
>CAYWLO010000140.1:0-6026 GCA_964459035.1 uncultured Polyangiaceae bacterium | reverse complement strand
ATCCGCGAGGGTGGCCGCACTGTCGGCGCCGGCGTGGTTTCCGAAATCCTCGAGTAAACCCCCGGAAAATCAAATGGTTACTACTACCAAAATCCGAATTCGTCTAAAAGCGTTTGATCATCAGCTCCTTGACAAGTCCACTGCGGACATCGTCGAAACTGCTCATCGAACAGGTGCTCGCGTTGCGGGCCCCATTCCCCTGCCTACTTCAATTCGCCGCTATACCGTTCTGCGTGGTCCCCACGTCGACAAGAAAGCGCGTGAGCAGTTTGAGGTACGCACCCACAAGCGTCTCATCGACATTCTTGAGCCCAATCCTCAGACCCTAGAGGCCCTGATGAAGCTCGACTTGTCCGCTGGTGTTGACGTTGAGATTAAGAGCTAAGGCTCCCTGAGGTCACATGGCAAAAATTGACGTTTACAATTTGAAGCGCGAAAAAGTCGGCGAGGTTGAACTTGCTGATGAGGTTTTCGCAGCTGAAATCCGCGAGCAACTCTTTCAAGAGGTGGTCGTGGCTCAGCTTGCTTCGAAGCGCGCCGGAACGCGCGCTGCGAAGGAGCGCTCTGCCGTTAAAGGTTCGAGCAAAAAAATCTACAAGCAAAAGGGAACGGGTCGTGCACGTCACGGTTCCATTCGTGCGCCGCTCTTCATTGGCGGTGGACGAGCTCATCCCCCCAAGCCTCAAGATTGGAGCTACCGTCCCCCTCGACGAGTTCGTGCAAGTGCACTCCGAGGTGTTCTTAGTCTCCTGATCAAAGAGGGACGCTGCACCGTGGTTGAGAACATCGAACTCGGCGAGGTCAAAACTAAGGCCTTGGCCGGTGTGCTCGCTGGTCTCAAAGTTGGCAAGAAGAATCTTGTTGTTGACGATGCCACCAATCAGAACCTTCGTCTCTCTGTACGCAACATGAAGGACAACGACTTTCTCCCTCCGGAGGGCGTCAATGTTTACGACCTGTTGCGTCACGATCACCTCGTTGTGTCCAAGGATGCAATCAAGGCCATTGAGGCTCGTTGTCTCAAGGGCACAAAAGAGGAGCAGAACGCATGACTCCAACACAAATCATCAAGCGCCCCATCGCTTTGACTGAAAAAGCGGCCTCTCTCAAAGAAGACGAGAATCAGGTTACTTTTGAAGTTGAGCTCAAGGCCAACAAGATTCAAATCCGCGACGCAGTGGAGAAGCTTTTTGACGTGAAGGTAGCCAGTGTAAACACGCTGATCCAACGCGGCAAAATTAAGCGTCTCGGTCGCAAGAACATGAAGCGCCCTAATTGGAAGAAAGCGATAGTCACTCTCTGCGAGGGCAGTGACATTCAATTCTTTGATGAGGTAGCTGAAGAGGATAGCGAGGCATAAGATGGGTATCCGAACTTATAAACCTACATCCGCTGGTCGTCGCTCGTTGCAGGGCCCCGATTTTGCTGAGCTAACAACAAGTACTCCCCAAAAGAAGCTTGTTGAAGGTGCTAATAAATCAGGTGGTCGTAATAATAACGGTCGTATCACCAGCCGCTTTCGTGGTGGTGGTCATAAACGCCGTTACCGCATCATTGACTTTAAGCGTCAAAAGATTGGTGTTCCTGCAAAGGTAGCTGAGATCGAGTACGATCCTAACCGCACCGCGCGTTTGGCTCTACTTTATTACGCCGACGGCGTGAAAGCTTACATTCTGGCTCCCGACGGTTTGTCTAAGGGTGATACTGTCATCTCGAGTGCAAAGGCCGATATTCGACCCGGAAACAGCATGCCTTTATCGGCAATGCCCACCGGAACCGCCATTCACAACATCGAGATGCGTCTCGGTAAAGGTGGACAGTTGGTTCGCTCCGCAGGAGTGTCCGCTACACTCATGGCAAAAGATGAGAAGTTTGGCTTAGTTAAGCTTCCCAGCGGCGAGGTTCGCAAGATCCACGTCAATTGCCGTGCGACTGTTGGTCAGGTTTCCAATGGTGAACACAAAAACGCTAAGCTAGGTAAAGCTGGCCGCAATCGTTGGTTAGGTCGTCGTCCACATAACCGTGGCGTCACCATGAACCCCGTCGATCACCCCATGGGTGGTGGTGAGGGACGTACAAGCGGTGGTCGTCATCCTTGTTCTCCTTGGGGTCAACTCGCCAAGGGTCTGAAGACTCGTAAGAACAAGCGAACCCAATCAATGATCGTCAAGAACCGGAAGGCACGATAAATGGCGCGCAGTATTTCCAAGGGTCCGTTTATCGACGGCCACCTCATGAACAAAATCGAGAAGGCACAGGCCGAAGGCTCCAAAAAGGTTATTAAGACCTGGTCCCGTCGTTCCACTGTCTTCCCCGAGGCAATTGGCCTCACCTTTGCTGTACACAATGGGCGCAAGTTCGTTCCCGTATTTGTGACAGAAAATATGGTGGGTCATAAGTTCGGTGAGTTTGCTCCCACGCGTACCTTCAATGGTCACGCTGGCGACAAGCGAAAGCGCTAGAACGGGCTGGGAACGCAAGTTCCCGGCTCCTGCCTAGCTGAGATTGCTCTCAACTAGGTTCTTTCACGGGTTGGGACATCTTCTGATTGTTCCAACCCGGGGAGAATGTCCTCAACAGACGTTCAGGATTTTACTTTTCCTCGAGAAATTCGACCAGGAATCGCAAAATCATCTCCCCTGCACCTTGCACTGGTGAGTTCTCTTTGCTACTCATCGTCTCTCCTTGAGAGCCCGGTTGTTTCT
Organism: uncultured Polyangiaceae bacterium; assembly: GCA_964459035.1. GTDB lineage: Bacteria > Myxococcota_A > Polyangia > Polyangiales > Polyangiaceae > NIC37A-2. Next base: position 3,321 of record CAYWLO010000140.1, on the reverse strand, counting down.
AACCTGGTCACTCTCGGAAAACCCGCTCTATCAACAAACCCACTAGGCAACCTTCATTGGTTGAACCGGCGGTGCAAGTCGGTAGACATCTGAAACAGCCCTTCTGGGGCAACGCGAGATATCTCTAGATTAGAGAGATGACTCGCTCAACGGAATTGTCGCAATGATCAGCAGCGCCAAAGCTAACTTCCAGCGCATCAGCCCTCGTAAAGCACGAGTGGTGATCAATATGGTCCGAGGCCGGGATGCCGACGAAGCTCTTCAGCTTCTCGAGTTTACTCCTAAGGCAGCGGCTCCCATCGTCAAAAAGCTCCTCGCGAGCGCAGTGGCGAATGCGAAGCTGAAAGCACCCTCAGCGACCAATCTTTACATCAGCAAGGCAACTGTAGATCAGGGGCCAAATTCACATCTTCGTCGATGGCGTCCTCGCGCCATGGGCCGTGCGACGCCAATTGTTAAGGGCGTCAGTCATATCACCATCGAGCTGGAACAGCGTTAAGCATGGGACAGAAAACACATCCATACGGTTTTCGGCTCGGAGTCATCCGAACCTGGACGAGTAAGTGGTACGAAGCCAAAGGTTACACCAAGTGGCTCCATGAAGACATTCGCATTCGTCGTGCGGTGAAATCGTACCTCGGTAACGCAAGCATCTCGAGCATCGAGGTCGAGCGCGCAGCAAACAAGGCGAAAGTAATCGTCTTCACTGCACGCCCCGGCATGGTGATTGGTAAAGGCGGCAAGGGTATTGAGACTCTCAAGATCGGCAACTTAAAAACTGCCGCTCGTGGTGAGACCAAGTTTCCCGGTGTTCAGTCTTTTACTGACAACGAGGTGTTCATTGACGTTCAAGAGGTCCGCAAGGCCGAAACAAACGCTCAACTCGTTGCCGAAAACATCGCAACCCAACTCGTTCGTCGTATCGCGTTTCGTCGCGCTATGAAGAAGAGTCTCGGTATGGCGATGAAGTTTGGCGCAAAGGGTGTTCGCATTCGTTGTGCTGGTCGTCTCGGCGGAGCTGAGATGGGTCGCATCGAGTCTTACCGCGATGGTCGGGTTCCTCTTCATACGTTGCGTGCTGACGTCGATTATGGTTTTGCAGAAGCAAAGACCACCTACGGCATCATTGGCATCAAGGTGTGGATCTTTAAGGGCGAGGTTCTGCAACGCAGAGCACGTCGTACCGCTGCGGCGCAGGGGGCATAAGTCATGCTGCAACCGAAGCGAACCAAATTTCGTAAAGTACAGACGGGCAAGAACCGCGGCATGGCATGGCGCGGTAGCGATGTGTCTTTCGGCGACTTCGCTCTTCAGGCTACGGACCGTCACTTCCTCACGTCTCGTCAGATCGAGGCATGTCGTATGGCGATTCAGCGTCACGTCAAGCGCCAGGGCAAGCTCTGGATTCGTATTTTCCCCGACAAACCCCTCACCAAAAAGCCCCTCGAAGTTCGAATGGGTAAAGGTAAGGGCAGCGTTGAATCGTGGGTTGCGGTTATCAAGCCTGGACGAGTTCTCTTCGAGCTCGCTGGTGTTCCCGAGGAACTTGCTCGCTCTGCCTTTAAGGTCGCGTCTGCAAAACTTCCCGTCTCTACACGCTTTCTAGCACGAGGTGCACTCTAATGAAGATTGTTGATCTCCGCGAAAAGTCGAGTGACGACCTTTCCGAATTGAAAGCCTCATTGTCCAAAGATCTCTTCACCTTCAAGATGAAGAATTCGGTCGGTCAATTAGAGGATACGAGCCTACCCGGCAAAGTGCGCAAGGATCTTGCGCGCATCGAACAAGTTATTACTGAGCGCACTCGTGCGCCCGAAGGCTCTACTTCCGAAGGAGTGAAAGCATGAGCGTTGATCATGAAGGGCATAAGTCCCGCATTCGTCGCCTCATCGGTCGCGTCCGAAGCGACAAGATGAACAAAACTGTTGTCGTCGAGGTTACCCGTTACCGGATGGACCCGATGTACAAGAAGTACATCAAGCTACGTAAGCGCTACAAAGCGCATGACGAGGCAAATGAATTCCGCGCGGGCGACCGAGTTGAGATTCAAGAGTTTCGCCCCCTGTCCAAAGAAAAGCGTTGGAAGGTGAGCAAGCTCATCGACCGCCCAGCCCTCGCAGGCTGAGAGAGGAACCAAGTAGATGATTCAAACAGAATCCGTCCTCAAGGTTGCTGATAACTCCGGAGCCAAGTTGGTTAAATGCCTCAAGGTTCTCGGTGGATCACGTCGGCGCTATGCCGGCATCGGCGACGTAATCGTTGTGACCGTTTCGGAGGCCATGCCTAACAGCAAGGTGAAGAAAGGGTCTATCATGAAGGCTGTGGTTGTTCGCACAAAACGCGAAAATCGCCGTCCTGATGGCAGCTATATTCGTTTCGACGAGAATAGCGCTGTGATGTTGAACGCAAATAAGGAGCCCGTCGGAACCCGTATTTTCGGACCGGTAGCTCGTGAGTTGCGTCTTCGCAAGTTCATGAAAATCGTTTCTCTCGCGCCGGAGGTATTGTAAAATGAATCGCCTTCTTCTCGGAGATGAAGTTCTTGTTGTTTCTGGAAACCACAAGGGCCAAAAGGGCAAGATTGCCCGTATCGATCTCGACCGCGGTCGCGTGATTGTTGAGGGAGTTAACCTCAAGAAGCGCCACCTCGCTCCTACACAGCAAACCGCTGGTGGCATTGTGCAGATTCCTGCTCCCCTTGCCATCAGTAACGTGATGCCCATCGACCCCGAAACCGGGAAACCCACTCGGGTTCAGTTCGAAGAGCGTGACGGTAAAAAGGTCCGTGTCGCTAAGAGCGGTGCCGTAATCGTGAAGACTGAAGCTGCTGCCTCTGATGAGAGCGCGGAGAAGAAATCATGACCGAAGCAACTCGACAGACTCCTCGCATGCAGGAGATTTATAAGAAGACGGTTCATCCTAAGTTGATGGAACGCTTCGGCTACAAGAACACAATGCAAGCCCCTCGCATCGAGAAAATCGTTGTGAACATGGGTTTGGGTGAAGCTGTAGCTAACCCTAAGATTTTGGACTCCGCAGTGATTGAACTCGGAACCATTACTGGTCAAAAGGCTGTTACCACACGCGCTAAAAAGTCCATCGCGGGCTTCAAGTTGCGTGAGGGTATGCCCATCGGTTGTCGTGTGACTCTTCGTCGCGACCGCATGTGGGAGTTCTTGGACCGTCTCATCACTTTGAGTTTGCCTCGTGTTCGCGACTTTCGCGGCGTCAGCGGCAAAGCCTTCGATGGCGCCGGTAATTATACTCTCGGCCTCAAAGAGCAAATCGTTTTCCCCGAGATTGAGTTCGACAAGGTCGACA
>CAYWLO010000139.1:0-6103 GCA_964459035.1 uncultured Polyangiaceae bacterium | reverse complement strand
CTCACTGTAAAGAGCCCTCACCGCAGTCTTAAAATCTTGCGGAGATACTCCCACAATAATATTTACCTCACTAGCGCCCTGATTGATCAGCTGAACATTCACCTGAGCAGCTGCTAGAGAAGAAAACACTCGCGCCGAGATGCCAATTGCATGGTTCATGCCCTCGCCCACGATTGCAATTAGCGCCAACTCAGGAACCAATTTTATTTTATCAGGCTTCAAAGTGACGCGGATCTCTTCGAGAAGCTCGTCCATTTTTCCTCCCAATTGGCTTTGGTCCACAATGACATTGATACCGTCAATACTTGAAGGCACATGCTCAATGCTAACCCCTTGACGCCGAAAAATGTCCAAAAGACGATGAGCGAAACCCAACTCCTTGTTCATCAACGTTTTTTCGATGCAAACCATCGAAAACTCGGCTTTGCCAGCTATTCCAGCGATAGCTTCGCTGCCCTTTTCGTGAATATCGCTCAGGCGTGGCACAATACGAGTACCAGCATGTGATGGGTTATTGGTATTCTTGATATGAATTGGAATACCCGCCTCGCGCACGGGCAATGTCGCCTCGTCATGCAATACCGAAGCGCCCAAGTAGGAGAGTTCACGCAGTTCGCGATAAGTCACTTCTACCATCGGTTTGGCATCTTTGACGATCCGGGGATCTGTCATGAGCAGTCCCGATACATCGGTCCAATTTTCGTAGCAGACCGCATCAATTGCCCGAGCCGCGATTGCCCCGGTAATATCCGAGCCGCCGCGAGAGAAAGTTTTTACTTTTCCGTCGGGACCACGACCATAAAAACCAGGAATAACATAGCGATGAGAATCTCCGCTGAGACGATCTCTTAGCTTGTCGTAGCTTGCCTCTTCGACCAATCCACTATTCATGATCTGAATGGTTTCAGATGGATCGACAAACTCGGCATCCAAGAATTTCGCGATGATCAGGGCGTTGAAGTACTCACCCCGAGACGCCACATAGTCACGACTCACTCCAGCCTTGAGTTCTTCGGCAAATTTATCGAGTTCGGCGCCCACCCCCGCGTCGACACCCAGCTCACTCTCGATATCGACAAAGCGCTGGCGCACCACTTCAAATGTCCCAGAAAAGTCGGCAGGTGCTGCCGCCATCTCTTGGCAGAGATAGAGTAAATCCGTTATTTTCGCCTCGGCAGCTTCTCGCTTACCGGGAGCCGATACGACCACGACACGGCGGCGAGCATCTGCATCAACGATACTTTTAACTTTTCTAATTTGGGCCGAGCTGGCAACGCTCGTACCCCCGAATTTTGCGGCAATTCTGCTCATGGGCGACCAGTTGTTGCCACACTCCAAGGGTTCTGACCAGCATCACCCGTCTGAGGGGGCAAACTATTTAGATTTTCGGCTCCGAGCCGTAGCAATCTACGTGGATCCTACGCCCAAGCCCTCTCAAACGTCATCAATTGAGCATCCACTGGAGCCCGACGGAGAATCTCTCGTCGTCAAGCAGGTCATGGATCTACTTCACTCCAAGGACTACCGGCCGCCACAATTGCCGTCTACTGCCGTGCAGCTCTTGGAGTTGGCTAAAGAAGACAACGTTCAGCCAACTCAAATGGTGACCCTGCTTGAACGCGATCCACTCCTGGCCGCCGAGTTATTGCGTCTAGCGCAAAGTTCACTTTACGGTGGCAGTTTCTCGGTACGAACCCTAGACGAAGCCATTGTACGACTAGGACTGCAACGCACAGCCGATCTCTTTCTTCATGCAGCTCTGGAGACCCGCGTCTTCAAGGCCAAGGGCTACAAGAAGCCAATGGACCAACTGAGGCGTCATAGTGTAGCGGTTGCCCACCTCTCTCGCCTCGTAGGTCGAGAAGCTGGAGTCTTCGATCAAAGCGCCTTTATGTGCGGCCTTCTACACGATGTGGGCATTGCCGCCTCACTCATCGCAGTAGTTGAGTGCACCCCTCAAGGAAAAAAGCCTCCCCCTTTTGAGGAGATCTGGCCCGCCGTCTCCAAGGTGCATCAAATAGCCGGAGGCATCCTAGCAAGCTCTTGGAATTTTCCTTCAGACGTCACGTTGGTCATCGAACGCCACCACTCCTTTATGATTAGGGACCGGCCTCATCCCCTGGCTACCGTCGTCTACCTCGCCGACTGGACCGCCGCCCAACTGGGGTTTGGTTTTATGGATGAGCAAGACGACGATGGTGGGACGCGGGCTTTAGAGATACTCCAAGTTGGCCCCACCCAGGCTCAAAAACTACTCTCCAAAGCGTCCAAAACTTTGGAGAATGTGACTTAGCCTGGGGACTACACGACTGAGGTTCTGGTTAGACGGAACGCACCACAACCCGATGGCCTCAGCCCCTTCTTTTACTTGCGCGACTGCACCTTCACGTCCCAAATATCCTTGGCGTAGCTGGCGATCGTGCGGTCACTAGAAAAGAACCCCATGCGCGCCACATTGAGGATCGATTTACGCGTCCACGCTTTTTGATCGCGGTACGCGTCATGGACCACCTGGTGACAAGAGAGGTAACTGCGAAAATCGGCGCAAACAAGAAAGGTATCATCGTTGAGCAAGCGCTCGACAAGACCATGAAATCGGGTTGGATCTTCGGGACTAAACGTGCCCCGTTGAACTGCGTCCAATGCCGAACGCAAGAGCCTATCCGAAAAATAGATCTGTCGCGCGTCGTAGCCAGCGTAACGAGTGGCGTCGACTTCATCAGAAGTCAAACCAAAGATAAACATATTCTCGCCGCCAATATTCTCTTTCATCTCCACATTCGCGCCGTCCAATGTGCCAATTGTCAGAGCGCCATTCATGGCAAATTTCATGTTGCCGGTGCCCGACGCTTCGTAGCCCGCTGTTGAAATTTGCTCAGAGACATCTGTTGCAGGGATGATCAATTCAGCCCAAGAAACGTTGTAATTGGGTACATAAATTACCCTAAGTTTCTTACGCAGGGCGGGGTCATTGTTGATTGTATTGGCCACCGAGTTGATGAGCCAAATGATCTCTTTGGCTACTTCATAGCCAGGAGCCGCTTTGCCGCCAAAGAGAAAGGCGCGAGGCTGCGCCGCTTCGGCTTTCTGGGGGTCGGCTTTAAACGACTGATAAAGTGTAATTACATGCAATATATTGAGCAATTGACGCTTGTACTCATGAATGCGCTTCACTTGGGAGTCCAAGATAAACGAAGGGTCCAACTCAATGGCGCAATCTTTCCAAAGGCGTTCAGCAAGGCGCTTCTTATTGGCTAATTTTATAGCTTTCCACTCATCATGCACCTGGGGATCATCCGCAAACTTTTCTAAGTTCTTGAGGCGGTCAATCTCCACTTCCCATCCCTCGCCAACGAGACGATTCAAAAGCTTGGTCTGCGCAGGATTACACTTAAACATCCAGCGTCGTGGGGTCACACCATTGGTTTGGTTGCACAATTTTCCGGGCTCATACTCGTCAAAGTCCTTGAAGAGGTTTTCACGCAGTAATTGAGAATGCATGGCCGAAACACCATTGACGCGCGAACTACCAATCACCGCAAGATTCGCCATGCGCACATAACGTTCGCCGCCCTCCTCGATAATACTCATCCGCGCCTTACGCGCATCGTCCCCCGGAAACCTGCGTTCCACCCCTTGAAGAAAACGATGATTGATTTCATAAATAATTTGTAGATGCCGAGGCAGCACTCGCTCCATCAACCATACGGGCCACTTCTCCAACGCCTCTGGTAAGAGGGTATGATTGGTGTAGTTGATGGACTCCTTAGTCACGGCCCATGCATCGTCCCAAGACAGGCCATGCTCATCGGCTAGGATACGCATCAGTTCAGCCACTGCCAAAGCGGGATGGGTATCATTCAACTGAAACGCAGAGGAGCTTGCAAAAGTTCGAACGCTTTCATGACCCGCCAGATGGCGCGCTATACAATCTTGCAAGGTGGCAGAAACAAGGAAGTACTCCTGCTTCAAGCGTAGTTCTTTGCCCAATGCGTGGTTATCGTTCGGGTACAGAACTCGAGTGATATTTTCGTCATGGCTCTTGCGCTCAACCGCTTTGGCGTAATCTCCGGCGTTAAAGTACGAAATATCGAAGTCTTTATTGGCCCTTGCGCCCCAAAGGCGCAAGGTATTGACCACGTCATTTTTATAGCCAGGCACGGGCACGTCATAGGCCACAGCCATCACAGAATCACAATCAACCCACTCATGGGCGATGTGTCCGTGGGGCCCCGTGTATTGAATTACCCGCCCGCCAAACTTTACATCGTAGGAGCGTTCTGGCCGTGCAACCTCCCAAGGGTTTCCATCGCGTAGCCACATATCGGGAGCCTCCAATTGACGTCCTCCTACAATGTCCTGACGAAAAATTCCGTAGTCGTAACGAAGACCGTAGCCCACCGCTGGAATACCCAAGGTGGCCATCGAGTCGATAAAACATGCAGCCAAGCGTCCTAGCCCTCCATTGCCCAGGCCGGCGTCATGTTCTTCTTCTAAAATCTCTTCAAGGTTCAGACCGATCTCGGCCAAACCCTGTTTACAGTCATCATAAATACCTAATGAAATTAAGCCATCAGAAAGTAAGCGCCCAATTAAAAACTCTAGAGAAAGATAGTAGACATGTTTTGGATGAGTCTCGTTGCGCTCTTTCCAAGTGCGGGTCCACCTATCGTACATGCGATCTCTTGCGGTACGCGCCAAGGACATAAAATGGTCCAAGGATGTGGCCGCACTAGGATGCTTGCCCTGCGTATGTTGCAAGTGTTGAACAAAGGACTCAACGAGAGCCTCCTTATCGACACCAAGATCATCAACCGAAACACTCTTACTCTTTGTAGCCACGACTCGCAGAATACACACCGTATTGCTGAGCGGAACAATCAAGGTAAAAAGGCTGAGATGCCGGTGTTGAATCAACGGCTTTTCTACGAAAGAACGATAAAACATGCTCAGCAAGGCCGTACCGGACTCTCCCTTCTCCCCCCAACATGCCCCTTTACACCCCAGCGCCAGAAACTCACGTGCTGAATTTCCAGTGCCACGGCTCTCGGTACGGGGCTTTTTTGCGGCCCTGGGAGCGTGCCTCAGCCTCAGCGCCTGCGCTACTCCGGCAGCCCAACCGGCGGCACCGCCTCCTCCGCCCCCGGTCCCCGCGGATCACGTCCCCCCGCCAGTTTCAGAACCCGACGAACCCAAGGAGCACTCCACTCCCACTTTGCTCTCCAATCGGGGTTTTGCGACTCCCGAAAGCGTGTACTTTGACAAAAAGAGGGACGTTTACTTTGTGAGCAATCTCAATGGCGGTTCTCACGAAAAGAACGGCAAGGGGTTTATATCAAGAATCACCCCCGGTGACGCCGACGAATACAAAGTCGACACTAAGTTTATCGACGGTGAGAAAGAAGGCTTCACTCTTCACTCACCCAAAGGGCTCACCATTGTAGAGGACACGCTCTATGTGGCCGACATCGACACAATTCGTCTATTTGACGCGCAAAGCGGGGAAAAACGAGGAGAAATTACCATCAAGGGCGCCACTCTTCTCAATGGTCTCGCCACAGGAGAAGACAATGTAGTTTACGTCTCCGATACGGGAGTTACCCCCCAGTGGAAGACGAACGGCAGTGATGCTCTTTACATCATCAAGCAGGGCGCTGTCACAAAGCTCATTGCCCATCCTCAAGATCTAAAAGACCCCAACGGACTTCTTGCAGGCAAGGGCGGAGTTTGGGTAACGACGGGCTCAGGTGAAATTTATTGGATCTCCAACGAAGGAAAGTTAAGCCACAGACAACAAATGAGCAAAGGTGGCAATGACGGTTTTACCCTGAGCCGGGACGGACGCGCGTTGGTTTCCTCCTGGGCAGACAAGACGGTTTACGTAGGCACCTTTCAAGAAGACGGAAAACTGCGGGAAGACTTTCGGGCAGAAATCACCCAAGTTGAATCTCCCGCCGACATCGGCTTCGACTGCACGCGCAATCAAGTTCTCATTCCACTCTTCAATAAGAATGAGGTAGCAATTTACCCAATGACCCTATCGATACCCTAGGGCAATCGCATGACTCGCCGAGCGATATCAACAAGTTAGGTCGTTCGGCAG
>CAYWLO010000138.1:0-6104 GCA_964459035.1 uncultured Polyangiaceae bacterium | reverse complement strand
ACACAAACTCCGGTCAGTTGCTTGATTTAACCGTGTCGTAAAAGAGCCGCACCCGTTTGAATAGGCGGGCGCGCTTAGGCGAAAGGGTTGGCCGGCTTCGGCAAGATTGGAGTTAAGGCGAGAGCCGAGCTGAGTGAAGCACCAACGGCCGAATGAATGCTGAGGACGTTCAACGCCAGCTGAACCGACAAGGAGACAGTCGCGCGAGGATAGGGATTTCAAACGACTTTACCCAACCTCATAAGGGCTAATATCAACTCTTGTTACTCTCGATACACGCGAATTCTCTGCTTTTTGACGGCTTTTTTTCGCTGGCGAGCTGATCGTATTCAAATTCATTGGAAATGAGGAATGAGTCACCACTTGCGAGTACGTTGCTGAGGTAGATGGTGCGGTCACTATCCAAGCCGATACTCGGCGCAGTCTGCGCAATTGCTAGAAGTCTTTGTCCCCCAACGGCAGAAAAGTACACGGGCGCACCTCGACCAAAGCAGAGGAGGCAGTTGTGGGTCTTGTGTTGCTTACATTTCACTCATAGCCCCCCGTGAGTTCATACTGAAAAACAATCCGTGGGCCAATTAAGCGAGCCCTGGCTATACAACGGGTGGACTCCTGCCGTTTCCGAATGCGCTTAAGGTTGCTCGAAGTCTTGGGTGCTGGGGGCAGGTTCAATGGCACGCATGGGGAGCGCAAGGAAAATTGTCGGCGCCTATAAGCGTTCACTGAAATTCAGCGCCTCGAGCTGACATGAAAGCGGGACACGCTAAATCGACATAAATCGCGTGACAATCAGCAGTTGCAGAAATTCCTATGGGAAATTTTGTACCTTTGTTGGGTTGCACCCTAACACGCACGCTTTTCTCATGAGGGGAAAACAAGTCGATTTGCTGTGCAAACGTGTCGCCCATGTAAACTTATCGTAAGTCCACACACGGCTGAGCCTGCCATCCCCCCGGCTTCTCCACCCACCACTTCAAGCAGTGCTGGCTACTGGGATAGGCGCTAGCGCTTCGTGAGCTTGGGTCCGACGTACACAATGAGCAGCGGTGAGTCGTCGATGACAGGATAGGTGAAGTGAATCCTGATTTGTGGAGTCTTCACTTTGCCGTGCCAGGGATAGAAAAGCTCGGCGCCAGTTTCGGGGTGACTAAAAGTAAGCTTCTGTTTGAAGTTGCGTTTTTCGGTGACACTCGAATCCGAAAACCACGCTTTTTCTCCCATAAAGTGCTGAGCAAGTATCTCATTGACTCGCGCCTGCTGTTTTTCTCGAAGCGCTTCCTTCAGACACTGCAGTACCCCAAGCTTTGCGAGTATGCTGCGGGAAGCTGCTGGGTGGAACGGATGGCCATTTAGTGCTTCAAATGCGTTATTGGCGAAAGATAGGGCTGGAAACTGCTGCTGGGCGCGTTCCTCCAGACCCGTCCAGGAGCCGACCACCCGAGGGGCGTTTTCTAGCGCCCGAACGAGGACGTGGGTGTCCCAAAAATTGTCGACTGAGATCAGGCTGGTGCTCTCGGCGTTTCGACTCCACGTGATGGATAGCGGCGCCCGCTCCCAAGATGTCGTCGCGAGGCTGAGCAGCCCGGACAGTTCACCCTGATGGCAGCGATAAGCCGCTTCTCCGACAGAAGACTCAGTTACTACCACTCCATTCTCTTCCATTAGCTCACCGTATTCGTGATGTTGCTCGACGTCCCACCTAGCGCCGTATCGAGAAACCCATTGAAAAAATGCCCTCTTCTCGTCGCGATTCCTGAACGTAGCGACCAGACTTGTACCCGGTAGCACCTTACTTTGCGACAAATCGCTCTTGCACCGCACGATACGCCCGAAGCGAAGAACTTTATTTCGCATCGACATAAGCGCAGAGAAGGCGTTTCGAAACTCCTCCAGGCTTGCGAACTCATTTTCGCCAGAGAGTTCGTTGAAGTACAACTCCATCAGTCCCCCCATCCAGCAAAGTACTGGGAGTCCTTGTCAAATTGATCGAAAAACCCGTCGGGCCAATCACTGACCTGTCCCTCTACATCGATCGCTGGACTGACGACCGGCGTCGCAGAGCTTGAGCGGTCGCTAAAGAAATGAAATTGGACGTGCTCGTGAGGGATGGCGCGGCCCTTTACCGCGCGTCGAATTCCATTGAGTACGTGATCACTGTGGCTCTCTAGAATTACCTGGACTCCTGCGGCGGCCACGCGCGCTAGAAATCCACCCATCAATGCTTGGCTCGCTGGGTGTAGGTGTACCTCCGGATTTTCCACGATGAGCGCACTCGAAGGTGCGGAGCTCAACGCAGCAACTACTATCGGTAGGACTTGTGTTAAACCGAACCCAACGTGCGCAGGTTTGTGAAAATCTGTCGCATCGGAGGTTCGCAACCCGAGCGTAAGGAGATTCGTCTGAGGAACAGGACGAATCTCAAAGGAACATCCGGGAAAGAAATTCTTCATGTGAGCACCGACCTGATGCAAAAGCGTCGGCGGTGCTCCTTCGAGCACAAGTTCCCCCAAAACTTCGGCATCTTGCTTCGCGAAAAGAAGTCCTACTGAGTTCTCTCCTCGGGAACCAACTACCCCCAACTGATGTTCGTCCATCAAAGGGTAGGTCTCACGCGGTCCTTCACGCTCTGCCGCGAGGTAGGTCATGGTTCGAATCTTTTTCGCGAGACTCTGTGCGGGGGATTCCGGAGGTAACAAGAATCGCAGAACATCTGGGGGCTGAAACAGCTCGCCATCGACCGTGAGGGCTGTTACCTGCGCAGACATTCCTCGTCGTTCGTCTTCGAAGGTCCAGAAGCAAGAGTGGTCATCGTCCGAAATGCCTATCCCAAAGTGCTGACGACCGTTAACCTTGTCGATGACATCCGCCAAGGTTCCGAGCTGAAGCTCCGCACCATTGAGCGGCAAGTGCATTGACCATTCATGATGGCGCATCGCCTGGTGCAATATAGCTATCGATTGAATGACCGTCGATTTTCCGGAGGCGTTTGATCCCGACAGCAAGGTCAAAGGAGCTAGCGGTAGAATAAGTCGGTCAAAGCACTTGAAGAGTTCGAGCTGTAGCTCTGTCAGCATCCTAGCACCTCTGCGAATGCTTGCTGGGCTACAAGAAATCGATGGTTCACCTTCTTGGCATCATTGGGTCCGTAGGTGACCGACTTGATGAACTCCTCGTCATCCATCAAGGAATAGAATGTCTTTCTAAGCTCGTGGACCTTTCCCTCCACGAATGGCTCCGTGTGCTCGGACAACGCTGTCGACATCACATCCCATAGCGACGCGTTGATGACGCTCCGCGACTGAGACTCAGATGTGTGTTTGCGGAACGCGTGTTGCCCGAACACCGCGAAGTTGTTGGCAAGTGCAACTTGAAAACTCTCGGAAAGACGATCCAATTCTCCCTCGTCCTGCAGGTTCATTTTCCGCAGTGCCGCCGCGAGAAAGTCGTCCATGTCACCCTTGTACTCTGCGAGAGGCAATAACTTGAACGCGCAGTACCGGTTGACGAACTCACGGTCTCTCATTGTGGAAATCTTTAGACTCTCTCCTGTTGATTTTTTGAACAGCTCCGTGGAAGCCGCGTCTCGCAAGAGGCGGGTTGCAGGCCCCATATACAGACAATTCCTCATCTGCTGCCGTGTTAGGGGTACGCCGCTATTGACGCGCTCAAAGATGTCGAGGCGAGCCCTCTCAGGCACCTTCGAGTCGATAATGTAGAGAGTCAGCGAGCAGTCCTCGATTCGGTTCTGCAACTTGGGAGACAAGTCCGAGAAACGCTTTCCGTCGAGTTCCTTCTGTCCTGGCAGTTTCAATCGAAGCTTTCCGCTATGAAAGCGTTGAAAGGTAGAGAGTCGCTGGAGCCCATCGACGACAATCATTCGACCTTTCGTGTCCTCGGCCAGATAGAAAACGGGCAGGGGGATCCTCATCAGTACTGATTCGATCAACTTGCTTTGGACATCCTCGGGCCAGATGAAATCACGCTGAAACTCTGGGTCCATGATGAAGGCCTGCTTCTCGATCCTTCTGAGAATCTCAAAGACCGTCCGAGGTTCGGTACGAATCAACACCGTGTCGATTGGGTACTCTCCCCAAGAGCCGTCTCCAGCTTGGCCAAGCCCTTCAATCTCTTCTTCTTCGGCATCAGCGCGAGAGCTATTTTCTTCCTGCATATTTTCTTCTTTCTACCCAGTCATCTTGATTCCCTAGCCCCCGTCGTTCCAAATTTTATGGTAGGGGCAAGATGAGGGAGGGTCATTTGCCGCAGAATTCGGAAAGCTTGAGGCCTGACTAGGACACGCTGTCTAGCGTGGTCTTCATGTGGAGCACTGTGGGGTCCAAGGGGCAAGCACGCACAGAATTACTGTAAGAAATTTAAGTGCCTGATTCTCCACGGACATATCTGATCGATATTGGTCGCGCTTAGGTCGCCTCCTGCGTATCGTGGAATCACGAGACTAAGACATTTTTCGAAAAAATGGACCGTAGGTAATTGGCAATTGAGATTCCCCCTGAAATGTGGACAGTCTAGTTATGCGGTTTGGGATTGAAGAAAGAAAGAGATCCTTCGGGTACTGATAGCCTTTGAGGTTCATCGGTACCCGTTTACCACAGGCCTGCCAACGCAACAGAACCCCACAAGGAGGATAGGGATTTTAAACGACTTTACCCAACCTCATAAGGGCTAATATCAACTCTTGTTACTCTCGATGCACGCGAATTCTCTGCTTTTTGACAGCTTTTTTCGCTGGTCGTGAGCTAGCTCGCAGTGACGACGGTGATTTACTAGTCTCGCCACGCGCACGGCGAGAGCGAGTCAGTCTTTATCTTGTCGACTCACCATTTCGCGAAACGGAAGGAAAATTATGAGCGGGTCATCAAAAGCGTCAGTTAAAAAAATCGGTCTAGGAATGGCACTTGGGATAATCTCCCTACCTTGGATTTTTTCATGGCTCACGCTACGGCGCGGCTACTCGATGAGTATGCGAGTTGTCGCTTTTTCGTGGGGCCTAGCAGGGCTCGCTATTATCATAGCTATCCCTCAGCCCGTGGCGGCTAATGCGGTAACGGCGGCTCCAGTTAATCAGTTCTCACAGGGAAACCCCGCAGCGCTAAAGACGGCAGCGAGCGCTCCCCCTAAGGCTCCAGTTGTGCAAAATAAGGCCCCTAAATGGTACAGTGGCGGCACGCTGCACAAGGCAACCGGGAAAGAGTGGGTTAATGCGGACGACAGGGATAAGCTCGCAACATCAGCCGATTTTCTGGCTAGTTTATGGGCTAAAAAAGAACTCTCAAATGAGGTGATGCCCGGTATATCATCTATCAATGATCTAAGAATGCTATCTGCAAAGCTTCTCATCTCATTAGATGAATCATTTGCGGTAGATTCGGCTCGTAATCTGAATGTATCTGAAGTGGCTGGAACAAATATGATCAAAATGGGGGTCGTTAAAAACGGGCCCATTATCCAGCAACTTGACCATGCATATCGTTATCAAAAAGACCTCATCTCTGCATCGTGCACACTGGAATGGGAGAAGCGTGGCGAATTAAACCGTCAAATGTTCGCGCATTGCATGAGAACAGAGCTATCTGCCTACGGATCAATGGTCAAATTGGTCAAGAAACACGGCGCAGATATGAGCTGGATCAATATTGTATTCCCGAAGCTCTGGACACAGTGGACAAAGCGAGGTGCGACTAAATACTCAATGGTCAATCATGCGCTCGATGGGGAAATTGATGCAGCGCTAGACTTTGACTACGAAATAAAGCGAGCGGGCAGCTCTCCCAAGCTGAATGAGTGTCTTGAGAAATGGGGCGATCACGGAAGCCCCTGGACGATGACAATGTACTGCTTTAAGCAAGACTAAGACGTTGCAGTCTTGTCTTCATGTCGCTCGTCCTCGACTCTGATCCGGTAAAACCAATACCGGCGGCTCGGTTGCCCGTCGGGAGTTTCCGCTAATATTTGCGAGATCGCGCTCTCTGAAAACTGTAGCGATCTGGCGGCTTTTATCGCCCATCCTCGCTCGGAGTAGGGATCTATCTGAGGATAGGGATTTCAAACGACTTTACCCAACCTCATCAGGGCTAATATCAACT
>CAYWLO010000137.1:0-6144 GCA_964459035.1 uncultured Polyangiaceae bacterium | reverse complement strand
GTATTGGTACCGTCACCGTTGCATTGAGCGCCTACATCCACCAGGATGTGTTCCTCCGGTATTGGTAAAGGGAATACCCTTCCAGCATTGCATTGTGTACTTGCCGAAGACATCGAGGATAGGTATGCGCAAACGTCTTTACCCAATCTCACAAGGGCTAATATCACCTCTTGTTGCTCTCGATGCACGCCAATTCTCTGCTTTATGACAGATTTTTTTCGCTGAAACGACGACGCTCGGACTGCTGGCAGCGCTGACGAACCCGACGCTACCGCGTCCCGTCAGTGCCCTACAAAACGACATTGTAGTGAGAACTAGGGGGATGACTTTGGGAACATTTGATCCAATGAAGGAGTCGAATGGGTATGTTGTTCCCTTGTAACCGTCTCCTGGTGCTATCGCTCTTCTCTGCGCTGGCGTTCGCCTGCTCGCGGGGAGCGAGATCTAGCGGTGCGACGAGCGGTGGTGAATCCGTCGCCTTATCGCACGCCGCACCCAAAGAAGCGTCGTCCCAGAAAGGCGACGCGCCTACTGAAACGGGAGCACCGAGAGGTGCCGCCGACGCATCAGCTGCCCCGGACTGGAGCCATCCGCTCCGTCTACCAGTGAAGCTCCTGGTCTCGCCCACTCAAGAGCCGGCCGCCTGGGTGCCGAGCGTCCGGCTGAGTTCAGCTCTCCATGCCAGTCCCGATCACGGCGGGACCGGCGTCTGGCTGCATGGAGGCGAAGGCATTTTCTACGTTGAGACCAGCGGTGTAATGCGGCGCGTGTTCTCGCTAGAGGAAATTGCCAGGAAGGTACCCGCCCCCCCGCCAGGAGTTGAGACACCCGAGCTCACAAGGCGTGGGAACTTTATAGGCGTAGTTTCGACAAGAGAGACCTTGTTGGTGAGGACAAAGAATTGGCTGGGCCTGTTTGAGCGTTCGACGTTGAGGTTGCTTCGCTCTTTTTGGGGTCTTGGCCTCGATTATGAGGTTACGGCTGATTCGGACGGCTTTGCGTTCACAGTTCTTCGCGTGCGCGATTCATCATTGCTTAGCTCTGACCACCTGGGAACGGCGGACGACTTGGAGTTGCTCAGCCAAAGTCGAGTCCAGCTGATCCGAACGGACGCGCGAGGCCAGCTGCTGTGGCGCAAAGATCTGACCATACATTCTGGCGGTGTGACCATCCTCCCCCAGATCGCCGCCGGCCAGGGCGTTGTCGACGTGCTGCTTCGCCTCCAGGCCGGGAGCAAAGTGCAGTATTTCGATCAGCCACGGCTGCGTCGGACCACGCGTTGCACTCCGCCGCCTCCCCGTCGAATGGATTCGGGGTATCAACGAGAGGGCTTCATGAGCGTGGCGCGCTTTTCGGCCGTGGATGGAAAGAGAATCGCCGGCCTAGCCCCCACTTCGGAATGGCTCGGTCTCTACAATTGGCGGCTTGGTCGTGACAGCGTCGCAGAGGACGAGATTCCCCGCGGCCCCGTCTCCTTCGGGAGCTTTCGGGGAGATTTTTGGTTGCGTAAACATCGAGTCAAAGCGGACCTCCCGGCGGTTTGGAGTACTGCGGGCCAGCTCTGCCCGTGGAGCGGTTTTCTGCAAAGCGTTTTCGTCACTCTCAAGCCCGACTTGAGGGTGGACCGAATCATCACCGCCCAGGGAGGTGCGCGCGGACTCTTCAGAATCAGCGACGGGAGGCTACTACTGCACCGCACAGAAATTCTGAAGGAATCAAGCAGTCGCGCCGCAGAACCGAGCGAGGCGGATGTCTTAGAAGTCAGACGTGCGGACGGAACGGTTCAACAAAAAATCTTCGTGGCGGCACGTCGCTCAGAGCGGCCAGTGCCGCTCGTGGAGCAAGCTCCTCAATGGGGTGAGCACGGGCCCGACATGAGGCTCGTTCTTCGCCCGCTCTTGCTGCTGTCTGACAACATCATTTTGATCCCCGATCTGGCAATCGGTCCGCACGGCCCGCTGCTCTTCCGCTTGCCGCCCGATTGAACTCAGGAGAGCCCTTGGAGTAGCTGTTGGCGGGCCGCTGCATCCAACGTGAGAAGCCTCTTCTTGTGCTTTCGACTGATCTTCAACCTGCCACGAGACCGTGTACATCTCATATGAACTCCCTTTGTGTAACCTTCTACGAATGAGGGCTACGAGAGAACCGATGAAACGCTCAAATATTTCCATATCTGGAAAATAGATTTCTACTTTTGGGACACGCCACTAGTGACGGTTCTTGGCGTTTCAAACAGAGGGTCCACGGCGCCACCCACGGTTACGGGTGAGACGTCCCCACGTGATGGGATGGGCGAAGATGCGGCATGTTCGTTGCGTTCTAGCTCGACTCAGCCGAAGCGTACGCGAAGCGCGCGATCGCTGGATGGTTCGAGCGTAAGGACGTTCTGAATTCCCCGTTTTGATCCACGTCCTCGCCGTGGTCGCTGGGATATTCAGATGTGGAAAGAGATTCGGATTTCCGCTGCGAACGATCGCCTCCCGGATCCGGTGGCGCATAGGTCCTTCTGGAACTCATCCTACGAGCGAAACGTGACCTGCAAAGAGCATGGGCATCGTGGGGTCCGGAACTCCGGTTCGTTCACGGCGAGACTGGTCTTGAAGAAGGAGGGCAATTTCGCCCACATCGAACGCATCGTGCTGGAACCTCGGTCGACTTTATGATGCCAGTCCGGGAACGAGAAATCCTTGAACCAGCGGTCTTGCCTACCGGTGCCACTAACAAATGGGGCTACAGCATCGACTTCAATGAAAAGGGTGTTAGCGGACCCCGCAGGACCCGGTATCGGAGGCTGGCTCGACCTGCGTTGATTCGCGGCTCGGAGCCGTCGGGCTCGCTTCCGGGCTCTCCTGAGCGTGTGCAGAAACAGAAAGCAGTGGGGCGCTCGCCGAGAGTGCCGGAGCGATTGAATGACGACTGGGCATGAATTGTTGTCAGGCGCCGCGCGCGAGGCGTAAAGCCGGCCCGCACAGCTGCCGAGAATGCGTGTGCTGCAATCCGCAGACTCGGAGGCTTATTGGAACCCGACGCCCACTCCGAAGACGAACTGCTGCGGGGTCACAGCTTGAGCGACGGGCGCGCGGGATTCGTCCACTGCGCTTTGCAGTTCATCGGGTGACATCAAGTGAACACGGCTGCCTTGCATCAGACGACCGAATATATTGAGTGAAACCTCCCCGCTGAGTAATCTAAAGCCACCCGTGAACACGCCCAAGGCACTTGTGTCCGAGTGCGCGAAGTCATCATTGAGAGACGCATCGAGCGAGCTTTCCTTGATGCGATGCCCGATTTGCCAGAAGCCAACCGTAGCGGAGAGATACGGACGAAAGGTGGTCCAGCTTCGCGGTTCATAGTGGGCCCCGGCCGTCAGCCAGAAAGCACTTGATGACAGTGGGGCCGTCTCTGTGCCTCCGTTGACGGGTGCCACGACGTCTTCCTTGCCATTGACGTCGTAGCCAGTCTGAAGACCGATGAAGACGGGCCACGACTTTTTTCCTCCAAAAATCTCAAAGGCAAACCCCACGCCCAATGGACCGGCGTGCTTTTTGTACGTGCCCTGTGGCACAAGTCCCTGGAGTGCGACGTTGACGAATACGGGAAGGCGCTCCTTTTTCTTGACGTCTTCTGCAGCTGTCTCGCTCGATTCGCCGTCGGCCGTGGCTTGGGGGGGAGTTGGGTCGGGGTCGGCGAGGGGAGGCGTGTCGGCCGATTCAGCCGTGGGAGATTCTTCCAGAAAGACCTCCTCTTCGGGCGGGTGAGCCGTCTCAGCCCAAGCTGTTGACGCAGTGAGCGTGCATACGGCGAGGAGAGCGGGTCTGAAGGTACGCGAGGCTCTCGACATTGCCGCCGTTCGTAGCGCACGGCGGTGAGTGCGAACAGTCAGGGTTAAATATCTGGTCAATACGGCACTGCCTTTCGCTGTTAGGGTAGAGTGTTTCATTCGGGGCAAGAGCGCCCACAGACGATTGTGGTGCCGTCGTCGCACACCAGCGCGTCCTCTGAGTGGCACTCACTAAAGAAGCAACCCTCGGCGCCTGCTGGAGGATAGGGATTTTAAACGACTTTACCCAACCTCATAAGGGCTAATATCAACCCTTCCTACTCTCGATGCACGCTCATTCTCTGCTTTTTGACGGCTTTTTTTCGCTGGTGTGACTTTTGAATCTCTAGATTCGCGCTCCCAGGACTAGAAGAGAGAAGCTGATGAAGAGCATCAGGAAACTCCAATCGCTCATACGATGGACACATACGTCACATCTGAACTCCTGGAACCTGCGCGAGCGGCTCGATGCAGCCACCGTCGCACTTTATCCCGGATGAGACCCCCAATATCCCCGGAGCATACGCGTAACCCAAACAATGAACTTTTCCGTCAAGCGTCGTACCACACGCCCTCCTTCGACTCAAATCGAACTCCCTGAACGGTGGAGTTTCTAGCTTGCGCGGCTCGCTCAAACACTCTTCATCACAAATATGGTGGACGGCGAGGTCACACTTTGCGCCGAGGCTCGTGCACCGGAGGTTAACTTCGGCCTTATCGTTTTCAGAAATCCCAAGCCAGCTGTCATCGTTGTCACCCCAGCATTAAATCAGCCCCCGCTCTGTCAAGGCGCAACTTGTTGTTCCGCCCAGAGACAGCGAAACAATTGACTCCTCCGAAGGCCAAGAAACCTTAACAGGGAGAGCACAACTCCTCGCCTCACAACCAGAGCCCAGAGCTGAATCCCCGTTATTTCCCCAACAATACACATCGTCTCCAACTAAAGCGCAAACGTGAGCTGCTCCTGCCGAGAGATCCCTAGCTCGGGAGGGGAGCTGAACAATGCGAGGCTTGAACCTGAGTGTTCCGCCACACACACTTGGTTTTTCCTCATCAACGCTCGCACGCTCTGACCGACGAATCGAACCTAACTGTCCTAGGTCGTTCTCCCCCCAACACCACACCTGACCGTCACTAGAGAGCGCGCAGGACGCGCTAACACCCATTGCTAGTTTTCGTACATCGCGAACCCCAGGCACAACCCACGACTCAGAAGCATTCTTGCATCCATCCTCCTGGCTTCGTAAACCCCAGCAGGTCACTCGTCCGCGTACAACCGCACACGTGCTACCTTGTTTTGTGGCCATCGTATCGACTGAATCAATTCGTGAAACCATTCGGAGCGATCTACTACACTCATGAGTTGTAGTAGTGCCGTCTCGATAGGGACCCAGCTGGCATTCGTCCGGCGCAGCGATCCCTAGTGCGCCATCTTGGTTATTTCCAGCACACCACACCCCCTGCGACGCCATTCCAGCGCAGACATGACTTGTGGCTACACTGATGAACTCAAATTCTCGCTCCGGCTCGGCATCGAGTCGTTGCGCTGTCTTAAATTCTATCTGATTCTCTTCAACTGATCCCCAGCACTCGACTCGATTCCTATCATTCAAGATGCAAATGCGATCTGAAGATACTCCCAAGCGCGGTCGAAAATGGGGCACTGTTTCAATTGCCTCCGATGCCGTGCTGCTGGCCGGCACCTTCGAACAAGCACCAATTCGGTCAATAGCCGGCTCCAGCACTAGACGGGTGCCACATTTGCAACCTGACATTGAGATTCAAATCGACAACAAGATAGCTTGCCTCGCGATTTTGCGGACTAGCAAAAGCAGTCCTTTTTTTTCGTCGACAGCCATCGTTCCTCCTTAGCGCGGCAACTTCGCAACCGCACCTCGAATAAACTTCTTCGCCTCGGTGCCAACCCCTTCTTGAGCTGAAATCTGCTTCTCGAACCGCTCAAGTACACCTCTTATCGTGCCGAAAGCTAGTCGGATCTCTTTGGGAAGTCCCTTTGAGCGCGGGTTGTCTGAAGGTCCTGTCTGACCAAAGAGCTGCGAGGCGCTAGCGAACTCCTGCACGGAAAGATTGCCTTTCTTCAGGAGCGAGCCGATGCGTTTCAGACCAACACCCAGTCGTCCAGCCACGCAAGACTCGCTTGCCAGTGGGTGATCACCCTTTCTGCGCCGGCTTGTCCCCGGCTCGGGTCCCTTGTAAAGTTTCAGCTTTGTCTACATCGCATCCTCCTTACCCAAGCTTTGCCTGGCGCACGTCGGGTGGCGCCCGGGGATTACTCCCCAAGCGCTCCCACAGATCCGGACTTG
>CAYWLO010000136.1:0-6218 GCA_964459035.1 uncultured Polyangiaceae bacterium | reverse complement strand
CTTGGGGTACTCACAATCGATTTATTATCTCCTACCAAACGCTCCGTCGCCCAGAGTACTTCGAGCCCCTTCTTCAACATCTAGGAGGTCGTCTCAAAAAGAGCCTTCTTATTCTTGACGAGGCTCACACCGCCGCACCAGCCACATCGAGTAAGTACGCCATCGACAGTAGGATCACCGGAGTCGTGCGTAAGTTGGCCCCGCGATTTGAGAATCGTCTTTTCCTTTCGGCCACTCCGCACAACGGGCATTCTAACAGTTTTAGCGCATTGATGGAGATCTTGGATCCTCAACGGTTTACGCGAGGTGTACCCATTGATGGCAATTCAGGAGCACTCTCTCAGGTCATGGTGCGGCGGCTGAAGCGCGATCTTCGTGCCGCCAAGCTCGGCGGCTCATCGTTTCCCTTGCGCAAGGTGGTGCGTATCGCGATCGATGGGAAGCCTCCTGAACTATTTTTGGCTGAGATGCTGACCGAGTACACCGAACTCATGCGCCCAAAGCGCGGGCGTGGACAACTTGTCTTTATCAATCTGCAGAAACGACTCCTCAGCAGTGTGGACGCATTCTACCGCACGCTTCAGGCGCACTCGGACCGTGTTGACGCTGGAGACATGGGCAAAGATTCCAGCCTTGAACTCGGAAACAATCTCTCGTCAGAATCCATTGAGAGCGTTGACCAAGACGAGGACCAACTTGATCGCGAAGCGGATGCCGATGTGCGCGAAGCGACGGCGCTGATTCAGAGCCCGGAGGCGAGAGCCAAGGAACTCTTGGATGAAATGCTCCGACTCGCGAAAACCCTGAGGCGCAAGCCCGATGCGAAAGTTCAGAAGCTCATTGACTGGATCGCAGCCAACCAATGTGCGGCTGTCTCTGTAAGCGGAGCAGAGGGCACCGGCAAGAAGTTGGATTGGAACGACAAGCGCCTTCTCATCTTTACTGAGTATGCAGACACTAAGCGCTACATCGAAGCCGCGTTGAACTCAGCCATTGAGGGTACCCAGCGTGATGAAGAGCGCATCATGGGCTTTCACGGCGCCATGAGTGACGAGCAGCGCGAGCAGGTCCAGCGCCATTTCAACGGCAATCCAGAGAACTTTCCCGTGCGTATTCTTGTCGCGACGGATGCTGCTCGCGAAGGCCTCAACCTTCAAAATCACTGCGCTGATCTCTTCCACTTCGACATTCCGTGGAACCCCGCTCGCATGGAGCAACGTAACGGTCGAATCGACAGAACTCTCCAGCCCGAACCAGAAGTAAGATGCCATTACTTCTCCTACACCGAGCGTAAGGAAGACGCGGTCCTCGCCAAGTTAGTTGAAAAAGTAGACACAATTCAGGACGAACTCGGCTCGCTCGGGGATGTCGTGATGCGCCGTATCGAGGGGGCACTGAACAAGGGCATTACTTCAACAACAGCGTCGGACATCGAAAAGGTTGACCCCGGAGAACAGGCTGTGGCCGCCGTGCAGACAGAACTGGAAGCTCAACGCACAGATATCAAGGCGCTCCAAGTAGAGTCCGATTCGGTAGCGGCCATATTGAACGAGTCGAGAAAGCTGATCGACTTTGAACCGGACCGACTCAAAGACGCGGTGGATGTTGGGTTAGAACTCGCGGGCGCCGCTCGGCTCAAAGTCATCCGAGACGATGAGATCGAAGGACAGGATGTTTATGAACTCCCTGACTTAGGTGAAACATGGACCGAAACCCTAGACAGTCTCCGCCCACCCCGTGAGCGCGATGAGCCGCCCTGGGAGTGGCGCAAACGCTCGCCTCAGCCCGTTGTATTTCGCCCTTTGGATCGCATTGGTGAAGAACGTGTGCACCTTCATTTGGAGCACCCGTTCATTCAACGAATTCTTACTAGGTTTCGCTCGCAGGGCTACAGCGCTCAAGATCTGAGTCGCGTCACCGTAGTGCCTAACCCGCACGACGCGGTTGCTCGTGTTGTCGTCTTTGGTCGAGTGTCGCTCTTTGGTCCAGGCGCAGCTCGGCTGCACGATGAAATCGTGAGCGTTTCGGCCCAATGGCTGGAGGCCAAGGGTAAAGGGCACCTTCGCGCCTTTGCTGATGATGCAGACCGGCGCGCTCTTGAAACCCTTGAACAACTATTCCAAGACATTCCAAAGCTCGGCACCGTTTCTGACGAGATCCAGACTCGGCTCGTGCAGTCCGCCAGCGAAGACTTCAGCACCCTATGGAGCGCCGTAAAGGACGATGCCGAGGAAAAAGCCCACAAGGCTACCCAAGAACTCACGGAAAGAGGCCACGTCGAAGCTGAGTCTCTCAGAAAAATCCTCAAATCTCAGAAATCAACCATCGAGAGAACCCTCACGGGTCAGCAAATGAGCCTCTTTAAAGACTTCTCTGCTGATGAAAAGAAGCAGTGGGAGAACGACAAGGAGCACATGCAGAGTCGTTTAACGGCAATTGAGCACGAGTTGGAAACAGAGCCCGAGGAGATCGAGGCCCTGTACAAAGTAAGTCTGCAACGACTTGAGCCTATTGGGCTCGTCTACCTTTGGCCCACGGTGAAGATGTAATGAGACTACGGAACCGCGAAATCGTCCAAGTAAATCAGGTCCTGAGCGCTGTAGGTTACCGCAAGGTTGTTCCCGCTCGTCGGACGGAAGTCCTTTGTGTTCGGATCACAGAAGTACTTGAGATCCTGCGTTCTGCGTTCCTTGCAGTCTGCCAAGACGCATCCAAGCACCATCTAATCGAAGGGCTTGAGACGCTTCACTCGGCTAAACTCCAGCGCCCTGTCGGTCGCTCGCTGACTCATAGGCACAACCACTACCGCGTCCATGAGCTTTTCGATCTCAATGACGCAATCCGCTCGAGCCCTTCGTTGAAGGTCCCGAACCGCATCAAGAAATTGGTGCACGGACGGGTTGCGCGACTCCCATTCGCCTGGCGCCTCTTCGCGCAGTCTCGCCCAGACTGCATTCGCAGTAGAGGCAAACCCGATGTCCTCGTCCACCACCCTGTCCATCAACGTCCGCTCCACCTCCTTGAAACAACACCAAGGGATTGTCAGCTCAATGTCATTTCCGTGACGACTGTGCAGGGCCGTGGCTTCTTTTGTACGGAGAGGGCGCAAGAGATCGACCAAAAAGTTGGTCTCGACGTAGACGCGCTTCATGCAGCAGTTGGCTCTGAACGCTCAATGTCGCCGCCTGCTAGTGCTGGTATCACATCATATAGCAACTTGGCCACTGACTCCTTGGCCGGCACCGCGACGCGCCAATTCACTCGAACGCGTTCCAACCAAACCTCAACCTGGTGGGGCAAGGAGCCAACGCCAGAGAGTAAATCTTGCGTAGCGAGCCGGAAGTCCTCCCGAATTGCCGCCTCCTCTAGGCTGTCGAACGTGTTGCGCAAGACGATCATTTCGGCGGCGTCAACGACGATTCCGCTCGCAGACCCTTTGAGATGCATATCGTGGCGGACGCGCGCGAGGGCTTCGTCGTCGGCTTCTTCGACCACATCGACAATGAGCTCCAATCGTGACTTTTGCGGATTACGAACAAGAAATCTAGCCATACCCAAAGAGCTTAACCCGTTCTCCTCAATCGCGCTACAGGCTCGTCAAGCAACGCGTATTCCTTTGAACTTTCCCAGCCAGAGCCTAGCCGCATGAACGACCAAGCCCGCAAATTCCACGAGCTATGGCTCGGCATGACTCAGCCTTCCGAGGGGCTCGTCGTCTCTGTCCCCGTATTGGTCGAAGCCCAATGCATGGAGAAACAGAGTCGCGAGGTGCAACAAAAGCTCCTCGCCTGCGCGCCCCAGGACGCAGAGGGTAAACGCTACGTCCCTAACGTCTCACAATTGCTCACGGACGTGCTCGGCCTGAGCCCCGATCTTTTTGACGACAACGAGACTCTGCCCAAGTCTCTTCGCCTCTATGTGCCCGAGGGCAAACAAGAGCTACGCCCCACTCTCGCTCTCAAACGTAAAAAAGGGGCTGACCACCGCCATAAAGAAGAGGCCGATTTACCCGCTGCCGCTCAGGCAGGCCAAGATTACCTCGCTTTTGTGTGGCATGTGCCCCCCGAAATCGATCTCGACAAGCCCGAGACAGTCACGGGCCCCTGGGAGTATCCCGCTCAGGCCAAGTTTGACCGCCTCTTGCGTGAATGTCGCGTGCCCATCGGCATTTTGACCAACGGTCGCGAACTACGTCTCACCTACGCGCCTCACGGTGAGTCCAGCGGTTGGCTCAGCTTTCGAATTGACGCCATGTGCGAGGTCGGGGGCCGGCCGATCCTCGACGCCCTCGTCATGCTTCTCGGACGCACGCGTCTCTTTGGTGTGGCAGAGGACGTGCAACTTCCCGCCCTGCTTGAGCAAAGTCGGGGCAAGCAGGGCGAGGTCACCAATGCTCTGTCGGGCCAGCTCTTTGAAGCACTCGAAGAACTCCTCGGCGGCTTCAGCGCCGCCTCCGATCGAGACAAGCTTGGTCTCTTGCGGCGCGCTCTCGAAGAGGGCGAAGAAGGCTACCTGTATTCGGGCTTGCTGACGGTACTGCTGCGCTTGGTCTTTGCCCTCTATTGCGAGGACCGCGGGCTGCTCCCGGTCGAGAGCCAACTCTTTGCCAAGAACTACAGCGTCTTTGGGCTCTACGACGAGCTAGAAAAAGACCACGGTCGCTTTCCCGACAGCATGGACAGACGCTACGGCGCTTACCCGCGCCTCATCAGCCTCTTTCGGGCGATGTTTTTGGGTGTCAGCCATGGAGATCTCCGCCTACCGCCCCGCCACGGCGATCTCTTTGACCCCAACGCCTACCCTTTCTTAGAGGGGTGGCCCGGAGGCAGCGCGCCGATCCGAGACGCAGAGGCCCGCGCCGCTGTGGATCTCCCCGCCATCAGCGATGGCACTGTCTACCGCATCCTAAAAAAGCTCATTGTCCTTGGTGGACAGCGGCTCTCGTACCGTGCTCTCGATGTCGAGCAAATAGGTTCGGTCTATGAAGCGCTCATGGGCTTTGACGTCGAGCGCCTCACCGGGGGAGCTGTGCGCGTTAAGCTCAGTAGTAAAAAAAGCGCCGCGCGACTTTGGCTGGAGCCAGCGCTAGCGCTTGAGGTGCCGGCGAGCCGTCGAGCCAAGTGGCTGCAGAGCGAACTTGGCTTTGACAAGGGCACGGCTGCAAAGGTGGCGAAGGCTCTCAAGGACATCAGCGATCCACAAGAAGCCTTGAGCGCCCTCGAAGCCCTCAGCGGCAAACACCCAGAGAGAGTGAAAGCAGGTGCGCTCGTCATTCAGCCTGGTCCTGAGCGCCGTCGCACAAGCAGCCATTACACGCCCAGGAGCCTGAGCGAGCCGATTGTGCGCAAAACCCTCGATCCGTTGATTCGCACCATGGGTGACAGACCCAGCTCAGAGGCCATTTTAAGCCTTAAAGTGTGCGATCCGGCGATGGGCTCTGGAGCTTTTTTGGTGGCAGCGTGTAGGTACTTGGCCGATCATGTGGTGGCAGCGTGGACACGTGAGGCGACTGAAGAGACCGCTGCGCTGAAAGGCATCGGCGACGCGCCTGCAGGTAGCGCCAAGACCAAGCTCGAAATTCTGAACGACGCCCACGAAGATGTCGTGAACCATGCGCGCCGTTTGGTCGCCCAGCGCTGTCTTTATGGGGTGGACAAAAACAAATACGCCGTGCAGCTAGCGCGTCTGTCTCTTTGGCTCGTGACCATGGCCAAAAACGAGCCCTTCACTTTTGTGGATCATTCCCTGCGTCATGGTGATACGTTGGTGGGTCTCGACTTCAATCAAATTCGCGCCTTTCATTGGAAGGCGGGGCACGCGGGCGAACAGATAGACGCAACGTCTGTCGCTCTCAAAGAGGCCCTAGATGAGGCGATTGGTATTCGTCAGCAGATCTTGGATTTGGCTGCAGATCCCCGTCCCGCGGCGCAGCTCGAAAAAGAGCGATTGCTGAACGACTCAGAGGACGCCATCCGCCGAGCGCGCCTCATTGCCGATTTGGTCGTGGGGGCGTTCTTTGCAGAAGCAAAAGACAAAGACCGCGAAAAAGAGCGCCTCCGGCGACTAGATTTGGTCCAAAACTGGCTCTCAGCCCCAGATTTAGCCACAGAATCGGCCCTAGAAGCACAATTGCAAGAAACGCAACGAGCGTTGCACAAAACGCAATCACCATTTCACTGGCATTTGGAGTTCCCCGAAGTCTTCTATTTGGAACGACC
>CAYWLO010000135.1:0-6272 GCA_964459035.1 uncultured Polyangiaceae bacterium | reverse complement strand
AAATGGGGAGACTTCCTGAGCCTCCGCTCACCCACAGACTTTGGTGAGGAGCCAATTTTTCCAGCTTCAAATCTAGGGTCAACAAATTCAAGCAGAAGAGTATCCTCATTGTGATAGACCAGATTGGTAGAGCCAGTTATCGATAGAGATTGAGGCGCCGTGCCTCCAGAGATATCGAGGGAGATCACACGCGTATGCCCCTTGGTTTCAAGCTCCTCGTTGGGTACGTAATAGTCGCTACAAGGGGGAGGTAACATTTCCCACGAAATGTCTCTGCGCTCATAACTCTTAGGAAGCCAATCGGCTAAGTCACTTTCTTCGATGGCAAGACGCAATCTAGATGCCCACGCCGCCACCTGCTTTTCTAATTCTTCTTCGGAATAGGGCAGACCGAAGGGGTCGAGAAGTTCCAATTCTGGGGCCTCAATTTTGAAGCTCTGACCTTGAGCATCCAGTAGAAGGCGAGCAAAACCACCTGCAGATCGAGCGCCCATGAATTCACCTTCAAAGAGATACTCTTTAGCAATTGCAAGGGCTCCGGCCTAGGTTACTCTGTAAAGAGTCGCGCGGGTATGGCTCGGCAACCTTCGCTCACAGGACACGTTGCTAAAGAGGCACTTTCATCGCCGGTAGGTCGTCGACCCTCTGTCGAAAAACCATCACCTGACCGCCCTCGGCCAGCAGCTCGCGAGCCTTCCCCGAGACGGTGAGAGAGGAGTTTAGCTCCAACTTTTCTTCAGCACTTAGAGTGAACGAGTGAACTTTGCCATTGGAAATTACAAAAAGTTCGCTCCCATCAGCTTTCGCGATGTCGGCCTCATCTGCGCCCTTTGCGGTGAGGTTCGTTTCAACAAATCGACCAACAACATCATCTCCCGAATTGCTCCCGCCCCTGCCTCCAAAACCTGGAGACCCGCCCCAAGGGGTAAATGACGAACCAGCAATATTTTCGCTAATCTGATCGATCGGTCTATTTAGTTGCTTTATGGCATCGCCTTGGAGACGGTCTAGTAACTGATCACAAGTACTAAAACTTTCCATTTCTACTGGCTTTTTCATCGGTACAATCGGCGTCGGTGGATTTTCTTCACCCTCTTCACCCCGGCGCTCGGAAGTCTCCGGATTGGCTCCCATGCCCAGGGGAGTGATGTCTCCTCCTCCAGAGTCCCCGCCATCACAGGCAACAGGTCCCCACGATACAGCCACAACCCCCAACGCACACCAATGCCAATTTTTCCATATGCCGCGGAATAGCGATTAATGGGCCAATAACTCCAAGAGCTCCTCTCATAATATGTTCACCATGAACAAACAGCGAAAAACTGGCAATTTACCAGGAATGTACGCCTAGCGGCCCTGTCCTGCCCCTGCTTGACGCCCGCAAAATATATGACAGGGATGTCCTAGCCACTGGTCAGGTTGTAGTGCTCGGCCCATATATAACAGCAAAGGGGCACCATGAATCTCATCACCACGAGACTGTTGGCAGAGTTGTCTCTCTGCTATATCCTAGATGAATGGAACTCGGTATATTTTCAGTCTCACTCACCGTAAAAGACCTCGCTACCTCGCGCTCGTTCTACGAAAAGCTCGACTTTGAAATGGTGGGAGGCGACCAAGAAAACTACGTCATTTTAAAAAATGGCGGATGCATCATCGGACTCTTTCAAGGAATGTTCGATAAAAATATTCTCACGTTTAACCCCGGTTGGTCCGGTCCGCACGAAGAGAGTGAGACGTTCTCGGATGTACGAGCGATTGAAACCAAATTACGCGCACGCGGCATTCACATTGAAAGCAGTAACACTAGCGAGAGCGAAAAAGGCCCCGCAAATATCATGCTCACCGACCCAGACGGCAATGGAATTTTACTGGACCAACACCGCAGTTAAATAGAGCGATGTGCCCTTGTAGACGTAAGAGGCGCGCCTAGGGCGCGATTCTTGGGCTGTGGCTCCCCTTTGCCTCTGGCTCAATCGGTACGAGTCGTTGTGCCCGTACCCTCGCCCTTTTTGGTGCCGATAGCCTCGCGCACAAAAAGATCCTCCAAGCTTTCCGAGTGGGTGACAACTTCCTCCACGTCAGCACCATCGAGATGCGCCTGATGGAGAAGCTCACCCACATGCTTGCTATTGGACACCTCGACTCGCAATCGTCCGCCGGCTTCCTCCAGAGGCCACTGACGAGAGCGGCAATACTCGGCCAGTTTTTCGCTCGCATGGGCCACAACAATGCCAACACGCTTGGAGTCTCTTTTGAGAAGCTCGTCCAACTTTCCTTGAACAACCACATTACCCATGCGTAAAATCACAACACGATCGCACATGGTTTCCACGTCGCCCAAAATATGGGTAGAAAATATAATAGTGCGCCCGTTGGTTCGCTCCTCCAAAATAAGGTCTTTTACCTCTTTTCTACCGATTGGGTCGAGACCACTCATTGGTTCGTCCAAAATCAGCAGCTTTGGATCTGCCACCAAAGCAGCGGCAAACGCAGTGCGCTGGAGCATGCCTTTGGAAAGTCTCCGTGCGGGACGGTCAGCGGCATAAAGAACGCCCACTTTGTCCAGAACCTCGCGAGTTCGCTTGCGAAGAAACTGCCCCCTGAGCCCAGAAAGCTGTCCAGAGAGTTCTACGAATTCGGTCGGGGTCAAAAAAGGGTAAATATAGGGATTTTCCGGAAGAAAGCCTACATTTTTCATGGCGGTGGCGCTGGGAACTCGATGCCCAAAGACCCGTCCCTCACCCGCAGAAGGGCGAATTAAGCCCGTTAGCATTTTTATAGTGGTGGTCTTTCCCGCGCCATTTGGTCCCAAAAAGCCGAAAATTTCCCCCTCGCGTACGCGAAAACTCACACCTTTTACGGCGTGCACTTCTTTTCGGGTCAAACCAATGCGAAATCGCTTCTGAAGTGCCTCAACTACAATTGGGTCTTCTGACATATATTCTACCGCATTTTCACCATTGCAAGGCCCTTTACACAAGGCTTTGGCCGAGACGGGAAAAATGTAGCCTTTACGGAGACTTCAAGAAGTAACCCGTGACATTTTCTAAGCTCCATCTCTTCGATTTCTGCGGGAGGGTGTTACAAGGAGAGCCAGTGAAGTGCTTAATGGAAAGCACACGGCCGACTTTCTTACTACTGAATTCATAGAACATGACGCATCGCAGTTTTCTTTCCCCTAGTCTTCTCGGTCGGCTGACAGCCCTCGGCGTGGGCCTCTTGTCGCTTGATGCGTTCGCCCAGGTACCTCCTCCACCACTACCTCCACCCGTGGGTGAACCCAGCGCTCCCGCGCCAAACACCGCGGTCGCGGGCGACCGTTCCAATACACCCTCCGACCCGGTCGCGGGCACAGCAATACAGCGTTCCCAGCAGAGTGGACACACACCACTCCCCTCGGACCCTGGGAGCCATGAGGCTTCGCCTAGACCCCCAAGTGAGGGGCAAGGCATCGACGACGCAGCGCCTAATCAGATGAACTTGAGCGTGGAAGAACAAGCCCTCCCCAGTGACCCAAACACTGAAGACACCGAGGCCAATTCAGCTTGGTTTCGCGAAAGATCACTGCACAGACAAACTTCGTTGAGCGGCTCCACAGGGCTCACACGCGTCCGTGAAGCGGGTTCAGGAGCAGTGGGGACCTTTCGCTTCTCGATGACTGGTGGCTACTTTTCAACTTCGGGTTTCTTGTGCACGGCGGAGGCAAGCTGTTCTGGTCCGAACGGCCAGACTCAGGAGGATTCAGCTCAACGTTCTGAGGCAATTTTTGGTCTTTCTGTAACGCCCTTTCCTTTTTTGGAAGCGTTCATGAGCCTGCACAACTCAGCAACTTCTAACAGTGAGGGCTCCCCCGAAAGGCTCTTGGTGGTCGGGGACATGAATTTGGGCGTTAAGGGATTCATGCCGGACTCTCCCGACCAGCTTTTTACGTTTGGCGGAGAGCTCGATCTATCGTTGCTTTCGGGAACCGGAGGAGTTGGCGTAGCTGGTGGTGCGACGAGCTTTGCTCTCAGGGGCTTGGGTACGATGAACCTGAATAATCGGACTCAAAAGAGTGAAAGGATCCCTCTACGCGCTCACCTCAACTTGGGTTATTTCTTCGACAATTCGGGCCAAGTCGTTGATTCACTCGAAAATACACCACCTCCTGAGGGCCGGGGTACGCCTATCGAACGGACCGAGCGCTATGGGCTAGGCATTTCTCGAGTCGATGCTTTTGAAATTGGCCTAGGTGCCGAATATCTCAACCCTTGGGTACGCCCCTATCTCGAATGGACAGTGGATATTCCGGCCAATCGCCAGGCTTATGTCTGCAATATTCAGGGAGCCGCCGAACGGGGAGATGGCTGTCTGGGTGTGGACGCCTCCCTGGCAAGTAGTCCCAGTCGACTCACATTGGGTACCCGTGTTTTTCCTTGGCAAGCAACCGATCTTGCCCTGAGCTTTGCCCTTGATATTGGCACAGGCGGAACAAGTCGATTTTTGGAGGAAACGACCCCTGAGGCTCCCTATTCACTTTGGTTTGGGCTGGCCTATGCAGTGGACACCGTTCCCGCTCCCCCAGTGGTCGTAGAAAGCGAGGCGAGTGATATTTCTGCGCCAGAAACTCGTCGTTATATTATTGGTAGCATTGTAGAGAGCAATGAAGGAGCCGTCGTGCCCGATGCGATTATTCGGTATGAAGGCGTTCCAATGACGGGTTTGGTAGCTAACGCTCATGGCGAGTTTATCTCCCAAGATTTACCCCCCGGAGAGTATTCGTTTAAAATATTCGCCGAGCAATTTCGCCAGGGAGAGTGCAGGGTATCTATCCCTCAAAATGCACCTCCCATCGGCGCACCGCCCGAACAAAGTGGAATGGCAAGTGGAAGTCCTCTCCCCGCCTATCAAGGAGAAAGCTCCCTTTCTCCCGCAAGCTCCGATACCCTGGGAGCGACGGAAACGGCTGCGCGCGCCCCTTACGCTGAAGAAGACGGATCCATCATGGTCCCCTTGGTGTGCAAGCTGCAGGAATTGCCGCGAGTCGCTAGTATCACCGGGCTTTTGGTTGACGCTCTCTCCGGGGGTCCCGTGGCCGACGCCTCGGTTACAATCACCGATAAACTCAGCCGTAGCCTGAAGTTGGCTGTCGATGAAAAGGGCTCTTTTCAGTTTCGTAATGTGCCCTTCGGTGAAGCGTATTTAAAAGCAAGCGCTCCCGGATACCTCACAAGCATTTCCCCCTTACGCATTGAGTCTCGGGACTCTCTTGAGCCACACCTCTTGATGAGCCCTCGACCAAAAAACCTTTCTCTTCACATCGGCAAAAAGTCTATCAAACTAGACCGACCCCTGCAATTTGTAGGGGATACAAGCGAAGTCGCAATCGATTCGATGAGCATGGTCGAAGAACTAGCGGCAGCCCTGATAGAGCAAGAAGACCTGAGGAACGTTGAGGTTCAAGTACATTCCGATGACACTGGAGCAGCCTCATACAGCCGGCGTCTTTCCCAAGAACGCGCCAATCTACTCAAAAAACTTCTCGTACAGTTGGGAGTCAGCGAAGAGCGCCTCACGGCCAAAGGCTACGGCCCCGATCAGCCCATTGCGCCCAATGTCTCGGATACAAACCGAGCCCTCAACAATCGGGTGCAAATCACTCTGCATTGATCTCACAGGGGAGAGTTCATGAAGTACTCGTGCCAAACACCTTCAGGACGTTCCTGGTTTTGTACCAGTGAGACAACAGTCGTTCCAATGGGAAATAAGGAGTCTATTGTGGGTTTCATCAGGCCCCCACTTCAATTGGGTCTGGTGAAAACCGGCACGAATTTCCGGCACGAGGTACTAGAGCGCCTCTCAGTTTAAAGGAAATATGCGGCATTGGGGCGCACTCCTACAGATTGTAGAGGTGCGCCCCAATGCCGCACGAGCTCCAATTGTGCCCGCTTATCGCCGCTCTACATGTCCTGCTAGTCGCAACAACCGGCAAACCGGTCGCCGCTCTAGACAAGAGCCAGTCCGGCTTCTTTCCACGCTTCCATGCCACCTGTGACGTTCTTTGCGTCAAAGCCCAGTTTGCAAAACGTTCGAGTTGCCCACGCAGCCCGCCCGCCCTTTGCGCAGATAAATAGGATTGGCTTGTCTGACTCAAAATGATGTACGGCCTGCCCCAGCGAACTTACAGCAATATTCTGGGCTCGGGGGATCTCTCCTGTGAAGAGCTCAAATTCTTCTCTAAACAGCATCTCGCAGTCTAAGATCCAAGCTTTCGCTTGACGATCTAGCAC
>CAYWLO010000134.1:0-6434 GCA_964459035.1 uncultured Polyangiaceae bacterium | reverse complement strand
AAATGGGGAGACTTCCTGAGCCTCAGCTCACCCATAGACTTTGGTGAGGAGCCGAAATGCGAACCAAACAAATCCAGCTGTCAGCGCGCCCTCCTTGCTCAATCCGGCCACGAGATCGAACCAATCTAGAACTCCACCCACGGTTCCTGCGGCAAAAATGGCGCTTCCGATTCCGAGAGATCTACTCCATCTCAATTGCTTAATCCGGTCCATCTAAGTTGATTATACGTACAGAGCGGCAGCGAGATTGTCTAGGATACCCGTTTCTACTGCAATGATCCTGCTTGTTCAACTACTTCACTCTCCGTAGCTGAGGAGGTGTTGTTACCCAGCTCGACGTACCTGCACGGGACGAACCTTCAATCGAAGAGAGAGTAAGACCGAACAGCAAACGAGAAAGTTCATCGTTGGTGATTCCTAGCTCTGCGGCAACTTGTGGACGGGTGATCCCCTTCTTCTCTTTCAATAGAGTAAAGGCCTTGAGTAACAGTTGAGATGTTTCCCTCCTTCGCCCTTTGGGTTCGTGCTTACGATATCCTCGTTTGGAGATCTGCACACATAGGTCCTTATAATGCCACGTGGCGATCAATTCGAGATCACGCAGACGCCGTGCATACGCCCCCACCGAAACACCGAACCGTTGCTTCTTCTCGATCAAGTTATCGAGTTTGGGGAGAGGGCTATGATGAGCAATCACATCCGCTCTCGGCATTAGAAAGGCTGAAGCAAACGCATCTGCTTCCCTCTCGACTTCCTTACCGGTCCAGGAGCCATGCTCGTGCAATACCAAATGACCAAGTTCATGGGCCGCATCAAAACGTCCCCGCTCGGCTGATTTCAGGGTGTTGAGAAAGACAAACGGAACCTCGTCATGACGAACGGTAAAAGCATCTACTTCCTTTTGATCGCCAACGAGTGAAAATACCCGAACACCATTCTTCTCCAATAATTGAACCATATTGGTAATTGGCTTGTTTCCCAATCCCCAATGAGCGCGCAGCACTGCGACAGCTCCTTCTGCATCTTGACCTCGACAACCAGGTAGGTTCGGATCTGGAAGACGCAAATGCGAGTCCAGAAATGCAGACAGCTCCACTGCAATCGTACCTGCCGCAAGGACAGCCGCTTGTTTCTTCTTCGTCAGTGTTGAGAGCGAACGAAAACTTACTCTCTCAGCAAATTCTGGTGGCGGGGGGCGAACAAAGAAACTCTGAGGAAAATCGAGAAATTGGGCAATTCGAGCAAGCGTATCCTGCGTCGGACGCAGTTCGCCGTCTTCATATCGATGAATATTCCTTGCAGCTATTTCTACAGCTTCGGCCAAGGCTAGCTTTGTGACACATCGCCGCTCGCGGGCGAGCGTAAGTCTCGCTGGTCTAAACATTTCTCGCGAGTGCCCTATCGCAGCTCCACGTCAACGTCGATGCTTTCCTCGTCATCGTCCAAATTATCATCATCCTTCAGGGCCTCTGAGAGGTTGATCTGGTCAAAAATAATCCGCTGTTCCCAACCATGCACCCAACCGTTATCCGTGATGCTGGCCGGAAGCGATAGTTCGAAGGAAACCATGTCGCCGTCACGCCGCGTGAGAAGAAACCACGTGAGTGCCATAACCACAGCTCCTCCAGGTAAGAGAGGCTGCTGCAATCCCGCATTGTTTCGACGCACAGCAGCAAGAGACACTGCTCCCATGACCCTGGCGAGCTGTGGCCGGTGTTGCACTAGCCCGGTAGAAGCGTCGCCAGGCCTCATAGCTATGGCGACGGGACCGTCATCTGGAGCAAAAACCCGGCAGAAACCCCTATGGTTCTCATACTTCCACCCCAAGGGTACGGCTATCTCTCTCAATCCCAAAACGCGTTCAAAATAGGCATCCGAACCTCCGCGCGTGGGGGCGTCCAATTCTGTGGCGTTGTTCCTCAAGGCCTCACCGCGCTCAACAACTTCGCGGAAATGTTCAGGGGTGAGACCAAAATCGAGTGGAGTTGGAACGGCGGACTGAGGGTAGACTAATCGGGCTTTCATAGCTCGACTTACTACCATGATTATCTGACGTCAGACTTTATAAAAAGAAAGTCGGTGCGCTTTTGTAGGATACTGTAGGCGCTTCAGCTTAAACTCAAGGCTCATTCAACCTGCGACGTTCCATCAGCTCCCCGCCATTGAACGCGAAAATTGGCGTTGAATTCCTCAACACTCTTCAGCTCCACAATATCCGAAAGGTCACCGACATTGAGTCGCAGCGGCTGATCCACGAGGATCGGTCTGCGCACGATGATACGAATTTCCTTCTGATGGGCATACTTCTTCCGCTCGCAAAGTAGCGGACTATCCAGGTGCGTGAATTGTGAGTCGTCCAAATACTGAACCTGACCAAGCTTAAGGCTCAAGCCCTCACGCTGAAGTGCTTGGCCTACTCGGTCAAGGAACATTTGAACATCCTTGATGAACACAAGAGAGTCTCCCAACTGAGCAGTTTCGGCCGGGACAAGGAGACGTTCTCGGGCGTCTTCGAGAGTGTCGAAGCCCGCCCCACCATGAAACCCATATAGACAGTAGATATTGGACAGCAGATCTGTGTCGCGTCGAATGCAGAACTCATGGATAATCTTCCCGCCCATCTTGACCCCGGCAATCGTCAACGACGAGATTGAGCCAGGCTGTACGCTATGAAACGTCCCCTCATAGTTGTCTCCTCGTGCATCAACTTTCTCCGCGCTCTTCTGGAAAAACTTGACGGTGTTCAGATAGAGGTTTCCCTGAACAAACTGCTCGGCATGTTGCCGTTCAGCAAAAATACGCAGAAGCCCAAAGAGTGGAGGGTCCAAGGGAATCGTTGTCCTCACTTTCCGCTGCCCACCAGAAGCTGAACGAACGAACCTCTGCTACATGCACGCACACGCAACACACCCTCGTCTAGAGCAACTAACAACTCACCCCCCACGAACCCTCGGTGCGGTCCAAGAGGGCAGCGCTGTTCCCTCAAGTTCGATCAACATACCAAGCGCAGCTAGACTTTCCATGACCTCGTGCACTTGATCGACCTTGGCCGCTTTGAAGGTGTTGGCGGCAGATTGAGCAGACCACTCGGCACCGGGGGTGACCAGATCACGAATGGCGGTGATCTGCTCGGGGAGTTTCTTGGGCCAGGGGGTGGCGCCTGCTGGAGTCACGGGGACTTGTGACGTGCCGGACTCGCCCTTGTCCTCTCCTACGCCTTGGAGCGCCTGTCGTGTGACCTGCCCTTCTGGATTCTGAAACTCGGGGCGTAGCCACTGCACAATACCGCGCTTTTCTTCTTCAACACGTTCGTGGTTGAGGGCAACTAGGCGTTCAAACACCTCCTCATCAGTAAGGTCGTCAGGCCAACCATAGGCTGCAAAAACCGCCATATCCAACTGCTCATGCAGATGGCGAAGGCTTGAAATAAGGCCCCTCTCACGAATCACCTCCTCCTTCGCCGTGAGGCGTTCATCTCTTCTTAGACTCTCAAGGACATTGTACATCCCAGTAAGGGTCAAGGAGGGGCACTCCTCCAAGCGAACCTTTCTATGGGTATCAATGCTCAAAGCTAGTTCTCGAATCGGCTCTGCATGTTCACTAACAAGAGGCATCGGAAATGGAAGGAAACAGGGACCATTTTGATACCTTGGATGGTCCCCTACCCCCATTCGGCCACCTGCCCGAATGGCCCAAGCAACGTGGAGACGACTCGATAGCACCCCAAGAACAAAGGCGTCGTCAGAAGCAACCGCATACAACGAGGCATCAGGTATCAATGACGGCTCCGCAAAGACGAAGACTCTGTGCTTGGCAACTTCAGGGGTTATGATGTAGCGAGCAAGTCCGTTAATGCTTTCGCGCATCTTTTCGTTCGAACGACCAAATAGCCACCAATTCCGACGCCGCTGTGCATCTCTATTCTCGTCGCGGAATGGTTTGACCTGTATCAACACACGTTCGAACGCAACCGGATGAGCTTCTCTTGCCTCGTTTTCTGCAAAACCATGAAAATCAATTACGAAACGCCGTTTCGGCTTTTGCATTAGCTCCTTGTTGCTCAGGTACGGCTTAATTACACCACCATGCCCACCAAAGTCAGCTAGAGCACCCTCTTGCACAACAAATCCATCAGAGCCGCGTGGTTGAACTAACTTCACTCCCTGCTGGCACAACCCTTCGTTCGCAAGCAGGGATTTGGCCTTTCGCACGTCGGCCCCAACAGTCAAACTGGGGTGAATCTGACCGAATCGGGTCCGAAACCCGACATGCTTCGCGAGTTCGCCTGCACGGTCCTCAGTCTCAACCTCACACAGCGTTCCGCCGCAATCACCTAGACGTGCCACCGTCATGGCGACCCGCACAGCCGCGCCGCCGGTCTCGTCAACCCACGGATGATTTGGCACAACAAATACTAAAGAAACATTCTCTTCGAGATGGCGAGAAACCACCTTCGCATTGAAAACTTGTGATATTGCCTTGGTAGAAATCAGCCCAAATTGCTGCAGTCGTCTTTGCTTCAGGGCTACAGCAGACAGATGCCACCAGTACATCACTAGGTCCGAAGTATCAGGAACGTCCGGGTGCGCTCTCCGCAAGGCAACCACGTAGTCGTCGCCGAGAGCTTCTCGCATAACCTTATTGCCCACAAATGGAGGATTTCCAACAATGAAGTCTGCCTGCGGCCACGCTGGAGCTGCGGGGTCATTGAAGCGTCCGGCTACTTCGTCCTCCAATGTACGAGGCCCCTTCGCGCGCTCAACAACAACTGCATCACGGCATTCAATATTCTTGTAGTCACGCAAGACTGGCTCAGGAACGCTCACAGTCTTGCCGTATTGCTTGAAGTGCCATTGCAGATAACCGATCCAAAGGACCAACTCGGCGATCTCCTTTGCCCATGGTTTGATCTCGATTCCGAGAAATTGCTCAGGACTGATGCGCGCACCCTCGAAGTGAAGCAAGTCCTGATCTCCTCCCTGGATCGCCGCGAGTTCGGCGAGTACTTCGCTCTCTAGTCGCTTGAGGGTGTCCATGGCCACGTAGAGGAAATTTCCGGTGCCGCAAGCGGGGTCCAAGATGCGCAGAGCCAATAGACGATTGTGAAATGCCTTGAGGATCTTCTCCGCCTTATTCAACTTTGTCGTGCTTGCCTTCTGAGTTTTGGCAATCTCAGCGCCGGTCACAAGCCCGCGAACTTCAATGCGGACCTGATCCCATTCTTCACGCAGGGGCTCCTCAATGGTGGGGCGAACAAGCCGCTCCACGTAAGCTCGTGGGGTATAATGAGCGCCCAAACGGTGCCGCTCATTTGCATCTAAGGCGCGCTCAAGGAGGGTTCCAAAAATGGCGGGTTCAACATCCGACCAATCACACTCAGCTGCATTCAATAAAAGTTTGATGTCGCCTTCATCGAGGGGGAGCGCCTCTACAGCATCAAACAGACCACCGTTGAAGCGCAGAACCTTCGCCGTCGGTAAATTTCCCCCGGTGTTCATGGCTTGCCAAAGAGCCTGGATTCCACCTGGAAAGGAGGCCGGACTCTTCACCCA
Organism: uncultured Polyangiaceae bacterium; assembly: GCA_964459035.1. Taxonomy (GTDB): domain Bacteria; phylum Myxococcota_A; class Polyangia; order Polyangiales; family Polyangiaceae; genus NIC37A-2. The sequence goes on along the minus strand of CAYWLO010000134.1, from coordinate 882 downwards.
GAAATCACGCAGATAATTGGTGAAGAGATTATCAGGAAGGAGACCCACATCTTCCGCGAACATCGTAAACAAGCAGCGCATTAAGAATTTCGCAACGCTCACCTGATTGTGCCCGGCCTTCTCCAGTCGTTTGGCGAGTTCGGCCAAGTGCCCTGCCACTTCCCGAGTAACCTTGGCGGCGTTCTTCGCCGGGTCGAGGGCTTGCGGATCAGTAAAAACTTTTCGAAGCCGCTCAACGAGAAGCGGCTTCTTAGGGAGATCCTTAAGATAAATACGCCTTTGTTGAGCATTCGGAAATGAGCGATACTGCCAGTCGGCTCCAAAATCAGAATAGAGTTCGAAGCAATAGCCAATATCGCAAACGACAATGAATGGTTCTGGCTCATCGAAGCTTCTGGCGTATCCGAGAGCTTGACCGTAGGCATCATTCATCGCCTGGTTCCAACCGGGCGTGTCGCGTTTGGCGGTCCCGAGCTTTTTCGAACCTCTTTCAGATCCTTGCTTGGCTTCGAGGATAAAGTGTCCAGCTCGATAGAGATCGATTTTCTTTACAGAGGTGGCTCCCCCCTCATGGGTGACGGGTGCGTCTTTTTCAAACACGTAGTCGTCAGCGTTGGCGTCACCCTTCGCTCCATCCGGGCGGGGTACGCCCAACACATCGCACAGCTCCAAGAGAAAATACTGGCTATTAGAACTTTCCGACGCTCCGGAAGCGGACCACTTGTCAACGAATGCCTGAAGAGATTCCTGAGTCATCTGGGGGAACTCTTCCATGCCTCAAAAGCAAAGGACACTCGGGCGCCAAAGTGCACTCAATAGAACATATTGCCGCGTCGAATCTGCGCTGCTCAGTCCGGTATGGCGCTAACCGCCTGCTTGTAT
>CAYWLO010000133.1:0-6539 GCA_964459035.1 uncultured Polyangiaceae bacterium | reverse complement strand
CGCCCCCGCACTTCTTAAATCATTGACGCGACATCTTTCCTGACACAGGGGGATAAGAGCAAGTGAACCTGCTGAAATCTTTTTCATTGTGACTCATCCTCGTCATTGGTTTGAGGATAGGGATTCTAAACGACTTTACCCAACCTCATAAGGGCTAATATCAACCCTTCCTACTCTCGATGCACGCTCATTCCTGCTTTTTGATTCGCTGGCGAGTATCCAGCCATCCCTTCAGCTTCTTCATCGCGGGGGCTGCCCGCTTCTGTCTCAGCTCCAAGTGCTCGAGGCTCTGCGCCATGCCCGTCTCCTTCGCGTCATGCTCCACCCGGTAAACCTCCCGGATAAAGTCCAGGGCATCGCTGACACTTTCATCTGAATTGCGGGCTTCGAATAGCTTCCTGCGCGCGTGAGCCAGACATCCAGCACGTTCTCGGCCTTCAGCACCGACCACTGAATTGTATCCCGTGTACGCATCCACAACGAGCGTCCCTTTACTCGCTCCCAGCACAGCTCGAGGCGTCTTGCCGCTACGGTCTTTGCTAAATCGATAGGCAATAAGATTTCCCGACAGAAACACCCACATCCACGCCTTGCTCTGTGAATGATGCAGTTTGATCGTCGTCTCATCCGCAAGCACGACTTCGCTTTCTCCAATCCTTTCTAGGAGACGTCCCACCAGTGGCTGGAGCAGCTCAGCATGCCGATGCAAAAGCTCGTTCATCGTACCTCGTGTGATGCTGAGCCCAGCTCGACGGTACTGCTTTTCAAGTCGATAGAGCGGGATAGAGTCGCCGCACTTGCTCACCATTAGATGAGCCACAAATCCCTCGTCGTAGCGGCTTCCCTCTGTAGCCTTTTCCGGTGGCGGAGCAGTGACCATGTATTTTCCGCAGGGGCACTTCAACGTCTCTCGACGATAGACTCGGCGACGGAAGTAACTCGGCACATATTCAATTACCGTGCTGGTTTTGCCTTTTCCCACACTCCTCAGCTTGGAACTGCCGCACGAAGGGCAAGAGCTTTTCTCCTCAGGGACCGCGATTGCCGTCTCAATCGTTTTCAGCTTCATCTTCGCGACCGCGTTCTCACGGCGCTTGCGTAAAGCCTCCGCTTTCTGAGCTTCCCCATTCTCCTCCTGTTTTTGCTTTCGGATCTCACGTTCCGTAGAGGGCAGTTTCTCGGACTTTCTACCGAAGGAGCGCCGCTTCATGGCTTCGAGCTGCTCTTTTAAACCCTGCGATTCCTCATCTTGCTTCGCAAGGGCCTCATCTTGCTTCGCAACCTCTATCTCTTTTTCTCTGAGCTTGTCCTCAAGGTGCTTCGCGTACTCGCGCCAGTCGCAGGCGTGCACATTCTCGTTGGGGGGACTCACCGCTCATTTAGATCAAACTCAGCTCACCTTGTCGATCCCCCTTTCTGCTGCGAAGCTCACTTTTCTTCGGAGGAAGCCATGGCTTCGACTTCTTCACCCGAGAAAAATCAATCCCATCGAGAAGCATCGAAAGCTCGGTACTTGTCATTTCGACCTCCGATGATGAGCCTCGCGGTAGCTGAAAACGTCCTCTCTCCAAGCGCTTGTAGTCTAGTACGAAGCCGCCCCGCTCCCAGAACAAGATCTTGCACCGGTCTCGACTCATGCCGATAAATACGAAAAGGTCGCCCTCAAAAACATCGTGACTTTTGCGCACGAGGTCGCCCAGGCCATTGAATCCCTTGCACATATCGACCGGCTTCAGCCAGAGAAACACCTGAACTTTTGCGGGTAAACTCAGCATGCGGCGAGCGCTTTGAAGAGCTTTGCGATATACTTGGGGCAAGTGCCTTCAGCGAATCGGACGCGACCTCCAGCTCAAGCTCACGCTGAGCAGTGTCAATTTGAGGAGCTATGAGCCTCACGGGGACGAAAGGAGGGGGCTCCTTTTGCTCCTGCTCTTGCTCTTGCGCCTGCTCTTTCCGGAACTTATAGACCCAGTAATCCAAGGTCGACCTGCTGACGCCCAAGTCTCTGGCAGCCTGTCTAAGGGTCTTATTGGAGGCCTCCAGCTCAGCGACGGTTTGCTGCCAAAATGCTCTACTCCGATAACGTTTCATCGGGTGAAGCCTCTTGGCTCGGGAGCCAACTAGCTAGGCACCGCGGGTCAGACGGTTACCTCACAACACGCAATTCAGAGCCCAAAATCATCCCTTCCCAAATCCCATTAGAGGTAAATTTTACCAATAATACCGAGGCGCCGAGCACAAACCCGTCATGGCGCCCAAGTTTTTGAAAACCAGCGAGGTGCAAGCCTCCAGGGGTTCGAAGCCTCAAGCTGTGGCTGACTTTTCCGTGACTTCGATGGTTCCACGGACTGTCTTGGCCAAGAGATTCACGGCGGGGGAACACAGTGCCCCCAGATGGTCCGCATCGATTCTCTGTATTTGCAACTCGCCTTCGATGTGTGGAGTCCATCCGCAGTCGTGTGCGACACCGAGACCGGGCATGTCGGAGCGGTCGGTCGAATAGAAGACCGTCGCCGGGCCCGCATAACTCTTCATCGTCTTTTCGTAGAGCTCGACACTCTCGTCGTATCCCTTGTCGCGATGAGCCACGACTTCCCCATCGGTGCCTGCTGCGGGCTGGGTGGATGTGAACTTTCGGTGCAGGCAAGCAAGGGACTTTTTGCGTATGGTGTCGAGGACTTGATTGGGGCCTTTTTCACGGAGGACTTGAACTTTATGCCTGACCCAGCTGAGAGGTTTCCGCTGAATGGCGGAAGGCAGGATGGCGTCAATCAAGAAGAGGCCGCCTACGTCCTCTCCCATCTCGTGCAGCTGTCGCGCTACCTCGTAGGCAACGATGCCACCAAAGGAGACACCCGCGATATGATAGGGGCCGCTGGGACGAACCTCGCGAATTGCCTCAATGTATGCCGCGGCAACTTCTTCGACCGAGGGTAATTCTTCGACAGATTCGCTTGCCGCGAATGAATGAAACTTATCTTCTATCGGTGCATATACTCCGTAGGTTGAGTATTCGGGCGCAAGATTCTCTCCGAGCTCTCGGTAAAGATTGATGCCGCAGCAACAGAAGAGCTCTTGCCCCGAAGTTCCACTCGCGAGGGGCATAATCATTGGCACGCTGACGGCGCCCTTTTCTTTCAGAACGGCCACCAGGGCGCGAATGGTCGAGTTTGCGAACACGACGCCAACGGGGAGATCAGCCCCGCAGGTTTCATTGATTTTGGCAATGAGCCTTACGGCAAGAAGTGAGTGGCCACCGATTTCGAAGAAGTCGTCCGTGGTTTGTACGCCACGTGTGCCCAGAATCTCTTCGAAGATTTGGGTAAGCAACAACTCCATATCGTTTTTGGGGGCTGCGTCGCTTGCTCCTTTTTGAGGGCTGAGTTCATTGATGCAATCGCTAGTGGGCGGCAGGGCCTTACGATCCACCTTGCCGTTAGGGGTAAGAGGCAGCGTCTCCAGAACGATAAAGTGTTGAGGCACCATATAAGCGGGGAGCTTTTCTTTGGCGATGCTTCGAGCTGCTTGAATGAGTTCCTCGCGGGAGGCGTTACCTGAAATCGTGAGATATGCGGCGAGGTCTTTGATGCCGGGTTCACGTTCAACGTCTATGACCGCCGCTTGATCCACAAGCGAACATTGGTCGAGAGCGGATTCGATCTCGCCGAGCTCAATTCTGTGTCCTCGGATCTTTACCTGATGATCGAGGCGTCCCATGCATTCGAGCTCACCATCGGCACGAAAACGCGCGAGATCACCTGTTCGATAGAGGCGCCCGTTGATTTCGGGGAACGGGCTTTCAATAAACTTTTCTGCTGTGAGCTCGACGCGATCTCGGTAGCCGCGCGCTAGGCCGGTGCCGCCGATGAAAAGCTCGCCGGGTACTCCGATGGGAACGGGCTGTAGATTCGGGTCGAGGATTGCGATCTGCGTGTTTGCGATCGGTTTTCCGATGGTAATATCCTCGGCGTTTTTGATGCGCTGGATGGTCGACCAAACTGTCGTTTCGGTCGGCCCGTACATATTCCATAATTCACCTGAGCGGGTGAGAAGGGATTTTGCGAGGGTTTCGGGAAGAGCCTCACCGCCACAGAGGATGCGCAGTTGAGGAGACCCTTTCCATCCAGAATCGATGAGTAGGCGCCAGGTAGCGGGGGTTGCTTGCATGACCGTGGTGCCGGTCGTCTCAAGCATGCTGATGAGGGCCTTGCCATCGATGACGATCTGACGATCCGCAAGCGCGATGGCTGCACCGCGAATGAGCGGCAAGAACAGCTCCAGGCCCGCAATGTCGAAGGACAGGGTCGTCACGGCCAGGAGTACATCGTCTTGCTGCAGTCCCGGTCGGTCAGCCATTGCGAGAATGAAGTTCGCAAACGCTGCGTGTTGGATTTCTACTCCCTTGGGGCGCCCGGTCGATCCCGAGGTGTAGATGAGATACGCGACGTCGTCCGGAGCGCTACTGTCCCTAGGATTTTCTTTCGATAGACTTGTGAGTTTGTTCTGCAGGTCGTCTGGGCAAACGAGCTTGGCGTTTGCTGCACCCAAAAGCTCGTGGTGCTTTTTATTTGCGAGGATGAGGCACAGATCTGCGTCCTCTGCGATTTGTTGCACCCGGTTTTTGGGATACTCCGGATCGATAGGCACGTAGGCTGCGCCTGACTTCACGATAGCCAAAAGTGCCACAAGCATGTGCACTCCTCTGTCGACGCAGACGCCGATCCGCTTTTCCGGGGAGGCACCCTCGGCCCTTAGGTAATGGGCCAATTGGTTGGCTTGGGCGTTGAGCGCCGCGTAAGTGACTTGGTCGCCATTGGGCAGGAGTACTGCTGGCGCCTCCGGGGTACGCTTTACCTGAGCTTCGAAGAGTCCTTTCACGGTTAATCCGAGATAGCTTGCCTCGTCCGTTTCGTTGATATTTCTAACGAGCTTCTCTTCTCTGACGCCCATCACGGGCAGGGTTGAGACTGGGTGAGCTGGCTGGGTGCTAATTGCTCGCAGTAGTTCGGCGAAGCCTAGCAATCTCAGGTCCATGAGATCTGCATCGAAGAGATCGGTATTGTAAGTGAGACGCAGATCGAGGTGAGCAGCTCCGTAACGCGCGCATAGGTCCCATTCAAAGAGACTGAATTGCTGGGGCGAGTACTCTAAATCGAGCGTGAGTCCTTCGAAACTTATCGTGCGCTGCTCTTGAGCTCGGAACAGAACTGAGACCACGGGCATGCGACTTGGGTCTCGAGGGATCCCCAGGCGGGAAATGATGGCGCCGCCCGTGGTTTGAGCGTGCGCCTTTCCGTTTTGAATACTGTCAGACGCTTCCTGAGATACTCGAGAAAACTGTGTGTCCTTGTCGATCCGTGCGCGTATCGGCATCACTGGGGCGCAGTGTCCCACCATGGTGGCACGTGGGCCGAGCGCCTGAGCAAAGAAGGGTCGGCCCACCACCAAATCTTGTTTGCCGCTGAGTCGTGATAGGTAAGCTTGGTAGGCGCCCAAGAGATAGTTCTCTAAGGGCATGCCTGCGCCCTGAGCAGCCTTCTTTAGCTCATCAGCGAGGGCGCTCTCCAGCTTCAAACTTGCAGTCGAGGCACGGAACGTTTTTGTAGCGGGTCGGCTATGGCTGGCGGGAAGATCGAGTGATGCAGGTGCGTCTTTCAGCGTGGAAAGCCAGTAGTCTGTGTCCGCATTTCTTCCTTCGGCTGCGGTCTCGGTTGTTTGCTCGAGAGTATGCGCGACATAGGAATCGGCCTCAGGAAGTTGCGCCTCGCGCCCCTGACTGATGGCGCTGTAGAGGAGCCCGAGTTCTTCAAGAACGAGTTCGGCGGACCAGTCATCACAGATGATGTGATGCAGAGTGAGTCGTAGTTGGTGTTCCTCTTCTTTGAGTCGGGTCAGTTTTGCACGAAGTAATGGGCCGGTAACAAAATTGAAGGGAGTGTTCGCCTCCTGCGCGTTAAATTCCAGGAGGGCTTCAGTTACTTCCCGGTCGCTTTTGCTCGCGAGATCGCTGAAAGCCAGATCAATCTCGAGGCTGGGCTCGATACAAAAGCTGTCGCCGTCGGCTGCAAAGCGTAAGCGCAGGGCTTCGTGACGCGCGACGAGTCGATTCAGAGCTGCTTCTAGGCTTGAGCGCTGAAGAACTCCGCTGAGGGTGAGAGTGTATGACTGATGATAAGCGCAGCTGGCGTCGGTGCTGATCTGTGACGAAAGCCAGATCTCCCGTTGAGGCTCTGAAATCGGGATCCAATCACCCTCGTTTGTGGCCTCTTTGTGCTCAGGGGTCAGTTCTGTGAGATCTTGATGGTTCATATGCATCGGGCAGTGGTCAGCTCTGGACGCGTGAAGGTGTAAAGCCGACTCACCCGAGCCGTCTAGATTGTGCAGCTCACCTGTCCCACGTCACCACACTTGCCTCAGGAACCCGTACGTGGGGTGAGGTGAGTGCCTATGGGTAACGAAACCCCGATTCAATACATGGTGTCAAGGGGTGTTGGCGCGCATGAACATCCGCGTAAAAACGTGCGCGAGAAAATTCGTTA
>CAYWLO010000132.1:0-6673 GCA_964459035.1 uncultured Polyangiaceae bacterium | reverse complement strand
TGACTCGACCGCGAGAAAACTTCTCAAGTTTCTCACCAACTCATAGGATTTGGCAACAAATCACCCACTGATTCTGTTGGGGAGCCACCTAGCACTACCCGATAAGAGTGAGCGTCAAGAACGGGCGGTAGGTCGGGCAGAGACCACTGCCCCTCCCGCAGGGCTACGAAGTTATACCATGCCAGACCAAAGATGAGAGAGGCTATTGTGCCCAGATTAAGCCCTATGGCGTAGCGCTCTAACGACTCCAATGCACCAAGTCCCCGACTTGCTCCCATCAACGCCACACCGAGCAAAACCAGAGTTGTGAGGCTCTTGGCCACAAGCAAATCTTCCACCTGAATCATATGCAGGACAAAAGCCGCAAGTAACTGCAAGTAGTAGGAGATACTGATGACATAGGCGATCGATAGAATCCAACGAGAACTCGCCTCAACACGAGCAAAGGCTCCAGGTTGCCCTGACTCCAAGAGTGGCTCCACAAATCGAATGTTAAATCTGAGGGCCCCGCCGATAAAAAAGGCGAGAACGAGTAGCACCAGCATCGCGAAAATGGCGTCGTAACCAGCATTGCTAGCCAGGAGAGGCGCACAGACCAAAAAACCACTCCCCATGATGGAGGCAAGAGGGGTCACCATAGCCTTCCACGCTCTTGAACCGGCTAGCTTTGGATGGAAGATCAACAAGCCAGCCGAGAGAGTCAGTACGAGAAGAATGAAGACATTTTCGACCATGGGTGCGAGAAGCTACATGTATTTCTAGCTCGATTGGACATAAACATGATTCTCCCGCCCGGGCTCGTGTTGCGACCTTGGGTAAAATGCGCGACAAGGGCAGATGTTTTGTTGTTTGACAAAGACTCGGTAACTGCTTTGGGTTGATCTGTGTTCTCCAATCTCGGCTGTGTTCATAGGATGCGCGCCCGCTGTAAACGCCGCGCCCCCCAAGCGTGCTCCGATTTCACCGGACACTGTCTTGTCCTCCAGCGCAGCCGGCTCCCCAAGCGTCGAAGCATCGACCTCCATTCCGACTGCCCCTGCGAAGCCCATATTAATAGGGGCGTTTCCTCGGCGAACCACGCCTCTCAGCCAAGCCGTACGAACTCATGAATACCTAGAACCCGCTGTCCCGCGCCCGAGACAGCGCAAACAGGCGTTGAGCAAATTGGCTACCCTGGAGGCGCGCATCGGAAAGAAGCCGAATATCCTGATCCTTATGGCCGACGACCTCGGATGGGGCGATCCGGGAGTATACGGCGGCGGCGAAGCGATAGGAGCGGGTACCCCAAATATCGACAGCCTGGCCCGAGGAGGGCTTAAGCTAACGTGTGCCTATTCACAGCCCACGTGTACCCCCACGCGTTCGGCCCTGCTCACAGGTCGTCTCCCGGTGCGAACGGGTCTCTATCGTCCAATTCTCGCTGGTGACAGACTTACCCAAAACCCATGGGCCGACGAATTGACGCTCGCTGCTATCTGAGTGATTCCAATTACGAGACGCTTCTCGTCGGAAAATGGCATGTCGGGGAGGCAATCGGCATGCGGCCTCATGACGTAGGTTTCGACGAATTCTATGGCTACTACAGAGCGCAAAAAGAATACCTGCAGAGCATCGATCAGAATCGTTACCCCCGATCTGGTTCTCGATCCGCAAAAAGCTGCCATGTATAAAAAGCTCGGAGCTAGCCAGGCCCTCGTGCACGGTTTCAAGAAGGGTGCAACAAAAGAAGTGGAGCAAGTCGCAAGCATCGAGGACATGGCAAATGCCGATAAAAATCTCAAAAAGTTCACTCTCAATAAACTCAGAGAGTTCGCAAACTCTGACAAGCCGTTTTATCTTCAACATGCATTCATGAAGACTCACGCTGACAATCACCCTGCCAAAGAATTTGAGGGAGCAAGTTCCAGCAAATATGCATTCAAGGACTCTCTCGTCGAAATCGACGCCTATGTAGGCGAGATATTAGAAATATTAGAAGAAACAGGCCAACTAGAAAATACATTCATACTCTTCATGTCTGACAACGACCCACAAATGCATAGTTGGCCAGATTCCGGATACACCCCCTTTCGCGGGGCAAAGGGCACTGGCTGGGAAGGCGCCATCCGCGTGCCTGGTATCATCTCCTGGAAAGGAATGATCGAGCCAGGACAAATCAGCGACGGCATCTTTGATTTCATGGATGTCTTCAATACGAGCTTGGCCTTAGCAGGCGTGTCGAATAAAATTCCCACAAAACGCTACATCGACGGCATCGATCAAACGCCCTTTCTCCTCACAAAGAACGGCAAGTCCATGCGCGATAAAGTCTTCGTTTGGAGCCAAAACGATTTTCTCGCTCTACGCAAGTTTGAATACAAGCTTCACTTTAAGGTCATACAAACAGAACAGACTCATTTAGAGATCGATATGGCAACAACTCAAAATGAGGGCCTTTCTCCCTGGCTCTTTAATCTTTATATTGATCCAAAAGAACAATACCCCGTCGGGCACAGGCGCAATGCTTGGCTCGCGTCCATGGGAGCCGAAGCGAAGGCACATGGGGCCACCTTTCGAAAAGTATCCACCGAAAGAAGTAGGACTCTCAGTGAAACGTTAGGAACCACTCATTCCCGCCGAACCACAGATCGCATGTTATGAAATCTAGGACATTTTTCGCTCGTCCCCTCACCTTCGTTTCCCCTTTTGCACTTTATCTACTGGCCACGTCCCCAGCATATGGAGTGGAACCCCCAGGGCTAGCCCCCCCCGCAGAGAAAAAACGCGAACTTACGCAACAAGAGCCCCTTAAAAAAGAAGGCCCCAAGGCGGGCAAACTCTATTTTGTGCCCATTCCTGTTTTTGGGGTCAACCCTGCAATGGGAACGATCTTTGGGGCTGGGGTCTCACTTAGCTATCTATTTGGCGATCCTAAAACAACGCGCATGTCCAATATGTTAGCTGGAGTCGCTTACACAACTAAAAGCCAGACCATCAACACGTACAAGAGCATCGCCTACCTCAAAGACGATAGTTGGATACTCATGGGAGATTGGCGCTATCTCAACACATCACAACCAACCTACGGTCTAGGCACCGGTCCAGATTCAGCCAAACTCGTTACCAGCGGACAAGACTTTGAATACAATGACAATATCTACTCAGGACCGATGAGCGACGCTCAAATGTTAGAGTATAAGTACATTAGACTCTATGAAACCGCGCTCAAACAGGTCTACGAGTCAACCTATCTGGGGCTAGTACCTCGTGCCGGAAGTCCGTGCCGGGTTTCACCAGACCCAACTGAAGTGGGGGCCTGATGAAACCCGCAATAGCCTCCCTATTTGCCCTCGGTACTACTTTTTGTCTCATGGGTACCAAAACCCGGCACGAAGTTCCGACCTTTGGTACTAGGCTATCATCTCGACTATTACACCGACATTCGGGACAATTTACTCGACCTCGACGAAGAAATCATAACATCTCACTACGCATACAGTGAAGAATATGGCTTTGATCCGAAAAGCGATTCCCTTTCGGGTCTCTCTCTCAACGCGATGTACGATAGCAGGGACAGCGCAATCAACGCATACAGGGGGAGGTACGCTCTCGCTAGCTTTCGGTACAATTTCTCGTTCCTAGGGTCGGATCAAGATGCCAGCTCCCTATGGCTGGAGTACAGGGATTATTTTGACCTGAGTCAGGGCAAGGCTCGGGATATTCTGGCAATTTGGGCCTTTGGTAACTTCACAACCTCGGGCGATTTACCTTACCTCGATTTACCCGCCACCAGCTACGACCAATTTGCAAAGTCTGGTCGAGGTTATGTGCAGGGACGCTTTCGTGGCAAGCATATGCTCTACACAGAGGTTGAATATAGACGGCATCTATTTGATGCATGGAAGTTCCCCGTGGGAGCCGTCGCTTTCCTCAACGCCCAAACCGCAAGTTCCGAGGGCAATAACATTGGACTCTTTGAATACATCGAGCCAGGAGGTGGTGGTGGTCTACGAGTGATGCTGCAAAAGACGACGCGCACGAATCTTACACTCGACTATGGAGTGGGAGCTTATGGCTCCTCGGGCATGTACATTCGCCTCAACGAAACTTTTTGATCCCAATCAACAGAACGCACTATGCACAACAATAATTCACCGCTTTACTATCGTTCATTACTCATACTATCTCTCGGCAGTGCAGTCGTCCTCTCCTGCGGTAGGGGTGTAGAGCTAACTCCGCCAGAAACAGGTTCACCACCTCCGAGCCAAGCTCTTACGGCACCGACGGCTCCTCCTCAGGATGGCCGCATTCTACCTTTTTCCGGCCAAAAGACGGCCAGCTTTGCGGCTCAAACACTCCAAAACAGCAAGATGGTGCGTCGCAAACCTCTCTCCCACCTCGCCTCTGACGCTCCCAATATTCTCATCATACTCATTGATGATGTAGGTTTTGGGATTTCAGATACTTTCGGGGGCGAGGTGCACACGCCCACCCTCAGTCACGTCGCCCAAGAAGGTATCCGTTACAATAGTTTTCATACAACCTCAATCTGTAGCCCCACCCGCGCCTCTCTCTTAACAGGTCGCAACCACACTCGCGTAGGCTCCGGCACGATTGCGGAGCGAGCTGTTGATTGGGACGGGTACACTGGTGTCATTCCGAAAACTTCAGCCACAATGGCGGAAGTACTCAAGCAATATGGATACAAGACATCAGCTTTTGGGAAATGGCATAACTCTCCAGCGACTCAAACCACCACAATGGGCCCCAAAGACAATTGGCCCAATGGTTACGGTTTCGAATATTTTTACGGTTTCATGGCAGGCGAAACTTCCCAATACGAGCCACGGCTCTTTGAGAACTACAATCCAGTCGAGCCTGCCCGGAGCAAATCGTATCATTTAACCGAAGATTTGACCGAAAAAGCTCTCACGTGGATGGGCCAACATCGATCATTTTCTCCCGACAAACCCTTCTTTATGTATTGGGCCCCGGGTGCTGTGCATGGTCCTCATCATGTAGCCAAGAAGTGGGCAGATAAATACAAAGGAAAGTTCGACAGCGGCTGGGACGAGTACAGAAAGAGAGTCTTCGCCCGGCAAACTCAACTGGGTATCATTCCCGCTGGAACCAAGCTCACGGAGCGAGACGAGACCCTTGCTTCCTGGAACTCAATACCCCAAAAAGAGCGAGCATTTCAAACCCGCCTCATGGAAGTTTTCGCTGGGTTTGTAGAACACACAGACAACGAGGTAGGAAAGCTACTTACCGGTATGGAGGAACTCGGGTACCGAGACAATACCATCGTTATCTACATATTCGGAGACAATGGTTCCAGCGCCGAGGGACAAAACGGAACTATTAGCGAATTACTCGCTCAAAACCAAATACCTAATACAATCGGACAACAAATAAGTGCTCTTAAAAATCTGGGAGGACTTGATGCATTGGGCGGGCCACAAACAGACAACATGTATCACGCTGGCTGGGCATGGGCAGGAAGCACGCCCTTTCGAAGTACTAAATTAGTAGCTGCTCACTTTGGCGGCACACGCAATCCCATGATTATTTCTTGGCCGAAACGAATCAAACCCGACAGCAAGGTGCGTAGTCAATTTCTACACGTCAACGATATCGCGCCCACCCTCTATGATGTCTTGGACATCCCCCATCCCGAGGTCGTCAATGGTTTCAGGCAAGATCCCATCGATGGAATCAGTTTTGCCAAGACATTCGAAGATGCTCATGCGTCATTCTCAAAAGGTGCTCAGTTCTTTGACAACAACGGAAGCCGCGGTGTTCATCTGAATGGTTGGTTTGCGGGAACTTTCGGTCCCCTCTACCCCTGGATATCTGCCCAAAAAGGCCTCAAAGAGTGGGACTCCGACGAAGATATCTGGCAGCTCTATAACCTAGACGACGACTTCTCCCAAGCCGATGATTTGGCTCTAAAATATCCAGAAAAACTCAAGGAAATGAAGGCACTATTTCTAAAGGAGGCAAGTGAGAACAAGGACTTTCCGATTGGAGCGGGTATTTGGCTTCGTATTCATCCAGAAGATTTACAAATGTCCCCCTACACGAGCTGGAAATTCAATGCATCTACTCGACGCATGCCCGAGTTCACCGCCCCTGGTTTAGGCAGGCAGAGCAACCGGGTCGAGCTGGATGTTGAGACCGAAGATAACCAAAGTGGGGTTCTCTATGCTCTCGGAGGAGCAGGAGGGGGGCTCACGCTCTATATGGATAAAGGTAAACTCATTTACGAATACAATCTCATGATTATCGAACAGTTCATGGCTAAGAGCACAATGAAGTTAAAGCCAGGAGCCCACAAGATTGTAGTAACCACTCATATCCCCAACAACAAGCCCGGAGCCCCCGCAACTATCACTCTCGAAGTCGATGGGCAGAAGGTTGCTGAAACAAAGACAACCCGTACTGTGCCCCTTGTATTTACTGCAAGTGAAACATTGGATATTGGAGTGGACTTAGGCTCCCCTGTTTCAGCCAGGTACTTTCAACGGGCACCCTTCGCCTTCGAAGGTACGATCAACGAGGTCCGCGTGAAACTTCTCGATGGCAACTAACATCTGCGGCACTAGGGAGAACTAGAGCGCCTCTCAGTTCTAAGGAAATACGCGGTATTTTCGTCCACCTACAGATTGTAGAGGTGGTCCAAAATGCCGCACTA
>CAYWLO010000131.1:0-6705 GCA_964459035.1 uncultured Polyangiaceae bacterium | reverse complement strand
CAAACTCCGGTCAGTTGCTTGATTTAACCGTGTCGTAAAAGAGCCGCACCCAAAGTATGCGCCTTCCACACACGACTTAATTCTGTCGCTAGAGCGAAAATATATCGTCAGACAAAAGCGGCAAGACACACCACCTGCACTTTGGGAGGTGGTTGTGTACCCAGGCCAATCTATCGAAGAAACGTATTCATCACGCCCTCATATTGCGCCCTCGATGGGATCACGTCCCTTGCCTGAAGAGTGGGGTCCAGGACAACCTCGCCCGTGATGTCATCGAGACGATAGATCGGTCCCTTGCGATCTATCCCAATTTGCACTTCCTCAACTGCGGTCACAAAAAAGTAGCCCGTATTGACTGAGTTATCGGCGGAAATGTATTGCAGGGTCATTGTGCGGCGGTTCGAAGAGCTCGGAGGCACATAAACATAGTAACGTGCGTAAGGGTCGTCTTCAGTCGGAGTGTCAATGACAACCTTTTGATCCTCTTCTAAGAACATGAGGAGTGAACCTGGAACTAAATCAGCCGAGCGAGTCACGACTAATGTATCCTGAGGAATATTCAAAACAAGGCGATCTATTCCCTCGTCGGCCCAGAGAGCATCACCCCAGCCACCACCACCAAAAAAATTGGGTCCCAGCCACGCCTCCGTCGACTTCACCTCGTCTACATGCCAAACGAATAAGTCATCCCCTCGACCGCCGAATACACGAAAGTCTCGGGCGTTTTTTCCGATCACAACAATATCAGCGCCGTCCTGTGGATCGAGGGAGTCAGTGCGAGCATCCTCTCCATTTCCCAGATCAATAGCAGCTCTCTCAAAATTATTCACAAAGACAAGGTCGCTACCTGGACCTGTATGAATTGCCGTCGTTACAACGTCGTAGACGTCTTCTGCCGCCCCCTCGGGGCTACCAATTAAAGCAAGATCATTGTCGGCAAGAGAGCCTGTGGCAGAAGAGCCCAAGCGAATAGATGCGGAGTGTCCCGAAACATAGCGCAACATGTCGGGGCCATCTCCCAAACCTACCACCTTGCCATATTGTGGGTTTCCAGTTGAATTCACCGACCCTTGAGGGCCTAAGTCGATGATGTCCGTGCCGGCTGAGCCATAGAAAACCTCCATTACCGCGTCGACTTGAACCCCTTCTTCTTTGACCCGTTGCAAGCGCCAACCAAAAGACATGCCTTGTGTGTCGCTCAAAAGGTCAAAGGTGCCGACCCGGGTAGAAAAACCGCGCCAACTGGCAAGAAGAGATGTGATCTCCCAATCCCATAGTCCTGGAGGTAACCTAGGTGAAGGGGCACCTTCCACATCATGCGCATCGAAGTAAATACTATCGTATAGTCCCTGAGGCTCAGACTGAGGTTCCCAACTTCCGTCCCAGGAATATTCGTTCGGCTTTTTCGGCCAGCCGCTACCAACCTCTAAGGGAGGTATGTCTCCCTTTGGTCCGCCACCACTTGCGCCTTGCCCGCCATCACCACCTAACGTTTGACCACCACCCTCCGAGGTGCCTCCGGTGCTGCTCTTGCCGCCTGAAGAAGTGGGGGACGAACTATCGCCCCCCTTGATCAAACTCATATTATCATCACTGTTCTCCCCACTGCAAGCGGCAAAAAAGAATGAAAGGGCAGCTAACATGCCAAAACTTGGACCTTTAAATCGAAACATTCTCACAGTTCAGCTCTCACTTTGATTGGGAATTCACGCAAGCCTTCGATTGAGCGATTACACCCCAGGGTCGACCACGATCATGCCGTACTTCTTGAATTTTACACACCGCTTGCACTTCGAAAGAAGCGTCTACCGCGACCATAGCTTGATTCCATACGAAACCGAAGACCCGGCGACGGCAAGTTGA
Source organism: uncultured Polyangiaceae bacterium (assembly GCA_964459035.1). Lineage (GTDB taxonomy): Bacteria > Myxococcota_A > Polyangia > Polyangiales > Polyangiaceae > NIC37A-2. The sequence continues at coordinate 4,842 of CAYWLO010000131.1, read as the reverse complement.
TCCACGTCAATATTCGAGGTATCTCAAGAAAGGACGACTGTCGGAGCTGCTTTGAAAATCTCGTCCAACGAGCCAACAGGGCTTCTGTATTGCATGGGTTGCGGGCGCCCTAGCGGACCACCTCCGTGCACTGATAGGTTTGCGCTCTCGACGAGACGAGGAGCAAAGAGTAAGACTGAGCCGTGGTTGCTTCAATAGCTCGTTGGGGCTGTTTGAAACGAGTGTCTTTGCACGTCGAAGCCGAGATTTTGCGTCGTGGTCTGGTTGACAAGTGGTCGATAGGCACAATTGGGCTCACCTCGATTCATCATGATGTGGTGCGGCGAGTGCTCTGCCAGCATGGTCCGATTGAAGGCATAGGGCGGGAAGCAGGGAGTGCAATAATTCTCCTTTTTGCAGAAGGCCCAGCCTCAGGATCCCGTCCCAGGCAACCCGGCGCAGCCTTTCGAAACAACTGCTGGGGGTCAACTTCATTTACGGTGAGAGCATCAGGAGCGGGGTCTATGTTCGCTTCCGGCGCCAGGTGTAACCTGGAGTACTTCAGCGGTTCGATGACGTCGGCAGAGTGCCAAACGCCCAGCGGAATTGCGTAACCGCTTCCGGCGGTCAGAGAGATACGCCAGCGAAAAAAAGCAGAGAATGAGCGTGCATCGAGAGTAACAAGAGTTGATATTAGCCCTTATGTTGGCGCTCATGAACATCCGCGTGATTCTATCCGCGAGAGCATCGAAATTGGCTCACCTCGCAATTAAATTTCAATAGGCCGCGCTTTCGGACTACGGAGTCACGGATCAGAGTCCCACTTGTTCATGTGTGTTCGTGAAGGTTTCTTCGTCTGCAGGTCCCAGAGGAATTGAGATCGTTGAAGCCACGAAACCTTCTGATGGCACAGTGTGCATTCCGTACCGATAACAACATCTGAAGTTTGGAATTCAGTGAGGGTCTTCAACGAAACGGCTCCGGGGGCATCAGCGCGCCGCTGAACGCTCGGAGCGATATGTACCTGTCGCGGCAATGGCTCTGGACAGTCGACGGAGACCACTTTGTTTACGGGCCGATTGGACGACTTACTGGGCTTTCTTACCCGCTTAGTCTTGCTGAGAAGGACGGCCCGACACCGTGCTTGCTGCATCCGAGTCGCCTGGCGACCTCGCTCCGATTTGGCGTACTGTCGACGGAGCCGGTGCAGACTCGTGCGCCTTCCAGCCGAGCTGCACTGGGAGCCACAGTAGATTTGCCCTCTGTCGCAGCGGTGACAGACAAAGGTCAGCTTGCCGCAGTGGAGGCAGTTGAACATGCGGCTATCTCCCGCTTGCTCGCGCTTGTTTTCTTCGTGAACCATGGTTAGCACATTCGCCGCTCCCCGTGATCAGCGCTACCGCAAATCCGTTCAGCAAACGAAGCGCGAGGGATTCCCCACATGCATCGGTGGAGCGCCCACGCTCAATCATCGGAGTATTCACACCGCGATGCCGACTCCTCTCGCGCACGCAATCACGCGGATGTTGTTGAGCGCCAACAGCTGAGCGTATCGTACTCAGGAGACTGTGTCTGACGAACTCAATGCCTGCCCGGGGGGCACCAAGAGCCTATTGGGGCGAGAGTGTAGAGGCTTGAATTGTTAGCCAATCAGCGGCGGCGTTGAGTGGGGTGTAGTAGTCATTGCCTACGCAACTTGCACTGCCGGTGCTCAGCACGCCGTGAATGAGTAGAGGTCCGTCTCCTTGTGAGGTAAAGAGTGGGCCGCCCGAGTCGCCGACGCAGGCTCCGCCATCGATGGCCTGCACCCGAATATCATCATCGATGGCAAGCACTTTAACCTCAATTGCCCGCAACTTACCCAACGAGTTGTCCTCTGTTAGACCATATCCTGTGATGATAGCTGAAGCGCCTTCTGGAGGCGGGGATTGCCATTGCGCAGAAATCGGACTGACGTCTGGTTCCTCGAAAGCGAGGAGTGCGATGTCGAGACTTGGATGGACTACGAAAGCGAGAACGGTCACAGTTTCTGGGGCCTTTTCTACAGCATTGTTTGGCTCACAATTCGACCCGTCGAACGTCCTACTTGCAGTATTGGCATCGCTACGAGTGAGACGGAGTTCGCTCGGCTCTAACTCGCGAGTGCAATGGGCAGCCGTAACGAGCAGACCTGGCGCAATTCTTGTGCCTGTACAGACATGTGAGAGAGGAGCGCCGGGATCGTTCACGTCTTGAAATTGTAAGGCGAACACAAGAGATCGAAACCTTTCGTGCGGAAGGCCCCCATCGGGTGTTTCGAACCGAATAGCCTGGGAAACTGAAATTGTTGTGCCGCAATTATCGGCTTCAGTCGAAGAGCAGGCAAGGAGGGGCCCGAACAAGACGGCTGCCCAACGAGCGTGCCGTTGAGCGAAGTTCAAGAGAGTGTCAGGATACACGTTAGATATATAATAGGTAGAAGGTGAGGGCGGCGCATTGAGGACTCATCCCTCACCTTCTTATTTGCTCATCTGACGATGGGGGGAGCTACGCAACCGGAGCCGCCTACATAGCGGGAGCTAGCAATTCGCGCGCCGACTAGATCATAGTCGTTGGAACGCCCACCGAAACCGTACCCCTGCAGCTTATATGCAATTCTGGGAATACAGATAGTGTTGTTACCTGTTGGAGTACATCGTCCGCTGTAGCTGAGTCCAAACCAGCGCAAATATCGACCCACGCCAATTGGGTTTGTCCATTTTTTGTATCGCCAGCCTGCGCCAAAGTAACGAGTATCGTTGTCGTACACTATGCGTGCATAGACGTTGGCATTTCCTTGATTACAGATGCCGAAGGTAGCTGAACCGTACGTATACACTATTCCACTTTCCTTCTTTTTACCATAAATATCATCTTTAGTGGTTAGGTTCGAGTAGGTGTACGCGTAGCAGGATTTTACCGAAGGCAGGACAGCTCGGCGACAAGCATAGGTGCTCTTTTCGATGGGGGCGTCGCGGTCAAAGGTGGGAACAATCACCGCGTCGTCGGGGCGGTGATTGTTCTTTTGCCTGTCGCGCATGCTCTTCGACGTAGGAAACTGGCGGGTCGGTCTCGGGGAGAAGCGCAATGAACACCTCGAGATTGGTGTACCCTGCGGCAAAAAGACCTTCAAGAGGGGTATTGCTGTAGGTGTTGGGGATGTCTTCGGAGATGGCAATCACGGTTTCGCCATCGTCGTCCGTGTACTCGTGGAAGTTGACGGTGCCGTAGCCGACGTCGGCGGAAGCAAGAATGCTCTTGTCTTCTGCGGTTTCTGAAGGGACTGCTAGCGCAGCGTCAGTCATTGACTCCTCTATGTCTGTCTCAGTGGCACAGCCGATGAGTGAGGCAAGAGATAGGGCAGTAAATAGAAATGCTGATCGTAGTTTCATAAGGTTCTCTCTTCTTTATCTTCCCAACTAGGGGCTCGTTGTGATGCATATGAGCAATTTGTTATTTACTTGTCAAGACTTGGTGAGTTGCGTTCTATGGATTGTGTCTCATGTTAGGTGAGGGCCAATACTGCGCAAAAGTGCTTATTGTGCACAAAAAGAGCGAGTATAGTTGAAGGCGCGCGCGGGCCAGGTCAACGCCTCTGTGTAATTAATAAGATTCCGGCCCGTGGGTCGTATTTAAATGGCATATTCAATACCTCTCGCGCTGTGGAATGTGAGCTGTATTCGTGAGCGGATTGACAAGTGACTATTGCCCGTGTCTTCGTTAAGTCGGCTCTCCCTCGACTATTCTGCCTTTTTCGTTGAATTTGTCTTGGGCAAGCGAACTGACAGAGACGGAACACAAAATGTTGAATACGCTCATAGGCTGCGGCGCCGATCCAGGAACTGACATCGTTCTTGAACGTCACGACCTGACGACAGCCTGTGGGGTCAATGCACTTCACTTGTTGGCGAGTGGTGGGGAGGATTTCGCCCCCTCCGGCGAGAGAGGTCGACGAATTCCTTCCTGACGTCTGGGAACAAGCTTATCAAGACCTCAAGGGAGCAGACCCCTGGCGCGGTCAATTTGTTCGAGAGGGAGGGCTAAAATATTCTGTTTCACTCTGGGGGCGGGCAACGATGAGGCTCTCTGTCGCGTTCTCCCCACGCCCCCGCTCTCTTTGACTGCATTGAGAGCTCCCACCGTCGGGAAAGAATCAAATGAAATAAGACATCGCACTTTGAGTTGCGCCAGCGCGAAAGCTGCAGAATGAAATATTAACCCAATCGAAGGAATGGCGGTCTGCAGAAGAACCGCGCTGATCGGACAAACAACGACCTGAAGTAAGAGACCATTGCTCCATCTTTTCTCTGTTTGCTGATATAACGATGTATATGGGTGAAGTATCTGAAACTACGTTGGAAAGCGTGCTTGGTACGCTACCCAAAGTGCGACTCCTTGAGTTGGGTCGTCACTTTGGAGTGGGTCTGGCGGATGTGGGTACTAAGGAATCTCATGTGATTGGGCTGCATAGTTCCAGACAGATCCGGCTGAACCAGCTCGTCTCTTGGATGGGACGCGATGAACTGCGGCGCGCATGTGAGCGTCATGGGCTGAAAGCTAAGGAGCGCTCACGCCCCGCCCTGGCAGCCAAACTCTTAGAGGCATCTGGTGCTCCAGAATCTGTCGCCCCAAAAGGTCTCTTTGGTGGGAGCGATTTTAAACGCCACGCTCCACAACGGGGTGACATCGTACAGGTGCGCCAGCGTCAATATCTGGTTGAAGAGGTCAGCCCACCCCCGCATCCAGAGGACGCCACCATTGTTGAGATGGTGTGTCTCGACGACGACGCTCAGGGGCGCCCGCTGCAGGTCTTGTGGGAGCTAGAGCTGGGGGCTCGCGTCATGC
>CAYWLO010000130.1:5281-6718 GCA_964459035.1 uncultured Polyangiaceae bacterium | reverse complement strand
TGACTTTTCGAGTATCAGCCCAAGCATACAAGCGCTGCGGTGTGTGAGATGTTTCATGGTTATTCCGGCTACGTGCAAGCGGATGCGCATTCCGTGTACAACGCTCTTTTTCACGGAGATGCTCGCGAATCTCCCCAAGACAAGGCGCCCGATGAGGTCCGGTGCGGGTCGCACCTCCGAAGAAAATTTTGGGCGGCTGCCACAGTGAGCAAGGAGCCGATTGCGACCAATAGAGCACTCGCCACTTCCATTCCAATTCCCCGACGTTCCGCCAGTTCAGGCGCAACCTGGTTCACCCGTTTCGCAAGAACCTTGTCCAGTTCTAAAACTTCTGCGCGAAGTTGTAGTCAGCGCTTTGCGAGGCCGCGCACTACAGAACGGGCGGTCGCTTCAAGAGATGAGCACGGACCTGCAAGACGAAATTTCGACATCGTGTCTACTATTGTGCGCACTGTCACCCCTACTTTGAAACGACGGCGTAAGGCTTTTGGCGCCGACACCAGAGCCGCCTGCACTTGATTCGCCGCTTGCGTGCGAGATTTGATTGCTGATTTTCTCTCGCTTCTGATAAGACGAAGCGATTCCACAGGACCATCCTGAGACTTTGGCGTTCCTAAGGTCTGACCTAATAGGGCGGCTCGGGCTGCCGCCTCGGCATCCACCGGATCCGACCTGCCACGGCGCCGGCGTAGTTGTCGGTTTGAACGTGCCGCCTCCAATACGTTCACTCTTGCTGCTCTTAGGTACCGGGTAAGGCCAGCTCCGTATGAACCAGTGCCTTCCACAGCAATGCACCCTGGCTGGACATGCGTCCGTACCCATTGAAGTAGTCGTCTGCGGATTTCACTCCATCAAGATCACCCGTTTCAGTCATCAAGATCACCTGTTACAAAGCATTGAGAATGGCATCTCGCAAGGCAACAGCCTCCGGCGTCGTACCGTCAAAGACATGTCGATCCGTGACCCTTTACCCAATGAAGCCGAGACCCTCTGGGCGCTTGCCTCTCGCTCAAAGAGTGTATGGGGTTACGACGAGCTCTTTTTGAAGACCTGCGCCGCTGAACTCTACCCGGCTAACTTATCCATGGCGGCGGTAGCGGAGCTTCGGGGCTCGGTGGTGGGGTTTTACCCGCGCTGTGGCGCACAGCATGTCGGCTCCCGTGAATCTGAGAGCATTCCCGGCCGGTCACTTCCGTTGTTCAAGAGAGAATATGCCACCTCTGTTAGAGCTTCGATGACTAGCGATCAGCCGCTGGCTGTTGTTCCTTGACGCGCCAGAGCATGAAGTCAATCCACGTCATTTGCTGATTGTGAAAGGACCTGTAGACTTTCCCTCTCTGAAAGAGGGAATATGGCAACTAAGAAAAACGTAGCAAAAAAAGTAATTAAGAAGGCGCCCACCAAGAAGACCGTAGCCAAGAAGGCAAGCGTCAAAAA
>CAYWLO010000130.1:0-5181 GCA_964459035.1 uncultured Polyangiaceae bacterium | reverse complement strand
AAGGCAAGTAAAACTTTTTTGATCACCTATCATATGAACGCCGCGACTCAGAAGAAGTCGGCCGCCATGCGCAAGTCAAATCCAGAGGGCATGGGCGAAATGATGGCCGCTTGGATGGCGTGGGCGAAAAACTGTGGCGCGCAATTGGTCGACTTTGGTTTGCCCATCGGCGCAAGTGTGAAGCTAGGAACGAGCGGCGCTGCTCCTAGCAAGCGCAATATGGCGGGCTATTCAATCGTACAAGCTTCCAGCATGGCAGAAGCTAAGAAGCTGATGAAGAAACACCCTCATCTGTGGGACGGCGGCTGTGAGATTGAGATCCACGAAGGTCTGCCCATGCCCGGAGCATAAGTATCTACCTGCCCCTGTGTGTTCTCATGCTGGGGCATAGCTTTGTCTTCTACGTGCTTGCGTAAATGGTACCGCACCAAGCGCACCGTTTGCACTTGCCACGATAGAACCTTGACGGAGCTTGCGCACAAGTGGTGGGCCAAAGAAGACAGTTTGAGTTTTGATGAACGGCTCGACCCCTGGCGCACAGCACAGTCAGGAACGCCTCGAGTGCGAATAGGGATTTCAAAGCACACTGGCGAGAAGTTCTGACCGCTTAGCTCCGCGGCGGATGCCGTTCTTGCGATCAGATATCGATGCCGGGAAGAGTAAAGTCAAACAAGCCGGTGGCCGCAGCCCTGTACATGCGTTTTGAACGCGGGCGGTCTGTTCTGCGAGAAACTCAAGCCAACAATGGCCTCCGCACCCTTTGCTGATGACTTGTTAGAAGTCTCAGCTGATACGGCGGCGCGCGATCAGAAAAGCGCAGGGCGTGGAGACTCTGATCACGCCCGAGATGGCGCGCCCGATAGCGTCGCCGATAGAGTCTTGCCTTCGAAGTTCTTGCGCAGGTGTTCAACGGCAAGAGGCTCCCTCTCCGCCCCTAGCTCCTGGCGATGGTTTGCCGTTTTCGCTCACGCGTGAGGGCTAGGCGAGGTAGCTCGCCTGTGCTCGTTGAGCATCCTGAGGGCTACACTACCGAGCGCGAAACCACCCAATATAATGCCACAAAGGCAAATAAACCAGTCGCCGTATTGGCCGTAGAAGGTACGTACGCCCTGGACCGGCATTTGCGCATACATGATTCGGTCCTCTGCCGTGAAAGATGAGGATGAGTTGATGAAACGCCCGCGAGCGTCCATGGCGGCGCTCAGCCCAAAGCGCGTAGAGCGAACTATGTTTACGCCGGACTCGATGGCGCGCAGGCGAGTCATTTCTGTGTGGATAGGGTCGATGCCGAGCCAATCAGAGGAAGGCAAAGCAACAAAGTCAGCGCCCATCTTGCCATGCTTCTGCGCCAGAGAGGGGTAATCGTAATCGTAACAAATAGCGCCAGAGGAAACTCCAAGAGGAGAAGTCGTATGTGGCAGGGGAGTAACCCTGCGCTCAATTGGTTCCCCGGGGGCAGGGAAGTGCTTGAAGTACGTATGGTCGAGGCTTCCGTCCGGGCGAAACCAGAAGTACTTGTTTTCGTAGGCGAGGGCGGGACCGGGTGAAGGAATAACAATCGCTGCAATCAAATGTACTCGGAGTTCGCGAGCGAGATTGCCTGTAGATTCGACAAAGAACGCCTCATTTTCTTGCAGGACAACGTTGGCGGCTTCATTCCAAACGATGACTTTTGCGCCGTTTTTTACGGCTTTTCTGGTGTCTAAGAGCAATTGTTTTTGCACCTGCGCGCGTTCGTTTTTGTCAGGCAGGGGCAGCCCACCGGCGGTGCCTGTGGTGTTTACGGTGGCAACACGAACGGTACCTTCTGGTTTTGGTCCTTCAAGAATATTAGCGCCGTAAACTTGTGCTGCTCCAATGAGCAGCAAGGCCGAAATAAACGGACTCCCGTTTTTGAAACGATTCTCTTTTGAGCGAGCGTGGAGAGCCGTGTGTGCGAAGCCCGCTGCCGAGAAGTAGAGCAAAAAGCTGACCCCAAACATGCCCGTGAATGCAGCAGTCTGAAGAAGAGGCAGGTTGTGCAACTGGGTGTAGGCGGCGGCTCCCCAGGTAGCGATTGGGCTGAAACCCTGAGCCCACTCGGCAAGACACATGCTGAGGGCAAAGATAAGCGGAGCCCAAACGGGGAAAGCGCCCGTCACTCGACTGCGATGGCTCCACAGGGCGCGCGCGAGGAGAGCGCCCGCGATGTGAAAGAGGGCAATCGGCAGCCCCACCGGCAGCGCCAGAATGAGCGGCAACGGATCTGTGATGATTTTTACCGTAGCTGCCACTATGGCCCCTGCGTACACCGCGCCGAAAGCGAGAAGTTCACGACGCGTTTCTGCTTTGATCAGATAGGCGTACATCACGACCCAGCTGAGCCAAGCCGCGACCGCCGAGCCCCATCTCATGTGGCCGAGGACTGTGAAGAGGAACAAGAGTGCGAGCAGAGAGCGACTGATGGTGGTGGATTTCATGATGAACTTCCTTGTTTCATGCCCGAACAGTGTTCGGTGGTTGGCGAGAAAAAGCCGAACACTGTTCGGTAATGTGGCAAATAAGAGAGCGTTCGAAAACGCCGTGGCAAAACGAATATATGATGTTCTAGTGAGCGAAGCCCTGGACGAGAGCCGTGAGTGCCGCGTGATCAGCGACACCGAAGTCAGCCTCGAAACCCTTGAGATGAGTGAGCTGCAACATGGTGGTGCCATGAGCGTAGGACCAAATCGCGTAGGCGATGTCCTCAACCTTCGCATCGCAGGGGAGGGCGTTTGCTTGCATCGCCGCAATCACAGATTGAGTGACAAGCTCGTAAGGAGAATTTTTATTGACGTCTTCGTCGATACTGCGTCTACCCGAGGGGGTTTGCCCAAAGAGCAAAAGAAAGTCCTCGGGATTTTCGATAGCAAAGCCGATGTACGCTTCACCAATGGCCACCAATTGGCCGAGCCCGCTCTCATTGTCGAGCACCGCTTGATTGAGCCGCGTCTGCAATTGATTACTCACACGCCCCGCAAGGCTTTGCAGGATTGCCGACTTGCTGTCGAAGTACTCATACAGACCAGCGGGACTAAACTGCGCGGCTTGGGCAATGGCGCGCAGAGAAACTTTGCGAAAGCCATGCTCAAGGATGAGTCGACGCGCGGCAAACAAGATTTTTTGCTTGGTATCCTCGTGGCGCTCTTCGCGTGAAACGGTCATGGGCTGGTGATTGGTAAGCGGGAAGCCGTCAAGGGCTTCCGAACAGTGCTTGGAGTATTACCGAACACTGTTCGGAGTCAAGACGATTGGTGGAGATGGCTCTTTTTGGCTCCCTGGGCATGATGGACCGGGGCCAAACGCACACGGGCCGCGATTTCTATCTTACCGTGATTGGGGTGCGCCTCCCGCTCCGCCTTGGGGAGAACGAGATATTCCAACTGGCCCAGTCGTTGTACTTCGTCCAGTGCATTGAAGCCGCCAATGAATTGACCGCGAAGAAAGACATAAGGCACGCTCAACTGCCCAGTTTCTACACGAAGTTCTTCACGAATGGCGGAGCTGCCATCTAAGTCGAGGTCCATGTAAGTGGCCTTGACCCCAGCCGACTCAAACACACGCAGAGCGCGACCACTCCACGGACAACTGCGCGCGCCGAAAACCTGCGCCGGCTTGCGAGCGTCGCCAAAGCTAAACTTCTCGGGCTCCGCCTGCACGGGCGCATCTTTCTTGAAGGAGGAACTCAGCTTGTTTTGGGACTCGTCATCGTCCGATGTCAGAACCGCAATTCCATGTTTGATGGCAGCAAGTTTGCGAGAAGACTTCACCTTGCTGAGCGCCTTGCGCCCCAAATTTCCTAGAATCGACATCGTATTCTCCGGACCCTAGCACGCCGCTCCTGCACTCCAGTCGCTCTCGGTTTTTGGTCTCTTCCCTGGTCATTCTCAATCTCGGTCCACCTTTCGGGAAGAATGATTTCAAAGCACTTTGCTGAACCCAACAGGGCTAAACTCCCCCTTTCTTACTCCAGACACCCCGAAATATGCTGCTTTTTGAAACGCGTTTTTTTGCCGCCGTTCGAATATTGTAACTATGCTTTTCGCGACTTGAACGAGTCGAAGCTCGACGACAATGCCCGGGACGGGATCGCAACGATTCGCGGGTTCATGAGTACCACCGGTCTGAGTTCACCCGATGGCCATGGATTGTGGATGCTTCGTGCCGGGATCGTCTCAGTTTGCCCTCGGCACTACTTTTTGTCTCATTGGTTCCAAAACCCGGCACGAAGTTCCGGTCCTTGATACTAGCTACTCGATCTAGCGCTCAATGATCCGGAGCCAGCGATTGGGGAATAGCCCCAAAGAACAAATGCCTGTAAGAATCCCTTGTGAGTGCGGCAAAGAAACGCAAGCAGAAGAAAAAAAGGCTAACACCAGGAAGGGACCATGGCTTATTCACTTCTTCGCGCGCACCAACGATGTGGTGCCCGGCCGGGACTTTCTTCTCTCGTGCCCAGACAAAGTCCGTGCAACCATGCTCGCCGCCCTGAAAGCAGTAGCAGAAGCACCGCCACCAGCGTTCAGTGGGGGCGGGTACTGGGAGGCCATGCATCAGGAGATGGCCGGCTACTACGAGGTGCGAGTCGATGGCCCTCAACGCGAGCACTTTAGGCTTTTCTGTGTCCTGGTGCGTGACGAAGACGGTTCTTTACAGCTTGGTGGTCCAAGCCTGGTCATTCTGGGCGGCAAGTCGAAAGCCTTTCGCACAGTGCTTTCCTCGAAAGATTACGCGGATATTCGAGTGCTGGGTGACGAATTTTCTTCAACCACTCCGCGAAGCGTTGAGCGACCTTAGGCTGCGGTGGTCTTCTGCTTCGGAACGAGTTGGAGCGACCAGCCGACCGCAGCGGCTAGTTTCGATACTGTCGCGAACGTCGGGTTTGGCGCGTCAGATGACATCAATCGACGAAGCGCAGCTGGTTCGATCGAGATCTTCCTTGCCAGTTCCGCCTTGGTCATGCCTGACTCTACCCGCGCTTCATCGAGCGCTCGGATAAGCTGATCGACAGAGTCAATTTCACGGCGACTCTGCTCGTACTTCTCCCGAATATTGGGATCGAGCATTTGTTCGTCGAAGAACTTGTCGAAGCCTGTGGCTTTATGTGACATGGGCCAAGCGTAACCTAAATGTTACGAGTGTCAAGATCGTATAATGAACATT
>CAYWLO010000129.1:104-6773 GCA_964459035.1 uncultured Polyangiaceae bacterium | reverse complement strand
ATCTCGCATCTCGCATCTCGCATCTCGCATCTCGCATCTCGCATCTCGCATCTCGCATCTCCCTTCTCGTGCCTCGTGCCAGTAGAACTTTCTGTGATTTGAAAATTGCAACCAATGCAGAGCAGGGAGAAAACTTGTCGCTAGCCGCACGGTTTCGTTTGAGGAAAAGTGGTGCAGGCTCAGTGCTGGGGTACTATTTTTCTGCTTTTGTAATGGGAGCGTCTTGGGGTGAAAGGCGAGGCGGGGTGAGGGGACCGAGCAGTAAGTCGGTGTAACCGGAAATGTCGGAGTCATCGGTGCGATCACTGGTGATGAGGATGCGCTCCGGTTCTATCTTACAAGATCTGATCAAGAGATCTGCTAAATGGGCCCCCCGTGCAGCCGCGATTTGCCAGTAGTCTTCGTCGGTGGCACGGGCTCGGGTTGTTACGGTAATGGTCCAATTATTTTTTTTCGTGAGTAATTGGGTTGTTTTACATACGGGCAAACGAGCTCTTGTGGAAATGTCTGGTTTGGCTCCACGAAAGAGTAGTGCACTGTTGAATGAGACCTGTATGCCAGCGCGTAGTTCTTTGAAGCGAACTAATTTTGCTTTCACATAGGGTTTGAGAAGGTTTGCGGCTGTGGCTCCAGCCGTTTCCACTTGGCGTTTGTAAGCGTTTTCTGTGGTTGTGCCTTCGTGCACGAACTTTTGTAAACTAGCTCTGCTCGACTCGGTTACTATGAGTGATTGGGTTGTTTTTCTGAGGCTATAGTCTAGCTCTTGGCTCTTTCTGGCTAGCCTTTCTTGTGCGATGATAAGTTTGCTATGAGCTTGGTTGAGAGGCCGGTAGTAGCCGCCTAGGGCAACGGCTAATGCGAGGACGAGCACGCCTGAAACAAACCAGCCCAGAGGGTGGGTCTTTTTTTTGACGACTTCTTCGTCAAGGTCCAAGTAGGCTACACTATCCATGAGTTAAGTAGGGTATAGCCGTGGGCGCGAAGCAATTGTCCCGGTGAAAGATTGATGCAGAAGTGACTGGAATTTGTACCAGAGGGACATTTATACGAGCTGTGTGGAATTGTTCGAGGTATTAAAAAGTTGAACGGAGGGCCGATTAGAAACTTGTTCTTCTCGCTTCGGGGCTCTTGATTAGAGCGTTCGGGTGGGCGATTCTCCCAGGCGATGACCATTCGCATTGAGCCCTTTCAGGACTTTCACGTTGTGATGAATGACAAAGTGAAGGTTCTCTCGTTGCGTGATTTGGAGGCGGCCTATCAACTCGCTGAGATTCGTGGAGACACTCTAGTGTGGCAACCTAGCTTGAGAGATTGGAAACGATTGGACACTCTACCCTTAGAACTGAAAAGTCCAGAAGAAGCCGAGAAAACTGAAGAGTGGGAGCCGATTTCGGAGGAGATAGATGATGAGCCGACGGAGCAAATTCATAATCTCTCGCTGAGTGATATTGAGCTCCCCCCTGCTCGATACTTCCTTGGACTATCGACTTGGTACGGACGCTCTTTGACTTTTTTGATGATCTTTTCCCTTTTACTGATTTTGCATAGAAATGGTTACAGCGAGAAGTTTGCGGAGCAATGGGGCCGCCGACAATTGCTTGGGAGAATCGAGTTAACAATTGGTTCACCGACGGTCAATACTCCCCATGGGCTAGAAAGATGGTTGAGGAATTTGTCAATTGCCCATGGATTGGGAGCTCTCTCGCCAACGACTAGAACAATAACTATAGACTCGACTAGTCGACTGAAACCAGGAGTTGAAAGTGCTCGGGTGCAAAGTGCTCGGGTGCAAAGTGCTCAAGTTGAAAGAACTCAAGAGCTTGATACTAAATTATAGAACTTGACCGTAAATGGGCTAGCTTGGGTCATTTTTCTCTCTACAGGTGGCTAAGATGAGTGGCGCTCGTCCATAGAGATAGAGTCTCTCGTATGAGATGTTGATGTTGGAGGTGCGGCAGCCGACGGTGAGAGGGGTGCGTATTCTTGCTAGTCCAACTCGCAAATATAGTGGACTTTTCGGTTGCTGGGTTTGTCGTGCCAGAGTTCGTCCTCTTCGACGACGAGACACGATGGTGCGCCTGTTTCGCCGGGCTCACCGGGGGCGAAAAAAGAGCTTTGCTCGTTGGATTCAGCCGTAACCCATTGAAATATTTTGTCAGGGAGCACATTGTCCCCACCTATCCAGTATGCAAGGTTCCCCATGGAATCCACGATTGCCAGAGTTCGTCTCCGTCAAAGGTGGTTGCTAAATGTCCACCTAATGACTCACAACCCAGGCGCGCCTCCTGCCATTTTACACTTTTGTGTATAATTTTGTAAGCATGATTGTCGAGGTCTCGAATGCGCCAGGAAGTTCTCTTACACATGGCTATTTTGCTTCTTCGCAGTCAGCGCTTCTCCAACCTAAACCGTAGACGCCTCGGGGGATGAAATTGGGTTCAGGGGTGTCTTGGTAGGCGCAATTTTGCGTCTCTGGCTCATTTTTATCCCATGCTGTGCCAAAGAAAGATCCCCCTGTGCTGTAGGAGAAGTCTGCCGAGTTTCTTATACGATGCAGGCCGAGCCAACTAGGTTGAGTACCTTCCCGCAAGAGCCCTTCGTAAACCGTGGCTGACTCGGCTGGAGCTCGCAAGACCCCCAGGTGTCCTCCCTGGGAATTACAATAATTGGCGCTTTCTGCCCGGGACTGGGGCTTGGGTGAAAGGGAGTAGCAACTACCTGAGCTTTCAAAGAGAAAATCTTTTTTGCCGGATCGCATAAAATGCAGCGGTCGGTGCAAGCCGGGCGTCGAGGTGACGAAGGTATATTTATGTCACAATCTTCTACACTTGTTCGAACGTAACCGTCGCCACACGTCGCGAACGTGCGGGTGTTGAGGTGCCTATCTGTATTGGACGAGTTGCCGTCGTCACGCTGTGGGGACACAATGGCGTCTCCACAGCGTGACGCTTGAGCCGCTGCCGGACCTTGTCCGCCTGCGCCACCATTGTTGGTTCCTATTACCTCTTCCACTTCGGGCTCGTAGAGATCTGTTCAATTGAGGCATGAAATAGAAATTATGCCGAGAAGATAAAAAAATAAACAGGCGCTCTTTCTTTGTTTAGCCTAACATAGTCCTACCGGAGTACCGGTCGTCTTTAGGGCGCGGACATTGAGTGGCCACGAGCACCCTTGACGTACTCCTTACCATCAATGTCTCTAGACCAAGCCGGAGAGGGGGCCAGTACAGAACTTGGCTTCTCCAAAGGTGTTCATATTGGTCAGCCCGCAACAATTTGCCACCGAGACCAGGAGATTATTGTGTGGGTTTTGCACCACCCGCGTGTTGGGGGGTTTGGGGTAGACGACGTTGCGCCCTTGCCTGAGACCTGGCCCGCCGCGATCGCTTTCTCCACCAGCCAGTACCCACGGAATGGCATTGCGGCTGTGTCCCCCGTAATCGAGTGAGTTGCCCCAAAGAACGACGGTGTTACTGAGCATGGTGCCGTCCCCTTCGGGAACCGCGTCCAAGCGATCCAAAATATGTTTAAATTGCTCGGCATGCCAACGGTTGATGCGAATCAACGATTCACGAGGACCGGCCTCTGCGAATCTGTGAGAGTATCCGTGATGGGACTCTCCCATGGAGTTAGTTTCGTCTGCAAGCCACGGGAAAGACGTTAGGCTCGTTGCTCCGCCACCCCAGACCATGGTACCAACTCGACTTAGATCGCAGGTCAAGGCCATGGTCATCATGTCTAGGTAGAGCCTACCAATCTCTTGATAGTTATCGCGTTCGCGATATTTTCCTTGGAATTTTTGTGGAGTTTCCGGAGGGGCCTCACAGCCGAGCACTGTGGGAGTGCCGCTGCCGCCTACGTTGAGGCGCAATTCGATCTCTCGAATGGATTGTAAGTGTTGATCGATACGTGGGCGGTCCTCTGCGGGGAGGCGGGAAGAAAGAGTCTCTAAGTCTTTGGCTGTTGCATCGAGCAAACTGCGCCTTTCGCGCAGCGCTTTTTGCAAAGCGGCGTCGTCAGTTGGGGTTCCGCCTCCTACCATGTCTGCGAAGAGTCGTTTGAATGCCTCGTAGGGATTCTCCATGACGGAGATAGGTTGCCCGGAACCCGTGTACGACATACGCGAGCGTACATTGAGGCCGTAACGCGCTTGGCGCCACTCACCAATATGAAAGTCTATTGACTTGAATTTGGTGTCTTGGCAAATTGTATTTGCAATTTCTTGGTCGACGGAAATTCCGCTGGCGTATCCACCGGTGCCACCTGATTTGTCCGAGGCAACCTTGGTTGCCAGTAAGGCGCGCCCGGTGAGGAGGTGACCCATACCTTTTTCGTGGCCTCCTCCAGGTCCTGGAGCATTTGTTGAACGCATGTAGACGTTCTTGAGGGTCATGAGGCGATCTTGATGAGGAGCAAGGGGCTCAAGAATACGTCCAAACGAATGGCCTGTTTCCCCTCCGGTGGGCCAAAACTGGTTCGCAATCGTTCCGCAGCTAGAATACATGACGATTAAACGCTTGTATTTGTCCAATCCAGAGCCATCTTGAGCGAAAAGCGTGCTGGTACGAAGCCCAGGAACAGCGATTGCTGCCGCTGCTAGTCCCAAACCGCTAAGAATGGTGCGCCGATGAAATGTCTTATTTCTTAGAATATGCATGAATATTTCTCTTCAGTGAGGCGCTGGGTTAGCGAACTTTCTTAAGGCGGAAGGTGTCGGTTTGTGTGATGGCTAGGGCGAGGTCAAGCATGCTTGAAGTGGCTGGCGTGAACTCCTTGGATACCTCCTCGTGGGAGCACGCGTCTTCTGTTGCCTGAACTCGTCCCATTGCATGGCGGAACCACGTTTCGACTACACAGTCTTTTACCTGTTGACTGCCTGCTAGCTTTTGTCCCAGTTCAACGGCTCCTACGAATTTGCCATCAATGTCCTGGGTTGCAAAAACTTCACCACTAGCGTCGACAGGCTCGTCGTTGTCTTCGGTGCGGTACTGGCCCACCGCGTCGTAATTTTCAAAGCCGAACCCGAGAGGATCGGTCAATTTATGGCAACCTGCGCACTCAGGGTCGATGGAATGGGCAATGAAGCGCTCTCTGCCGGAAAGCCCCGGCTCGGCAGGAGGGACGACGACAACTAGACCAGGAGGGGGCGGGGCGAGGGGTGAGCAGAGTAATAATTCACGAATAAATTTACCGCGCTCGATTGGGTTAGGGGAGTCGTTGTATGAGTTGATGGCGAGAACACTGGGAAGGGTCAAAACGCCCGAGCGTTCTGCTGGCTCAAAGTCAACACGCTGCATCTCAGAGCCAGAAGCATTTTTGCCGTAGACCCAAGCATTGTCTTGGTTGATGAAGCCGATGGGAGCGGTGAGTAAGGACTCGAATGAGGCATCGCCGCTACCAAACATAACAGCCTTGACGAAGGCGCGAGCCTCTGCGGCCATCGCTACGCCGGTGGCTTCTGTCCACTGGGGGTCAGACTTGTCCACGGTCACGACGGCTTCCAATGCCATCCAGCGGCTGAAGAAACGTACGACAGCCTCTTCGCCTTTTTGGGTAGCAATGAGACGACTGGCCTGGGCGCGAATCTCTTCTTTGGTGCTGAGCCTTCCTGCCTTTGCCTCTGCGAGGAGAGCGTCGTCGGGGTTGGAGTTGGAAAAAAAGAAAGAGATGCGAGTGGCCATCTCGTAGTCAGTGAGCGCCACTAGCTCTCCAGTAGCCTGGGGCTGGCTACCGAACTCAATTCGATAGAGGAAATGCGGGCTTTGCAAGATGCGACGAATAACCATCTCGATACCGTGGGCGAAGGTACCGCTCTCTTCTCGGCCAAGATTGTAAAACGAGAGTAAGTCGTCGACCTCGGTTTGAGAGAGAGAACGGCGGTACGATTTGAAACCGAAGTCCCGTACGAACTGAGTCGCACACGTGAGATCTTGAGCTGTGTTCGACTGGCTGCAGCCGGTCAGCCCTTGGATGTTGGCTGTCATCGCTACGGCCGATTCTCGCGACGCGGTTTCGTAGTTTTCTGCGAGGAGAACACTGACTGTGCGAGCGTCGTCACCCCCGATGATGCCACCGGCTTCTTCCGCCGGAAATTTATTGGCTGGCTGGGTTGTCACGCCAAGGAGGTCGCGACTTACATTGTTGTATTGTTCATGAGAAAGGCGTCGCTGCCCAGCGTAACCAGCGTCTACCGTTCCGGGAACACAATTGGATGCGGTGGAAGGGCCTGTAGGATCGATGCCCGTGCCCGGGATTGGGTTACCGTCCTCGTCCACGCGGTTGCCGTCCTCGTCCACGCGGTTGCCGTTGGCGTCCACGCGGTTGCCGTTGGCGTCCACGCGGTTGCCGTTGGCGTCCACGCGGCTGCCGCTGGCGTCTAATTTGATTCCACGGTCCGAGACGAGATCACCGGTACATGCGTTGGCACTACTCAAAGCGAGGAGAGCCAATAAGGCACCCGTCCAGCTCGATAGTCGAGTGCGACTCAGTTTGCTCAGACTCTTACTCCCCATGTGTAAATAGACAGCGGGGCGACCTACTTGCGACATGCATTTGTGCATATTATTCATAAAAAACCGAATCTTGTTTATTTTTGCAATGCTGATGAAACTAGTTCTAGTTCTAGTTCTAGTTCTAGTTCTAGTTCTAGTTCTAGTTCTAGTTCTAGTTC
>CAYWLO010000128.1:0-6868 GCA_964459035.1 uncultured Polyangiaceae bacterium | reverse complement strand
GTCATGAAAAGAGAAACAGCGATCATCTGTCTGGCTTTTACCCTGTCTGCCTGCGGCGATAAAAAAGCCCCCGCGCAAGAAACGGTACAAGCACAGATTGAAGCCCCTCTCCCTCAAAAGGACGTAAAGCCAGTGGTCAATGCGCCCGCAGAGGCAAAGAAGGTGTTTGCAAGCACTTGCTCAGCCTGCCACGGGCTTTCCGGCAAGGGTGATGGTCCCGGAGCGGCTGCTTTAGAACCAAAACCACGCGATTTTTCTGATGCCGAGTGGCAAAAGAACGTGACCGATGAAGAGCTCAAGAAGGTAATATTGGGCGGCGGCATGGCTGTTGGAAAGAGCCCCATCATGCCGGGAACTCCCGACCTCAAGAAGAAGCCTGAGGTGCTCGGTGAACTGATCAAGAAGATTCGCAGTTTCGGGCCATAGGCCACTCGCCCCCAAAGTTTTGCAGCAACTTTTGCGCAAGAGACGCGTGCCTGCTGTGAAGCCAACGCACACTTTGCGCCAATGGGTATGAAGCTTTCAGCCGAACATCTACGTGAGGACGTTGGCATGTTCCGTGCTTTTTTTGATTCGCCAAGTGAAGAAAACACTCACATATCTAAGGAAGAATTGGTGCC
The DNA here is from genome assembly GCA_964459035.1 of uncultured Polyangiaceae bacterium. Taxonomy (GTDB): domain Bacteria; phylum Myxococcota_A; class Polyangia; order Polyangiales; family Polyangiaceae; genus NIC37A-2. The sequence goes on along the minus strand of CAYWLO010000128.1, from coordinate 6,248 downwards.
ATGACTGAGAATGATAAGAAAACTGACGTCACAAAGGCGAATCGCCGTAAGTTTCTAACCTCGAGCGCGGTAATCGGAACGAGCGTTGTTGGCGCAATTGCCTGTAAGAACGAGGAGACTACCGCGCCTCCCACTGGTCCCGCGTTGCCGACGGCAGCTCCAGCTGCTCACGGGGCCGCAGCAAGTGTGGAACCTGGCAAATTGGACGACTACTACGGTTTCTGGAGTGGTGGTCAGTCCGGAGAAATTCGTATTTTGGGACTTCCTTCTATGCGGGAGCTAAAGCGCATTCCTGTTTTCAACCGAGATGCCGCAACCGGCTGGGGTGCCACCGACCATTCCAAGGAGTTACTCGGCGGGAGGAATTCCGGAGACACCCACCATGTTCATCTTTCTTACACCGACGGCACCTATGACGGTCGATATGTCTTTGTAAACGACAAAGCTAGCGCCCGTTTAGCACGAGTCGATATCGAAACGATGGAGGTAGACGCCATTACGTCGATACCAAACTCTCAAGGTACTCACGGTATCTTTCCCCAGCGTCACAAGACGGGTTTGGTTTTTTGCAACGCTGAATTTAGAACCCCTCAGGTGAACGACGGTCGAGACATGGAAGACCCGACCAAGTACGCAGCGATGCATACCGCTATCGATGGCGAAACCATGGAGGTCAAGTGGCAGGTCATGGTCGAAGGCAATATGGATCTTGCGGCCACCGACTACAAGGGACTCTACTCGTTCGCCACTTGCTACAACTCGGAAGGAGCGACTGACTTAGAAGGCATGATGGCCTCTGAGCGAGACCATCTTTATGTGTTCAACCTTGCCAAGATTGACGCCGCTGTAAAAGCCGGGAAGACGATTACAGTCGGGGATTCAAAGGTGCCAGTGGTCGATGCCCGCGGAAAGGACAGCGAGTTTGTCATGCGTGTGCCCATCCCCAAGAGTCCTCACGGGGTAAACGTCGATCCGACGGGGCGCTACGCGGTCTGCGCGGGCAAGCTCTCGCCTACGGTTTCAGTCGTCGACATCGATAAATTGGCGGACGCCTTTGCTGGCAAGATCAAACCACGAGATTGCGTCGTTGCTGAGCCAGAGGTAGGGCTCGGACCACTACACACTGCGTATGATGGTAGAGGGAACGCGTACACATCAATCTTTATCGACTCGGTTGTAACCAAGTGGAATATCGCCAAGGCGATTGAGGCGTTTAAGTCACCTGACAAGAAGATAGATCCGATTCTTCAAAAGATTGACGTGCACTATCAGATCGGTCACATCAACGCCTCCATGAGTGAGACGAAGGACGCCGACGGCAAGTGGCTCATCGCGCTTTGTAAGTTCTCGAAGGACCGTTTCCTTAACGTGGGTCCTCTGCATCCAGAGAACGATCAATTGATCGATATTTCTGGCGATGAAATGAAACTGGTTCACGATGGGCCGACTTTTCCGGAGCCTCATGACGCAGTCATCGTCACCAAAGACAAGATCCATCCAAAGAAAATCCAGCCGCGCACGATTGAGCGTTTCAAGCTCTATGACAAGTGGGCCAAAGAAGATGGCGTGGACCTCCAGAAAGACAACAAGGTCATCCGCAACGGCAAGAATGTACGCGTCTACATTACCAGCCTAGCCCCGAAGTTTGGAACCGGTGAGTTCAAGGTCAAGGCCGGAGATACCGTGCAGGTGATCGTGAGCAATCAGGACAATGTAGAGGACCTCTCCCACGGTTTCTGCGTGTGTGGCCATGATGTGAACTTTCTGGTCAATGCTCAAGACACGAACAGCATGACCTTTGTGGCTGAAAAACCCGGAGTCTATTGGTACTATTGTCCCTGGTTCTGCCATGCGCTGCATTTGGAAATGCGCGGTCGCATGATCGTGGAAGCATAAGGCATCGGGAAAAATCTTGACCGTTTCCCCCATCTCTCGTTCCCTGATGGCATTGAGGGCATTTGTCCTCTTGCTTCTTTCATCAACAGGAGTGGGGGCCGCGTCGGATTCTCCCGTTGCTCTAGATTGCGCCGTTCATCCTTGCCAGAAGGTTTTGCCTGACGCTGCCTTATTTCGGGCGGCAGAAGGCAAGCCCTATTTCGAGGGTCTGAGCGACGAAGGCAAAGTTATCGGCTGGGTGGCTCTTTCGACCGATCTGGTCGACATCAAGGCATACTCGGGTAAGCCCCTGGTGACTCTCGTCGGCTTGAATACAGAGGGCATCATTGAAGGGGCCTTTGTTGTCAGTCACTCGGAGCCGATCCTCCTTGTGGGGATTCCGGAGAAAGAACTTTTCGATTTTGTAGCCTTCTACAAGGACAAATCAGCGACTGAGAGGATTGTTGTTGGAGACGCAGATGAGGGCGTCATTAGTGTGGACATCATCAGTGGCGCGACAGTCACTGCCTTGGCTCAGAATCAAACCATCTTAGAAACAGCCACCGTTCTTGGCCGCGGGGTAGGGGCTATTGAAGCTCGCCATGCCGTTTCTGGTCGTTTCGTCTCCGAGGACGTGCCGTGGACATGGTCTCAGATGTGGACCAAAGGAGTCTTGGGTCGCCTTTATGTGAGCCAGGAAAAAATGGGCAAGAAGAAGAGCTCGCAGCCCTTCATCGACCTCGTTTTTACTATCGCCGATGCGCCCCAGGTAGGCATCGCTCTTCTCGGCCAATCTGAATATGACTGGTACATGGGTCGCCTGAAAGAGGGCGAGCATCTTTTTATTGTTCTCGGAAATGGAAGCAGCTCATTCAAAGGCTCCGGTTTTGTGCGAGGCGGCATTTTTGATCGAGTTCGTATCGAACAAGGCATGAGTTCGCTGCTGTTTACGGACAAGGATTACCGTCCGCTTTCTGGCGCAGCTACGCCAGATTCGCCCAGCTTCAAAGAGGGGGCAGTCTTCATTACCCGAGGAGATGTTCTTGATATTGGGAGCCCATTTGATCTCGTTTTTATTGGAAGCGTTTACAACCACAAAGGGGGGTTCAGTCGAGACTTCAAAACGGTTTCGCAAACGTTCAAGCTGCCGCGCTCGGTTTACATTGCCGACGACCCCGACCCCTCTCAGTCCATCTGGCGTCAGGCCTGGCGCAACAGCGGCTACAAGAAATGGGTATTGGGTCTGGTTCTTTTGGTCGTCTTGGGACTTTTTTCTTTTCGACGCTGGACGACGGGAGATCAAAAAAGACTTCGCTATTTGCACCTTGGCTTCTTGATCGGGTCGTTCTTTATCCTCGGCCTCGTATTGCGCGCTCAACCTTCGGTGACGCAGATCATGACGCTTGTAGGAGGAGCCGTTGGCGAGTGGCGCTGGGAACTTTTCCTCAGCGAACCGCTAGTTTTCCTTTTTTGGATTTTCATCGCAATTGTTTCAGTGATTTGGGGGCGCGGAGTATTTTGTGGATGGCTCTGCCCCTATGGCGCGATGACAGAGCTTCTGTTCAAGGTGGGAGAAAAACTAGGTCTGCGTCACTTCGAGTTGCCAGACAAGATTCACGAGCGCCTGCGCTATTTTCGCTATCTCATTCTGGTCGTTCTCTTGGCAACGTATTTGTACAAGCCGGAGCTGGGCGAGCTGATGGCTGAAGTCGAACCCTTCAAGTCCACATTCTTCGTCGCTCCTTGGACGCGAGAGATGGGTTTTTTTGCTTGGTGGAGCCTCCTGATCCTGCTCTCGATGGTGTGGTGGCGACCTTACTGCCGTTACGTTTGTCCCTTGGGAGCGGGCTTGGCCATTTTTGGGTCCCCTCGAGTTTCGGGACCCTATCGACGTAACTTTTGTAGCAGTTGTCAGATCTGCGAGAAAACTTGCGAGCCGCGCGCGATCAGGAAAGATGGTACGATTGACGCTCGGGAGTGTTTGTCGTGTATGGAATGTGAAGCGAACTTTCGAGATGAAGAGGTTTGTCCTCCCTTGATTGGAATTGATCGCTTGGTGCGCAAACCAGAGAGTGAGCGAAGCGACCGAGAAAACAACAAGTTGGAGCAGCTACGCGTCCAGGAGAAGAAAATATGATTCAGCTCCGACGTAGCTCTTCTTCTCTGAGGTTGGGCGGAGCGTTAGCGGCGATTGTCTTCGCTTGGAGCGGTCTTGCCCTTCGTGCATGGGCGGCGGACTCAAACTCAGTCCAAAAATATGATCTTGATTTGAACACTGCTGGGCAGAAGTCCCCTGAGGAGCGTCGGGACTCCTTGCAGAAAAGAATTTTGGAAGCCGAAGACGGAGAGACGATTCTTGTTCAACCCGGGGTGATTCGAGGACCTCTGTTGGTCTCAAAAAGCGTCGTTCTCCAAGGCGACCGCACAGTGATTGACGGCCGAGGAACGAGCCAGGTGGTGCGCGTGGATGCAGCCGGGGTGACCCTTCGAGGCTTCACGATCCAAGCGAGCGGAGAAGATCTCGGCGGGCCCGATGCTTGCCTATATCTGAGCAAAAAGGCGACGTCCGCCCAGGTGCTCGACAATGTGTTCAGGAAGTGTGCCTTTGGGATCTGGGTGCACGAAACCGACAGGGCAAGGATTGAGGGCAATCGAGTTTTTGGAGCGATGAAAGGGCATCGGTCTGAGCGAGGTAACGGAATCCATCTTTTCAATGCCTCCCATTTAGTCATTCGCAACAATCATATCACTGGAGGACGCGACGGGATCTACGTATCCGCGACCGAGGACAGCCTGATCGAGGGAAACCGCCTGGAGCAAGGGCGCTACGGCGTGCACTATATGTTTTCCTACGACAATCACGTGCGCAAGAACAACGCTCGAAACAATATGACGGGCTACGCGCTCATGGAGAGCCATAATATCGTTGTTACAGACAATATAGCCGCTCAGAATAAGGAGAGGGGCATCCTTTTCCGCGATGTTCAGTACTGCACTATCGAGAGAAATCGTGTGACCGGAAACGGGGAGGGGCTCTTCTTTTTCTCAAGTACCGAGAATCGCATTGTGGACAACGAGATCAGTGGGAATCGCGTAGGAGCACGCATTTGGGCAGGAACTCTACGCAACGAAATTTCGAAGAATCGTTTTGTCAACAATGCTCAGCAAATCTTCTACGTGGGTTCGAGTGATCTTGTTCTCGGCTCCAAGAGTGTGGGGAATTTTTGGAGTGACTATCTCGGCTGGGATCAGGATGGAAATGGCGAGGGAGATCGTCCCTATCGGGTGGACAGTTTCTCAACTCGCCTCACTCACCGTTTTCCTGCTGCGAACTTGTTGTTGAGGAGTCCCGCTCTTGAACTGCTTGCACATTTGCAAGAAGATTTACCTCTCTTGTCTGTCCCGACTGTGATCGACAAGCGACCGCTAGTGTCCAAGGGGGCTCCATGAATAAGATCTACCTCAAAAACATTTCGATGCGGTTCGGGTCACATCGAGCCTTAGAAGATGTTTCCCTCAAGTTGGAATCGGGTGCGGTGCAATTGCTCGCTGGCCCAAACGGTGCGGGGAAGTCAACGCTCATTCGAGTGCTTCTGGGCCTGGTGCGTCCAACCAAGGGAGAAATTCTACTGGATGGCGTTCCGACAAAGGTGGACAATGCCTTCAAAGAGAAACTGGCATACCTTCCGGAGGCAGTTGCCTTCTCTGAGAATCTTACGGGCTCGCAGGTGATGCGTTTCTTTGCAAGCGCTCGTCAGGTTTCAAAGTCTCACGCGAAAAGTGTGCTTGAGCGAGTCGGTCTGGCCCATGCCAGCGGGAGGGCTGTGCGTGGCTACTCCCGCGGCATGCGTCAACGCCTCGGACTGGCAGTGGCGATCGTTGCAGAGCCGGAGTTACTCGTGTTGGATGAGCCGACGGGCGGTTTGGACCAAGAGGGCTTGAGCCTCTTGTGGAGCATCTTGGACGAGTGGCGACAGAAGGATCGACATGTATTGATAGCGTCTCATGATTTAGCGCTGATGGAGCGGCGCGTGGATGGCGTGTGCTTGCTGAAGTCCGGTCGGGTACTGGCGACGGATTCTCCAGTGGGACTCCGCGAAAAAGCAGGACTACCCGTGACCGTGCACTTTCGCGCCTCGGATGAAGAGTCAGTTGAACCTCTGGTCGCGTTGGTACAAACTCAAAATGCAGGAGCCTTCGTGCAGTCCGACGCGTGCACTGTAAAAATACAAGTGAGGCCTCCGCAGCTCATGAAGCTGCTCGATCTGGGGGAGGAAACGCGCTCTCTTGTAGAAGGCATCCGAGTGGAAGAGCCCGGACTCGACGCAGTCTACGAACATTTGCTCGGGGAGGCGGCCCAATGAACTCTACCG
>CAYWLO010000127.1:0-7107 GCA_964459035.1 uncultured Polyangiaceae bacterium | reverse complement strand
AGTTCTTGCTGCTGAGGATCCGTAGCTCATTGAACACTGTGGAAAGCATTTCCTGAGCTTCGTCGATGATGATTACCGGCCGCGTCATGGAAGATGTAATATGGTCTGACCACTTTAGTCTCAAGCTTTTGAAGCCATCCCAGCGATTGTGCCCAGCAAACTTTACATCAAACTGGTCCCCCAGCTCCCTATAAAAATCGCTCACCTGGCTCTGCGGATGATCGATTGTGCCTACGATGACATCGCGCTGTTTCTCCAGCTGATGCGCAAGTTGTCGCAAGACGATGCTTTTTCCCGTGCCGGGATCCCCCGTCACCATAACAAATCCTCCGTCTCCTATGCTGAATTCTACCCGGCGACAAAACGCTTCGACTGCCGGCGATGGCAGGATGGCTTCTATCGGTATTCCTGGGCGAAACGGGTTAAACTTGATGCCGAATCTGGAAATGAGCTGCTTATTCATCGTCTTCGCCTCTGTCTTTTTTTGTGGGTAAATAGGGAGGTGTTAGCCCCGTAGAAGCTTGTTCCTCCATCATCTCTTTCAAGAGAGATGCCATTCCCTCCTCTTGTTGATTAGTTTCGTGCGCCGTTGTCGTCGGAGCTACCGCTTTGCGATACCCGGGGCAAAAGCATCTTCTGATATGTAGGCTTGTGTCGTTCATGTAGGCTTGTGCATACTTTGGAGGATCGAAAATCGATAAAAGGAACCTCATTTCTTTCCATGCAACAGACGATGGTGTTTTCTCAGAGTCATGAGCTCCAAAAAAAAGTGGCTCCTCACCAAAGTCTGTGGGTGAGGAGCCGGCATTCTATGAAGGGCTGTTGCCAGCGACCGCTGCGTGATATTCAAGAAAACAAAAACTAGCAGGCTCCACCTTAGCAAGGCCCCATAGTGGTCTGGATAATGGGGGTCCACCTCAAAATCATTCACGCCTCTCCGCGCGTACGAACGTAGCGCAGCTCACATTACCTATCCTACTTATTTCGGAAAACACTGGTACGTTCTCAGTAACAGTACAACGGCGAAACAAGTCTATAGTAGAGTAGCCTCGAAATTCGCAGCTCCACAACATCTCACATGCCAAGCAATCCGATGACATCACACGCTTCTTCTCGAGCAGTCCGAGACAGACACACACGTGCTTATTCTGACTCAGCCTTCGAAGAGCTTGCTGGGTTTTGTAGGGCGATTCGATGTAAGGATAGTGTTTACGTGTCCGCAACAAGCGCGTACCGGGACGGGCGTGTACACGGCGATGGGTGCGCTAGCACTCAAGCGCGCATCGCGTTGAGCACGATTACTGAAGCACTTGAAGAGCTAGGTGCCGTCATTCAAGATGTCGTACGATATCGAATTTACATTCGAGCGGAGTGCGACGCGACAAAAGTGGCCAGACAGCTCGGGGATGTTTTTCGAAATATTCGCCCAGCCGCTAGTCTTGTCACGGTAGCGGCATTTCCGCATCCGGAAGTTCTCCTTGAGATTGAAGTCGACGCGGAATTGAACCCAGATAGAAACGAAAGAATATTCAATGAAACTTTACCAAACACCTGACTCCCCGAACTGTTTACGAGTAAGAGCTGTTGCGGCCGAACTAGAGATTCAGCTCTCACTCGTCAACGTCGACACACTCAAGGGAGAAAGTCGCACTCCCGACTTCCTAAAGCTCAATCCAAACGGAAAAGTTCCAGTTCTTGAGGATGGTGACTTTGTGCTCTGGGAGAGTCGCTCAATCAATACATATCTGTGCTCTCTTCGCCCCCAGGCTAAGCTGACTCCAATAGACGAAAAACGGAGAGCCCAAGTAGAACAGTGGATGTATTGGCAGGCGTTTCACCTGGGACCTGCGATGCAGAAGGTCATTTTCGAACGTGTAATACGGAAGATGTATAATCTGGGCAGTCCGAATGAAAAGGCTATTGAAGATGGGCTCACAGCGACGCACGCGTGCTTTGAAATATTTGAGAGTTCCCTTGAGAACGATGCGTGGATTTGTGGACAGCTATCCGTCGCTGATTTCGCACTCGCTAGTACCTTCATCTATCTGGACCGTGCAGAACTTGACGTCAGCAAATGGCGCAAGGTATCCTCGTGGTTCGAGAAAATTCAAGCTAGACCATCTTGGCAATGGGCAACGAAGAGCCTCTCAAAATGATAGAGTTCTCCCTACAGGAACACCATCTTCTATTACCAGACTATGATCTCTAGAATTACCCCAACACAACATAGCCCGCACCGGGCATAGCCAATACAATTTCAGTGAATTCTACCCAAGCTACCAAGTCGGACTTCCGTGCCAGCCTCGATCAAGTCCAAAAAGAAGTCACTCGTTTACACGACTTTCTCGAAGAATGGATTCGCGGAGAAAGTCTACGGGATCTAACCAGAGTCGACACAGAATTTCTCGACTACCTTCACACCGATTTCCAGCTTATCCAGCCGTCGGGAGAAATAAAACTTCGTTCCCAACTGGCGGACAGCCTCACCGCCTCCTACGGGGTCAACGCAGACTTCAAGATCACAGTTTCAAATGTCGAGACTCGATCATCAAGTGGTCTAGTTATTGCGACCTATCATGAAAGTCAATTTGCAGCCCAAAGTAGCGTAAAGTCGAACAATATTCGAATTTCAACGGCAATATTCGACTCAACCCAAACACAACTGAAGTGGCTTCACCTCCACGAAACTTGGATTCCATCGACTGAAAACTAGAGAGGCTCCAATATAGAGCCCCTCGCACGGTAGCATCGACACTCTCAAGCTGAGGTCGGAGGCGCATCACAGACTGAAATCCATCAACTGAGAACTAAGGGTTCTTCAATATAACCCCTTGCACTCTGGTATAAGCGCTCTCAAACGAAAGTCTTGCCTTGACGTAAATGCCTCTTACTCTCTTAACGCACTGCTAACTAATTCCACGAGATCGCCAATAGTTTCTGCAGCAAAAAACTTGTCGTCATCAACCGATATAGAGAGCTGATTTTCTATCGCCAACTGTACTTCAATCATGTTCATAGAATCAATGTCCAATGAATCAATTCTCAGTGATTCAGATACGGCAATTGTCTCAGTTTGACACCACTTACTCAGTGTCGTCACGATCGTGTCTAGTGCTTTTTCCATATTCTTATCCATGATTACACGCGAAATTTTGCGGCCAGGTCATCCAAGCAGCGCCCCAAGTTACTCCCCCGCCAAATGCGGTCAGCAATACATCATCTCCCGGCTTAGCTCTTCCACTATCGTGAAGAGCCGCTAGAGCTAGTGGAATAGACGCCGCCGAAGTGTTGCCGACCCGATGAATATCTACAACCGCCTTTTCATCAGGAATACCTAAAGAGGCGGCAAGAGAGCGTAGGATGCGTATGTTCGCTTGATGTCCCACTAGCCAATCTACGCTATCGGCAGAAACGCCTCTGGCGTAGAGAACCGCGCGACAAGCCTCAGTCATTTTCCTTACAGCAGACTGAAAAACTGCGCGCCCTTCAAGTTTTAGGTACCTGTCACTTGGCTCGTCCGACGTGGGCAGACTGCTCCCCCCCGAAGGAATCATTATGAGATCGCACTGCGCCCCGTCACTCCCCAACTCAAGTTCGCTCACCGCACCTGGTTCATCTGAATCGCCAGCACTGAGAACGACGGCACCTGCACCATCCCCAAATAGCGGCGCCACCTTCGAGTCCCCAAAATCTACAACTGTAGAAAAAGTGTCTGCGCCTATCAAAAGCACGCCCTCACTTTGACCGGAAACAATGAGCGCCCGCGCCATTGCAAGGCCGTAGACGAAGCCACTGCAGACCGCAGAAATATCGAAAGCGGCCACCCCCGAGAGCATCAATTCACTTGCAACTCTCGGAGCGCAGCCAGGTATCTTTCGGTCGGGTGTAGCCGTGGCAACCAGCACGGTATCAACGTGCAGGTCCGGTCGACCGGCCAAAGCCTTTCGACCAGCCTGAATAGCTAGGTCAGAAGTACTCTCTCCCTCGTCAACGATGAACCGCTGGCGTATGCCAGTTCGACGTAAGACCCATTCAGTATCGACCCCCAGCTTTTCACATAGCTGCTCATTTGTGAGCTTATTGCTAGGCAGATGGGTGCCAATTGAACGAATCACAGCCCCCTTTGTCATGACGGACCTGCGAGTTCTGGAGGAATAACAGCGGCTTCATCATCCTCCTTCGGTAACCAATAGTGCTTAAGTTGCCAAGCATAGCTGGGAAGAGGAACATAACGAGCCTCAGAAGGAAACTCAAAGCTACCATCATGTTTCACAGCAGGACGGCCTCCCTCCTTTAGGTACCCACGAAGCGCTTGCGTGAGTCCTCCATGAGTTGAGACTAGCACCTCATAGCCAACTTCTTGCCGTGCGCGCCGTCGACAGGAACTAAAACAAATATCCAAAATGGAATACTTATGAGCCTCCCCGTGCTTTTCTAGATAGCTCAAATACTTCCTAGCTAGACCGATTAGAGCCGACTCACATTTCGCAGATATACGAAAAAGGTACTCCACGTTCGTCGACGGAGGAACTGGTGCCTCAGTCGACTCAGGAGCTTCACCCACGACCAAATGTGTATTTGCAGAAGAGATCCCCTGGGCGCTAATTCCTGCAACCAATCGATGAGTCTCGGGCAAATACTCGATATCTGTCGGAACCTTGAGAGGTAGATCGTCCCAGGGTATCTTGGGATTTGGATTTTTGAAGTGCAAACTCGGAACTACACATCGATTTTCGAGACAAAGAACTGTCTTGATGAGCGAGGCGACACCAGCTGCGCCCTCAGTGTGCCCGATATTTGACTTTATCGAACCGACCAGAAGAGGCCTATCCATGGGACGGCCAGCTCCCATAACCTGAGAAAGTGCCTGAAACTCGACCGGATCTATCATGGGAGTACCTGTCCCATGCGCCTCCACAAATGAAACATCAGCGGGGTCCACGCCCGCATCCTCATACGCCCACCTCAACATTTGTGCATGTGCTTCGGTAGAGGGCGCCAGCAATGACCCGCTTAGTGCCCCATCATTGCTGGTAACGCTTCCAAGCAACAGTCCCCGTATTCGGTCGCCGTCTTGCTGAGCCTTTGAGAGCGTTTTGAGAACAACCAATCCGACGCCGTCGCTGGGAGCAAAACCGTTTGCACTCGCATCGCCAAATTTACATCGGCCATCTGGTGCCAACATTCTAACTTGAGAGAGGAGCACGTCCTCGTCCGGAGTAAGCTTCAAATTGACGCCACCAGCCAAAGCGATCTCAGCCTCCCCTGTGCGAAGTGCTTGACAGGCCAAGTGCACAGTAACCAAAGACGATGAGCAAGCCGTATCCAGAGAAATGCTCGGCCCCCGCAAATCGAATGTATAGGCAAGGCGTCCCGACAAAATGCTCAGATAGTTATAAATCGCAGACGGCGATATGTGCTCTAGCCCCCGCTTAGCCAGCAAGGACCAATAGTCCTGATGCATATTGCCAATGTAGACACCGCTTCTTGTTCCCGCGAGATCATCCAACGAAATACCAGCATCTTCAAACGCTTCAACGGCAACCATCATTAAAAGTCGCTGCTGAGGGTCGAGGGCGTTCGCTTCCCCCTCCGACATACCAAAATACTCAGCATCGAACAATCCAACATCTTCGATATATCCTGAACGCTGACTGATTACCTTTCCTCGTTCTGGCCTCTTGCTATAAAGCAACTCCGCGTCATACCGCGACGGAGGTGTGAAACTCGTAGCATCAGTGCCAGAAGACAAGAGACCCCAAAGTTCTTCCACGCTACCGGCACCGGGAAGACGGCACCCCATTCCAACTATGGCAATTGTTTCTTTAGTCATTTTCAATATTCCCACTTAAGAGGAGGCGCCTTCGACCATACATTTATACGATGGCTGTCCGTTTACTGCAGGGACATCTAAGCCGCCTGTGCGTGCGTAACGAGCTGACACTGTTCTTAGCTCTTCCTCCACAAAGGCCTCGGAGACGTGGCTAAACCCACGCGGCCTTCTCTTGTGAGCCAAACTAATTACAGCTTCAGGACCTCGCTCACGATTGCTCTGCTGCAACGCCGTCGTTTTCCGAATGCGTGCGCCCTGAAATCTCACAATACCACTATGGACGTACCGAGCTCGCGTCAATTGCGACACCAGTTCCCGAGCATCGATGATGGCTTGAGTTGCGCCATTTGAGCCATTTGGATACATTGGATGAGCGGCGTCACCAATGAGAAGTGCATTTCCATCATACCACTTGGCGATAGGGTCCCGGTCGACGAGTGGGTATTCATAAACCTCTACAGAACGGTGCATCGTCTCTTGAATATCAAGCCAGGGCACGTGCCACTCCGAGAATAATTCGACGGGAATCTGGCTGGAGACGGATCGCCTCCACGAAGCCTGCCCGCGTACTGACCGAGCGACAGGAGCACAAGCAACCCAATTGATCAGGCATTGTTCTTCACGTTCAGGATGACGTGCGATCGGATAGAAAACCAATCTATCTCGAGCGTCTCCCATGACGGCCATAGTCTTGCCGTCAAAGAACGGTTTACTCCATGTCGTTCCTCGAAACATTCTCATGCCTGAAGCAACCGGTTCGCCCTCAGCAGGATACATACCAGAGCGAACACGTGAGTGAATACCATCAGCCGCTACGAGAAGATCGCATCCAATGCTTCTCCCGTTGCCAAAATGGGCAACTACGCCGCCCACCCCTTCTTGGTCAATGAATTCAAGCTCATGATTTTCAAGTAAGACGTGTTTTCCCAACCTCAAGATGAGTGTATCCAGAAGGACCTGCTGCAAGACTTTTCGCTGAATCGAGAGCTGGGGCCAGCGATACCCAGCGGCTAGTCCACGAGCCTCCGTCCAAATTTCCGTTCCCCATCGATTGCGCAACGACAGAGCGCCAGTCTCGATGGACTGAGAGCGAAGAGTCTCAAGAATACCCAACGCATGCAGCTCCCGTGCTGCACTAGGCAAAATATTCAGTCCCACCCCTAGGGGAGCAAATTGTGCAGCGGCTTCAACCACTGTGATATTTCGAAAGCCAGCGGCTTCAAAGTACCCCCTGCACAAACCCCGTACTTTCGTGGATAAGAGCGAGCAGCTAC
>CAYWLO010000126.1:0-7156 GCA_964459035.1 uncultured Polyangiaceae bacterium | reverse complement strand
GTCAAGCGAAAGCTTGGATCTTAGACTGCGAGATGCTGTTTAGTACCTCGTGCCGGAAGTCCGTGCCGGGTTTCACCAGACCCAACTGAAGTGGGGGCCTGATGAAACCCGCAATAGCCTCCCTATTTGCCCTCGGTACTACTTTTTGTCTCATGGGTACCAAAACCCGGCACGAAGTTCCGACCTTTGGTACTAGTGCGGCATTTTGGAAATGCCTCTACAATCTGTAGGTGGGCGAAAATGCCGAGTATTTCCGTCAAACTGAGAGACGCTCTAGGGGGCAACTGGGAGAAAGTTGGGAACTTACCAGGGGTTCTCGTTGTCCTATCTATTCAGAAACAAAGGGTGTTTATTTTGGAGCGATTAGGATGGGTGCGCCGATTGACTGTGGGGTTTGTCGGTGCCCTCGCATTTTTCTACTACCCGACCCTGCAGAATCATTCGAGTTGGTCCACAATCGCAAGGGCCCAACAGACGATGGCTCATCATGGATCCACAGTCTCGCAATTGCGGTGGGGCAAAAGCCAAAGCAAGCAAAGTTCAATGAGCCTGACCTCTTCGGACGGCGCTGGACTCAAGCTGTTGAGGGTGCAGGCCCGCACGGTGGTGGAGGGGCCCTTAGCGTTCACAGAGCTTCAACTTCGCTTCTTTAATCCTCAAGCACGGCGTCTTGAGGGAAGGTTTCGTATTGCCCTTCCAGTGGGGGCAAGCGTCAGCAGGCTCGCCATGAAAGTTGGCGCTCGATGGCTTGAAGGTGAGGTGTTAGAGAAACAAAGAGCACGCAGCATTTACGAACAGTTTTTGCATAAAAGGCGAGATCCAGCCCTGCTCGAACAAGGCGCAGGCAATCAATATTCTGTGCGAGTTTTTCCTATTGCTGCCCGAGCTACAAAAGAAATAATTATCTCTTATAGCCAGGAGGTCAAAGGAGAAAAGATCCCCCTCGTTCCTCTTGCAGGGCTTTCCAGTCTCGAAATATTGGACGTGCAGGTGAGTGACGTTTCTTCCGGTCGTCACCTTTCTCTTGTTCAAAGAAATACTGTGCCCGCGGGTGATCTCTACTATTATCTCGGCTCAGACTCTGCTGAGTCTTTGCGTAGTGATGATGTGCTTGTTGTGAAGGTAAGGGGTCCAGAACTAAGAAAAAAGGACCCCCTCTTGTCTGTGCTCATTGCGGTCGATACGAGTGCTTCTCAAGGCGCAAGCCTGGAGCTTCAGGCTGCGTTTGTGCAGCAATTATGCAGGGATATAGCTGAACAATCATGGGGGGTAGGGCGTGTTGCGGTGGTCGCGTTTGACCAAGGCGCGCAAACAATTTTTGAGGGTAAGGCTGATCAGATTGGTTCTGCGCTGACAAAGAGAATTTTGGAACGGGGGGCACTGGGAGCGACCGACTTTTCTGGGGCATTGAAGTTCGTTACGAAACTTGTCCGACGCGGAAAATACGGTCGAATAATATTTCTTTCGAATGGTGTAAGTACTGCCGGAAATACAAGTCGTGCGCGCTTAGAAAACTCACTCCGCCTACTGAAAATTGCAGGTGCGAAGCGCCTTGACGTGGTTTCCTACGGTAGAATTGTAGACGAGGCATGGCTTAGAACTCTGGTCTCTTACGCGTTGCCCAACACCGGAGCCATTTTGAGCGGAAGCAGCTCCGTTTCAGACACAATTTATCGTCTGCATCAAAGGGTACATGCAGAGCTCAAGGTGAGTGTGCCAGGGGCGCTTTGGCACTACCCCACAACTTTATCAGGGCTGCTACCGGGAGAAGAAGTGCTGGTTTATGCGAAATTGCCCAAAGAAATCCCATTAAAAGTGAAGCTAGAAGGCTTTGCAACTAGGGCTTACAAAACACGCACCGCGCGGGGCCCTCTTGTTCAGCGGGCTTGGGCCCGGGCAAAAATAAGTCAATTGCTCTCCTTGGACAGGCACGACCCAGCGACACGTCAGGAGGTGATTCATCTTTCGACTCGCTATCGCGTATTGAGCCCCTACACGTCACTACTTGTTTTGGAGACTGAGAAAGACTACCAACGTGCTCATATTCAAAGAAAAGCACTGCGGGAAATTATCACGGTGCGAAACGGAGAGCTCGAATTGCTTCATCGTTCTCACCTTCCTCCAGTACAGGCATCCACGTCTTCCAAAAATATTCTAGCAGCGCGGGGACAAATGAACCGGCGAGCATTGTCCCCGTTTGCCGAGAGTAGCCAGTGGGGTTCGAGCCCGAGGCAAAACAAGCCCATAAGTTCCTCAGGGATCACCAAGAGCGCGCTCACCTCTCGGGGGAGGGGCTTCGGTTCGAAAAAAAAGGGGGGGAGCCATCAAACCTATGTACCCATCATTCGACCGAAAGCTCTGCACGTCGAAGGCTCTATCGATTCGACGATTGTGCGCCGGGTTATTCGGCAGAACCATGGGCAACATCGCCTCTGCTATGAAGTGGCGCTCAGAAAAAACGTTGATCTGCGCGGGATGATCACAATAAAATTTGTGATCGATAGGAAGGGATATGTCTCCCAAGTGCTGAGTTTAACCTCGACCTTCGCCGATTCTGAATTAGGAAAATGCATCAGCACAGCGATTGCAAGGCTGCGTTTTCCTCCCACTCAGGGCGAAGTCACCCGAGTCGAGCAGTCCGTTTCTTTTCAGGGCTACAGGCGGCGAAGAAGATTTTCCACCCCCAGTGCCCGCGATACCCTTCAGTCGGCCCCAGTAGCCGCGCGTTTTACTCATCGTACAATCACTGTCGATCCTCATCTGGGCGAGTTGAACGAGGTGATGAAGGATATTAAGGAAGGTCGTACAAAAAAAGCGCTGCTTCGCTCGCGGCGCTGGCTCAAGTCCGAGCCGAGTCATGTCTTAGCTCTGGTTGCTTTGGGAAGGTCTTTAAAAGCCGACAAACAAACGAAGCAGGCTGCGCGTGCCTATGGTTCGTTGATAGATCTCTATTCCGATCGAGCCGATTTACGGCGATTTGCCGGGGAGCAATTGGAGAGTCTCAACATAGAAAGTGCTTTAGAACTGGCGCGAGATACCTACGCAAAGTCCCAAGTCGATAGACCCGACCACCTTTCTACCTATCGCCTTCATGCGTTTGCTCTTGTAAAACAAGAAAAGGCGCAAGAAGCCTTTGCCGTATTAGAAGATGCGTTGATGGCAAAGTCTCGTAACCGACTAGGGGTACACAGAATAATACAAGAAGATCTCGGTCTAATTGCAGCCGCCTGGAAGAAGGCCGAACCCGGAGCGAGTTCAATCATCGACGCCCGACTTAAGAGAGCAGGAGGAAGAGTTGAAAACGAGCCCTCATTGCGATTCGTGCTCAATTGGGAGACGGACGCAAACGATGTGGACCTCCATGTGGTTGACGACCAAGGTGCACACGCTTTTTTTGAGCGAAGGGCTCTCAAAAGTGGAGGATATCTCTATAGCGATGTGACTGATGGCTATGGGCCCGAGTGCTTTACGACGCGCATCGTAAGAGAGAATCGCCCTAAAAAGTACAAGATCATGGCCCACTATTACTCACGCGGACCTCTCGGTTTTGGTATGGGCAAGCTGCAAGTGATTGATCATGACGGTCGGGGAGGGCTCAAATTTCAAGAAAGACCTTTCGTTGTGATGAAAGACAAAGCTTTTGTCGACTTGGGAGAATACAGAACCAGTTTCTGAGTCAGCATAGGGGGGCTAGGAACAAGCGCCTCGGGGGGCGAGCACCCAAGCCCACGCTCGATTTACACTGATTGATGTTGTAAGTGCAGGGCATGAAATTTTTCTTAGACAAAAATACTCGTTGGGCTTGGAGTCATGTGGCCCTCGCGCTGCTTGGTTGCGCGCCCTTTGTTACGCCTAAACTCCCTCGCTCCGAAACTGCACAAACCTCAGCGCCTACGCCAAAGGCTCCTTCAATCGATCCTTGCGGGGCATATCAAGCGGGGCCAGGGGCGGACTATGTTCCTCCTGCATTGGTGCATGGCGAGGGAGATCCAGTCAAACAATTTACTTTACGAGAAGCGACAGTTGGTCTCATTGGTGCCGGGCGATTGCTCGCTACAATTGACACAACAGAGGGGCCGTTGACCTGTGTGTTGTATCATGAACGAACCCCGTATACGGTGGCAAACTTTGTTGGTCTGGCTCGCGGTCTTCGGCCCTTCAAAGATCCAGAAACTGGCGCGTGGGTGCGACGTCCTGGTTACGACAAAGGCATCTTTCATCGAATCATCAAAGGCTTCATGGCTCAGGGTGGAGACCCTTCCGGTACCGGCAGCTTTGACCCAGGATTCATGATTCCCAACGAACATTGGCGGGGCGATTCGTTCGATCGCCCCGGGCTTTTGGGTACGGCAAATCGCGGAAAAGACACGAACGGAATGCAGTTTTTTGTGATGCACGACAAGGCCCCCCATCTCAACGGAAAACATACAGTTTTTGGAGAGTGCGAAGCAGATAATTTTTTAAATCAGCTGATGAACACACGCACCTCTTATGGAGACCGACCCGTGCATCCTCCGCTCATTTTGTCGATTGATATTCACCCAGAGATCGAGTGCGAGGAGGAATCAAGTTGGGGAGGAGCGGGCGGTGCGCCCTGAGCGAATTGTCTCGTAGCTGTCTAGCCGTGAGCCCCTAGTCTCAGTAAGCTTTTAGCTGATGAACAACAAACGATTCGATATCAAACACCCTCGCAAGTACATAGACAAAAATGGCGAGGAGCGAACTTATTGGACAAAGTGTGGCGTAGCCTGGGAGCGCGACGAAGGCGGGTTTGCCCTCGAGTTAGCCTACGTTCCAGTGGGAGCCGATCCGGTGACGGGTAAGATCAAGATGATAGCTTTTGATCAGGACTGAGACTACTTGGGGGCATCGTGTTGTTTTTGTTTGGCACCCCATGGCCCTCACCATTTTGTCATCATGTAGTCGTGGCAAGTCCAGCGTTTTTACTTGCCACGAGACAATCTGCGTAGACAAATGGCACCCCGAGGTGCCAAAAAAACCAGGGTAAACTGCACTTATTTTGGCTAAGTGGCGTGAATATGTGCAAATTACCATGTATTGCATCGGTGGTGCGAAAACTATCACATATTCAGCGCTCGGGGGCTCAACCTACCGACTTTAGAATATACCGACCTCGTTGTTATGCCCTCTCGGGCAAATTACCTTCGAGCACATAGGTCAAGAGTTCCACCACTTGCTCGGGAGTTTTTGCGACAGCCTGAGCGGAGGCGTCTACCTCTTTGAGGGCATGGTTGAGTTCTGGTGGGTGCAAAATGATAGTTGGCTTGGCCAAGGCGGCCGCAAAACCGGCGTCAAATGCCGCATTCCATTGCTTGTATTGTTCACCAAAACGTACCACCACCACATCGGCCTTCCGAATGAGAGTTTGGGTGCGCATGCTATTGAGCAAAGCTCCCTTGCGGTCTTTCCAAAAGTCCTCTTTTTCTTCGCCTAGAATATTCACCCCGCAATCATCGCTCGTTGCATGGTCGACAACAGGGGAGCTCAGTTCAATGGGGAGGTGACGAGCGGCGATGCCGTCCGCGATGCGTGTTCGCCAGTCAGAATGAATTTCTCCCGAAAGGTAGACTCGCCAAATTGGGTTGCTCATAGGGAGGATGCTGCCTCGGACTCATTGCGATCACAATGACGAGATTGTAGCCAAGCAGACGGCTCTGCAAAGGTGCTCACGTCTCTTTGATCCACCACGAAACCTCACTATGAGGGGGGGGACAAGGGCTACGCCCCCCCAACTCGAGGTTGTTTTGATTTGTGTCAAGCGTGACTCTGCGATTTATCTCGCCCTTCTGTTTTTCCTCCTTGTGCACGATTGCGCAGCGCAAGAGCAAGGTGCTTCGCAAGTTGTCGCTCCTCAAAAACATCCAGGTTTCGCGGTGGGCGTTCTCCCAGCTCTTACGTGGAAACCCGAGTATCAAAAGTTTGGCCTAGTGGACGCTGCTCTTACTGGAACATTTGTTGCTCTAGGCGTGACCTCTCGCATTCTTGGGCCCAGGACAAATGGTCCTCAGGGAGGCGTTTGGGTGGACGAGGGCGTGCGCAACGCTCTGCGAGCTAGCTCCGAGCAGGGGCGTGCACGGGCTGGCGCAACGAGTGATGTCTTGGTTGCCGTGAGCTTTTCTTATGCTTTTGTGGGGGAGCCTCTTGTCAATGGGGCGTGGTTACGACAAAGCCCCGAAGTGGGTGCGCAAATCGCGCTTCTCAATTCAGAAGTGATAGCCCTTACTTTTGGCGTACAGCAATTGACGGCAAATTGGGTCGCCCGAGAGCGCCCTTATGGGCGCGAGTGCGCCTCGGCAGAGCTACCCGTCAAGTCAGAGCCATGTCAAAAAAGCGAGCGCTACCGTAGTTTCTTTTCTGGGCATACCTCCCTGCCATTTTCCCTGGCAGCGGCTACCTGCACGCACAATTCTTTTCTACCCCTCAACGGTAGGCAAGGTTGGGTTCCCTGTGTGTTAGGTATAGCTCTTGCGGCAACAACGGGCGCTTTGCGTATTGTCGCGGACAATCATTATGCAACTGATGTGTTTGTGGGCGCGGGGGCCGGGTCACTTATTGGGTTTTTAGTGCCTTTCTTGCATTATACTACCGGAACAAAAGCCGCTCTTGGCCAAGGAACAAAGCTTGCTCTTCGGGTGTTTCCCACGCCTCAAGGTGTGCAAGTGCTGGGTAGTTTTTGAGCATTTCTTGTCTCGAGAGTGGGGCGATATCTCAGCCTATTTGGTACCCCCTTGTGGTGAAAAATTGAGCGACCAGTAGCCGGGTGTTTTGCCCCCAGAGCCGTACTGTTTCGAAAAGGTGCGTTTTGACGTGGGGCTTTTCAGTGGAAGCCGTTGATGCAACCTTCGCAAGACGGTGCGGTTCTCATCGTGCCCACTAGAAGAGAGAGAACATCATGAAGCTATTTTTAACGAGAAGTCTGGCTTTAGCCGGCTTGACTGTCTTTGCGACAGCCTGCGCCTCGGGCGCCGCAAACATCGCCCCTGCCGAGGCCCCAGCCCCGGAAAAACCGGCCCCACCGACTCCTTCTGCACAACTTGCAAAAAAACCGCAACCTCTGGCTGGTACTCACTACGAGGCTCAACTAAACAGCATCGCATTGAGCTGGGATCAATTCCTCAGAGGAACCGAGCCACAT
>CAYWLO010000125.1:0-7333 GCA_964459035.1 uncultured Polyangiaceae bacterium | reverse complement strand
CGCGCAGCCCGCGAATCGTCTTACGAAGGGCTTCTTTGCCTTCAGTGGTGAGGTGTTGTGAAGATGTCATGGCAGTAAGGGGCGAGAGGGTATCAATTATCAAGTCGCTTATCGTCGTAACGCTTTACCCATTGGTGGTGATAACGGCCGGCGGACAGCGCCTGCTTCCAACCGGAGAAGACTCCGACGGGAACGTCGTAATATTCGTATCGACTTCTGTCCTTGAAAGTGACGGTCAACACCGAAGTGGTGGGTTCATATGAAAAACGCCGAATGTTGCTGGAACGTCTTGGAGTCCACGAGAGGGCATCGCTAGCCTGTAGGGGCGCAACGCTTTCTCCAATTGCGGCTTCATCGCCATGGCTTACGCGGGCCACGTCACGCAGGCCCTTGCCCTTCGGTGCGCTCGGAACCACGGAGTCAGCAAAGGATGCCAATCGACGAAGACGCTGAAGCAGTAAGGGAAATCGAGCCTGACTCGCCTCGTCCATCGGAAGCTGGCCCGGCAGTGCATCCAGGAACTCGGCATTTTCAAGGAGCCTCATCACTCGCCCACCCACAAAGACAACCTGCTCACGCAGATCACCCAGGTGCTTGGCGACGATGAGGATCTCCTTGGGGATCTTCATGCACTCAATCTCTTCGTCAATTCTTTGATGGCCAAAGCTCGCTCCCGCGCGCGGCCGGCGCGTACTGCATCAAGAAGCGCCAGCCACTCGTGAAGTTCTGGATTCCTAAGCGCTGCGTCAGGGGCAGAACTGTATAGGGGCTCTAGGCCCTCTCCGCGCACTGTCCCCTCAGGGTGCGCCCATACCGGAGGCAACTCGCTCGCGGCAAAAAGCTTTGAGAGCGGCAAGGCGGCATGAGATGTGGGTACTCCGCGAGTCACCGTCGTGAATCGAGCCGGAAAGGAGTACTTGGCTCCGTGCACCAGAAACTCCAGGAGGTTTCGGCGATTGACCACACGCGTCTTGAGATTGAGAAGCCCACTGAGGGCGGCGCGCTTTACCGACGCATGAACTTGGGAGGCACTGATGCCCAACTCAACGGAGAGCTCCTGGAATGTCGCCCTTCCCCCTGCCGGAACAAGTACTAGGCGAAGTAGAACGAGTAGATCCTGAGGCTTGAGCATGGACTTTCTATATTCTAGAATCGAGAATATAGAAAGTAGAGGAGCGTAAACCACTGGTATTGCTGGATACATGCCCACGAGAGGCATAGATATTCCGGAGGTCGGTCTCTCAAGGCCTATTGAAGTGGATCCAGTCACTTCAACCTCACCCGGTGCCCGGCCTTGAGTTCTTCCATGAGCTGCTCGCGCAGCTCGTTCAAAAAGCGCTCCAAGGCTTGCTCGCTGTCAATCTCCCTGCCACTGGCATGCAGCTGGATGGTAACCGTTGGTTTCTCACCCTTGGACTCCCTGAAATCATCTAGTTGGGCGAGCGCTTTGTCCATTGCCGTCTTGAGGCGAACCGGCGATTGGGCGAGCAGGTTTTGTAGAGACGGCACCGCCACATCAACCTTGGTCTGAAAGTCTGCACCGGCCCGAACATGCTGGAGCACTTGGTATTGGTCGTCTTGATTCAACAGATCAAAACCATCACGCAACTTGAGACTTTGAAGTGCTTCCTCGACGTGGCCTTGATGCGCAGTAAGAATCTCACCACGTCGCTTGCGGTAGACAACCTTGAGGCTTGCCACTTGCTCCACAAGAGTCGAAGCCAGCTCCCAAGGGCGAGCGCTTTGTAGGCCATCTTGTAGTGTTGCTTTCGCCTCAGCAACTTCCCCGGCCTCAATCTGCCCGGCTTTGACCTCGGCATCAATTTGCTCAAGATAGATGGTCTCGAACTCCCTCGCTCGGGAAATTTGAACAACGACTTCTTCGGTCAAGTCCGTACGCATGCGGCGCAGTTCAATGAGGCCGTCACGCAGATGATCGAGCGAACGCTTGAGAGCCTTGAGAGTAGGCTCCACCTTTCTGTCGCGACGACAGCTTTCTAAGGCGCGACTCAAACGCTCCAGCTGCTTGGGCTCAGGTTTGTTGGGCACGCGTGCCAAGAGGCTCTCTACTTCGCTCAACTGCTCACGCGCAGTGGTAAAGTGCGTGGCCACGGCGTTAGCAATCTGATCGTCGTCTCGGCTAAGCTCTACCTTGAACTGATCCTCAAAGAGTTTACAAATGGCATTTCTGTCCCGGCCAGTGATGGTCTCGTCCTTGTTGGGAAAGAACTCGGATTTACGCAGAGTGTTGTCCTTGGTGAGACCGCGCGCGCCTTCTTCCCGGGGGGACGTTAGCTCCCCTACTCCGGGAATGCGCACTCGTACTTTGCGCCCTCGCATGAGGCCGATGAGGCAAGCCCGGACAATGTCAGCTGAGTAACCATGAGGCGGGCCACCAAAGTGAGCCAAGAGCGAGCTGCCAGAGACTCCCGGTTGGTCGTCAATGACACGATAGATCTCCGTAGGAACGCTGCCGGTGCACATAGCCTCGTAGCGACCGCTGTCCTGAACAAGAATGCCAAGCTTCTTGTCACCAAAAACGGGCGGGGGCGCTGAGAGATCGGCGCTGTCAAAGAAAAGTTCCAAGTCTGACTCGCTCACTCTAAAAGTGACCGGATGCGGATAGAGGATGTTCACCACACGATCGCCCACGTCCTTGAGAGCCTTGGGCATAGAGGCCCCATGCTCGGCGGCGTCATAGTCTTTGCCGCGGAAGTACATGGTGCCTTTCAAGAAGGCCTTCTCCACCGCGAGGCGTAGCGCCTTGCGAGCGTCGTCGTGGCGGTTGCGTTCTTCTGTAAGAAAGCGGCGCTTGTCCGCAGTGAGCGATGCTTCGCTTCCGCCGTAGCGCTCAATCATGCGATCAGAGCGCACGTACTCGGTCGCGGCCTCGCTGGGGCCGTCTAAGTCCCCCACGACCCAAACAATTCTGTTGTGGAAGGTGCTAGAGTCGCTCTTGGGCACCCACTCCGTTTTGGCGCCCTCGGCGGCGGGTAAGAAGCGAAAGTCGACCTCTACCTTGGTCGCAGAGCGCTCCGACTTGATTTGAGCGTCACTCACACCCATCGAGTTGGAGAACCAGGCTTGCCAAGGCAGGCCAACGCCTCCCAGACTTGCTTTGTCGACCTCAGAAACACACCAGGTAAGTGCCTCTTGGACTTTTTCGCCAATTTTCTCGACGCCAACCGCGTACTTGTCGCGCTCTTTCTGCCACTCTTGCCCGGCAGAACTTTGAATTTTGTAGCCCGTCTTATCTGAATAATCGACGAAGCTCGCTCCGCGAAGAGCGTCCAACGCCTTCTGTATGACGTCTAGTTGAGAACCACCGCCCAACTTCTCGTAAAGGGTACGAGCAATGAGGGTAGCGTCTTTCTTTACGCGTTCATCTGCAATGAGTTCCAGGAGGGATACTGCCTTGAGTACTTTCTCGGCGAGTTTCTTGTCGCCCACTCGTCCGTCTGGATCTCTTGCGCAATAATCAAAAGCTCGGGTCAGCGTAGTCTGAACGTCGGCGTCGAGAGCCGTGTGCAGCACATCGTAAATGCGGTCCAGCGTGATGAGGGTGCCCAGCTCGTGGCTACCTAAGTTGGAATCACGAAAGAGATCGCCCAACATCTGCAGAAGACCACGGATAGCGTGAGTGTCGCCTTGCACGCGGCTCGATCGGTCACGAAGACCGGTGGTGATCTCCATGAGGAGATCAATGTGCCCGGGTAGCATGGGGTAAACGTCCACCAAATCGCGGATGTCCACGTCGGTGCACTTGTAGCCGTAGAGCTGAAGACTGGGTTTATTCGCGTCAAACAGCTCCTCCAGCTCCGCGCGCACGGTCTGTTTCTTTTTGAGAAGGCGCTGGTGAACCACGTCGCGAATGTTGTTGCTGCCCAAGTGCACACGAAGATGCGCGGGGAAGCGATCTTTGAGCTTGGCAAGGTTTGAAGTGGCGGAGGCGCCTTCCTCCAGCTTTTGCTGACCGGTGGCCAAGAGCCAAACCTTGCCCTTGAGCCGCTGACCGAGCGCCACAACAAAGGACTGTAGCTTGAGCATGCGATCCGCGTCGTCGTGCACGTACTGGCTCACTTCGTCCACCACGAGAAAGAGAGTGCGCGTGCTGTAGCGCAGATCCATCATGTGCTGAATAGCGGCGACAGATTCTTCCGCTGAGCGCGAGACCTTACGCCCGGCATTTGCGTCTAGCCAAGCCATCTCCTCACCGTAAATTTCTGGCTGAAGAGCGTAGAGAGTTGCAGAGAAGTGATCCTCCGCCAGTTGTTTGTCTTTGAGCTCCGACCAAGGTTTCTTGTGGAGTTCTTTTACTTTCTCCAAGAAGGCCGAGTACAGGTTGTCCGCCTCCAGCTTGATTTCATGATCTGCAACGAGGC
Source organism: uncultured Polyangiaceae bacterium (assembly GCA_964459035.1). Taxonomy (GTDB): domain Bacteria; phylum Myxococcota_A; class Polyangia; order Polyangiales; family Polyangiaceae; genus NIC37A-2. The sequence continues at coordinate 2,951 of CAYWLO010000125.1, read as the reverse complement.
TGCTGGTACTGCAATAGCCCATGGTTGCCTGGCACTGCCGGACCACTGCCGCATGGATGTGCTCGTCGTCGCGGGCCACACTGCCAATGTCAAAAACCACCGCCATGGGCTTGATGCGCGAGACAACGCGGTCCCACGCTGCATGAAACTCAGCCTTCTTAGGGGAGTCGTCTCTCTTCAAGAGCGCATCCGCCAGCGACGTACCGTCGGGTAATTGCAGCTGGTTGAAGCTGAGCCCGAGGAGCTTTGCAAAGCTGGATTTACCCGAGCCGTAGAAGCCGGAGATCCAAGCGGCTGGCTGGTCCGAACCATTGGGCTTTTCAAGCTCCGTAGCGATAGCCGTCAGCAAGCGCACGAACTGCTCGTGAATGCCTTGCTCATTGGAGCGCGGATCATCGTCCGGGTAACCACCCGTGATGATGTACTCACTCACTTCGCCAGCAATCTTCATAGGATTCTGCTCGTGAAAATACACCACGGGGTTGATGTCGCGGGCTACGTCTCGTTCAAAGATGTCGTTGATCAGCATTGGTACACTCTAGATTTTGGCAAACGAATAGACTTGGGCGGCGCTCTTAACGGTAGATACGAGGGCGGTAGTCGCGGTCAGTTGGCAACTTGCCCATGAATGAAAGCCCGGCATCCCCCCGGGTTGTGTCCCCAACCACTGTGCCCGGGTAGAGCAAGATGACCGGAATGTTCTGGGTGTGATCGGCCACGTGCTTCAGCAACGCCGATGTGCGGAAGAAGGGATAGAGCGCCCCGGCGCGTGCAATGAAAACAACCATGCGGTCCTTCTCCTCCGGGTTGTTTTCCAAGAGCTTCTTGACCTCGTGCACGACGTCTGCGGCAAGACCATGAGGGCCTTCAATCTCTTGGACAATCTTCTCGGTGAGGTGACTAAGCGCGCGAGCGGAGTCACGCTTGGAAAGACGCTTTTCTCGAGCAATGAGCGCCTCCAGGAACTCATCGCCAAGACCGCGTAGACGCTCAAGGAGCAAAGTGTGAAGGGCAATCGTCGCCGTGGTCCAACCAACCTCACGAAGTTCAGCTGACAGTCGGCTCACGTGTCCTCTGAGGGCGAACTCTTCGTCTGGCTCGTAGGGCACAATTGCAAAGTTGTAGTTACGGGTGGCGCTGATCTGCGCGCCTCCCTCTTGGAGCAAGTCTTTCTTGAGCGCCTTGAAAGTACGCTCCAGGGCGCTGTCGTGGTGAAATTGGTTCATTGCATTGCCCTCTCAGATCCAGCCGTTGCTTGTGCGTCCGCCCAGGTTGCCAAGTCCGGGTAGGACCATTCAAAATTCTGTACCTCGCCATGGGCTTCCAAGCGGACATTGACGAGCCCTCGAAACGCATCGCGCTGGGTCTCCGAATCAGGTGCAACGCTACGAATGTACGCCGACTCCATGATGCCTCCCTCTATCGCAGTGTCCTTCAGCAAATAGAGGAGATACTCCAAGGCCAATTGCGGCACCCGTGGGCGTGAGAGCTTGCGGGGATCGCGTTTGTCCTTGAGAAGCCCCGCGTCAGATGCGGCTGAGAGCATGTTGGCGCCAAACTTGATGCAGGTAGACGCCGACCAGCGCCCAGGCCACTCGTCCTGAACCCATCGCGCAACCGCCTCGCGATCTACATTGGCGTAGCCTTGGTTGATACGCTTGGGCAGATATTCGCCGGTGAACTTGCGATAGATAGGATCCGCCAATTGTGTGTGAAAATGACACAACCAAGGGGCAAGAGTTTGGGGAGGTTGCCAGGTGCGGATGGCGGCCAAGCCCAGGGGGAAGGCGTCAAACCGCAAGGCCATGTCACCCATCAGGGTCTTTACTCGGGCCTCAGACTTGGTTCCGAACCAATGCCCATGAAAAGCAGCCAACCCACGCTTCTTACGCGAAAAGTCCTCGGAAGGGGCTCTCCAGTACGCAACGCAGTCCTCCACGGCGAGCATGACCCGCAGGATATGCGTGTGCTCCTTCGTAGATTCTGCTGCGGCCCGGTCACTCATGGTGCTCAACTGCTAGCGGGCATGGCGCCATGAGGAAGCGGGTAGTTTTTCTCAAGCGGGAGCAAGGCCGCTGCCAAGGCCTGCGCGGCCTCTGCTGGTTGGTCACTGAGAGCCTTGAGGCGCCTGCCTCCTGGAGTCTCCTCCACTTTTGAAGAGCCGAGCTCTTTGAGGAAGGCGGCAAACTCCTTTTTATCCCACGCGCCCTTTACGGCCCAAGTCGTAGCGAGAACTTCTGCGGGAGTACCGCCATGGCGTTTGTGATGCTCCAGGCGATCTTGAATCGCCTCGTCTAGTTCAAAGCCAAAGTGATAGAGTGAGCGCGCCTCGTCTGGCGCTGCCAACTTGGAGCGTGCCGCGTGATCCGCACGGATGGCAGCAACCCGAGCTAGCTCCAGACCGGCCCAAGCAGCAGTCTTCGGGAGAAGACGGGAGAACAGGTCTCCGCCGGCAGCCTCGTCCGTGAGATCAGTGTTCCACCAGTTGAGCCTCTGAGGGTCCTCAGCCCGCTCACCGGCCCAAGCCACGCTCAACTGAAGGCCCAAAATTACGTCTAGTTGCTCTGGTTCAAATAAAGGCATCTTACCCACCGAAACAATCGAAACCGGGGACCCTACGCCTCAGTTTCCTTGCTAAATTCCAATGCTTGGCTTCTAGCAGGAGAAACGCAGAATATGGACCCAATACTTATTGCGGCAGGACAGAAGCGGTCACTGAACAGAAGTTCGGGCCCCCCGAGCGCAGCTTCGACACAAGCATTGGGCAGCTCCTGCTCTTCCGCTCGTTCAAATAGGAGGTCAAAACCGACAAGACTCATTTCCTTCTCGTCGTCATCAAGACTCACCGCTCCAGCAGCGATCAGTTCTGGGGACGCGGGAAGGACATCCGCGACGAATCCATCCGCCGTCCACCGCCGTTTCATCTTCAGGTGTTGCTTCCATCCCAACTC
>CAYWLO010000124.1:0-7408 GCA_964459035.1 uncultured Polyangiaceae bacterium | reverse complement strand
ACCAACTCATAGGATTTGGCAGCAAATCACCCACTGATTCTGTTGGGGAGCCGAGAAATCGAGGAAGTCGAGATATATCCACGGCCCAAATCGGGTCATCCAGGGAAATAGAAGGAGTCTCGGCCTAAGAGACTGGCATTGACCTTAGCCCCTGGTCTGAAAACTGGGGTCCACTTCACTGGCCCTCTCGAGAATCGATCAAGAAACTATTCCGTGGACCCTTAGCAAGGCCGTAGTGGTCTGGATAAGGACGGCTACCTCACTATGAGATCATGTATCGCTCACCTGTCCCTACCCGTCCCTACCCGTACACCCGTACACCCGTACACCCGTCCCCACCCGTACACCTGTCCCTACCCGTACACCTGTCCCTACCCGTACACCTGTACGATAAAATATCACAGCCACGTACTAGACTTCTACCCTCAAGCGAGGTAGCTGTACCTAACAATACACACCTGCTTCGTATAATGTTGTACAACTCCTCATCTTGAGAAGCTCGTGACCGCTCTCTCTTTAGGACCGTTTTCGGCCAGATATAATCGAATGATTCCTTTCTCCAATCCCTATGCCCAGTCGAGCGAGGGTGCAGTGCTCACTCTTAGTGATGACGGCACAAGCAATGGATCTGTGTTAGGTGAAAAATTGAAACAGTTGCACCTTCAAGCTGTAGAGCTAGGACGTGCAACGAAAGAAGTTGATGTTCGAGCTTTTGAGGGTCTTGCTACCTCTACAATTCGTGAACAATTCGGTGTGTTGGTTGAGGGCTTTATTTCGCGAACACTTGTCCTCTGTGCGGAGGTTTTTTCTCTGTGTGATATAAAGGGCGAGACCTGTGAGAAGTTGGACGATTCTGAAATTCCTTCGAGTCGAAGATACTTTGGACTGGAACTCGATCGTCTGATTCAAAGGGATAGCTCCTCATCACACAATCATTCCAGAATTGCAGATGTCGCATTCATTGCGAGAGTTGAGTTGAGTAATCGCTTTCAGCGCTTTGGCATGATTAGCGCGAGTGCAAACGCTTGGGATGTCTTAGCCGAATACGATAGTGCTCTTCGACGAGTCTCTAAGTCCCTTTCTGCGCTAGACACGATCATGTCTGAGATCCGAGGAGTTTCTTTTCGAGTGGACTATGAAACAGAGTTGGAAAGCTCGCTTCTAGTACGCCGAGCCTGTACTCGGCTGCGCCAAGATATTCAAAAGAATGGTGAGCCCGATCATGAAAGTATTTATTCTTTTCTGCGAGGCGCAGGGACACATATTGCAATGCTGATTGGACGGTCTGTATATCCACAAATCCGCATAAGGGATCGAGCACAATTGTGCAGTATTCAGGAGCGTATTCTTTCTTGGATGCGGTTTGAAAGAGAAGATAGACGTGAAGGGCTTCGAATTTGGGAGGACCTTCGTGTGCTTTTGGAAATGTTTAGTCAGATATCTCGTCGTGAAGAGCTTATGTTGCATGATTTGAAGATACTGGAACTCTTGATAGGTGCTCTTGAGGAGAAACGCAGTTCTTCTAGTTTTTCCTTTTCTTCCTCAGAAAAGGAAAAACTAGAAGAACTGCGAGGAATGGATCTGTCTCTTGATTCCTTATTGGATCGAGAGAGTTCTCTTGACGCTGAAGTTTGGATTTCTTTACTGATCGATTTGAGAGGTAAATTTGCAGTCTCTTCGGTATTGGACAACGTGCCTGTGGGTATTTTTCGCTGATGTCTGAATCATTCGATCATTCTTCCAGAGAGCTCTTCTCTTCTTGTGAGGAACACGTTTCTTCTTCTAAGAGATCACTCTATTTGATTCTTAGTGGCTTTGGGGTTAGCTTTTCCGAGAAAGTTATCCTCGCAAGCATCGACCTATCCTTGAAACCATTGGGTATATTGAATCTGGTGGGACCTGGCGGCTCGGGTAAGTCGACTCTTCTTCGTACACTCACAGGGGTTAACGATGCGCAGCCAGCAATGCGGACTTGGGGGCGGGTTCGACTTGCAGATCGTGAACTTACTTTTGGCGGTACCCCTTCTAGGGCACCTGTTAAGCGTGCGGAGGAAGTTGGTAGTTTTAAGGGGTCGTGTATAGGACTAGTTATTCAAGATGCCCGTTTCCTCACCGCCACCGTGTTCGAAAATTTGGCGTCGAGATTGAGTAATCGTAGCGACCTTAGTCGTTTAGAACAGAAGGTGCTTCTTGAGAATATGCTGGCACAAGAGGGCCTTGCGGAGCTGATTCCAATGATGAGCCATGATGCGGTTAGCTTGTCCTTGGGACTTCAGCGGCGTCTCGCTCTGGTGCAAGCCGCTATGCTTCGCCCAGCGATACTTTGCGTTGACGAGTGTACGGCTAGTTTGACCGAGCGTGAAGCTCAAGAGACTTTGAAAGTAGTAGGTCGACTAGCTCAAAGATGTGCAGTTATCTTTGCTACGCACAACCAAGCTCACGCTTTGCAGTTGGGGGGAGAGACCGCTCTGTTGGCTGGTGGGCGTATTCAGGAACAAGTCGAAACAAAAGAGTTTTTCTCCAATCCCCAGAGCGAAGCAGCAAGATCATTTGTTCGTTTTGGAAGTTGTATGGTTCCCAGTCCAACGGCAATAGAAGAAAACTTGGCAGAGTCAGTGCCCGTGCCGCCACCTTTACCAACGTCTGCGCTCGAGGCGACAGCGAGTCGTTTTCTGGGTCCGAGGGGCTTCTATTGGCTTATTCCTGGAAAGTTAGGTGGAGTGCCCCGTCCAGGAATTGTTCAAACAACCGAGCAAGACCTTGAAGCGCTGAAGCGCTTGGGAGTCACGGTTCTCATCACACTCGAAGAAACTCTTACTGTCTCACAGGAAGTCTGTGTGGAATATTTGATCAAACTGAGGCATTTTCCGATCGCAGACATGTGTGCTCCTTCGTTTGATCAAGCGAAGAGATTTTGTGTCGCCTTAGTAGATGATTTCAAGCGCAATGACGTCGTGGCCATTCATTGTCGTGCTGGTTTGGGTCGGACGGGAACCATGTTGGCTTGCATTCTCATTTGGCAGGGATCAACTGCAATGAATGCAATTGACCGTGTTCGATATACGAATCAAAAATTTATTCAGTCGAAGAAACAAGTCGACTTCTTAGCTTCCTTTTCTCATTGGCTGACCGATGTGCGCAGCGGCAGCTAAAAACAAAAAATCGCGCGTTCAACATATAGAAAGAAATATAGAAAATGTCTTTAGATACCGCATTAGCGAAGGCTCAAACTTCAATTCCAGAGTGTGTAGCTGCAGGTTACGTAGATATGACTACAGGAATGTTACTTGGAGTGAAGACTGTGGACTCACATCCAACAGAGGTCTTGGATTTAGTTGCAGCAGCCACAGCTGATCTTTTTCAGGGGCAGAGTGTAAGCGCAATTGAACGACTTTTTAGAAAGTCTAGAGGTCAGGCAGATGATGGGGTTCACTACTTCAAAGAGATCATCGTCTTTAGTGAAAACCTATTGCATGTCTTTGCTCGTTCCAAGAAGCACCCCGATCAAGCGGCAGTGTTCGTTTGTCGAAATAGTGCCAATGTTGGAATGGTTTTGACGAAGTCTCGTATGGCGAGCAACGATATTGACGCGTCGATCTGACTAAAGAAGGACTTCGCGACAGAAGTCGATGCCGAATTGAGCCATCTCATATCAGTTAGAGATGGCTCAATTCACTAAGATTTCTAGTTCTTATTGATCTGAGACTCGATAGCTTTGTATCAAATTCCATGGGGAAGGATGCCTTTTCTCTGGCAGGCTCTTAGCTCTCGATTCGATACATGGTAGATATTAGATATAAAATATGTCATACGTTGATGAGGTTTCTGGTGAGCTGGTTCTACGTGTTGTTTACGATGGTCTTCAGGGCTCAGGTAAAACAATGAATATTCGCCGAGTGAGTGAGTCTATACATGGACAACGTAGAGGTAGAAAGAAGAGCCCCGGCGAAGGAGGGAAAGGAACGAACTTTTTTGATTGGTTTGATTTTCGCGGCGGCTATGTTGGAGGGCGAGCGGTTCGTTGTCAATTGATTGGTGTTCCGGGAAATCCAGCTTTGCGACGACGTCGGAACTTTCTCCTGGAGCAGGCAGATGTTATTATTTTTGTCATTGCGTTGAAGGATGAAACTCCCCGACTTTCAGGTGAGTTGTATAGGTCTCTTACCATATGCTCCTTACCGGGAGGCTCTACTCACAATACGCCTGTTGTTGTTCAACTCGATGGGACGGGGACTCTCAGAAAAAGCGACCTTCTTCTTCTTTTTGATAAACTTGGGCCTATTGATCAACAAAATGTTGTTCAAACGGAGATCCAGAAGGGTAGAGGGGTTTTAGAAACCCTAGTATTGGCAATGAGTCTTGCTGCAAATCGCTCGCGACTGTCTATTGAATGGGGAGGTGGTCCATGTATGTTAGGGTGCTCTTCTCCGGAGAGGTTACTGAGTGAACTCTTAGCTCTGGACGGTGAGAGTCCTCCAGCTAGCATGCTTCAATCTCAAGTATATGAGGTTCCATCTCCACGATTGAATCAAATTCACATTTCAAGTGTTTGGCCTTCCAAAGGTGCAAGTGTTATACTGGCAAGAGTTGTGAAGACTTCTTGGGAAAAGGGGGAGCAGCTGGTTCCCTGGGCACCACATCGCTCAACACAATACGCGTCCACTGAGGGCGACTTGATTCATACGAGTGACACATGGCTTTTCCCGTCAATCGTGGAGGCTCTTCGAAGTCACCAGAAAACTATTGAACGTTATCAAACTGCGCAGGTTGATTTACCATCGGGACGCATGCTTTGTGTGGCTCGAGAAGGGAATAAATGGCGGCGCTGGATGATTTCTCCTTCTCTGGAGTCACTGGACGAGAAGTTACGTAGGCTGTTGTTCAACTGTGATTGTTTAGGAATTGTTCAGGCTTTAGGAGAGGCCAAGTGTGCAACGTCATCGGCTTGTGCTTGGAAGAGTGGTGACGGAATATTTCCAGGTTTTAAGTGCATTGCCGTTGTGCAAGGTGAAATTTTCAATTTACGCGTACTTGATGAACTTTCTCAGAAGCCCCAGGTGGTGTCGCCTACAGACGAATTGAAGAAATTGGTGGTTGAGGCCATAGGTGATGACCTTACTCGCTTAAATTGTTTTCGTGAAGCGCTCGCCGTTGTTGGTAAGCAAACAAACGAGGAAATATAAATAGTATGACTAATTTGATAGATACTGCAAAACTTGGTCCCCAATGGAAGGTTAAGGAGCGTAGAGGACCTTTGGCGCCGAATCTGCGATTGTGGATTGCCCTCAATGAGGGAAAGATTCTGCAGAATATTTTGGTTCATTTTTATCAGCAAGTAATGAAAGACTCTCGACTAGCTCCGTTCTTTGAGGGAGTGACAATCGATCGTATTATAGGTAAGCAGCATTCATTTTTGATGAGTATCTTTACTGGTAAGAAATTATACTTTGGAGACCGCCCTAGAAATGCACACCATTGGATGGTGATATCCGATAGTCTTTTTGACCATAGAGAACGTCTTTTTGAAGCGAGTATTCGAGCATTTGATCTAGAAGAGGAGCATGTTCAGGCAATGCTCGCGACGAATGAGATCTTTAGAAAACAGATCGTAAAGAGTGATGCCATTGCAAAAAAGGTTCGTGGTGTAGCCTTACCATTAGAAGGTTATGAGGAGTTGATATTGAGCTGTGGGGCGATTTGCGACGAGTGTAAGGCCGTACTCGATACTGGCGACCAAGTTTCCTACCATGTAAGAACGGGACGAACATATTGTTCCCCTTGTTCACAAGAGAGAGAGAACTTAAGCCACACTTTGCAGGAGCAATGAAGTTGGTTACGATTCAAGTACGCTCTCGTGGCCCTCTCGTAATCGAGGGAGAGTTTGAAATTATAACCGCAGAGGGAGAGAGGATGGAATTACGAGGAGTGAAGAAATTGAAGCTTTGCCGTTGTGGTCATACGCTCAACGCGCCAATTTGCGACGGATCTCATTATAAGACGGATTTTGAGTCTCTCTAAGCGCAATGCTGATCTATTAGCTTATAAGGTATTGATATAATTCATCTTTTTACTAAAGTTATCTAGGTCTTGATTTTGGAAGCTGAGAAGATCATGACTCATCGATCTCGAAAGAATATAGGAGAGATCGATGATGAATCCACAATTCCAAGATGGAGTCGGCCGAGCAGAATGCACATCTTCGCTTTTTGAAATTTTACAAACCACTGCTGAAATGGGCCCTGAGGGTGGCCTGGATAAATTCGTGACGTCACTCAATCCCGAGTGGATCGAGCAGGCATTAGTACATACCGGAAAAGTCACCCTCCGTCGTCGACGACTTCCTGCTCCTTTGGCATCGACGGAAGAGAAATCTTCGACGAACTGATAGCCGGTGCGAGGTGCTCATGCACTTGGAAGTAGCTGCTCGCTCTTATCCACGAAAGTACGGGGTTTGTGCAGGGTGCGAGACATGACCTCAACGCTCTTTTAGTGTGGGCCCCTCAATAGCTCGCCATTCTTTGTTGCCCACGTACTTCAGCTTGATCGCCCAATTATTCCGGAGATTCGCGCCAAAAGAGTTCTGTGCATCGACCCACCCATGGCATCGATAGGTGGCGTTGCCGAGGTCCTCACACTGCCGGTCGTAACTCTGGGACTCGCCGAGCAGTTTCCCGAAACTCGCCGTGCCGGGTGATTTTAGTTGTTGTTTCACGAACTGCCGAGCCATGACCCATGCATCAAGCTTGGAGTATTCTGGTTTACTCTTCTCAGCGTTTGAGGCCTCTAGGCTCACCTTCTCGGCGGCGGTTTCCTTTTCGGCCCTAGACTTCGAACTCGGAGCAACGCCAACTACAAACACCAAAAAGATCACTGCAGCACTAGCGATGGCCCAGCCCCGCACCTTCTTTGAACGGGCGTCCAGGGCATCGGCTGCGGCGAGTGTTTCGGGTGCGGGTGCATCCACCACGCCACCGACCATGCAATCCCTGAGCAGTTTGAGGCGTTCATGCTGTGTCGTGTTGAACCGGATCATTGCGATACCAGACCGAATGGTAATTTGCTCGAATACTAGTTGTCGGGAAAGTTGTTGATCCGCTACTGCCGAACGCTCCAGGGCCGTTTGGTTTTCTCGGATGAGGCCCTTTGAATAGAAGACAACTCGTCGCTGAGTTAGCAACAAGACTCCTCGTTGCTGCTTTTCGCTGCTTGTAAGCTTAATCTCGCCAGTGAAACCGGCGACAGAGACTAGAATTGTCTCATCAGGAGCAAGGTGACGCTCCCTGAATGCTTGCACGTGTTTTTCGCCCTGAGTCCTCATGGCTGGTTACGTTATACGGCTCACGAGGCGATGATCAGCGAAAAAAAGCCGTCAAAAAGCAGAGAATTCGCGTGTATCGAGAGTAACAAG
>CAYWLO010000123.1:0-7463 GCA_964459035.1 uncultured Polyangiaceae bacterium | reverse complement strand
GACCAAAGCCAAGCAGGGGTGTCGGAATGATTGTACGTTTTGTGGGGATGGGGTGTGGCAGGAGGCACACCCTGGAATGAAGATTGCGACGACGGCGTCAAGGACAACGTCGATGGCTGGAGCCTAAACAAAACGTGCAGCACCTCGTGTACCGTAAATGCATTTTGTGGTGATGGGAATACCGATGATATTGATGACAACGAATCCTGTGACCTTAAGAAACCAAAGAACAAGTGGCTTAATACAGAGTGTTATCAAGACTGCTCAGGATGGTGTGGAGACGGGGTTGTTCAAGACGGCGGCGGCGACCGTACTGATCATGATGAAGAATGCGATGGTGGGCCTAAGTGCAGTGCCACCTGCCAAATCACCCTCTGACTCCACTTCTAACGTCTGAGCTTCGCGACCAGAACTCAGGGGCAGTCAGAGCAGCTGTCACCGTCAATGACCCAGTTATTTGTTCCACCTGTTAGGGCGTCGCGTGCTGGCTGCACGGCTACAGAATACTTGAGACCCTTTGCGCCAAAAGACACGTTGCGTTGAATTCCGGATCGCAAAGCCCAAGCCGTAAGGAGCTTTCCGTAGTTGACAATAGAAAGCCCGCTCCAGCTAAGCATGAACTCCATGTCCGTCACCTTGTCAATATTCCACCCGCTAATATCCTGGTCAAAGAATGCGGCGGCAGCGAACATATCAGCCATGTTGTTCACGTTTGAAACATTCCAAGCACTGAGATCTTGGTTGAACACACCAGCAGACTGAAACATGCCTTCCATAGTCTCAACTTTCGATATATCCCAGCCGCCGATGTCCTGATTGAAGGCATCGGCGTCTTGGAACATCTGCCACATCGATAGCGCCTTCGAAGTATCCCAGGCGCCAATGTCCTGATTGAAGACAGTCGCTCCCTCAAACATTCGTGTAAAATATTCCACGCCAGAGGTGTCCCATGTGCCAATTTTTCCGTTGAACGACGAGGCATCAAGAAACATCCCTCCAATTTGGATTACTTGAGAGGTATCCCAACGATCAAGGTTCTGGTCAAAGGAAGTAGCACCACCAAACATTTGTCCCATATCAGTCACCTTCGAGGTATTCCAGCCACCTATATCCTGGTTGAAAGCTGTAGCTCCATCGAAGGAGCCAAACATGCTCGTGACGTTGCTTGTGTCCCAAGCGCTAATATCGCTGTTAAAGTTGATGGCCGGACCGAACACCCATTCAAGACTAGTAATTGTCGATGTGTCCCAATTCTCCAGGCCCTCAGTCACGCTCTCTGCCTTTCGAAAGGAGTACGCCAGACTTGTGGTCTTGCTCAAATCTGGCGCATCGCTAGCCGTCACCCGCAAATTCTTTGCACCATAAAAGTGCCCATCCACAGGACCAAAGACAAGTGCGCCCCATTGCGAAACCTCAAGAATCTTTTCAGCGTCTGCAGCCCCGACTTTTCCTAGGAGAGTCTTTTCCACACCAAACCGAAACCCCTCCCAAACACCTACCACCTGTACGTCATACTCGCCCTTCTTGGCGTAGCTGTGGGTAATGGCGTCCGCGTCCCACTTGGTGATGTGACTTATCTTGGAGTCACCCCAGTCGATCCAAAAATCGTAAGTACCGACCTCGACCAATGGTAGTCTGATTTCTGTATTGCTACTGACGCCGGGTTGCGCGGTGTCCCATTTTGACACAAATGCTGGCTGACACTCTGTCTCTGCTTTCCAGCCGGTTGCTTCGTATGTTTCGGCTTGGAGATTTGCCATATCTTTACCGCACGGCGCCATGCGTACCTGACCTACGGTCGCGTCTGGGTCGATTCCGCCTCCGCCACTTCCGTCACTGGCCCCGTCGCCCCCAGTTCCGTCGTTTGCTCCAGCGCCTCCAGCATTGTTTGCGCCAGCTCCGCCGCTACCGTCACGATCCACCCCGCCTTCGCCTCCACCGCAGGCTGTGCCGCTTGCAACCGCAGCCAAAACGAGCGCTCCGAGCGCTACCCAGTTGCGTGTGTTGCTTCCCCGATTTTTAAGCTGAGTCATGATGGGCGTGATTCTAGCCCACGAGCGTTGGAAGACCAGCGACAAGTTCTCCTAAGAAGGGTAATTACGCACGATGACAATGAAGTTTGTCTTAGCGCTGGTCAGCCGGCCGGTGCGTCGCACATGCTCCCCCACTTTCCAACGGATCTGTAACGCCACAAAGGTCTAGGCTGACTTACTACATTTTCTACTCCTCATGTATCGCGTCAATCACCCAGCGCAGCGCCTCGATTTTTGCAGCTTGCACGACCAGTGTATCGCCCTCGCTTGACCATTTGAGCCCGCGCACTTTGAAGGCTCTGGCTCTCTCCTTAAGTTCATCTTCTAGATCGCCGTTGTCGCCCTCGAAACCGCGCTCTTCGGCGTATTCCGTCATTTCACCAGACAATTCAAAGAGCGTCTTTTTGCCCTTCTTGATCTCAAGAATATCAATGTCTCGGTAGATTTCCGCAACGGTAACCTTCTGTTTTGGCTCGTCGTCGTGAGCAGCAGCGTAGGACATGTCAAAGTAGATATGGGGACTTGCACAGGCCACCTCGAGCCACGCATCGCGAAATTCAGGATCTACCGTTACACTAAACCGCGTTAGCTTCTTGAGCTGGGATAATGGGATGACATCGGGGCCAAAAGGCTCGGTGCCAACAAGGGAAAGCTCTGTGAGGGTCTTTTTGAGCTTGATGAGGGTTTGAGTGACTCGTTTGTCCATGTGCACGCTGCTTACGTGTAAATCCCTGAGGGGCAGAGCCGCCAATGCATCGAAATTTCGAGCAAGCTGCGAGCTCAGAAATAGTTCCTCGAGTTCGGTGTGGTCTCTCAAGAGGTCGAGGTCAAAAACAGTGGAATAGCCGATGCTTATTTTGGCACTTGAAGTACTCTGGAGAAGCACCCGCTCGAACCTCGGCGAGCAATCACATACATCAACAATTGCCAGAGATCTTCTCGACTCGCAGGGAGTGGAATCTTCGGTCCCACAGAGCGTGGCTGAAACACTGTTCAATAAACGAAACCGGTCAAGGTCACTCCACGATTTAACGTTCTTGATTCTGTCAAGATGTATGTGCACGGCATCTATCGGCAGCTCACGAGAAGCAACGTCACATTCTTTCTGTCGTACAAATCTAACATATGGCAAGTCGAGTTCCACGGTTTTTACTTTGACAGGCTCAGCCCCCAACTTCTCCAGCTCTGCCAGAAAGTGGCCAACACCATCGCTCGGGCTACTGCGCGCTGCGGTCCACCGAGTCACACCCGGTGACATGATTTTGCAGAGTTCAAAGTATTCCTCGAACGTAGCCCCTTGGTACCAAAGGGTTATTGAGTCATCACTTAGACGTGATGAATAATGGTAGCGAAGAATCTCTGGACGAATGCTAGTGAGCATATTGATCTTTCCCGAAAGTGAACTGTCACTTTCGCTTATGGGGGTCTCCGATGACTGGCAGGGCCGAAGCTGTGCCACCCTGGAGATAAGCATGGGCAGCTACCTTGTGCTTTCCAGCCTTCTCGGGGTTGTTTGAGCCGGCAATAACATTGCCGCGAACTTCCTTTTTGATGCCCTTCTTTTTACAGGCCCTTACCCCGGTTTTAGTGCCGTCTTCTTCGATGCCTTGCTGCTCGATTCCGCGAGAGACGTCCTTGTCCGTTCCCACGGGAGTGACCACTTCAAGCTGGTCACCGGCTTCAAAACGGCGCACTCCGTTGAGGCCATCCTCTTGGTTCTTGTTGTGCCGATACATCACTTGCGCCGGCGTCGTCTTGTCGCTGGCGCGTCCATGATAGTAGACATTCCTATTCGCATCTCTCAACCTGTAGTTCCAATCTAACCCAAACTGATCCACCCAACTCAGCGGGTTTCCGCTACAAGCGAAGGGGTTCATGGAACCAATCAGCCCGGAGGGGTCGGCGCTGATGAAGCGCCCGTCACCTGGCGAGTAGTAGCGAAAACGGTTGTAGCTCAGCTCCGTTTCCGGATCGTAAATCTGCCCCAGGTAGCGTAGCGGGGTTGTGGCCGTTGCGCCTGGGAGTTCACTCGCTTCCCCCCAAACCTTCCAGTCGAGCACAGCTGCAATGCTGCCGTCTGAGTTTACCAGACGCTGGGGAGCGCCAATGGGGCTATTTAGGTAGTGCACCCAGCGGTCGGACAGGGCTTGGTCATTTTCCAAGCGCCGCTCACGATGCGCTATCGGGGTGGCGTCTTCTTCTTCGAAAAGATAGGTCCGCTCAAGAGTGCTGGGTACTCGCCCCTCGTATTCGGTCGTGATTTCGTGCAGCAATTGGTCACGCAGCCACACGTAGCGGGTGGTCGATTCCAGCTCCTCGCCCTCGTCCGTGCTGCGCGTGACTTCCTTGAGCACTCGTCTGGCTAGTCCATCGTAAATGAAACGCAGCTGACGCCCGTCAGGACACTTTACGGCAGCAAGCAACCCTGCTCCCGTCCATGTGTATTTGTAGAAATTTTCCCCGTCGGCAGAAGGACGGGATTTGTACAGCAAGTTCCCGTCACCGCCGTATTCGTACTGCCACTCCCCCTTCTGTGCGAGCCGTCCGCCCACGTCATACCTGCGCGAAGAGCCTCCTTGCTCGAATAGGTTGTCAGCCGGATCGTAGGAAAAGGTTTCAACGGTGTCCTGCTGGTTTGGTTGGCGTTTTCTCGCCGAAACTACCCTGCTGTCAGCATCATATTCGTAGTCAATGGTCCCGCGATGAAAGTCCGACTGCTGAACGAGCTCTTCAGCGGCGTCATATGTGTAACTGAGCTGTGCCTGAACGCCGTCATCGATAGCACCCACCCATTGCGGACCATTCCTCGCTGACTGCGTAGCCGGCGAGAGCACCTTTCTCACTGCAACGCGACCGACGGCATCGTGAGCGGTGAGCACACGCCCACCCCCAGAAAAAGAGCGTTCGGTTGTACGCCCTAGAATGTCCTCGCCGCGAGTCACCACATCTCCAGGAAGTCGAGTCGTGGTCACCGTTCTCATGATCGAACGAGTGAACTGTACCTGGTACCCGAGGGACGAGGCCACTTGCGTGCAATCCCCCATCCCATCGCGGATCAGGCTCACCTCCACGGTCTTTCCCTCCACCGTTTGTTCTTCACCAATGATGCCGCCGAGGGCGTCGCGCAGGATGCACAGTTGAGTATCTGGCGTGGTGATAGAGATGAGACGATTGTTCAGATCGTATTCAAATCTCTGAACATCATCGCCAAAAGAAGCTTCAATCAGATTTCCAACCGAATCATAGCTCTTGTCGCAAACAATGGTGGTTCGATCCCGCTCCCGCTGGACTCGCCCCATAAAATCTAGCGACAGATCACGGACGCGCCGATCAAAGGACTCTTCACGAACAATTCCCCCAAACAGGTCACGCTCCAAGTGATGTACTTCGCCGTTTTCATTGTAAACCTCAAGAAGCTCACCCTCATAGTTGTAACGGAGCTTGGCGGTCGCGGCAGTCGGCGTTTCGCGCTGAACGAGCCGATTGTAACCCCCATAACGAAAACGGGTGGTACGTCCACCCGAGTCGGTTTGACTCAGTAGGTTGTCCTCGCCGTCATGTTCAAAATAGGTAAAGTGCCCAAAACCGTCTTCGACTGATAGCAAGTCACCGCGAGCTGAATAGGTTGACCGAGTTGTGGTTCCAACTGGATCGACAAAGGCAATCTCCCGACCTAGAAAGTCATAGACGAAGTGCCAGACGGCACCATTAGGGTCGATGACTTTGATGAGGTTTCCGTGAACATCATACTCACCTCGGGTCGTGCCACCATTTGGGGTCTGAATACTGGTGAGAAGACCGCGTGAATCGTAAGAATAAGAAGTGACCGCGCCGACTGCGTCTTGGGCGTATTCGAGATTGCCGCGAGGATCACGACTTCCCACGGTCTGGGCTCCGCTCGGATCAACAACCCGCACGGGCAACCCCGCTGCGTCACGCTCCACCGTCGTCACCCGGCCGAGCGGATCGGTCATGCGCAGGACACGGCCACGGTCATCGCGCACGAAGGTGGTCGTGTCGCCAAGTTCGTTTGTAATCGAGAGCAGACGGGCCTCGTCGTCATACTCGTAGGAAAGAGTCCCCGGACCATCCGATGACTGGTCCAAAAGCCCGTGTTCATTGCCGACAAAAAGCGCGATATGAGTTGAATCTGCGACCTCCGTATAGCCATCACTCATGTACTCAAAGTGACAATGGTGCACACCTTTCGCCAAAGTGGTGCTGTCGGCGAGGTATTTTGGCAGACCGTCAGCAAGGCTCTCATCAACCTTACCGGGAAAATCGCCCCATGACTCAGTGCAGCGCCCTTCTTTGTCGTACACGAAGTGAAACGTAAGCCCCGCCTTGTCTTTGTCAGAAGTGAGACGGTCTCGAGAGTCGTAACCGTAGTGGTTTTCGAAACCGCCAGCATCTCTTGCCACAACGAGTCTACCGTGCTCATCATATTCGTACTCCACGAGGCGAAGCCAGGCCGTCGTCTGGGCGTCCGCTTGAACGAAAATGCGACTAATGTGTCCAGCGTCATTCCATTCGACAGCATGTTCCCGACCCGCGCTGTCTGAAATTTTCCGCAATTGTGCACCCTCATAACTCAGGGCGATCTGATTGTGATTTCGATCACGAAGTGACACGAGTCGAAAGTGAGACTGCGATTCGTTCGCTGGCTCGAAACGGCGCCAAGCACCGTCGTCGGCGTCCAAGACAAATCCGCTCGAGTCGCGACTCAAACGCCAGTTCCACTCCCCGTCTACAGTGTCGCCTGGATTGCACAGGGGAAACACCACCGCGACACCAGTCTCACTCCAAACGATGATTCGACGACGGTGCACCTCCAGCTTCCAACCAAATGAATGAGCCCACCCTGGACCGAGCCCTACATCGATGCGAGTAGCGTGGCTGCTGTAACTCCTAAGAAACTCCGCATAAAGCGGCCCATTCATGTCAAAGTCTGCGTAAGGAAGCGTAAACGCTCGCCCAGTCGTTACGTCAACGGGATGTGATTTGGTCCCACACTTGGGATACTTGTCTGGATCCGGCGCTGATTTCGCTCCCCCAACAGCACCTTCGCCGCCATCACGTCCCCGGCCGCCTCCCTTACCTCCCCCGCCCTTACCACCCTTGCCTGAGCCGCCACCGGCACCGCCGCCGCCGCCCGCAACGAAGTTTCCTGGGTTCATGCCCGGTACCGCGACAAGATTGGGAGCTGGAGCTGTGCGAGCCATGACAGGGTCTCTCGCACGAGAGTAAAAGCCTGACAAGATGCAGGCGCACTTCTTTGTGTTTCTTCTTGCAGTGCACATGAACGATCAACCATGCGCCCACAGGGTCCGCGCAACCACCAAAAACCACGCACCACACCTCCCACAAAAGCCCATGCCCCGCGCACCCCACGCACCCCGGCACTGGGACCCTCAGCCGCGCGCAGCGAAG
>CAYWLO010000122.1:0-7972 GCA_964459035.1 uncultured Polyangiaceae bacterium | reverse complement strand
TCGCCCCCGCACTTCTTAAATCATTGACGCGACATCTTTCCTGACACAGGGGGATCTTGGTAGCGAATTTTCCAAAAAATCTGCGTGACGAAAGGCCGGACTCTTACGTTTGTAAACAAGGACAGCGCGTAGGCGTTCTCCTGTTTATTCCCTTTAATCGAACGTAAGATAAAATGCTCAAAATACCTAGATATCCAAAGTGCCGCATTTCTCGTCAATCTGTCCCTTTCTCAATACTACTCTCGACCATCATTTCTTCTGGCTGTGCTGCTCCTGTTGACGAGGCGAGTCTCAGCGAAGTTCAACTGGAACAGAACTCTAGCACGGACGCGTTAGCTCAAGCATTTGATGCATTTACGACTCGCTTCGAGGGGCAAGGCCAGCATCAGAACTTTCGCATGGGTTTTGCCGCAGCTGCGGCCATTACTAGTGGACCCGATTCCGTACGTGGTCTCGCCGACCTTAATTTTAGCAATGGTCGCATCGAGGCCGAGGTGACGGGGCTGGATTCCACGGCATCTGTCTCTCTTTGGCTCTATAAGAATGTGCAGGGTAGCGGCACTAGCGCAGGTCCTGACGCAGGGGATGAATTCCTCTTTGTCGGTGATTTATTTGATACTTCCAATGGAAATAAGACATTGGGGGTTCAACTCGCGGTCGAAATTCGCTTCGACTTTGATGCGATCCTCCTGACTGCACAAGGCGAAGACCCTCAAGATGCACCTCTTGCCATCGGTTTTAGAACTCTCTTTGAGAAACGTTATTTTCGAGAAAAATTTGGAATTTCATCCACCGAGCCGGTGGGCGTTTTTGGAGCGAATACTCCCACGACTAACCCGCTAATTGGGCTCGGTGCCAATGTGTTTTTCAACGAGACATTCGGAGGCAATGGGCGTTCCTGCGGTACTTGTCATCGCGCTGAGAACAACATGACAATTGACGCAAAATTCATTGCTACATTGCCTGACGATGACCCTCTATTTGTAGCGAAAGAAGATACACCGCTAGAAGGGCTGGAAAACAATGCGTTGTTGAGGAGTGAGGGGCTGATTAAGGAAAACATTGACGGGTTCGACGATCTGGAAAATAAATTTGTACTTCGTGGTGTTCAACACACCTTTGGCCTTGCCGAAAGTGTGTCGAACACGGTGGATACGCTCACCTCATCGGGGGAGATGACTGGTTGGAGTGGCGATGGCGCCCCCGGAAGGGGCACCCTGCTTGAATTTGCTTTGGGGGCAGTGGTGCAGCATATGCCTCAGACTCTTGCTCGAGTGCCTGGCATAGACTTTCGAGTCCCTTCGCAGATCGAGTTGGATGCGATGGAAGCCTTTCAGATCTTTTCGGGCCGCCAAAGTACTTTCGGTGTGACATTTGTCGAGTTTGTGGACTCGGATGTTGAATTGGGACACTCGCTATTTGAGGGTGAGGGTGCGTGTACGACTTGTCATTTCAATGGAGGGGCGATCGATAGATCGGTGAACACTAGTTTCAACACTGCAGTGAGTGGGCGCGCAGAAGCAATTGCTTTGAATTTACCCGAAGATGGTGGGGCCGGACGTGAGTTCAATGGAAATGGAATTTTCGGCAATGGAGAGTTCAACACCAGTCCGCTCATTGAGGCCGCGGATACACCTCCCTTCTTTCACAACAATTCGGCAGCGACATTGGAAGACGCAATAGCGCACTACTCTAGCTCGTTATTCAAGAGCTCGCCTGCCGCAGCTGGTAGTTTGGCCGCGGCGAACATTAACCTAGATCCGGCGCAGGTGTCTCAAGTCGCCGCCTACTTGCGTATGCTGAACGTGGCAGAAAACCTCCGCCAAGTCAGAGAGCGCGTGATCTATATTCGTGACCATACGGGCAGTGGTCGAGATGACTTGTTGGTGACAGCAGTTGCGGACGTTGGTGATGCCATTGAGGTATTGCAAGAGCAGTCGTTGATGCCGTCGGTGCAGGCCGAGCTGATCGCAATTCGCAACACCCTGCAAGTTGCGCAGCTGAACCCCGAGGCCACGTGGTCTACGTTTATGAGTAATGTGCTTGTGTGGCTAGACATCGTCAAACCCCATATTATCGCGAACGAAGTAGTCGATAACTTTTGATTTTTACTTATAGTTAGGTTTACCTTCTGCTCAGTGAGTTCCGCATACAGAGAGCTGACTGAGTAGAGGTTTAATACGGATTACTCACTCATAAATCTACCACTCTGAGTTCCCTCCGGTGGCGTCATCGGTTCTACGCTGCGTAGCTGCTCAATTGAGTAGTCACCAAACACAAGCGGTTGAGGAACTTCGCCAATCGTGCCGCATCCTTTACGTTTGGTCTGTCCGCAAAGGGTATACTTGTCAAAGAATTCCATGGCTTTGAACTCGTAGTCTTGGGTGGAGCCACAGCAATGTCCAGGACGTTCACAGGCCGTGTTGGAGAACTCGACGACATGGCCACGCTTTCCGAGTTCTTCGTCCATGGCTTGACCGTTAGGGTAAAGAAAGTCCTGGTCGTTGATCTCTATGCGAGCCGCGATCTTGCAATTGTCATTGCCGTCGACTGGTCGATAGCCGAATCTATTTTCTCCAGGCCAGTAACCTCCACAAGAGAACTGAGCCGCTGCAAAAATATTCTGTAAGCTAAAGACGACCTGCCCCATCCAAAAGCTGCCCGCCGAGACACCCGTGATATGAACTCGATCGATATCGATATCATATTTTTTTGAGGCGAACTTTAATATTGCCTTCAGATAGTTCTCAGAATCCGTCGGAAAGTTGTCCCAGCCGACGCTATTGGACTCCATTTGCCAAGGATTTTGTGGGGCGATGACTACGAAGTCTTTTCGTTTGTCCCATACCTCTTTCCAGCCACGCATCTCGCCAATATTCGTTCCTTCGTCGCCGTGAAAGGCAAAAACTAGGGGGTACGGTTCGTCTCGTGGTGGTGGGGCCAGAATAGCAAATGTACCCTTCATGGATTCGGTACCATCTCGATCAGGAGTTTTGAAGGAGACCTTTGCGTTTTTCCATTGGTTTCCGGTCGGGCCGCCTTTGCCGCAAGTGCTGTAAAAATCTGAATCGTCGCCAGTGCTTCCGCCAGTGCCAGCACCACCCCCGGACGCGGAACCCCCTGTGCCCCCGCCGCCTCCCGAAGCCGCTCCACCGGTGTTGGTGCTACCGCCTGAGCCATCGCCTCCTCCTGCAGCGTCGCCTCCTCCTGCAGCGTCGCCTCCTCCTGCAGTGTCGTTGCCGCCGGTTGCAGTACTGCCCCCAGAGCCACTCCCGCTGCGAGAGCCTGTGCCATTTGTAGCAGTGCTGCCCGTGCCGCCGGACCCTGAGCTGCTGCGAGAGCCGCTACCGCTCGTCACGTTGGAGGTGCCGCCGGTTGCCCCGGAAGTGCCGCCTTCACCATTGGTGGCTGATTGATCTCCAATAGAAGTCCCGTCGTCACTGCTACAGCCCCCCACCAGCGCCAGAGAACAAAGTAAGAGGGATGTGGAGAGAGCAGTTCGTTGAATTCTCATCGGTAAAGTTCCTTTTTGGTACGAATGGCGGCACGAATCTCGTTTAGAGCTACTCAAAGCATCTCGATTCGTACCACCTCAACCAATAGAACTCCCAAAGTTCCACAAATTACAGCGAAAACTACTGGATTTGTAAAATGGGTAATAATTTCTTTAGTAGGTGAATAATTTTCCGTGGCTCGCGCAAGCGGAGGGTGAAATGCAGCTTGGCAGGCGTCGTGGTCTAAGGAAAGACTAGAGCCTCCTCTTCTCAATACCTAGCAAGGTGGTGGCGGTGCTTGTGCTCAAGAACCGTTCCCTCGTGGAGTTTTTCTTCATAGTGCTGCTGTTGAAAAGCAATCGTCGAATCATCGGCTGGCAATACGTAATCGATGCCCTGAGTTGCCTGAGATCCGTTGTAGCTAAAGTCCCAATAGTTATGACTTTCGGGCGAGTCGTAGATGCTGTTGAACATATTTACCAAATAGCCGAGAGGAGAAGATTGGTAGGTTCCATAGTACTGGGCCCCAAAGGTAAATATTGACGTGGACTCCGCGGTATTTGCTGCTTTTTCTAATATATTTTGGACATTGTCTCCGTCATTGAAACTGATTTTGGCACTATAAAGAGTTGAACCGTCAGTCTGGAGGATATTGAGAGTTGTAGTGGGCATGATGTCGTTCCTTCTATTGTGTTGTGGAGATTGGTGTATCAGGGAGAGCAAGCTAAATTACGCGTCCGATTCAAGATTGAGCAGATAACCCTAAAGGGTGGCCTTTTCTTCGATGAGTGCGGCAAGGCGATGGCCCACTTGCCTACCCAAGTGAATCGCAAAGGCTCGAACGCGCGCGCGCGTGCATTGCTTCTTTGGTCTGCTCTGATGACGTAGACTTGTCGGTCGATGATTTTCTAGACTGAGGGCAATGCGTCCAATCACTTCACCTGTCGTCGAAAAGATGAAGTGGTCTTCGATATCAATCGGACTTGAATCTGTAAAATGAGCCTTAGCCCGAAAAGTCCCAATGGTTGTACCACGGCAACTCATTGAGCCGGCGATGGCGCTTGGGTAGTGGCCGTTGATGCGGCCTAAGTCCAGAGCTTGGTCGAAGTGTTTTTGCCACCTCGAGCTTTCTGATGTTGTCCAAGAAATTGACCGAGTTTGAGAGGCTGCGAGCGAGGGGTCCTCCACCTGTAGCTCTAACTGAAGCGGAGCTTCCGTGGGCAGACCTGCCGCGCCCACTACTTCCAGGTCGTGAATTACTATTACAAGGTGGTCTCCGTCAGCAAGTTCCCCAGGAGCACCGAGCCATGAAAGAAAGCTTCTCGATCTTAGCCACCTTCCGAGACCCCGCGTGAGTGAGAACTCAAGAAAAGATGCCGCTGAATTCCAAGATCCATTTTGCATATAAGCCTCGGGCCCAGGAAGCTCTAGGTTGCCGCTAAGCGCTTTGCCTCCTCCATAAACCGCGTGGCGTGCAGCATTGAGAATCGCCCCTCGGTCTAGGGAATTTACCAGGGGCAGTAGTTCTGCCTCTGCATTGGCGAGGCAACGTTGCGCTACTGGCAAAGCAATTTGCATGGCTGCTAATATTGCCATCGTGGTAATGGGGCAGTGCAGTGGGTCTGAGCTTTCCGAATCGGCCGCGAAATACAACTCGGGTCCTCCCACGTAGTAACTGGGGTGGTCCACTTCCCAATTTTCTAGGTAAAGGTCGTAGACCTTCTCGGAGCCCTCTTGGGGCGCCTCGTGGCGTGTAACTTTTGAGACCGTTGCTGTGACGGAGTTTCCTTTGCGCTGTCCAAGTAGGGAGGATCCCTCTATGAGATGTGTGGCTCCTTCCTTGCTCATGGTTGGAGCTCCGTCCACTAAAGCCCAAGGATCGATGGCAGATCGGAGCGCACCGTCCTTATCTGGATTTCGAAACGGATGTCCAGGGGTCGCAAAAAGTTGCTGATTGTTGAGTTGCCAAAGGTTGCGCCCGTTCCGCGCAGGCGATTCAATTAGGGCGACCTTTCTTGGGCCGAGGCTAGAAGCGACGAGATCACCTCGCTGGATCTCCTCGATTTTCTTTGTTGTACCATCTGCCAAAAGGACTACCGTGCCTCGTCCAAAGCAGCTGGAATGCTGTACCTTGTAGTCAGCTTGGTCACCCCAGAGACAGAAGCTCTGAGAGTACCCGTTGCTCGCAGACGTTTGGCTTGTTGAAAAGGTTGGCGGTCCCCCCATTGTTGAGGGAGTGGTGATCCCTATCGTTTCTGGCATAGTGGCCGTCACGTTCGAGGGGGAGATGTCCGAGCCGGAAAGTGGAGAAAACCAACTGGTATATCCCCCCGACCACCACAGCGACGCGCCAACTTCTGGTGGAATTTTTAGACCCGCGGCAGCGTACTGCCCAATTGACGTCGAGATCTCGCTCTCGCTCATTCCTAAGGCCATCAGCGTAATCCAGAGATTAAAAAGGAACCACGTTGCCTCGCTTGTACTTGCCCCGCCAGCAGAGATCGCAAGGTTGATGTTGGCGGTGAATTGTCCTTGTTTGATTGCGCTGTCCAGAGCCGCAGCGGCGGCGCTCTTCTGCGGTGCTGCAATCGTATTCAAGGCCTGAGAGGTCGGAGAAAATGCCTGTTCAAAACAGGCGAGAACGGAGGCCGAAAGCGCGGGTCGCAATAGCGTTGCATTTGTCGATAGCCCTGCCGCGATAGCAGAGGTATCGAGGCTAATGGATGTTTTTTTTCGGATGGCGTCTGTGAGAATAACAGTTGCGTAGCTGCTCCAGTTGATTCCTGTTTTCGCCTGATTGAGCTGTGATGCGGCAGCCGAGAGGCTGAGGCCAGGAAAAAAAGCTGCTCTGTAGCCATGGTACGAACCCTCATACCAGTAGGCAACATAAGCGGCCGAAGGAGAAGCTGCTATTTTGCTTGTGACGAGGTTATTTTCTAATAGATTGCTTAGAGTTCCTCGGTGCGCAGTGTTCCACGTGACTTCGCCAAAATAGGGAAAAGCATTGACAATCGCTTCGAGCTGAGGCGTTAAGTTTTGTGACGTCTCCACGAGGGCGCCGCCCCCAGTGTCAGTGAGGGCGGTGATGAGGTCATTGGCCAAACTTTTGGCGAGGTCTTGTGTGGAACTCATTTTATCAACCAGTTGAGTCTACGATGTCGGGTGACCCGTTTTTAGATCGGGTTTCGCTGGTAGGTGTTTTACTTATTGGCGCATTTTCTATCGCGGTAGGGGTTGCCGCAACGCTTATCTTAAAGCTCGTTTTTGCGCTTCCTAACGTTGCCTGAGACGCGGTGATGGTGCAGTCCACTGAAGTCGCTGTATCCGCTGTCTTTCCGTTCGGTTTTATGGCCCCTGTCGTAGACTCAAAGGTGAGAAAACTGGGTAGTGTCCCAGCTAGAGAGTAGGTGAGGGGGGTACTTGGGGTTGTGCCATAGCTCGAGGCAAAGGATTGCTGTTGAGATGGGGTCGTATTGAGCAAAAAATTCAAGTCGCGCATCTGCATAAAATTGGGAGCAATGCCGGACGTGCTCAAGTCGAACTTTGTCGCTTCTGTAGCTGAGCTGACCCATGCTACCGCGCTTCCTGTGCTTTGTACGTACCCCGAAACCTGGCTGGGAGAGTAATTTCCCTTGGAGTCAGGAAGAACAGGCTGCAGGAGCAAATCGAGGGTGATGAGATTGTTTTTGCCATCGACCGTCGCATCGTTCTTTGAAATACTCAGCCAAGTTTGAGTTTTCACAGTGAGTCCCGAGACCGTCAAACTCTGAACGGTTGTATTTTTGAGAAGCGAGGCGGCTGTTGGGGAGGCTGAAGCTTTGGTGGCTGGCTGAAACGAAATACTATTATCGCTCATGAGGGTGAGTAGCCAAGTGACCGGCGCTTTGTCCCCTGTGGGCTTCAAAACGGTTCCAATTTGAGTCATGCCTTGACCGTCGGTTGAGCACTGCCAGACAAAGTCCGGCAGGGAGTCTGAGATCGTCGCGACCGAAATGGCCCCATCGTCTTCACAGCGTAGGGCCTTTGCATTGGAGGTGAGACTAAAACCGATGACGAGGAGCCCAGCACCACTTACGTATGGCATTACGTAGTCGATAGAGCTTGAGCGGGAAGAAACGGTAAAGCCAGCGGGTGAGGCATAATTGTCCACAAACTCTTTGACTGGATCTGGTGGCTTGTGAAATAGCTCGTAGAGCAGAAGGCCTATGCCCGCCAAGGCAGCGACTATGGCCAAGGGGCCCGCAACGGCAATAAATCCGGCTAAAACACCGTCGGCCGCGATAATACCTCCCTCAATGAGCCACCCCCCCACGGTCGCGAAGAGCAATAGGGAACCGCTTACGAGATTGATCACGTCCGCCGCCAGCTTCACTCCTGATTCACCTTCGCTAATAAAATAGATGCTGAGTACCATGCCCGCGATGATGAAAACTGGGCCAACACGCGTTGCAATGAATTCATCAAGGTTTCTCCCAAAG
>CAYWLO010000121.1:6425-8110 GCA_964459035.1 uncultured Polyangiaceae bacterium | reverse complement strand
AGACACCGATGCAGTTTTGAGAACAATGCATTCATCAACTGAGTCGACGGAAATTCTGGATCGGGCAATAAACGAAAATCAAGATAGTGATCCACGACTACCCCTTTTCAGCTTGGCCGAAGACTCCTCCTCGAACGAGGTTTGCCATCACAAAGTGTTGCTGTTCCACAGCAGGCACCTTGTCCTTGAGCACCCAACCATCCAAAAGAGTGTAAAAGTCGAGTTTTTCTTTAGGGACGCGGTACGCTTTGCCTTGCGAAGTCACAGACCCATAAGGCTCCACTGCGATTGGACCCAGATCGCCAAAGTTTGGGTACCACGTATCTATCGTTCGCAACGCATTGCCAATCTTTTGAGAATGCATCGCCGCCACGTTATCAACAACGTATAGAGTCTTACTTTTTTGTCCCTTCTTGTCACCCTTGTCGAGAATTAACTCTTGGGAAGGAAACACTTCCTGACCTGCTCCGACGCGAGCAAATGCTGTGACCTCAAGTAACACATAGCTCTCACCGGTCAACCCGTCCTTGAGGACTTCGCCAAGCCCCTTCAACGAATCGCGATCATTGAGCTCGCGTAAATCGAAATCCATGGCATCAAAAGTCCACGATTGTTTTTCCTTCCCTTCTTTGAGGTGTCGAACACGCACTTCCAATTGTTCCGCAACCATTCGATTCCTCCAAAGAAAGCGCCCATTGGCCAAATTGGTGGCATAGCGGGCAGCTAATTCAGAGAACCCCTGTTCCTTGGCATACGTACTGACCGTATCTGATAACTTCTCTCGATAATCAGAGTCATTGCAGGCCGAGGGGACTCCTGTTCCGCCAAGAACACGAAGCGTAAAACGAACCATCAACGTGTCGGCTTTGCTAGGTAGAGCCGATACATCGACACGCTGTAGATTGGGGTTTTGGATGGACGCGTCTAATTTAGCGGGGTCGGCGTCCTTTGTCTTCAATCTATTGGAGATAGTTCCTCTGACTGACTTCTCATGTACCGGAACACTTGCCCAATTCGATGACTCTTCACGCTTATCCCAGCTCCCCGAATAGAAAAGGGCGTCTGACGGATCTAGCTTTCTTTCAAAAGCGAGAACCGAAGCTGTTTTTAATTCTTTTATTGCCATGCTGTATTCCTCTTCTTCAAATTAGGTTCGCGTAAAATGGTGTCGTGCACCGATAGACTGTTTTTTCTGTGTTGGTTTCGTATTGCCACATCAAATGCCGAATATCATCGACGCGGTGCGGACTCAGCCATTGGCCAATTGTGAGAAGGCCCTCAACGAAACGAAAAGGCGTTTCTCTGTCCCGAGTATTGTTCACTTTTCCAGGTTCAAAGAGTTCTGAGAGAGCATTGAACCCGGCCGGAATGGGCACTAACCATCCCGGCTGATTCCGAACGTTCCACTCGACATCCGCCTTTTTCTCCTTCGCACTAGAACCCTCTACGGCGTCCAGCCCTGCGAGGGGCCGTTCCGACGGTTCGATATTGAGTCTCGTGAGGTCCAGCAAGGCATCTAACTGCGTACTCTCAGAGTTCTTCTTTTGCATTCCCAGCCAGTGTTCTTGTAGGAGTTTTTCCCGGCTCACTAGGGCGAAACCTGGCAGAACTTTTCGAGAGACTACTCGGCTTATTTTCTTTGCTTCCGACGTTGACCAGTCCAATATCTCCGCGCGATCACGCTT
>CAYWLO010000121.1:0-6325 GCA_964459035.1 uncultured Polyangiaceae bacterium | reverse complement strand
GTGACACTTGGGGAACCATCGAGTGACAAACAACGGCCACTCCTCGCAGACTTACATTGAACTCTCTTGAGATTCTTCGATGAAGAGCATGAACAAAACCCAAGAAAGCGTTGGGCCCGGGAAATCCCCAGGTGAGGTGACTCGTAATTGCGTTTGCATTTTGTATCGACAAGCGAGGCAAAATGAGCAGGGCATCGGGTTCAATCACGGTCGGCCTCCAGGTAGTCATGAAAGGAATTTAATTCAGTCTTTAGAACGGCATTCCATTCTTCGTACTCGCTGTCTCCAAGAAGCATTTTCTTGGAACTCAGCGCTCGATTGAGCCACCTGGCAAACCGAGCAGTCACATCTTTAGGCCAGTCGCGCCAACCGTATTTTTTGGCAAATTCCTCATCCTCTTCACACCGTCTCGGATCAAGCCAAAGACGCTCACTCTCATGAAGTTTACAATCGCTTGACGCGCTCCACCCGGGGTCAAGTTCGCGCAAACTAGCACCAAACTGAAGGACTTCGTCGCAGATAATTTCCACGACTTCGGCGCGACGCAAACGAATACTCTGATTGTTGTAAGCTGTTTTGGTCAGAAAACTCTTCAAATCAAAGAGAGCCTTGCGCACCCGCCGCCGCTTAGAAAAGCTCCCCTCAAAGACAGACTCCATGTGTTGAGGAGCACGAATATTTGGGGAGATCCAAGTAGGAGGTAGAGAAGCGAGAAGCCAGTTTTCTCCATGACGCTCACTATTCAGCTGGCTGATATTTTGAGGCTTCGTGCCCCCAAAATTTTGAATCGCCAAATCCAAGTACTCATGCACATCGTCGACTGAAGCTAGCTTGTTCTTGCGCGCGTCACGTGCCGCTTTGGCCTCGTCGCCATATCTATGCGCCCTCATGGTTTTATACGCATGGTCCACCAGCGTTGTTGGAAAGAGTGGAGCCAGCAAATGATATTCACCCGCATCCTCCAAAGGAAAATAGAGTTGCTTAGCCAACGTATGAGAGGCCAGCTCACCCTTACTTTCACGAATGGTAGAAAAAGTTGCACAAAGAGACTCCCCTGTAGCAGGGTCATCCGAAAGTGCCTTTTTTACCACGGGGTCCCCACTCAAGATGAGCTCCATCAAGCTACCTCCTTTGCATTCAAGACTGAGAAATTTGAAGACATCCAAAGCGGCAGCATTTCCGACAACATCATTTGTGCGCGTTGTCCCCAGGCTCTGTGTTCCCACCAGGCCAAAAACTTCCAGCCCAGACGACTCCACATGTAAGCTTGTTCCTCGAGCCTCAGGGTGCATCGGCTTCAACGTATGTGTTGCTGTTTGAATCTGAGCAACCCGCCTTGCCGCGTCCAACAACCACGTATCAAGAGCAAAATCTTCAACGTACTTCTCTCGCTTGGTCTCCTCCTCAGGCTTCAGCTTGGCCAGCTTCACTTCTAATCGCTCAGTGATGAACTTCTGCATCACTTCCCGCAATTCAATACTTTCTTGATTCATAACCCCTCATTTCTATTGGCAATCCTCACCACAAATCAGTAGAATAAAGCTCGCAACCAGGCTGGCTAGAGCCTGGTTGCGAGACAAACTATGGAGGAGGCATTTCAGCACCTACCTTTCGGTCAAGAGTCACACCTTGGAAATCAAGATATCTGGAACAGCGTTGTGCTTGGGCGTGACGCTGTTCTGACAAGTCAAGTATAGTGGACTGTTTCCAAAATGCAAACCACAGTACTTTTAGCAATTCTTTTTCTACACTTCTCCCACTGACTGCCGAACGGGTAGCTAAGAAAACAGTACTTTTTGCAGTACTTTTCAACTTCACTGCCGAATAGGCAGTCATTCACTTGCACCTCTGAAAGCCCAAGGTTGGCTCATATCTCCAACCTTGAGTTTGCTCTTGGAGCTGAACAGTCCCGTAATGCTGAGCCACCCAGGAAAGATCTTTGTCGAATCTATCCTGTAAGTGTTCAAGCTCGGCGCCCAGACCCTTGCTTCCCCAAGTTTGTATACGCAAACCCACTTCCAACTCATCACGTTTGATTAAATTCTCTTGAGGGATCCAAGAAGCCGGAGCTTTCCACGATCCAAGCTCATCTTGTTGATGAAAAATTAAATCAGTTGAGTCGTCCTCGTTCGGCAAAAATGCGTATGTGGTTTCTGGTGGTCCTGCTCGAAATCGCTGCTTTCTCTGCAACTCAGCACTTAGAGATGCCTGAGTGCTCCACCAAAGATGAATGGGCAGGTCTGTGTTCTCGCCTTCGTTCAACATCAAGGCTCTCAAGCGAGCGTGCTCCAAATCGACCAAGTTCTGCGTTGAGTCCAAAACAGGCCTCTCTACGATACGGGGACCCGAATGAACGTGCCCCAGTTGTTCGCCTGTCAGGAGTGAACTCAGAGCGTGATCTTTCAATTCAAAGAAAGGCTTCGCTTCAAATCCAGGTCTGTCAAAGGCGATGGCCCGACCGAGTAGCCCTTTGACGTTCTTATCCAGTAGATAAATATTAGGTTCCTTGCAGAGTCCAGGACGGTGTCTGCGAATTCGCCCGGCCAACTGAATAATTGAGCGCATGGAAGACGGCTCAACGATAGCCCAATCGTAGTCATGGTCTCTCCCTACTTCGGCCACTGGAGAAGCCAATACTACAAACAAGTGATTCTCTTCGTCCCTTTCGTCTAGCTCTTTACGAATATCTGGAAGACGAAATACCGCATCAGGCTCGTGCCTTTTAAGACATCGGTCAAGTCTTCGCTCAATAGCAGCTCGAACGACCAATGGGTGTTTTGAGTGGTAGACACACAGATGCACCCTTACGCCCTGGGGGGCACCTTCCTTGAACAATGTGCGTGCAATTTCAATCAACGGATCGATGTTGGCCATGCGAACTAGCCCAAAGCTCACCCTCTTTCCCGTAGCCGGATCAATTGAGTGATGTAGCTCATGTAGCTCGGTCATGCTCTTCGAAAAGAGCTGCGCAAGACTTTCTAAAATCTCGGGCTGCTCTTTACTATCAAATGGAGTCTCTATAATTCTGGTTCTGCGGCTGAACTCAACCTCTCGAATTCGAGCTTCGCGCTTGGTCACGAAAGCATTGTGGGCAACGAGAAATGATTCTTCGGTGCGGTGGGCTTCTGAAATGGTCTTGAATTCGTCGAACCAGGCGCAACAGACTTTCGTGTGTTGCCCAGGGATTCCCCGGTTTTTGTCAAAGACTTCACGCCCGGCCCTGTATGCGTTGAAGAGGCCTTGCACCATTGAGGGTGGTAAGGTCGCGGAGGATAACAAAATCTTGCTGCCAAGTAGACCTGCCCAATGTACCAATCGACTGAGGGCCGGCAAATCTTCCATTCCAAAGTCATCGGGTTCGTCCAGCACTAAATCTGAAGTAAGGAGCCGTAGCATTGGTGCAATTTGTCTTCCTCCTCGTGTGCTTTCGGTTGCCGGGATCAAGTGGTCAATGGTGCAGGTAAGTACGGGAGCGCTAATGAGTTTGTTGGCTGCTGTATTGTCGGCCAACCAGTTTTTTAGAGGGCCATCGCTTAAATTCGCTTCGTAGTGAACGTGAGCGTTTTCTTCAAAAATGTCTTCTGCCGACTCGCTGCCATTCCACTCGTGAACGCCAATCTCCTGAGCCTCGGACTCGCCAAGGGCATGCAATTCTCGAACGGCAGCACCGCCAACGAGAATTGCAAGATCATCCTCTCCTAGGTCGAGTCGTTCACGGTACACGCTGCCAGTTTGGAGGGTCAGGGTGCGTAAGCCTAAAGCAATTGAGAAACGAGCCCCTCGTTCTGGATGCGCAAGGCCATACATAATACGACCGTTTGCCAGTGTTTTTCCACAGCCAGTCGAGGCCATATTAACCCCAAAAAAGCCACCAGCCTCTGCCTGACTTCTCACCGACACGGCGAGCTCATATGCCTTATTTTGCCACCCGAAGCGCGCATCTTTTGTGCGTCGCTGAAAGCCCTTGTGACGTGCGAGGCGAGGCAATTCAGCATCAAGTCGGGGAAGAATGCCTGCTATCCGACGGGCGTGAGTAGCAACTCCAATTAAATGTTCGTCTAGGCGCTGCTTCATTTGCCGAGTCTTACGATCAGTATTGGCAAAGAGAGGATAGTCTACATCTCCGCACTTCTTGTCACTCGGCAAACTCGAATAGTGATGATCTGCCAACATCAACACAAGTCGCGACACGTGAAGAACGTAAGGATCGTGCAATAGTTCATCGGCGATCCCTGCTTTTGCTAGTGTTGGATGCTCGAGAATTTTCTGCGCACAACTGTTCGCTCGCAAACACCATGAACGACTATCAAATGGCAAACCTTTGGGAAATTCCCAGCAAGCAGCTCGCTCACTCTTCGAAGCGTCCGCAATTGCGCTATTCCATGCCGGAAGAATCGGGAGCGGTAGATTGCGAAGCTTGCCAGGAGAAACAACGCCATCAGCTAGTACCGGTAAACGGTGGTGACTCACGATTAGCCATCCGATAATTCGTGCTAAAGGTTTCAAATTTCCAAATGGCCCTTTCCCAGGGACGTGGTCATCCCGTTTTAGCTTCTCGGACCAAGATTTTTCCTCGCCTGGTTGGAGATTCATCAGGCGAGAAAGCCACTCAGTATCCTCCTCTTCGCGAACGAATGCCTCGAAGAGTCGAAGGGACACCCACTCATGACGATAGGCGTCCGCCATCGGCTTTTTGGAGACGAGTTTTTCGATGAAGGCCTTGTTGGCCTTGCCAAAATCGTGAAATAGAGCCGCTATCATCGCCAGGAGACGAATGACCTCGGCGCTGTGCCAATTATTTTCGTCTTGGCTGCGCAGAATATTGCGAGATGTCGTGTTCGTCGGAACAACTCCCCTGGAGTTAAATTTCCCAACGTTCCCCACTATCCAAAGAAGCTCACTGTGATTCTTGCCGTGAATCCAGTGGCAAGCAACAGCCGTATTTCTCCTTGCTGTCTTTTTTAGAACGCGCCTCAAGGTGTCCAAGCCAGCCTTTGTGATAGGTGTTTGCCAAGTACGCTCTCCAAACCTTTCAGCATACTGATCCAAAATACGCCGAGTTTCTGTAAGCCCCCTCTTCTCACATTGTGAAACAAGTAAGATGTTCACTTGCACCCCCCATGTTGATACGCAATTTCCTTCAGCGCATCGATCATAAAGTCCAGAGCCTCAGTACGCGTGAGCGCATTCAAACATGCCACCCGAAACTCCTGTTCTTCATCACCCCGCATCGCCGAGATGAACGCCTGAGGCAAAATGAGCGCGTCTTTTACTAAGTCTGCGGCGTCGAAAACCAAGCCGCCACGGCGAGTCTTGCCATGAAGAACAGCCAACCCTTGAGGTAAACCCAATACCCAGGTGGCCGTCGCTCCCATTCCATAGGCAAGATAGTTTCCGTGGTCGAGAAAACGGTTAGCTGGATCTACGCCTCCGCCTCCCTTGGCGCGAGTAAAGTCACCGTAACGCACTGCATTTACCGCCAATTTGTACAAATGTTTCGTCAGCCTGGCTTCCTCCATCAGAAGCGAAGCGGTATCTTGGACAAGCTCAATTTTTTTCAACGACTGGGCAAGTGAAACCTCAAGAGCAATGGCATCCACTTGAAATCCCAGATCTCTCAGACGACGACTCTTCAACCATTCTTCGCGAATACGCTCAATTCTTAGTTGTTGAAGAGTTTTTGCTGCCTGTAATCGCGCTTGGTCATCAAACCAAAAGCGCATCCAAAGCTGCAAATACTCCGTTGGCCGATACTCGCTTTGCGGAGAAAACCAGGAAACCTCAAAGTCCACCTCATTTGCCGCAAAAAGCGGTGTCCCACCCCCGCCAGCAAATCCAACAAGAACCCCTGCCTTTGCGAGCTCCCTCATCGCAGCTTGAGTAATAGAAGTCCCCGTTCCAAGTAATAGGGAAGTCGTATTGGCAATAGGAATATTCCAATAAAGAGAACTCTTACCCTGTTCGGTGACATATTCGACTCTCCCCCCCTTAACCAAAACACGGCAGTGCTCCAGGTAATACACATTCGCCCGCTTGGAATGTAGGATAGACTTAAGATCTGATGGCCCTATTTCCTTCACAAGGCCACAACCTCTCCCCTGACAGCATGATTCACCATGATGCAAGCACTCTACGGGGCGAGGCGCTGCTACTCAAGAATGGTAGGACGTAAATTGTCCCAACGCTCCGCCTCAAATAGAAAGCAGATACCACTCACCATAAACAGATACCAAGACTACTCAGCTCACCACCACCGCTCCCCTCTCCCCTCGGGGATGTCCCGCTCCGTGTTGATCATCGAAGCGGCGGTCGGTTGACTTTATAT
>CAYWLO010000120.1:0-8445 GCA_964459035.1 uncultured Polyangiaceae bacterium | reverse complement strand
CCAATGAAAAAGCGCGGCGGAGAGAGCCGTAACGAGCTTTTTGAACGCATCGAAAAGGCGCATCTCCAGGGCATATGCTCGCATCACACCGAGCCCACAGCGGGTGGACTCCAACTAAAATGCTCGACTGTGGCAAGAGCATTGGACCCCACACAGGCGCATTGGTCGAACTCATCTTGAACGACCGACCCCATCCAGAGATGGGCTACCGCTCTTTTCGAGGACAAACTTGGCTGTGCAAATCTCAGTAATCGTGTCTTGTCGGGATGAAGACGCAGCCCCTATTGTTCAAATCTTTTCGACTAATGGTTTCACCCCTCGCGCGAGCAATCGAGCGGGTTTTCATGCGCGCGAAAACCCATCTGTTTTTACTACGCCGCCAACAAGTAAAGGGGCGTGTCGGTGACGTCGAGGCGAGCGCATGGTAGGTAGTTTAGATGATTGATGCCCACGGTCTCCGCTTTTGCCCGGCTTTTATCGCCCTTTGTTTTATCGTCTCGTGTGGAGGCCCCGAAGGGGGGGAGCAAGGGCGGGTCTGTGCAGGAGAATTCGAATAATACTCAAGAAACAACTTACGACGTCGACGATGAGATCCGGCTTCCTCAGGTGAGCTGTGATACTCAAGATCCGAGTACTGGCTATCACGCTACGCTCGACGGGACTCCTGAGGGTGATGGCTCACTGTCATCACCTTGGGATCTCAACACAGCTCTTCGTCATCCCAACGTCGTAGAACCAGGAGATACGATTTGGGTCCACGAGGGCGTCTATAAGGGGAGCTGGGTAGCCAAGCTGGACGGCGTCGAGGGCGCTCCTATTACAATAGCTGCGTGGCCTGGTGACCGAGTGACATTGGACAATGTCGGTGGGGATGTGCCCGTTCTCCAAATATTTCACGAATGGGCCGTCTTTCGTGGACTTGAACTAACGGACAGCCAACCCGACAGAAGCATTTCTAGGTCGACAGGAATTTGGGCTGGGGGCGATCATATCTCGCTACAGAATTTGATTGTTCATGATGTGGGCAGTGGTATCTCTGGAGGACAACTCACCGACGACGTGCAGGCCGGAAATTTCATTGAGCTTCACGGTTGTCTTTTTTACAACAATGGTTGGCGCGGCACCGATAGGGGGCACGGTTATCATATATATATCACTAATCGCG
This sequence comes from uncultured Polyangiaceae bacterium, assembly GCA_964459035.1. Lineage (GTDB taxonomy): Bacteria > Myxococcota_A > Polyangia > Polyangiales > Polyangiaceae > NIC37A-2. The sequence goes on along the minus strand of CAYWLO010000120.1, from coordinate 7,280 downwards.
ATAGTAAGATGGTTTTGGAGGAGAATCTTATTTTCTCAGCCTATGGCACCGGAATACATGTCTATAGCGAAAGCGACCGGAATTATGTCCGCAACTTCGACTTTGTGGGAAATGTTTGGTTCCTCAATGGAGCCCCTGGCCATAAGTTGGTGGACGGTTTTCTGGCGGGTCACAATGGTAGTCTTCCGGTAAAAGACATCCTTTTGAAAGAGAACTACGGCTGGGCGACGCTTGGAGGACGTGATGTTCGCATGGGTTGGGGCGCCGGTGGCAATCGAGGTGCGACCCTGGTCGACAACTACTTCGTCGGTCAAACAATTTTCCAGAGAACGTGGAGTGATGTGACCATGAACGGGAATACCATTATCGGAAATTTTCAAAGCAACGATTCCGGTATTCTGCAAGAAGACTATCCAGACAACAGCTATCAATCGGAGCGTCCTGTAAAGAACCATATTGTGGTGCGACCCAATCGCTATCAACCGGGGCGCGCCCACGTCATCGTCTACAATTGGGAGAATTTTGATTCCGTCGAAGTGGACCTTTCAAAGATAATGAGTCCAGGAGATTCGTTCGTCCTTCGTAACTCTCAAGACTATTTTGGAGAGGTTACACAAAGCGGAATTTACGAAGGCGGTCTCGTGAATCTACCAATGCATGATCTGTTAGAGGTCTTGCCCGTTGGAGAAACTCAAGCATTTGCAGAAACTACAGGACGAGACTTCAAAGTATTTGTTCTGGAAGCTCAAACCTGTAAAAAATAGGCGATGGTTCGTGTTTGGGACGATTTGGCGAACATCAATGCAATCGAATATTCGCTAAGAAACGCTCTGTTTCATCGAGTCCTTTTAGGGAGGGCAGACGCCATCGATAGAAACGAGGAATCGATCCGTCTCCATCGAGTTACTATCCTCATCAATATATAATTCGTAGTTCAAGACTTTCTCCTGAAAAGGGCGACCGTTTGAAGCGGCAGTCATCACCACCGAGAAGGTTTCACCCACGGCTACCTGATTGTTCAAACTGTACGAATTTTCTCCTCCTGGAACCTGCGCAATCGTTGCGCCATTCCTACCGTTTTTGACAAGCAGAGCCTCCTCATTGGCCCCGGTGCTTGGGTCGTCTGGCGTGTACTTGAGGTAGAGGCGCTGGGTTGTCCAAGTACCAGCTCGCTCCTGAGGGCTACCGGCCATGCTATGGTGGTATCAGCCGGATCCATCAGTAACCCCGTGGATTCGATAGCTATCGGATGTATCACGCGGCTTTCCATCGCTGCGCCCGGCATGGCCCCAACTCCACTCAAAACCCATGTTGTTTCCTGCAATTGCAGAGTCGCTCTCCGAGCCGAGAATACTGGTGCTCCCCTTCACGAGAGAGAGCCCCCATCCCCCGTAAATGGGTTCCGGACCAAACTCGCCCTCTGGCGGACCCCAGACACGAATTTGCACCTCAACCTCCACGCCTTTCCAGCCCCTGAGAGAGTCTGGGGCAATGACGATTCCTCCTTACCGTCGTTGCAGTCATCGCCACAGATGAGTCCGTTGGACCCGTTGTTGCAGCAGGTCGCATCCACATAGCCATCGTTGTCGTCGTCTCGCTCTCCAAAAGTCAGGGGATCGCAATCTTCGTCGTGGTGGTCTGCGTCGCAGATCTCGAGATTTTTTGGATAGCGCATGGGATCGGAGTCATCGCAATCGTCACCGCCACATTCTTGAGCAATGGCCCCGTCCCCGTCTGCGTCCGCCTCTACTTCACACGAGATGGCACAGCGGTCTTCATTTTCCAGACAGCGCCCTTTAGACTTGCACGGTAGAGCGCCCTGCACACAGCCCTGTGAGTCCGCATCTTTTGACCCCGGCTTACAGAGCTCCACTCCGGTACAAAAGATTCCGTCTGAACACTCACTGTCCTCTTTGCAAGCCGAACCTTTTTTTACGGCACTTCCGCCAGGGTTCTTCTTCGCGGAGATTTTTCCAATCCGTCCTTTGAACCGAGGGCTCACCTAGAGATGTTAAGAGTTATCTTGCCCTTCTTCAAAGAGACTAAAAAGCTGAAAGGTGGCCACGGCGACAGCTTGCGTCGGATGAGAACCAGCAATCAGAGCGCGCAATTTCTGAAAGTACTCGCTTTGTAGTTCGCGCGCGGTGTCCAAGTCCTTGGTGCTGATACCAAAGGCATTGAATGCGAAGCCGCCTTTTGCTGGCGTGAGAACTCGCCGTGCACCTTCCTTCATCCAAAACGATGCTAGCAGCCTGCTGGTATCAGGATCACGACGCGTGTCCACATTGAGAGTATGGCTGACTCGATAGCGGTTTTTTTGAAGGACAAGTTGCCCGGTGGTCAAGAGAAGTTCTAAACAATTACGCTCTTCTTGAATGGTGAGCCCCAACCGAGAAGCGAACCAACCCGATTCATGCTTTTTAAGGAGAGCGTAGGAAGGAAGCTCCACCATGTGCACAATAGCGTGAGACCAAGGCAGTTTTCTCGCTGAATTTCGTGCAGCTTCTAAGATCTTGAATCCTTCCGCAGCCTCCTTTAATTGAGCCGGGTTTACGAAGAGGGCTAAGAAATCGTAGATCCTCAGAGTTGTCACTTCGACAAATTCCAAGAGTTCAGCGAGAGGAATTTCTGTTTGCCCACGCACCCAGCGCCCTAAAACATGTCGGTCCCGTTTCATGTGTCGGGCCACGTCCGCTAACGTACGGTTGCCCGCTAGGTCCTGGAGAAACTGAGAAAGCCCCTCTCTGGTGGTTACATCTGGACAGGAGTTGCCCCGAAAGAATGTATCCAAACCAGTGAGAGATCCCGTGAGAATCGCAAGGCGAAAGAACATTCTCGCACTTACTTGGTCACGCCCGTTCTCCCAGGAGAACATCACATTGCTCTTATAACCAAGGGCCCTGCTCAATTGAGATTGTGTTCTGGCGCTGCGTCGCACCCGGACCAATTGAGCACTGAGAGCACGAAAATCCATGCCTTATATTGGTCAGATGTACTTCATAGGTCAATTGAGCACGAATTTGGTGCAATATACGCGTAGCGAAGCCTTCGTATGAGTGAGAAGCTCTTGGAGAAGGAAAATAGCAACTATGAAATTTCGACCCAATATTTCGACCCCGACTCTCGGCTCATCCCTGGGAACGATTTCACTTCTATTGATGAACGCCTGCACATCAGGGCAATTTGGCGGGGAAGTGAACAGAACGGAAGAGGGCACGAGTGATTCGTCCTCGCAAAATTGTGAGGACGCAGGTTCGAAGAAATTGGGCGTCAAGGAAACCAGTGAGGTGAACATCACCGCTGAGAGACTCGTCTCTCTCATCGAGGGTACCCACACAGCAGGTCTCGTTTGGCGTGATCAGACCGGCTTTGATGGCGTTGAGGTAACTCCAGCTGCTGGTGACTCCACAATTACTCTCGAAATCGTTCCTCTTGTCGAAACTGCGATACTGGTGAACAGGGTAGATGCAACGAATACCCAAGGAGGAAATTCGCTGCAGGACGAACGGGCTCGCCCGCCTTGTAGGGATGAGATGAGGGTCGAGGCTGATGTAACTGTAACGAGTGAAAATGGTGCCTTCAACGATACCTTTCGTGCGCAATTTGTAGCCCAGAATGGGCTATTCATTAGTTCGGCGATTCCGCTGACACCAGGAATGTTAGAGGGCTCTTTTGGAGTCGATGTCTCTCGTCTTCAAAATGGCAAAGCGGACGATACAATTCTTCGCCTAGGCTTTGCGCTTGGTTCTTTGAGTGGCGAAATCGTCGGCTCACTTTCCACGAGCAACTCCGACGTGGCTAGTGGCGCTAGTATGATTTATGGGAGCTTCCCTCTCTTTGGCTGCGAATCAGGATACTTGATTCGTTCCGAGACCGAGTTCTCTCAGTCATTGTCTCAGGCAATTGAAAGTCGAAGCCAATTTGACCTGACGTGGGACAACGCAGAGAAAACCGAACTTACTCTGATGCAGAAGGTGGGTAAGATGTGTTTTGAATCGAGCCCGTACGATTCGATGCAAAGCTTGAGCCTCGATTTACTCGCAACAGTTCGCACTGGGGACGGGCGTATCGATGGTAAGTGGTCCTTGCCTTCAACAGTTCAATTGAGTGCAGAGGGCAAAGCGACTCAGATCTCGGTGCACCGCAGCCCTTACAACGCTGACTATTACGCGAAGGAAGATTTTGAGCAAGAGACAGGAATCTCGGGTGTTCGCTCCAGCGCAAGCGATCTGAGTTTTGAATTTAGCTACGACATGAACTTAGCGACCGAAGAAAAAGCTCAAGGCAAGTTAGTCATTTTGGAAGCCACGGTACCCGATTGCGTTCGCGATGATTTTGTCGCTCCAGTTATAACCAACGACGATGGCGAGACGAGTTCTTCTGGATGTGCCGGAGTTGATTTTCGAGATGTCGATAGTAGCGGCACGAACACCGAAAGAGCGATTATTGTAGAAAGGTAGTCGGTTGTGAATTGTGGGTCATCCGGGCGTTGTTCTCAACTCTTGGGTGCCATACACCGGTCCTTGGTACTAGAGCGTATTGTCCTCGGTATTCCGTACGCACGTGATTCAACACGTAGATTCACTTGATCTTGATTATATACGCTATCGTATGACAATCGTCATATTTATCCATTTAAGATGTGCTAGCGTATAGTTGGAGGCATTTGTTCTACGGTGAGGCATGGCAATAGCAGTTCGGAGCCGATTCAGTGCCCGCACCACGCCTTGTTGACTTCTACAGAATGGGAAGCCCCCTCACACGTTCCAGTCTCAGAGACAAATTCGATTCCTTGGCGTACCGCGCGCTCGATCCAAGGTGTGACCTCTCCGGGTTGAAGATTGAGATCGAGGCTGAATGTGGGGACGGAGAGGCCACCAGAAACTATACCCATGTTTTTTAGTGTGATAGTTTCGATTGCGGTCTCGTCCCCCCAGTTTTCAATGCGAAAAATCATGCGCGGAGGATGCACCCACCCAGGGAGCTCGCACTCGGTAGGGCGACTGAATGGCACGAGCGCAAGGGCTGGCCCCGAACAACTCGATTGCTTCTCGGGCTTCCACCCTTCGGGGATGTCCATGGACCAATCACCGCAGCTCTTGTCTTCCTCACCTTCCATTCGAAAATTTCCAGGAAAAATAGTTGCATCTGTATCGTCGCAATCACCGCTCCGGACCGACCAGTTGACCAAGATCGTATCTTCAGGTTTTTTGCATCGAAAAATGGTGCTTCCGTATCCATCACCATCGAGATCTTCATAAACCGCGTCCCAGACGTCACCATCATTATCGTCGCAGTCTTTTTCTGCGCTCCAAATATTCATGGTAATGTAGTTGGGCATATCACGGGCCACACACTCGTGTTCTTCTGGGCACCGTCCGTCTCCGTCGCCATCAAAGCAACGCAGAACGTGGCGAGTTGGATCTTCTGGAGCGCAGTCTCGTTCCCTCTGCCTCGTTGAAGAATCTATCTCCTCTTTCGTCGGTTCGCCCTCTTTCGTCGGTTCGCCCTCTTTCGTCGGTTCGCCCTCTTTCGTCGGTTCGCCCTCTTTCGTCGGTTCGTCCTCTTTCGTCGATTGAGTGCACGCCGACAAGGAAAAGAGTGCCACCAGACCCAAGCTGAAGGTAACGATCGGGTAATTCATTGCACGCATCGTCGCTCCATCACTCTCCAAAATCAACTGGCAAATACAGTGCTCACCGTATTCTCCTCTATCAATGAGGTGCAGCCGCTGCGCACTTCTCCGTTATCGCCCCTATTTCTAGGGGCGTTTCGAAGAGGGAGGTGTCTATTGGGGAGGCTATAGACTCATTGTGGGTCAAATTTTAAGGAAGATCGCGAATACCTACGCACTTCTTTGTGTAGGGCTTGCTGCATTTTGTACGCACCTTCATCCAATTCCATGCGGGGCGAATCTCTTTGCCAATGACGTCTGTTGGTGAGCAACAATGTCCCGAGCAAAGTGTGTGTTCAATGAAGTCCACCGAAACATTTCCTTTTTCTAACCATTTTTTCAGGTGAACCGTTGAGGGCTCTCGGGGCGGGTCGACAATGCCTTCATTCATAAAATCGTCTGTGGCAAACCAAAGACGTGCGTCAAATACGCATTCTGGTGTTGGTGGCTCATGCTCATATCCTTCAAACCAACCACCTCCCCCACAACTAAAGTTGATGGCCGCAAAAGTGTCGTGCATATCCCAGCTCATGGTGCCCAAAAACTCGGTACCGCCGGAATATCCGGATGCATAAATACGACTCACATCGACATTGTGTTGCTGTCCTACTTGATCCAACAAACGGTCAACAAAGGCAGCTTTATCCTCGAAGTTAAAAGTCCAGGTCGTGTATTCTCCGGGACTTTGAGGGATCACGATGATGAAGTTCTTCTCTTTTTCCCAAAAAGGAGCCCACAGATCCTGCACATTTGCCGTCGTGCCTTCGTCTCCATGAAAAAGAACAAGGAGTGGTAAGGGCTTGTCTGTGTTGGGGGCTCCAACCATGTAAAATGTCGAGCCAAATTTACTGTCCTTGAACGTCACTTTCTTGAAGCTAGTTCCCTGGGGTCCACCGCTACCGCATGTACTCCCGAATTCATCATTGCTTGCCGACCCACCAGTGCCTTGGCTGTTACCTCCTGTACTTTGGTCACTTCCTCCAGAGCCCGAACTGCCGCCTGTCGCTGAGCCGCTGCCGGTAGATAAAGAGCCACCCGAACCCCCTCTCCCGCCGCCCATACCTTGCCCGGAAGAACTCCCCCCGCTCGAACCAGGGGAGCTAGCACCACTACCTACTGCGCCACCTGTTGCATTTTCAGAATTACGTTTTGATTCACCGTCGTCATCACTGCTACACGCGAACACAAAGTTCAGGGAAAGGAGCAGGGGAGCTGTGAGGAAAATCGCGCGGCGGTACTGGGACATGTTCTATTCTCTTTCTTATAAAACAACCGGGACAGATTCGTTCCTCGGTCTGAGTTTGGAATGAGGCTCCAATGAACCGATACGGCGCTTCTTTTCGTGGTTGTGCCAGCTCAAAAGTGCCAATTTGAAGAATGGGTACAATTATTTCCAATCTAGCAAGAAATAATCATTCTCAGGAGACCTCATGCTTTTTCTGAGCGAAAAAGGCACTTCACATCATCGACGATCACGGGAGTCGTGAGGTGAGCAAATTGCAGGCGGAAGCTTCTCAGCGGGGGGGGGGGGGGGGGAGTGTGTGTGTGTTTGTTTTGGGGGGCTTTTGGTTTGGTTGGGGTTGGCGCAACCTTTCTTTCTTGGGAT
>CAYWLO010000119.1:0-9049 GCA_964459035.1 uncultured Polyangiaceae bacterium | reverse complement strand
ATTTTGCTCCGTATTGCGGGGACGGAGAAGACCCTACGAACGATGAAGAGTGTGATGACGGCGATCAAAACCAAATAGATCCCGCCTGGGTACAGAAGAAGAACTCTGCAAAGTGCACATCTAAGTGCACGCTAGGCCCCTACTGCGGGGACGGTGCCGTACTGGTAACCGAAGAAGAATGCGAACCCAGTCAATCGTTTACCATTGCGGTCTCGGGAGGCACGCGTAAGGCTCAGTGCAACGACGACTGCAGTGGCTACTGCGGTGATGACCAAAAGAACCCGAACGAAGGCTGCGACGACGGCCCCTATGTGGCCGGAAACACCCCCACGGGAAATGGCATCAACAGCAACAGCGGTATCGATTCTTGCAGGGAAGATTGCTCCACCTGCGGCGACGGCAACGTAGACGACGGAAGCAAGCCGGGCACGAAGAATTGGGGAGAGAAGTGTGATAAGAAGAGCGATAACAACGGCGAATACGGCGTTAACAATTGCCTTAAAGATTGCAGCGCGCGGTCTCCTTATTGCGGAGACGGGTGGAAAAACGGCACTTCCCAACAAGAAGCCTGTGACGGTGACGGCGCAGGAGACCCGACGCCGACCACAACGTGCAACGCTGCTTGCGAAAACACATGCGGCGATGGCGTCAAACAGTCGAATGAAGAATGTGATGGAGATGGGCAGGGCGACGGCACGCCGACGTCGAGTTGTGACTCAACCTGCAAGTCCAAGTAGCGCCGCCCCCCGAGACCACTACGGGGTGTAGTAAACGGGCAAAGTGCCCGGCGTAATATTTGTGAGTTTGGACGTGTACTCGAGGCTGTCATAGGTGGTCGTGTCGGCCCGAAACGCTGCAGTACCGCAAGCAGAAAAGTCTGCGTTGCTCACCGCGATGGGCTGATGAAGCGTCAAGCAATTGCTTTCGCCGAGAAAGTTTACCCACTGTATGCTGGACGTACCGTCTGAAAGTGCTTCATATGTGATGCCGCCGTGCGGAGACGTTGGTGGCAACAAGCCACCAACGTCTATGGGATTTTCCTTCGTGCCCACAAAGCTCAAGCGCCCACCCTCGCCGACGGTGATTGCGCCGTCGTCATAAATAGCGACGGTTTGCCCCGCGAGGATTTCCAATTCACCAAGTATCTTTGTCTGCCTAAATCTATAGACTGCCCCAATGTCACCCAAAGAGCATGTGTCTGAGAAAGTTCCGCTGTCGATTTGCACATAAGGCTCGTCGATATTCACGTAGCTGCCACTGAGGGGGAGCTTGCAAAGGGAATCGAGGTCAACAAAGAACGCGCCAAATGTGGCACCATCGATCGATAAATTCTTAGAGCCTGTGGCGGGGGCACCTTTCTTGAATCGAAAGCCCCGCTCAACATTCGCGGCGAAAATGTTGCCAACCACGATCTGTGCCGAGACAGACAACGCATTGCCGCAATTTCTTACAGAAATGTGCTCAAGTTTCGAATCCAGTAGCACGTCATTTCCGATGCCGACGCCTGGCCAAAAGCCCCGCTCGTCTTTCTCTCCCTCAAAGACAATCGGCTCCTCGGCCGTGCCTTCAAACTGGCACAAGCTCTTCTTTCCGCAGGAAACCTCCATATCGGCGGACACGATAAATTTAGCTCCCGGACGGATAATAAACTCTATCCCAGAATTGCCCCAGAGCCCCTGTTTGACCGCGTAGGGCACGTCCAGTTTCTGAAAATCGGCATCGATGATGAATTCAAAGAAGCGTAAATGCACAGTGTCGTCACCATTGCCTGTCAGGGTGCCTCCCGTCGGAAACGGCGATACGGCAGCGGCGTCCGACAACACTACAGGAGCTTCCTTTGCTCCAGTGACGCTGAGCCCAGTGCTGCCTTTTGCAAAAGCCGCGGCGCGCACCCCGACAGAGCCGCTTTTCTCGACCCTGAAGTTGTTGATGAGCGCAGCCGCGTTCAACAAGACGGCTTGCTCCGTAGCTCCAGCATCCGAAACTAATACGTAGTTGAATTCACTTTCCGCAGAGGCTGTGTCTGTCAGAGTGAGCCCACGCCACGAGCCCGCAACGTCTTCTTCCCCACAAAAGCGCACTGGCTCAAGCTCTTCACCTGCGACGAGCAAAGTCCCGCCATCGCTCACAGTAAGGCTAGAGCCCTTTGCCGCGACAACTTCAGTCCCTCTAGCGATTGTGATTTTGGCACCCTCGATCTCGACGTCCCCGTCTAAGTAAATGAGGCCCGACCAAGTCGCGTCAGAAGTTATCACGCCAGACACCTTGGTCGCCTCGCCGCCGTCGCGAGTCTCACACCCCAACGACTCAAAGCCCGGAGTAGTGGTGCCGCCACCGCTACTGTTACCGGCACCATCACCCCCCGAGCCATCCGCTCCGGCGCCGCCTGCGTTGTTACCGCCAGAGCTGTCGCCGCCAGAGTCCGCGTCGTTTGTGCCGCCGTCGCCTCCGCCGCAGGCGACAGCGCTTGCGCTGGCTGCAAAAACGAGCGTACCCAGGGCGACCCAATGACGAGAAAGCGATCGTGAAATCTTAAGCTGAGACATGATGGCCCAATACTACTTCATCACACACGGAAGGCTAGAAACTCTGTTCTTTTTCACGCCAATTTCGACGGATGTTTGGGAGATTCGTTAAGCAACAATGTTGGCACAAATATGCCCACGCTTTGCTCTCGGACTGGGTCCTCTGGACCGGGGGCCGGGACATTGCGGGGATGCCGCCACAACAACATTGAACTTCACGCTTACGTTGGCTAGATATTCTGAACGAAGTTGAGCACTCGGGTTTTCCACCTTGCCCGCCGCGTCGCAAGACTTTCGCCACCAGACACAACGACCCAGAGGGGACATTTTTCGGACCGCTATGTGGGAGTCTCCCGAAATTCTACCGCCGCAATTTTGAAACGGCTTACGACGCCAGTTTGGAAAATGACATCTATGGCCGCTGGTGCAGCCTGAACACACTGACCATGACGATACAGACGGTCCTGCAGCGTGAGATGATGCTCAAAGCGCTGGTCACGCCCCTCCCCTGAGTCTTCGCCGCCCAACAACATGTCGGCAACGATCTTGGGGACGTCTAAGGTTGTGCCTCGGTGGTGCTTGAGTGCTTTCCAGTTGGTCATGCGCGGCTCACCACCATGTTACAAATCAATCTTCGGGTACCCACTCAGGACGGGCACGGGCTTCCGCCAGGGCTTCCGCGATTTCGGGGTGTTGGTCCGCAATCGCTATCAACTCTTCCAGTTGCTCGTTGGCATCTTCCCGGTACGCAGCTTTCTCATGCAAGCGGTTCACGTGGATTCCCTCCAATGCGCGCGCCGCGAAATCTTTGAATGGGTAGACTGGGAGAACCTCAATGATGGTCTCGTAATCGCTTGGGGCGGGTTCGTTCCCCTTGAGAATGTCCCGACGACGCCTAAGGGGAAGCCTCTGAATCACTTCCTGATCGTCCTCGTTGTCAAACATGAGCAGTCGGTCGAGCTGTGATGGGAGTTCATGCCCTGCTTCGAGCAGAGTCAGCATGAGCGGATTGGCAAACACTTCAATTTCTCCGGTATAGCCAGCCAAACTCTCCATCGGTTGTGTCGCTATTTCCGTCAGAAACCCCGCGGCCCAACCAGCGAACTCAGGAGCCTTCAAGCACTCTCGGGCAAGGTTACCAATGTGCTCCTCGCTGATGGTCCTGACCGTGGCTCGCAACGAGTAGGCGTCGAACTTGGCCTCACAGTAGAGCTGCAGCTTTTCGAACGCTGACACGTCTCTCCAGTCTGTGGGCAGCCCGTAGGCATCGAGCCTACCAACGTGAACAGCATTCCACCAAGTGCGCCATGCTGGCCGTTCTTCATCTTCTGCCCAAGAGCATGAGCGTTCCATGATGGTAGCATGACTCTGTCCAGCCCACGACCGACGGGTTCGCCAGGCTAGTGGGATCTTTGCTGGCACCACCGACCTAGAACAATAGGGATGGCATGAGAGCTCAGCCAATCGACGCTCGGGGGCAGTCAACGCAGTAAGTCCATCGACGGGCGGGCCCGCAGCCTCAAAGTCGGGGCACTCTCCTCCCTCCACAGGTGCCCGACATGAACCGATCATAGCAAAGAGCGAATAAAGGGGCGGTCCTGCCTCAGGGCTCGCAGACTTTGTGGCGCCTTCGACCCAGCGTATGGCCAGTTCATCTTTGTAGCTTTGCTCCGCTGGCAGGAACGGAAGGAGGTTGGTCATCAATGACCAGTCCAGATTCTGCGAATGGTAAAGGGGCGCGGACCCCACCAGAGATTCAACCAAGCACTCATCGATAGGCAGCTCGTTCCATGACCAAGCCAAGGCCGCCCCCAAGCGAACCAGCTTCTGGTGCGACGGCCCCATCATCTCTTTCAGCAAATCCTGATTGAGCCCTAGTCCTTGGTGACGAGCCAGGAAGCCAAGGGCAAGAAGTGCGTTGCAAGCATCGTCTTCTGCAGAGAAGTCCTGCACCTGTTGTTCAATACGAGCGACCCGTTCGTCGGAGCCTTCGGGAAGTATTCCGAGCAGCCGCGCCGAGAATGAGCGCACCTGCAGATTTTCTGAGTTCAGCCAGTCAATCAGCTTGTCTTCGCCAGCGATGGTCACTTCCAAGGTCCGCTTCTGGAACGAAGTGTCTGCGTGCACGGGTAGACCTCGTTCAATTGCATAGCGCGTTCCACCGGTCACGAGCATGCTGATGTGCCAAGGCAGTCGCTCAGGATCCATTGCCTGTTTAGTCATGCTGGCAAAGAGGAGTTCAACTGCAGCCGGGGTGGCCTCCACCCATTCGCCTGGACGATACAAGCGGTCCTGCAGGTCCAGATGATGCTCAGACCGGTCATTGCGGCTTTCTGCACTGTCTGGGCCGCTCACCATTGCGGCAACAATCTTGGGAATATCCGAGGCCTTGCCCCGGTGGTGCTTCAGTAATTTCCAGTCAGTCATGTCTGTCGTCATGGTTTTGCCGCTGTGTAGCCAGATCTGGCGGCGTTCCAGTTGTCGAACTTGTAGCCTAGATCGAGCGAGTCTTGGATGTGTTGTTTCTCGTCAGGGGACATGCCCGGCTTCAGGTACTTGCTGATCGGAGCTTTCTTGTCGATCGGAGACATCTTGTAGGCACCCTTCAGTTCCTTGTCAGTAAACTTCGAACTCTTTCCGCCCCTGTACGTTACCGACTGCTTGTTGCCCTTCTCACCATATTCGTAGGTGTACTCCCCACCACAATCGTCCGCGAGCTTCTGCATGGCGCGGTGGCAGTTGGGGCAAGGTGGGAGTTCGCCCTCCAACTTGAACTTGGTATTCTTTCCAATCTTGTCCTTGTTTGCGCGAATGACGTCTCCGAACTTTCGCTCCGTGTGACAGCGGGCCTGAGACTTGAGATGATCGGCACAATCTTCGCCCATTCCAGATGCGAGTTTCTTTCCGTCGAGAACGGCCTTGAGTGCATCCGAGCCCTCAACAACAGAAACCTTCATCACATGCTCCCACCCCATCGGGTCAAACCACCCAATGGGGTTGGGGCCGTAGGCGTAGAGGTTCACACCTCCTGCTAGGTTGATGGGGTCCGGGCTGATGTAGCGGCCCGCTTCTGGGTCGTAATAACGGTAGCGGTTGTAGTGCAGGCCGGTTTCTTCATCCGCGTACTGACCAGGAAAACGAATGGCGGTGGAGAGCCCCGAGGCCTTGGTCACGCGTCCGAAGGCCTCGCGTTCCAGCTCACCTACGACCAGACCTGCACCGTCAAGCAGCTGCTCCGGGGTTCCATTTTGGTCTGTCAGGTAATGTATCCACTCCCCCTGCTGACCGTCTACATGACCAGCTGGGACCTCATCACCTTGCTCCACATAGCCGTAGCTCCTGAGTACAACGGGCTCCTCACCTAGAACATCGACCTCTTGCAACAGAGCCACACGGTCCCAAATGTAATGGGTATGTGATTCGACAATATCTCCCAGCGCTTCGTGACGAATCACCTTTTTCGAGACTCGCCGAGCATAGGTATCGTAGAGAAATTCAACTCGCTTTCCCTCCGGTGTTTCCACTGCCCGAAGGAACTTGAAGGCGTCCCACTCATAGCGCCAAATGCGCTCATTACCGCCTGCTGTTGAGACTCGCTTTTCAAGCAACTGTCCCGCATCGTCATAGGAGTAGTTGGTTTGACCGCGTTGAACCAAGCGATTCCCCCGCTCAAACATTGAGCCAGCGCCCGGCACATTGCTCATGTAGTTACCGGCGGCATCAACGGTGAAGCGCTCTTCGTCCTCTCCCTGCTGAACGGAAAGGAGTTCCCTTCGCTCGTTGTATTTGTACTCCGTGCGTTGACCGTTGCTCGACCGCGCGATCAACTCGTCTCGCGCGTCATACTCGAATGTCTTCCGGAGGGTTGGCGTATCACCCCCGACCATGCTCGGTTGCCCACTAGCCGTCGGCATGGCCATCTTTTCAATACTTGTCTCGATGAGACGCTGGGCCGCATCATGTCGTTGCTGGATGCGACCTCCTCGCGCCAACTGAGTGACCGTGATATCACCCAGACGATCACGCTCAAATGTAGTAACGCGTCTACCGTTGACAGTCAGGCCCACGCACCTTCCAGCATGGTCACGCGGGCTCACCAACTCGTAACCAAGACTCGTCTGCGTGCTCAGACGGCGACCGAGAGGGTCAACAACGGAGTCTACGGTGTACTTTCGACCTTCAATCTCGAAACTTTCACTCGTAAGGTTCGCTGCTTTGTCCCAGCCCCAATTGACGGAAACCCCGTTGTTTTCGAAACGCGTTCGATTACCCCTCCGATCATACTTATAGGAGCGAAGAGAGCCGTCGGTGGCTTCCGCCGAAAGCAGCTGCCCCACTGCGTTTCGTTCAAAACTGATCTTTTGGTCGGCCTCTTCGTAAGACGACTGAAAGCTGCGGGCATCGTAGTCCATCGACTTCTTGCGCCCATCAAAGCTGGTCTCATTCTCAACCTGCCCCTCGTAGGAGTGGGTCTGTAGGTGCTCTTCCCCTGCTTCGTTGATCACTCGCTGAAGCCAACCTTCGCGGTTGTATCTCATATTCAACTCGCTCCCGTTGGGAAACACCTGCTTGGCTAGCCACTTAAAACCACCCCATTGATAGCGGGTCGTGAAGCCTCCGGCGTTGGTTGAGGAAAGCTCATTCCCCATGGCATCATATGAGCTGATTGTTTGCCGGCCTAACGGGTCCGTTTGCGCCGTGAGCTGACCCTTCGCGTCGTATTGGTAGTGAGACTCGCGCGATTCAGAGTCGATCTGATGGGTCCTTCGTCCAAGAAAATCGTGTTGAAATCGAATTACCCGCCCGGAAGGCTCGGTCTCAAGCTCAATGTTGCTGTGGGCATCCCGCTGGTACACCGTACGTGCACCTAGAGGATCGATTCGTTCAAGAATTTGTCCTCGGTCATCTAGACCGAAGGCCCATGTCTGCTCTTTTGCATTCGTCGCCGAGATAAGTTCGCCATCACTACGGCGGGTAAGGAGGACCCTGCCCCCCTCACCATCAACCATCACAATAGGACGCCCCTCGCTATCGCGATCGATAGTGCGCACACGCTTCTCGGGATCTTCCTCACGGATGATCTGGTCGAGGCCGTCGTATTCGTAGTACCAAGCCCCTCCAAGACTATCGACCCGCTCAACCGTTCGTCCTCGATGGTCATCCTTGTGCTCGGTGACTCCTCCGCCGCCGTCCACTGCTTTCGCTAGGGTCCCGTCGGGTTTTGCCGTGTAACGCTGAACACGCACAGAGTCGACTGCCTCACGAAACTCCTCATCGTAGATATTGAGAATCAGATGGTGAATACCCTTGGCGCGTGTGGTGCCATCCGCCAAGAACTCGGGTACGTCTGGATCTAATGCAGGGTCTTGTCCGCTAGGATAATCCCCCCAAGTCTCGACACAGCGCCCCTGCTTGTCATATTCATAATGAAAGGTGAGCCCAGTCGCGTACTGCAGTTGCACAAGTTGAGAACGCTGATCGTACAAATAGCGCGTGGCATCGCCGTTCGCGTCATACGCCGCGCCCAGCCTTCGCGCTTCGTCGTACTCATAACGGGCATAATAGTGCCTACGCCCTTCATTGTCGGCCGACGAGAAGCTCTCAATCCGTTCTTCATTCCAAGCAACATCAATGTGTCGTCCGACGGTGTCGGTGACTCGCTTCAGCTTTTCTCTCTCATAGCTCAGGCGGATCAGGCCTCGTGCTCGAAAGCCAACTGCGCTCAGCTGGTACAAATCGGGATCGTGCTCCGAGCGCACGAAGTAGTGCTGAAACTCATTTCCTGGTCGTAGAACGAAACCATCTGCCATCCGTAGGAGCGCCCAGCCCCCCGTGTAGGCCTGTTCTCCCTCTTCAGTCAGCAGAGGAAACTTCTCTTCAGTGCGAGAGCCATTGCGAATCACAATGGAGCGTCGCGTTATCCGTAACTCCCATGCCAGGCTGTGTGCCCAGCCCCCGCCTAGGCCGACGTCCCAATCGCGAAATCGGGAAGAGTACGTCCGCTGAACTTCGAGATTGAAGGTCCCGGGTAGATTAAATTCCCGAATGGGCAGTGTGAACATTTCACCTGTAGCCACGTCAACCGGATCTCCACGACTTATCGCGGAGTCACAGCTCGTGCACCCTCCCGGGGCTCCGGTTCCACAATCACCAGCAGCCTTGCCGCCGCCTTCGGCGTCCTCGTCGTCGCCATCGCCGCCGTTTCCCTTGCCGCCCTTGCCGCCTTTACTGCCCTTGCCCGAGCCGCCGCCAGCGCCACCACCGCCGCCAGCGACAATATTGCCCGGATTCATTCCGGGGGCCGCGATCATATTGGGCGCGGGAGCTGTGCGGGCCATGTTAGATCCTACCGAATGATGAGTGGGAGCTGGGGGCTGTCATTTCGCTTACGTTTACCGAGACATGCACTGTCCTGCAAGGCCCAGAATTTCTTCACTCGCCAATCACGCTCATTCCCAGCTTTTTAACCAGGGTGCGGCTCCATTGAAACATGGCTCAACCGACTGATATTAATGAATAATCCA
>CAYWLO010000118.1:0-9255 GCA_964459035.1 uncultured Polyangiaceae bacterium | reverse complement strand
TTCTCGTTTTTTTCGTCATGTTCCTGCTCCTTTTGGTGAGCAGGTTCCACCTTAGTCCCTGGTCTGAAAATTGGGGTCCACTTCAGATTCAGCCTGCGGCTTCCACGCCCCGACTCACCTTCACAAACTCCCCCGCCCCATCAAAGTCCAACAAATACTCCCCCACCATTTCCACCTCGTACTTAGGCGGCAGCGCATCCTGAAACTTACTCAAACGATACTCCGGTACTTTCGCCAAAAGCTTCTCGCGGGTTTCCGCGTCACTCCAGAAGCCATCCTTACGGAACTCTTGGATTTGTTTGCGAACGTTTTCTCCTGAAAGGCCATTGCCTTCAATGTTGAGGGAGAAGTTGTCGGCGGTGACTTTCCAGCGGCCCTTCCACTCTAGCGCATACTTGAGAGTGTGATTGATGCGGCCCCCGGCAAAGGTCCACCAACGAGCGCTCTTGGGCTCTAGTTGGAGGCTGTCGCTTCCGCGGGCCAATAGTTCGCCCAGGTCTTCACGCCACTCGTTGATGGCCGCCATGCCCCTCTCATCGACGAAGCCGTATTGCTTGTCCTCAGTAAGGATGTGCTGCATCTTTTGGCAGACCTCAAAACCCAAGTGCTGCGGAACAAAGCCGCCCCAGGCGGGCTTGATGCCACGGGGTGCGCCTTGCACCTTTACGATCTTTTCTTGGTGATTGACGTTGAGCACCATCCAAGCTCGTCCACCCAGCAAAAAGCAGCTCATGCTTTCTACCAAGCGGTCTACGAAGTTTTGCTCGAGGGAACCTAGGTCGCGGCCTGTCTCTGAATGCACCCGGTAGAGAACCGGCGTGCTGAACACGGCGTAGAGTTCCATGAAGTTTTTCTTGCCGAAGACCTTCTCCGCCTTTTGGCCCATGCTGAGGAGCCCGCCAGATTCAAAGAGGAAGTCTTTGCTCAGCATGTAGTCGACTAGCTCGTCGTACTCTTCCCGACTGATGTCGCGAAAGTCCTTCACCTTGCTCAACACTGCCCAACAGCGCTCTCGGCTTACGCCGCCGTGCTCGTGTGTGAGAGCCAAGGTCTGGTGAACGAGAACGGGCCAACAGCGACGTTCGTCTTTGACAGGCTCCACCCATTTGTCAGCGCTGAGCAAACAGATGGCCGTAGACTGCACCACGCCCACAGAGTCAGTACAGAGAAAGCTCATGTTTGCCACGGTGCCCTCGCGCCGACCAGTACGCCCCATTCGCTGCAAGAAGGACGAAACCGTACTGGGTGCGTCCGCCTGGAAGGTTAAGTCCAGTCCACCGACGTCGATGCCAAGCTCAAGTGTGGAGGTACACACCACACACGCATTCGTACCAGTAGAGAAACGCTCCTCCGCCGCCTGACGCTCTTCGAGAGACACAGAGCCGTGGTGAACGAAAACGTCGACCGCCCCCCCGCGCATCTTGTCGGCCACCTGCTCGGAAAGCGCGCGAGCCTGGCAAAAGAATAGACTCTTCTTGCCGCGGCTCTCTTGCATAGCTTCCTTTGCAAAATCACCTACGTCGTCTTTGAGCTGAATTTTCAGCTGGCGTTTACCGGCGGGCTTAGGTGGATCCACCACGCAGCGCTCCCGCTTGGAGGACCCGCAAATCCACTCTGATATCTGATGAGGATTCCCCACCGTGGCACTCAAGCCAATACGTTGAATGTCGTGACCGCTCAGCAGCTGTAAGCGTTCCAACACCGACATCAGGTGCGCCCCTCGATCGCTACCGGCAAAGGCGTGGATCTCGTCGATGACCACGTAGCGCAAATCTTTGAAGATCTTAGGCACCGGAACGCGCGGCGACATGAGCATCACCTCCAACGACTCTGGAGTGGTCATCAAAAGCTCGGCCGGCTCCTTAACGAATGCCTTCTTTGCCGCCTGGGTGGCGTCGCCGTGCCAAACGAAGCGATCCATTCCCACCATCTGCGTGTACTGCCCCAGGCGCTCAGCCTGGTTGTTGAGCAGTGCCTTGATGGGAGCCACGTAGATGGCCCCTACCCCACTCGGCCGCTCAGTGAGCAGCCCCGCAATGACGGGAAACATCGAGGCCTCCGTCTTACCGCCTGCCGTCGGGGCTAGAACTACTGCATTCTTACCCGCTGCGATAGCTTCCCCCGCGAGTTCCTGAACAGGACGGAGTGAAGTGAAACCCAGCGTGTTAGCAATGGCATACTGGAGTGTGTCGGGGAAGGAGTGAAATACGCTCATTGTGGTGACCTTCAGATGTCGAGAGTTTCGCCTTCGAAGACGGATTCTTCAGGCTCGCCTTTGAGCGCTCTTTCTTCTTCCGGATTTTGCTCACCGGGCACAAATCCTACCTGCTTTGCAGGATCATAGTCCTCGTACTCCACCACCTGGTCGAGCATGTTGATAAACTGTCGCAGGAAGTGACGCGGAACAACGCCGACGTCGCCCTTGAAACCAGTGGTGACATTGTCCACCAGCTTTTCGATCACCCCATTGTGCACCCGAGTTTCTAGTTGATCAGAATCAGCATCGGGGTGCAGACCGCGCAACTTGAGTGCCACCTTGATGAGGCGATCGCGACCGAAGGGTTTTAGGTTGAGCTGCGGCTGACGGAGACTCGGAAACCCGCCTCCCTCATCGTATTGAATTCGATCGTGCAGAGCTTCAAGCCCCTTCACTCCTCGTCGGTCATCAAAGAAGAGCGGTGTACCGGTAAAGAGCCACAACAAGCCCGGGTAATTCTTGGCGTCATCGAAGATCTGACGAATGCCGTTGAGGGACTTCTGCCGAACGTCACCGCGCATGCGCAAGATCGTCTCAGCTTCGTCGATGACAATGACAAGCCCATCGTAGCCAGCGCTCTTGATGATTTCTAGAATGCCACGCAAGTACGCCATGGCATCGTTGCTGCTGATGTCCCCGCGTACGCCTGCAATCTTCTTATAACTCTGCGCCACATTGGTGCTGCCAGAGAGCCAGGAGAGCAACGCCGACGCCTCCTGCAACTTGCCCTCTTGTTTGAGGTCAAAAATGGCTCCAACCACTCGAACCATGTCCGCCGGAGCGCGGCCGCCGGTCAACAACGCCAGTTTCTCATCGAGTTTTGCCCGCACGAGCTTGTCAAAGTCGTCGCCCTCCTCATCTGCGCCCATCTTGATCAGATCGTCTTCGATCTTACCAATCCAGCGGTCCAAGATGTCACCCAATGCTCCTTGTGGACACGCGGGCGTACTGAGAGCGCCTACTACTTTGCGATAGAGCTCTTCAAACTTGTGAAAGTGTAGATCGTTGTCAGAGACGACAACAAAGCTCGTCACGAAGCCCTCGCTCTGGGCGTCATGAATTGCAAGGTTGCTAGTAAAGGTCTTGCCGCAGCCGTACCCACCACGAAGAAACTTTACCGCGCCGTCGCCGCCCTTTGCGATGGCGATCATGCGATTTACCTCGCGGCGTTGAGAGTCGATGCCCACAGCAAAGGCCTCAATGCCGCGGTCAGGGACGCGCCCTCCTCGTAGTGACTCAAATACGTGCTCCGCGTCTTTTCTACTCAGTGCCATTATCGTTTATCTCCCTTTACGTAGCTCTTCATGCCGCCAATCGTCATGATCTGTACTTCAAACGGCACGTGGGCTTTTAGCTCATCAAAATTGCGCGCAAACGAACGCACACGTCGAGCATTCTTGAGCAACATGTGTAGTTCTTGTTCGTTGATCGATTCTTGCGATTCAATCAACTGGAATACCTTGCGAAACTCTTCGTCCTCAAACGAGTTCGCCCACGCAGCGCCCACTTCTACTGGTTTCTCGGACGGTGGCGCTTCGTCAGCCGCTTCTGCCGGAGCAGCACCTTTGAGCCTGCCGAGCTTCCTATTGCGGTGCATCTCAAACCAGCCGTCCACGATCTTAGAGGTTACCTTCTCGCTGGCGTCTGGATGATAAACTTCTACCCGCACCTTCTCGTCAAACTCACCCTCAATTGAGAAGGTAACAGTGGCTTCCTCTGTTCCCGGAGGCACCAGCACCGTGCCAGCATTCAGGGTACCTGGAGGCGTAACTTCTACAATTGTTGGCAGGGCATCTATCTTCCTACCGTCTGCTCCAACCACACGGAGCGCAAGACTTATCCGGTCGGGTCCGGCAAAACTCAAGAGCCCACTCGTCTGCTTCTCGAGCCGCACCTTGAGTGAAAGGCGCTCACGGCCTCCTTCCGCCGGCAGGGCCTTAGCCACCACTTCGTATTGTGCAGTGCTTCCTCCAGCCTTGCTCCGCTTTTCCAGACAGAGGACTGGGATGACGCGCTCTTGCAGGCTGTTGCCGCCATGAACGAAGGGCGCGATCTTGTTTTGCACCTTCCAAATCGCAGTGTCTCTACGAAAGACGAGATACTTTTCTTCTTCCACTTCGTAGTCCAGAGCAGAAAGAGCAATCTCCAACACATCCGACTTGCCGGACCGTTGGGAGGTGAGAACATGCCGCCGCTTTGGAGAATCGGAATATTCTTCAAGACTTGCCGTATGATCCTGCAAAAGAAAGCCATGATCCGCCGCTAGAACAAAGCGCGATATCCCGGCCTTCTGCAGGCGCTGCACAGCTTCTCTGATCTGCACCAAGATGCCTTCAAAGGTACCCAGGTGAAACCCCTTTTCACCGGCAGAGTCTAGCTCCAGACTACGGACCACCAACAAAGGAGACTCCGAGTTCATCTTCAGCATCTTGCTCAGCTCACCGGGCGTTGCCTGCGTGACCTGAGACAGCTCTAGGCTGGTGGCCTTGCCATTGACGCTGCGAGACTCCATCGCGCTGACGCGACTCGGTGGTCCCTTCACAATCACAGAGCCACTACAACGAAATCCGCCAAAGTTGCGGTCACTGATCACAGGCCGCAGCTTCCCCATTTGCGCTACGGGAGCCAGAGCGTTCATACCCACCTCGGTCACGGTAGGAAGCTCAGCCAAACGAGCATTCAAGGTGGTGCGGTACTTCTTGCTCTCAAAAAAGTCCCGTAGCTCGTCTGCCATCTCGAAACGCATGGCGTCTACAAGGAAGAAAGCTACTCGGTCGCCGCCTTCAATGATGGGATGAACGAAGTTTTCGTAAACCGCACGTTGACGCAAATCGGGACTGGGCAACGCGCCCAGGTTTTCGCAGAGATCTGCAAATTGCCGTGCGAGCTTGTCTGCCCACGCTCGGTAACCTTGGCGCACGGTGTCTCGCGCGTCGCGGAGCTCCGACTCGTCCTCCAGCTCGGTGCTGTGCAGCTTGTAGTAGCGCTGCTCAAAGCGGCGGTGGGCATGGTCTACCTTGTGCAACTTGTCGCGGTAACGATTCGTCGCTTCCTCCAGAGAGGCGCACCCCTTCAGTCCGTCACTCCCGTCACGCAGCGCCTCGCCCACCTCTGCCGCAAGCTGAATCAACTCCCAGGTGCGTTCGCGGTTTTTGTCATGCTTCACCCAAAAGCAGGCCTCGGGGTGTCGCTCAAGGGCAAAAGACTTGGCGCTCTCCCAACTACCTGACGATAGCGCTACGAGTGCAGCCGCGCGGATCTTTGCTTCTTCAAAACGGAATGTATCAATCGCGCCCAAGGCACTAGCCGAGTGGTCCGCCTTGTCGCGGCCGAGGATGTCCTCAAACTGCCCGGAGAGGGACATGTATTCCTCATGGAACTGATCTCGCAGAATGTGAACAAGCTTGTCGCACACAGCGCGCAGTGCACCCTCTACTTTGCGCACAGTCTTGAGCTCGTCCGCAAAGGGATCTTCCTGGAGATCTCCCACAAACTCGACAGCCATCAACCAGCTAGCAACGATAAAACGAACGTAGGCGCGCGGCTCACGGTTTCGTGCCTCATCCTCAGCAGACGGCACCCGAAGAAACGGCAACCAAGTGTCTGGCGTGAGTCCGATTGATTTGTGAAAGTACTCCAGCAGCTGCACAACATGGCTGCGCATCTCCAGCTCTTTGTAGAGCTTCGAGTCATCGGAGAAGACCTCGGTCAGAACGGACTCTGTGCTGCGTCCCTCCAGAGCTATCAAAAAGAGATCGTGCTCACTGGTCTCAGTTTCGCTCAGCCATTTGTCCGCAGCGGCCAGGGTTGGTTTGTCCTGACGAAACTTCTTACCGTCGTCCGGCCGCACCAGGCCCACGCACGCTTCTTCAATCAGGGTATCTAGGCCCTTACGGTAGCGTTTGCCCGCCTTGAACAGCTCGTAAAGCGGGGTATCAGCAATAGTCTGCTCATTGTAGCCCGGCATGTGAATGACCACCTTCTCCGGGTGCAGGCCGTTGCCATACTTCTCAACATCAAGCATCAGCTCCAGAAAGCTGCCGTCAAAACACACTACCGGAAAGGAAAATTCGCCACTCTCCGCGCGCGCCTGCAGCCCACGAGCAAACTCAGAGTAATTGTCGTCAGCATCCAACCAAATGAGCAAGCCGCGCTCCTTGATCGTCTGCTTGAGTTCAGCTTCAAGCAGGAGGCTCACAGGCGGTAGGCCGGGCTTAGTCGTTGATAGTTCGGTCATTTGATTTTCCATCATCAATTGCTCAACTTAAACTTGGTGGGATCTGTCTCGGCAGCCTCAGCGACTTCTTTCTCGGCCTTTTTGCGATTGCGCTCACGGCGGGTCTCTTCTTTGGCCCGGATCTCGGTGACTTCGTCTGGGTGAGCGGCGAGGAAGTCCTTGCGGTGTTTGTTTGAGGCACCGGCAGAGCCAACCCCCGAATCATCGCCAATCACGGTGCCATCGCCAGGGGACCAGCCTTCATCAATCGTAAAGTCAGGTCCTATCTCGTCTTGGAGGCGCAGCTCCCAGGCGAAGGCTTTGGCGGGGTGGTATTTCCAGAAGCAGCCGTGGGCCACGCCTAGGCTGGGGTCTTCCTTGCACTTGGCGTCCACGCGCGTGGGGAAGTAGCGAGCGGAGAGATGCGCCCAGTCGTAGTCCTTGCGACCGTCAGCGGTGCAGAGTTCCTTCCACCACTTCTTGGGGTCCTTCCACTGGGGGAGAAGAAGCGGCCACAGCGCGGCGGAGTTGATCATCACGCCGTCGTCAAGATCCATCTTGAAACGGTCGTCGACTTCACGCGGTGTGCACTTGGCATCTGATGGCAGAGCACCCTTCTCAGCACATTGGGTCACGTCTTTGATGAAGTCCTCTAGCTCTTCGAACAGCTTCTGGCTCTTGGCGTACTGCTTTTCAGCCGCGTCCTTTTGCTTCTTGTCACTGCTGGCGCGCGCGGCGTTGAGATCGTTGATTTCGCCTTGGAGCTTTTCACGTGTGGGGTGCAGGTGATTGGCGAGGAGCGATTGCAACGTATTGTCCTGCCAACGATGAATGCTCACCCAAGCGACAAAGTTTTTCTTTTCGCTACTGAGCGGAAAATAGATGGGCCGATTTTCGTAGAGCTTTTTGTGATAAGCAAAAAAGTCTTTCCGCAACCATTCATTCAGAGACGTCTTCTTTTTGGCGTCTACCATCGCGCTCGACTGCTCAGCCCAAGCAGCCTCAATACGGCCAGCCGCCGGATGCTGAAGACTGTCCTCCACGCTGAGCGCCGCCGACACAAAGAGAATACCTCCGGGGAGAATTTCCTGACCAACAGGCAAGGGTGAGGGCTCAATATTCGGCACCTCAAGACAGTCCTCTGCCTCCGAGTGATCTCGTCCGCTGTGCACGAGATCACCTCCACCCTTCTCAGTTTTTGACAAAGTAGTGGTAAATTGCACATTTTCTTCATTTTTAGACGATTTAAGTGCATTCTGCCATGATTTTGCGTTTTTGGCCCCGGTCTGAGTGGCGGCACCTGCACTCAACAGAGCCTTCGAGTCAGTCCCATTGCATTGAGGTTCGCCTGCACCCGAGTCGGCAAAAAGTGAGTGCAAAGTGAGATCCAAAATACCCTCGCCACTTTGTCCAAAACGCCCCAGCGCCACGCCGATGGCAAAGGAAACAAATGACGCTGGCTCGGGTGCGTCCAGTTCTTCTTCATAAGGGGGCAGGGGCTCACCCTTGGGGCGGTCTACTGAACGTTGGGCCCAATCTTGAGCGTAGCGCCAGGGAGAGGGGCCCGGTTGTTTGAATTCTACGGAGGCTTCACGGTGGGATTCGTGTTGGGAATGTTCCTTGAGAAGAGTCTCGACGACAACATCGCTCTCCTCGGGCGGCCACCACGGTAACCTCGCAACATCGCCAGGTTGAAAGTGAATAGTCGGATTCAAGCCCGACAGAATTTCGCGCGCGATTTTGGAATTGAACAAACAGACTCCCTCTTGAGGGTGCGGCGGGTACCCAGAAGCTCCCATATCACCAATAATGCTGGGATACTTGTGAAGTCTCCCTCCAAAGCTGCTGCCTATGGTGGTAAAGGCTATACCCATTCTCAAGTAAAACTCCGGGCTCTGCGGATACGCTCCGTAGCGAAAATCAAGCGCGACCTTCACCTGCAACCCCCCGCGCCCCCAAATGAGAGCGTAGTCGTTGCTCACTATCCACTGCGCCCCCGCTGGTCCCTTAATGTACGGCAACCACCTGCTCCGCTGACTTGTGTTCAGGCAGCTCGCTTCACTTTCGACCGACCCGGAAGCCAACTCAAAGAGCTGTCGAAGGTAACGCGTATTATCTGACGTGCGCAGGCCGGTCCTCGTTGGCGCCACCTCGCCCAATTTCGGTGCCTTCACATACTCCTCAAGAAACTCCTCATCCCACCAATAAACCAAGGGCGTGCCCTCAATGCCCGCCAGCTTCGCCACGTCAAACTCAAACCGCCCCACTTGAGCAAGCAGCGCTACCTTCTTCCGCGTGGTTCTCCCGCTGTCCCGCGACTTATCCTCGGCTGGAGTAGGCCGAACAGCAACGGCCGTCTGATGCTCCGTGTGACGCTTTGCAAACAGACTCATCGACGCTGCAACCACCTCGTCCGGAATGTCCTCAAATCCACCCCGATCGATGTCGCCTAGCACTGTCAGGTCATACTCCGCCAGCAAACCCTCGCGCAGCTCCTGATAACTACTCAAGAACATCCAGCCGCGCATCGTCAACAGAGCACTCACGCCCCCCGGCTTCGCTAGCTCCAACCCGCGTTCCAAAAAGCACGCGTACAAGTCCGCCTTAGATCGCGGATAGTGCTTCTTAAACCAAGCGGCCTCGGCCATCTTGCTTGTACCTTGGTAGGGCGGGTTACCCACCACCACATCAAACGTGCCCTCTTGGGCAATCTGCAAAAAGCGCACGCCTGCGGCCAACTGCTCGCCCTCTAGGCGCAGGCCCAAGTCGCTCTCCCCCTCGT
>CAYWLO010000117.1:0-9324 GCA_964459035.1 uncultured Polyangiaceae bacterium | reverse complement strand
AAAGCCATTGGCAACATATACCAGGCAATGTCGACGGTCAGCAGACTTGTAGCGCGCGTTTTATCTGTTCCCAGCTTCTCAAAGGTCCAGGCGTTTTCTATGCGTCGCATAAAGCCCGGTACTCCAGACATCACAAGATAGGTCAACGCATACTTTTCTGAATCAAAAAGAGTGACTTTTTCTGTCACCTGTCCCGCCGGAACTGGACCCACTTTCTTGATATCGCAAGTGCGCACGGCCCCCTCGCCCACGGGTCGATCAATGATCGATTTATCGACCGATGTGGCCCATTGGTAAATGTCCACAAAGCGCTCGCCAAAGACCTCCCAAACAGCGGAGATAGGGGCGTTGATTTCTATAGCTATTTCAATTTGCACGAATTATCTCTCTTTCCTCCCGAGACTCTAGACCGGCTGCCCCCAGAGCGGCACTCGATAGATCCAAGAATTGAACCATCCAGAACAATCTGTCGCGCTCGATGGGGCGAATGTTAAATAATCGTGGCATAGTGCACTTTTTTAAGGAGATTTAACAGAAAATGTGCAGTTTGCCCCTATTTTTGCACCCCTAGGGTGAACGAGCGTTGTGCGGCCTCGAGCGTGGCAAGTACAAATGGGGCACTTGCCACGTTCCTATTGTCCTGACAATGAGTGAAAGAGGGGTGCAAAAAAGAACGGGCCAGACTCTACAACGGCTTTACTTGAACTTGAGCCCAGCCTGCAGCTCACCGTAGTGAGCGGTTCGTGCCGTCGATTCCACACCGCCAATTGAAAGCGGGCATGAAGGCTCAGTGCTAGCACTTTCACAGAGGTCAGCACTGTCATTGCCAGAGGCGCAGTGTTCAGCCAGCGCGGCTGAGCGGCTACAAGAAATCAGCTTGTTGCTTTTAAAAGTCCCCTTGTTTGTAATAGTTATCGGGCCGCACTGGATAGCCCTTTTCCATGTGAACAAGCTTGTTCAATTGATTGTTCATAGGACCAAAACCTACGCCATCGCTCGGGTAGGTCATATTTGATGAATGTGAATAGCCAATCATATGAGCGGTTTCGTGAGTAGAGGTCGAGCTCATGCCTTCCCTCACGGCATTGACGAGAACATAGTTAGCTACACCAAAAGTGGCGCCGCCGCCCAAGCCAGAAACATTCGCCACGACTCCTCCGCGATAGAAGGGCTTATTCAAAATCCTTTGATAAGCTCCCCATTTTTGAGGAATGGTGAGCAATGCTTTGTCATTGCCAGTCAGCTTCGCGTCACGCATCAGTGGCCAAAATCGTTCTTCTACCCACAAGTAGCCCATGTTGATAATGAGTGAGGTAAAGAGTCGCGCCTGACGTGGTGTCACATCCTCGGCCCAATTGTTCTTTGGGTCGTTGTCCTTGTCGTAATCGATGAAGTGAAAGCTCCAATTGAGAGCCTTCAGACGAAGAAGTTTTTGAACTTGCTCAGTGGCTCCCGTAAAATCAAAGTGTGCATTCTGCGGCCAAATGCCGTTTTCGCTGTACTCTGAGAGATCAACCGCATCCCCTTGGAGATCGATGAAATCAACCTCTTGGTCAAGAAACGCATATTCAAGTTCGGCAATGCCGTGAGCGCGTAACCGGCTAATTACCATCAGCACAATATCTTGTGGACCATCGTCAATTGAAAGAGTCACCACAACATCCTCCAAATCTACCGGGGCAAAGTTGGCGACTTCTATTAGGGTTTTTCCGAGGGCGCGTACTCTGACTACATTTGCAAGTTCAAACTTTCGCTCATTGGCAGTAAATACTTCGATAGGGGTCTCGTCCTTGAACATCGTGTTGATGCCGCCAAAATCGTAAACAGGCGCGGTAACCGTGGTGAGGGCTGGTCCGTCTATTTCTGGCGTGACGCCCCAACCGCCTCCCATACCGCCCATGCCCTCAATCATAAGAGGCTCCGATACGACAACGTCTACGGTCGATAACTTGACCCCGTTGACCTCGCTGAGCCCCTCGTTGTTTATGAGGGTATCATTCCCATCGTTTCCAAATGCCCCTCCCTCGTTTCCGAGACTATCCGACTGGGAGAGTTCCTCTTTGAGTTCTCCTTCGGTGGAAGAGCAGCCCAAAACCAGGGCGATTCCTGCGAAACAAAGCGTCTGAATCATTGAACGACTCATTTTAAGTCCTCCGGCGAATAGTAATTGTCGGTGGTGATAGGAAATTCATCGTTTTGTAACATTTCGTTCTTCACTCTCTTTACGACCAAAGACAGGCCCGTATCTTCTTGGGCCGCAGTCACATTCGATTTGTGACCGTACCCTGCGCGATGGCCCATGATGTGTGTGGCCATGCTCACATCATCGCTGAGAAATAATCCGCTCAATATATCGCGTGATACCCCAAAAGCCTCTTTTTTGCTTGCGTGGGGAGGGACCTCCCGAGAAACACTCGTTCTGAACACTTCTTGATTGCGCAGGTTTTCAAGAAGCGCTTTTTTATCGTCATCTGTCATTGCGACTGAACCATCGACAAATAAATTCTCCCGCATGAGTTCCTCCTCGAATCTCTTGGAGCGGAATAAGTGCGCCATATTGATGAGAAATGCGCAATAGAGCCGAGCGTCTTGGGCCGCGAGATCATCGACCCACGCATTTCCTTTGTGTTCAAAAAGAAGAAACTTCCAGAGAAGTTCCGCGCTTGAGCTGGGGGCAGTCAAAAGGGGCGAATCACCCTCCACTTCAAAGGAGACGTCCCCCTTTCGTATACCCGATTTATTGTAGGGAAGAAGGTCCACAGCCTTGCCGTTATCATCGAGAAACTCGTCTAAATTTCCCATGAAGGGATATTCAAGCTCGACGATTCCATGGGCACGTATGCTCTTGATTTGTAAGAGATGGACTCTTTGGGGCCCGCCGGAAATGGAAAGATAGACACGAACATTTTCCAGAGGGATCGGAGCAAAGTTCACAATTTG
The DNA here is from genome assembly GCA_964459035.1 of uncultured Polyangiaceae bacterium. Classification (GTDB taxonomy): domain Bacteria; phylum Myxococcota_A; class Polyangia; order Polyangiales; family Polyangiaceae; genus NIC37A-2. The sequence goes on along the minus strand of CAYWLO010000117.1, from coordinate 6,384 downwards.
CAAGTAGGTTGAACCTACCGCCTCGACCCTGAGCGGGCTGAGAGGCATGAAGTGATGGCTAGAATCCGTCATTACCTCCAGGGGAGTTCCGTCTTGAAAAATTTGATCCCCTTTATCGAAGACGTAATTTCCGTCACTGTCTCGGAGGCTCTTGTTGTCCACCTCATTCGCCTTGCCTCCTTGACCACCCATGGCTTTGAAGTCATTCGCCATTTTGCCCCCACCTTGGCCTGTTGAACCATTTTTTTCCTCGGTGGCGTCCTTTAACTTATCAGAAGAATCGTCTGAACAAGCAACGGTGAAGAGCGCGAAGGTGAGAAGGTAAATTGTAGGTTGAAGCAGTACTCGCTTGATCATGAATGCCCTCACTTGAGATCCTCCGGGTGGTAATAATTTTCTAACGTAATGGGGAAACCGCCATCCTTTTGGATCAGTGCGATCACCCTTTGGGCTGCTGGTGCAAAGCCTTTCTCCTTTCGGGGGGCGGTGATATTCGACTTATGGTCGAAACCTACCCTATGCCCCAGCTCATGAAGGGGCTCTTCATTGTCTAGCTCGCCAAGGTGTCCTTGAAGTAAGGCTAAAGATATCCCAAATTTCTTACCGCCACTGTGAGCGATACCTTCGCGGCGCACCCCGACTCCCAGGAACCACTTTGCCAGGATTTTTTCATATTGTTTTTCTTTGGTAGCCTCGTCGAATAGACCAATGACCGTCGTATTGAGAGGTTCTGCAATGTAAGCAGCCTTCATGCGCTCATCAGCCATGAGATAAGCCAAATTGATGAGGAATGCTGAGTACAAGCGTGCCTCCCGAGGCGTGGGGTCCAGAGCCCAATCGAGATTCACCTTTTCGGTATCGGTGTTGTAGTCAGTGACTCTCACGCTCCATTTTGAAGCGGAGATCGCTTGGAGATCTTGCAGCACGCCGTTTGAGTCCTCAAACGTAAAGGTGGCGTCGTCTTTCCAGATCCCTGTTTGATTGTACTCCGAAAGATCGACGGTTTTACCCTTTGAGTCGACATAAAGATCGTCTGTACGCAGAAACGGATACTCGACCTCCACGGTGCTATGTGCCGGGATCTTCCTCAGGTGGGCAAGGTGCACGCCCTGGGGACCAGCCACGATACTGAGTAGAACTGTCACGTTCGACAAATCGACCGGCGTAAAGTTTATGATTTCAAAACTCGTGATGCTAGTGGCTCTTCCTTGCACCATACTCGCCAATTCGTAGCGTAATGTAGTGATGTCCTCGGTTGAGTCTCCGTCTTGATAGAAACGTGTGATTTGAGATTCTTGAAAGTCGAGTTCTGGGGTGACAGTTGTCTCGACAGCTTGCATCGAGGGGCGGTTGGCGGATGAAGAGTTCTTACCTCCCCCTACTCCACCGGCTCCGTTCGAACTACTGCTCTTGTTGTCTTTTAGTTGATCGTTATCAGCCGTGCTTGTGCACGCACAGAGCAGCGCACCCAGGACAAGAGTGATTGATGTGAGGGAAGAAATCTTGTTCATCGGTAGTGTTCCTGTTTCAATCAATACCCTATAGAATAGCCTTCGAACTACAATGCGTGCTGCCAGAGGTCATCGCAGAAAGAGCTTTCCTGTTTACCGAGCATGAAACTTTCCAGCAGGACGTCGAGAAAACGACTTTTCTAGCGCCAAGAGCGGCAACCGACTTGCCAGGCGTCGCGACTAGCAGGACATGTAGAGCGCCTGGGGGACTCTACGCCTGGCTAGAGATCGCGGGAACCTGCCGAACGAGAAGCATCTTGACAAGGCCGTCCTGCCTGGCCAAATTCAGCGCATGAAACATGTGTCCGTCGTTGCCGCGGTGATCGTAAACGAGGGAAGCATTCTTTGCGTGCAGCGACCTTCCAGCAAGTACTCTTACATTGCTGAAAAATGGGAGTTCCCTGGGGGAAAGATTGAAGAGGGTGAGACGCAGAAGCAGGCGCTTTCTCGAGAGATCAAGGAAGAACTGGGCGTTGCTGTAACCGTGGACGATTTGGTGCTCACGGTGGAGCACTCTTATCCAGATTTTCACATCACAATGCACGCCTATCGTTGTACACTTTTTGATGTACAAAGAAGCTCCCTGGTGTTGCACGAGCACATCGACAGCAAATGGCTCAATGCCAAAGACGATGAGATGAAAAATCTCGATTGGGCCGCTGCGGATGTGCCTGTTGTAGACGCCCTCATAGCGGAACAAACCTCAAAAAATTAATGCGAGCTGATAGGTTAGAGCTTTCAGAGCCAAGACTGGTTCTCAATCGACAGAAAGGGCAGCGCGTTCTTCATCGATTGCAACATCAGCTGCGTACATGCGACGGGTTTCGTTTCTACGTCGCATTTGTCAATCCGGAGGGGCTAGCTTCGCTCATGCAACCGCTGCTGGACGCTCAAGTACGAGGCGTACGCGGCCAGGTTCTCGTTTCTCAGTACCTCAATTTCACCCATCCCATTGCCCTGCGGCGACTCCTCAAACTCTCGCACCTTGAGGTTCGTATCGCCACCAAAGGTTCCGTACACGCCAAGGGTTACTTCTTTTCAAAGGGGCCTAGGCAACAATTTTTGATTGGTAGTAGCAACTGGACCGCTGCTGCCATCTCCTCAAATACGGAACTCAATGTAGAAATCGCGTCCGACGCCGACAGCGAATTCACGGCTGCCCTCTCGGAGGAGTTCGAGCATCAATTTAAAAAGGCAACGCCCCTCACGATAGACTTTATAGAGAAGTATGAGGCCGTCTACGAGCAATCTCGTCGCGCCATGCTCGCCTCCTCTTCGGGACATCCCGCCTCAGCCGAGTACGGCCAGGTCCTGGAGCAATCCAATCAGGTAATGCTTGCCGCAGACTCATTGCAATTGGGTGCGGCTCAGGCGGATGTTCTCCCCTTTCCCAACCTCATGCAACGAGAAGCATTGAGTCGGTTGCAAGGGTTGCGAGACTCCAAGAAGACCAAGGCGCTCATTGTCTCTGCTACTGGCACCGGGAAAACTTTCCTCGCAGCATTCGACGCTCGTTACTTTGGAGCCAAAAAGCTGCTCTTTGTGGTGCACCGAGAAAACATTGCGCGCAAAGCAATGGATTCATTTCGCGTGATCTTTGGCAAAAGTCGCACATTTGGACTGTACACTGGCAATCAAAGTGACGCGTCTGCTGACTTCATCTTTAGTACAGTTCAAACTCTCTCTCGCCCCGAGCGAATGAAAGAGTTCACTGCAGAGCATTTTGACTACATCATCGTGGATGAGTCCCATCGGGCGGGCGCCGCCTCCTACGCAAGGTTCCTCAATTACTTTGCGCCACAATTCCTCTTAGGAATGACCGCCACCCCGGAACGAACAGACGGGCGTGATATCTTTCAATTCTTCGACCACAACATCGCCTACGAGATCCGTCTTCAGCGCGCACTCGAAGAAGGCATGCTCTGTCCCTTTCATTATTACGGGATCTCAGACATCAATATCAACGGCGAGCTCGTCGAACAACAAAGCAATTTTAGTCAATTGCTCGCCCCCGAGCGCGTCACCCGGATTTTGGAGAAGGCAGAACTCTACGGCTCTCACGACGGCCATGTGCGAGGCTTGGTCTTCTGCAGTCGCAACCAGGAAGCTGCCGAGCTGAGCGCGGCCTTCAACAAGCTCGGCCACCGAAGCGTCGCTCTCAGCGGTTCAAACAGCGAAACAGAGCGCGAGGAGGCCATCGTCGCTCTAGAGTCCTCCGACCCCAGTCGCAAACTCGATTACATCTTCACGGTCGATATTTTCAATGAGGGAGTGGACATTCCCTCGGTGAATCAAATCATCATGTTACGACCTACCCAATCTGCGATCGTATTTGTTCAGCAGTTGGGACGAGGAATGCGCAAGGGTGATGGCGAAGAAAAATACCTCACCGTCATCGACTTCATTGGTAATTACCAGAACAACTACCTCATCCCGATCGCTCTTTACGGCGACCGCTCTTACGACAAGGACCGCATTCGTAGACTGCTCGTTGGAGAGAGTGAAGGCATTGCGGGGACATCTACAGTCAACTTCGATCTCATCACAAAAGAGCGGATCTTTGAAAGCATCAACGCAGCCAAGCTGCTCTTGAAGCGGGATCTTGTTGAGGATTACGTCGCCCTCAAGTTCCGCATTGGGCGCCCACCCATGATGATGGACTTCGTAGCCCAGGGAGCGAGAGATCCGGCCGCATACTCTACCTACTCCAAGTCCTTCTACAATTTCGCCAGCGAGCAGGACGATGAATATGAGGCTCTCGGAAAAATGGAACGTGAAATATTAGAGGCCCTCAGCAAAAATGCTCTCAATGGGCGCACTTGCGTGGAGCCACTACTTCTCAACAGCCTTCTCTCTTCGGCGGAGTTCAGCCTCACGGAGTTCAAGCTCAACTTGAAGAAGCGCACCGGTTTTCCTGTGACCCACGCACAAATCGAGACCGCCATTCGAAGCATCAATCTTCAATTCATGCGCGAGAAGGTGCGTGGCTCAATGATCAGCAAGGGCAATAAGTGGAACTTACGCCTCGTCGAGGGAGAAGTCGCTTCCCTGCGACGCTCCAAACAGCTCGACCGACTCCTGACAAACAAGACCCTTTCCGCATTCCTCAAGGACTGTGTTGCTTACGCAGAAAGTAAGTTCTTTGACGGCCTGGATGCTGCTCTCATCTGCAATGGCTTCGTACGCTATCGCAAATATTCACGCGCGGATGCCTTCAAGATCCTCGGGCTCGAGCAAAATCCCATCGCGCAAAACGTGGGAGGGTACATGGTCGCCCCGGACAAGTCCTCATGCGCGATCTTCGTGACCTATCACAAAGAAGAGGACATCTCCCACTCCACCAAATACGAGGACTCGTTCAAGAGCCCCGGCTGCCTACACATGTTCTCCAAAAGCAAACGCAGCCTCACCAGCCCGGACGTAAAATACTTCAAGAACGCGACTGCCTCGCAGCGACTGCCGCTCTTCGTTCAAAAAAACAACGACGAAGGCATCGAATTTTACTACCTAGGCGACGTCACTCCCAAAGAAGACAGCTTTTACGAAGACAAGATGCCCACCGAAAACGGCAAGAGCGTCTCGGTTGTTCGCATGGATCTCTTGCTTGATAGCCCAGTGGAACCCTCGCTGTACGAGTACTTTGTCGGCTAGATGAAGACAGCTTCTCCAGTAGGAAAGGGTCTCTGCTTCAAGGACATAATTGTCGAATATTCAGCTCGACCCCCTCTCTACGGCCCTCGGTGGTACCTTCGCGCCGACTCAACTGCATCTCCACCCCTACTTGAGTACCGTCGTCAAATTGCACGCGCGCTTAGCCAAGCACCAATGCGTACCAATCACCTTCATTCGTGGTCATGGCAGCGCCCTCCAATCGAGGTAAAAACGCACTGCAGTAGCTGCACGGACGCCGCTTCAGCTGCGCCAAAATTTCTGCAAAATAGTCGCTCAAATCGCTTTCTTTGTGGCTGAATGAAACTGCCCGCGTCAGCTCGAACAGATATGTTCTAGTTTTCCTGTCAGTGGAGAACAGGGTGCAAGCCTACGCCTCTGCTTGAGGAGCTACTGCTTGAGGAGCCACTGCGGACTGCGCCCCAAGCCAAGCTCTTTAACTTTTTAAGGACTCGCGCACGCTCTGCAAAATCCATTGAACACGTGCGTCATGGGTTCTGCAGGGATCCCAGTAGGCCGCTATCTTGAGCGGAGGCAGCTCAAAAGGAGCAGTGACTACTTTCACTCTTGCATCTCCTTCTACCGCCACCAAAGCGCTTCGTGGAGCGGTAAGAACTAAGTGAGTCTTCGCGACAATTGCAGGCGCTAAAAGAAACGACTCGACTTCTGCTAGGACTCGTCGTTTGTGACCGCTCAGGTGTTCGTCAACCAAGCTGCCGCCGCGCCCGGTCGGGCTGATCACAACGTGTGAGCAACTCAGGTATGTTTCGAGACTGATTGAATCGCCCGGTACGTCGGGGTGGTCGTGACGTACGAGACAGGCAAAGTCATCGGTCCAAACACGCGTTCCTTCGACCGCACTCCCGAGATCGAGCAGAGGTCCAAGCGCAAGATCGACTCCCTCGCCGATTGCATCAATGATACGAGCCGCGTCCAATTGCTCGATGCGCAGTCGTAGGCCAGGCGCGTTCTCTACAATGCGCGCTACGAGATCAGGGGCGATAAGAGCGGCCATGTGCCCGGGGGCAGCAACGCGCAGCGTGCCCTCCGCATGAGCGGGATCAAAAGCTCCACCCGTGCGAACCAGACGCTGCAAATCGGCGAGATTTCGACGCAAACCAGCCTGAATGGACAAAGCATAGGAAGTTGGGGACATCACATTGCCCACCCGAACCAAGAGCTCGTCGTTGAGTAGATCGCGAAG
>CAYWLO010000116.1:0-9681 GCA_964459035.1 uncultured Polyangiaceae bacterium | reverse complement strand
CCCGAGCTCATGCCTGCACCCATTATGTACAGCCACAAGCTGACGGCTCAGCTCACCAAGGTACGTAAAAGCGGCAAACTGTCCTACTTGCGTCCCGACGGAAAGAGCCAAGTTACGGTTGCCTACGAGAATGGCAAACCCACTCATATCACTCATGTCGTGATTTCGAGCCAACATGCAGAGGGTGTGGCCCATAAAAAGCTCGTAAAGGACATCATGAACGAGGTAGTGAAAAAGTCGCTCCCCGCAAAGATGCTCACCAAGGACACGCAATACTTCATCAACCCCACTGGACGTTTTGTGATTGGCGGCCCCTGCGGCGATGCCGGACTCACCGGTCGAAAAATCATTGTCGATACCTATGGTGGAATGGGACGCCACGGCGGCGGAGCTTTCTCCGGAAAAGACCCTTCCAAGGTAGACCGTTCGGCCTGCTACTTCGCGCGCTACGTCGCAAAAAATATTGTCGCGGCAAAGGTGGCAACTCGCTGCGAGGTCCAAGTTGCCTACGCAATTGGTGTCGCTCAACCCATGGGCGTCTTTGTCGACACCTTTGGAACTGGCAAAGTCGACGATGATACTCTGGCAGCTTACATCGAAAAGAACTTCGATTTCCGTCCAGCCTCTCTGATTAAAGAGTTGAAGCTACTTCGTCCAATCTACCGTGCCACGGCCGCGTACGGTCACTTCGGTCGCAAGGAATTTCCTTGGGAAGATACCAAACGAGCAAAGAAAATCGCAGCAGACCTACTCGGCACCAAAAAGACTGTAGCGAAAGCGAGCTCTTCTGTGAAAAAAGCACCTGCAAAGAAAAGCAGCGCTAAAAAGAGCCCCGCACGAAGAAACGCTAAAAAGTAAGAAGCATTTCTTCAGACAAAAAAAGGCGACTCCCTCAAGGTAGTCGCCTTTTTTCGTTCGAAAGAGCGTTGCGATCAGATCGCGTCCTCCCCCTTTTCGCCCGTGCGAATTCGAACGGCTTCGTCAATGGGGCTGACAAAGATCTTTCCGTCGCCGATGCGCCCGGTCTTTGCACTCTTTTCGATCGCGTCCAAAACAGAGTGAGTCAACTCGTCAGAAACGACGATTTCTATTTTCACCTTCGGAACAAAGTCGACGACGTACGCGGAGCCACGATAGACTTCCTTCTTACCGCCCGTTCGTCCAAAACCTTTTACCTCGGTGACGGTCATACCCTGAACTCCCACCTCAGAGAGGGCGTCTTTCACCTCGTCGAGCTTGAAAGGCTTGATGATCGCTTCGACCTTCTTCATTTCGATATCTCCCGCCGATTTCCCCAAAAAAGAGGACGGCAAAATCACCCGGGCGTCCACGGCCAGGGTAGAATGCAATAGTAAAGAGCAACGAGTGCCCACTGTAACGCAGCGCGTTTCTTTTGAAACGTTCTACAAAACTTAAATAAATGAGCCCATTACTGACCCAAGTAAGAGAAATAGCCCTCCGTATGTTTCCAGATTGTTTCCAATAGGCGTCGATGCCCACGAAGGACGATTTTACCCCCTCCAAGAGCTATTGCGACTGGGCCTGATGCCCCCACCATTTCTACAGAGTATTTTAGAGACTACTCCTAGCGGCTGTTCGCAGCCCCTTGGCGCGAACGGGTCCAGCGTCTAGAGTCCGAGTCGGGCTCAGCGCCTCAACTCGATGTCCGATACACCTAGCTCTCACGTACCCGCTGGCACCATTTTGGAGGGAAAGTTCCGCGTAGTCCAAGAGATTGGTCGCGGAGGCATGGCTGTCGTGTATGAGGCAGAAAACATCGATATCGGCAAGCGCGTTGCTGTAAAGATTCTTTCTCCCGAACTCATCGCTTCGCGCATTGTCCGCGAACGTTTTATTCGCGAAGCACGGTCAGCCGCGGCTATTCATAGCCCCTATATTTGCGAGGTATACGACTCGGGAATGTACCATGAGCGCCCCTTTCTCGTTATGGAGTTATTAGACGGCGAAAGCCTCTATGACCGTATGACGCGGATCAGGCAGCTTAAAATAACTACCTGCCTCAAAGTGCTTCGTCATATCGTACGTGGCCTGTCAAAAGCCCATCAGGCTGGAGTGGTGCATCGCGATCTAAAACCAGAGAATATATTTCTTACTCGCGATACCGAGGGAAGGCTGCTCGCCAAAATCGTCGATTTTGGACTCGCTAAATTTTACGAAGGCCGAGACGGGGCAGACGATAGAAATATACGCCTCACGCGAGAAGGAGCCCTTTTTGGTACTCCTGCTTACATGAGCCCCGAGCAGGCAAGAGGTCAGGGGGAGGTCGATCATCGAGCCGATCTTTGGGCCCTAGGCTGCATCGTCTACGAATGCCTCACAGGACGCACGGTCTGGGACGTTCAAGAAGGCGTTGCCATGATTCTCGCTCAGATCGCCCGAGGTCAACTACCCAACCCCAGCACTTACCGTCCTGATCTCCCCGAAACTTTTAACGCGTGGTTTGAACGAGCTCTCAACCCTGATCTCAATCAGCGTTTTCAAACGGGCAGGGAATTTATCGATACCCTAGAGGTAGCTCTAACAGTCGAAGGCGAACCTGTTTCCTCTGTCGATCCCCTAGCTCAATCAAGTTACTACGAGATTCCTGACCCTGCCCCACAACTGACCGGCGCTCCCCTAGGGGATGCTTCCGAACTTGCACCAGGGGGCACAACAGGCCGAGCTATTGCATGGCTGACCATTTCATCCCTCTGCGTTTTTTCTGCGTATACATTTTGGCTCTACGTCCTGAACCCTGCAGCGCCCAGCGAAAGGGCCTCAGAAACAACCAATCTGCAAGCCACTATCAACGAAACGAAAGAGCTTAAAGAACCCGCCGAGAAGGGGCCGGGCTCAGAACTCATCAACCGGGCGCAAAAACAGTTTCGCTCTGATCAGCATGAGGACGCCATCAAGACCCTCAAAACAGCTCTAGGGGAGAGCCCCAATGTTGCAGGCACGCTCATTCGCCACGCAAAGGTCGCCCTAGAAGATTCTGGAGCTTGCCGCCTTGCTGGCATCGGCCGACCTCGCCCTTTCACCGCTACTGGGCCCGCCTCCCATGCACGAATTGCCCTTGGCGAAAACGGGATTTTAGCAGTTTGGACAGACTCGCATCAAGATCCCAAACGTCGCAACGTTTACAGTGCTTTACTGGACGATTCTCTCCGCAGAGTTGGACCTGTACGCAATGCCACTCCAGAAGCAACGAACGCTATCCACCCAGAGCTTACGCGCCTGTCCAAGGGGTTCGCTACTTTGTACTGGGACTCGGGTGATGCAAAGCCTGGGGTCTACATGCGGGCCCTACAGGGAGATGGGCGCATTCGTACACCATCACAGCTTCTCTCTCAGAACAAAAGGCGAGACAAGTATTTTCCAACCTTGGCAGTCTTGCCTGGGTCGCGACTCCTTGCTGTGTGGAGTCAAAAATCCCCCAGTACCGGCCGAGCCTCCATTGTTGCTCGACACTTGGATCCAGAGCTCACCCCAACCGGTCAACCCGTTCAACTAACGTCGCTCCTACAAGGAGATGCCACTCAACCATTTGCACGAGTCTTCGGCTCTCATCTTTTCATAACTTATAGGCACTTTCTCACGGGCAAGACCAGCGAAATTCGCCTCCTACGCATTCCCCTCAATTCGAAAGAATTGAAAGGAGGGGTGCCTCAGGCAACCGACGTAGACTTATTCGCCGGGCAGAGTGTGACTCTTCGAATAGAACCACGCCAAGCTCGTCCTAGTATGACCTGTGACAAAGCAGGTTGCCTCGTCGTTTGGGATGATGAAGCAGGCGGGGCCTATGCTGGCTTCGTTCCCGCTGGCGCGGATGCTCCCCTCTGGCACCGAGAATTTTCTTCCAAAGGCAAACGTCCCATTATTGCTCGCGACGCCCAAGGGAATGCTGCCATCGCCTATTTCGCAGGAGACCGACTCTTTATTACGCCAGTTGATCGCGATGGAATTGGGGAGCCCAGCGTAATTAGTCGAGTCAGTGGTTTTCAACCCACCCCGAGCCTCGTCGCAGGAGCCGGTGAAGGAGAGTGGCTCATCGCGTGGAGAGACTTTGAAGCAGGACATCTAGAAATATTTGTCGCCCGCGCCCATTGCACCCCTCACGGAAGCCCCTGACCACCGATGGCCGACGAACTATCGGCTGCTCGCCAACCCGTTCGGCTTCCGGCGAGATTGCAATTGCAAAGGTGCCCACTTTTTAGTGAGCGCCTCGTGATAGAACCCCTTGAAGGCAATCGTACCCAACGCTTCTACCGTGCAGTTTTGACTTCTCGCGAGTGTCTCGCTCCCTGGTTACCCTGGGTCCCACAAAAAGTAACTCTTGAGAGTTGCAAGCGTTACGTAGAGGCATGTGAATTTGACTGGGATAGAGGAACGGCCTTGCGCTTTGCCCTTCGGTACCGTAACCAGCCCGATTTGATAGGGGTGGTCTCTCTTGAAAGTATCTTAAAAGCGCACCGTAGCTGCGATCTTGGCTATTGGCTCCATCCTGCTCATCAAGGGCAAGGACTCATGACAGAAGCAGCGGGGCGAGTTGTAAACTATGCCTTTGCACAGATGCACCTACATCGTATTCGCTGCTCCGCAGCTGTTGAGAACTTACCTAGCCGCCGCGTAGCCGAGCGTCTCCAGTTTCAAGAAGAAGGCAAGGCGCGCGACGCCGAGATGGTTCTTGGTAGATGGCTTGACCACATTGTGTACGGGCGCCTTGCCCATGACTTTAAACCAGCCGCAGACGGGGCCTAAGCAATGGCTTCAAAACGCCCAATTCCATTCGCCCTAGTTGCTCCTGCCACCGTAGTGCTTCTAGGCGCTGCCCTCACCTTGGTCTCAACCATATTAGGCATTGCAGACCTGTCTCGCCACGCACGTGCTTCGGCGAATTTTCAGGTAAGTGCCATCAGTAAATCCTTCGCTCCGCGAGTAAAAAAGACACCAGCCCCAGAAAGACAATTGCTCATGGAGCGAGCGGCAAACAATTGCGCCTGCGTTCTCTTGTTGGTCGACTCGCAGGGCATTGTTCGCAACGCGGCGCCGCGCCAACCCCTCTCCTTTTCTCAGCTCAATGAGCTTGCCTCCGACGGGGGGAGCTTGCTCATTTTTGAACAAGAATATCTCTACAACTCCTCCTCTTTGCACGCAGACACAACTCGGCTCTTCGTCTTTTCTCCCCTACCGGATATCTCTAAGCAAAAAAGCGCCCTCGTATCGTCCATGGTGGCATTTGCGCTCGTGCTCCTCGTCGCCGCCGGTTTTGTAGGCTGGACGTTAGCGCGTAATGTGCATTCCGATGTCGTATTTGTTCGTGATGCGATTGTTTCAATGGCTCAGACCACTGGCCCCACGCATTCTAAAGCTATCTCGGTACGTACAATCGACCAAGTGGGCCAACTGACGGCTTCATTCAATACCCTTCTCGAACGATTTCAGGCTGCGGAACGCGCCTATCGCCAAGATTTAACAGAGGCGAAGGGTTTCGAACGGGATCGTTCCGCATTTCTCTCTGCTCTTAGTCATGAGCTGCGCACACCTCTTAATACAATATTGGGTTTTGCTGACGTACTTCTCCACGAAATTGACGGGCCACTCTCCGATGAATCAAGAGAAAATATCACCATTGTTCGCACCAGCGGCGAACACCTCCGTTCATTGATTGATGATATTCTCGCCCTGAGCGCTCTCGAGTCGGGAGAATTTAGTTTAAGTCGAGAGCAAGTGGACATTGCCCAAATCGCATTTGATGTAGTCGAGGAGGCGCGTATTACTGCAACTCAAAAGGGCCTCACAATACTCCTCGATACTCCCCATGACCCAGAGGCAACCACTGCCTACGCAGACAAACGCCGAATGAGGCAAGTGCTGAGCAATGTCATCGGTAATGCTATCAAATTTACGTCTCAAGGCACCGTCGGTCTGAAGGTTTTTCGAAACGAGGAAGATATAGTCATCACAGTCAGCGATACGGGCCCTGGTATTGCCGAGGCCCAATTGGACGCTATATTTGAGGAATTTCGACAGGCTGAGTCAAATAATTCTCAACAAACGGGCACTGGGTTGGGGCTATCTATTTGTAGACGCCTGGTGCAAATGCACGGCGGCACGATTCACGCAAAGAGTATCCTCGGGACGGGCTCGACATTCACGATTCACCTTCCGGTGGAGTTTTACACCAGAAACTCAAGTTATACTGAGCTATCGATCTCCACAAACTCCTGAGAAAATCACTCATTCAGCGCGACGCAACGGCTCAACTCAATTCAGAATTGCCCAGTCCTGAACGGTAAATTCACTGGGTTCAAAATAGATCAGCTTGCCCGCCGGACTTTTTACCGACGGACTCAATGTCCAAGAGTTCATAGGCTTTTCGAGTCGCTATACGCCCTCGTGGAGTCCGAGCCAGGTACCCCTGTTGCAGCAAATAAGGCTCGTAGACGTCCTCCACCGTATCACGAGCCTCGGCTAGCCCCGCGGCCAAAGTCTCAATACCTACAGGTCCCCCCTCATAGGTTTCGATCAACATGCGCAGGAGTCTACGATCCATCACATCGAGCCCAGCTGCGTCCACCTCCAAGCGTTCGCAAGTATACTCGACGATTTCTCTGTCAATTTTACCACTGCCCCGTACATCGGCAAAGTCTCGAACTCTACGAATCAAGCGATTGGCGACTCGGGGTGTCCCACGAGACCGATGAGCGAGAGAAAGGGCCCCTTCTTCATTGCAGGGCACTCCCAAAAGGCGAGCGCTTCTCATGATGATCTTGGCCAAGTCTTCGGGAGGATAGAAGTCCAAACGCAAAGTGACACCAAAACGTTCCTGCAATGGCTTGGTCAACAAACCAGTTCGAGTCGTCGCGCCCACTAATGTGAATGGTTTAATATCAAGAGGAATGCTCTCGGCGAATGCCCCCTCACCCATCATGACATCAATGCGAAAGTCCTCCATACCGGGGTAGAGAGCTTCTTCTACCGGAGCGCTCATGCGGTGGATCTCATCGATGAAGAGCACGTCATGTTTTTCAAGGCGAGTGAGTAAGCCAGAAAGAACCCCTTTATGCTCAATTGCCGGACCGCTCGAGAGATGAAGATTCACTCCCATTTCAGCGGCCATAATATGGGCAAGAGTGGTTTTACCCAGCCCAGGTGGCCCACAGAGCAAGACATGGTCCAATGGTTCATCCCGTTTTTTAGCCGCCTGCACAAAGACCTTGAGATTTTCCTTGTGCTTTTGTTGACCAACAAAATCATCCAAAATCTTTGGACGAAAAACTCTCTCGAATTTCTGCTCATCGACATGAGCGCTGCCCTCCAAAAATCGCGATTCGTCCTCAGAAAGTCGAGTTTCGTCGTTCAATTCAGGCATGTATCTCTCTCGTAGCCACCGTCCGCTAGGACAACAAGCCTGCGAGGTTTCCCCCTCAAGAATCACGGGTTAACGTGTGAAAAATCCAGGGCCTCCTCTTTTTTACCTCACTCATGTCGTCACTTTCCAGCCAACCTTGTCGCCTCGCGACATTTTACTTCCACAAATTGAGAGCCAGGCCCTGGCTGCGTGCAGTTCAAGTCGTCTTTTTACTGCCCCTGCTCTTCGCTGTCGCAGAAAGTCGAGCGCAGACGGTAGACCCGGCTCCACCTACCGAAGAACCACGTATTTACGCCGATTCATTCTTGGTATGGATATACGCCAAACCCCAACGAGATCCCGCCCCCATCGGCTACTTGCGTGGCGGACAGTCAGTTGCCTTGCGCAGTCATGAGGGCAACCCCGTTCAGCAACGCGTGCGCAAAGGTTGTGGCAAAGGCTGGTACGCGGTCGAGCCAGCTGGTTTCGTATGTCTTGACCGACACGCGAGCCTCAGCCCAACTAGATACTCAAAAAATATGGCGATGCTTGCGCCTCGCGAGGGTGCCTATCCCTTTGAATATGTGCTCTCCATGGGGAGTCCTTCGTACCGACGTGTTCCGACGACTCCCGAATGGCAAGGGAAGGAACGTGTGTTTGGTCGTGCTCGAACCATCCCCCTGCCGCCTCATTGGAAAGGACACGAAGAATTAATCACATACGAAGATGTGCCTCTTGAGTCAGCTCCCAACTATCTAATCAGCGAGGGTTCGATCTCAAGGAGAAAAGAGCAAAGACTCGTTCGCCGTAATGTACCCTTTGGTTCAATGCTCGCGGTGACCTCTGCATTCAAGGATTCCGGGCGCTCCTACTTGCAGAGTGCAGACGGAACCTTAGTTCCCGCAGAAAGATTTCGTCTCTTCAAGCAATCGCGCTTCGCCGGTGTCGAACTTTCTCAGACCAAGCGACGGCTACCTCTCGCATGGCCGCGCAAACGAACACGCTCGTTTTCCTTAAAAAACTCCTCTGAGTGCTCAGGGAGCCAGCGCCCTACGGGACAAGAAAAGCAAGAGAAGTCGTCGACAACTAGGGGAAAGCTAAAAGTTCATCCCTTAGCCCTCAATCAAGACTGCCTCATCACCAATCAACAATGGCATGAGCCACGAATCCCGCTCGAACTCAGCGGAGCGGTCGTCATCATTGGCGGAACGCAGCTCCTTCAAACGGCTACAGGTACCTGGCTTCCCCGCTCCTATCTATTTGTCGCCGAAGAAAAGGTGCCTCCTGCGAAACTGCGGGCCGGAACGCACAAAAAGTGGCTCCACTTTCGAATTCGCGAAGGTACGCTCGTTTCCTACTTCAATGGCGCGCCCGTCTTCGCCACTTTGGCATCACCGGGTATTGGCGGAACACCCCAACCGGGCCAAAGCCCGTTGCAATCGCGTACCACCCCCCTAGGCACCTATAGGATCCAGTTTAAGCACCGCACCGACGACATGAGTCCCGAGCAAACAGAGCATCGAAAGTTTTGGATCGCCGATGTACCCTACGCGATGTATTTTCAACAACCATTCGCCATTCATGTGGCCTATTGGCACGAGTCCTTTGGTGAGCCCATGAGTGGAGGATGCATCAATGTTTCCCCCCTAGATGGTGCGCGGCTTTTCGCGTTTACGGAGCCTCATATCCCTAAAAATTGGTACGGCGTGGGCGCCTCAAAAGCATTCGGGCCAGGCACGACAATCACCATCACTCGCTGAGCGAAAGAGAAATCTCAAGTTAGCTCACTTGGTACCACTTTACATTTTTCCAAAGTAACCCAAAGGTAACTTTCATTTTTAGAATATTCCCCTTCACCTGAAAGGTAGCATTGTAAGTGGAGTCACGGCGGGGTGCGTACACCCTGCCGACCCAACGATTCTCAGCGGCATCGAACTTCAATCCCCTAAATATTGCAATGCCCAGCTTCACTTCCCTATGAGGTGTGGAAATGAGCCGGCCCACAAATACACCGTTTTTTTGTGTAACTTCGACAACTGCCCCCTGATCCTCGTCTTTCCAACAACCGAGAATCTTACTCGAAGCGTGTTCTTTGTTCACCAATACATCTGCACCCGAGAGGGGGCTCACGTCAGCGCAGTAACTAGAGGGGGCGGTGCAACAGGCAGTCGTGCTGGAGGCCAACGCGCTTCCGCTACTCCCTAAGACGACAACTGCGCAGAGCAAAGGGCGCCGACAACACTGCGAAAACAAAGAAACCAAGCCTGACATTTACTAGTACCAAAGGTCGGAACTTCGTGCCGGGTTTTGGTACCCATGAGACAAAA
>CAYWLO010000115.1:0-9803 GCA_964459035.1 uncultured Polyangiaceae bacterium | reverse complement strand
GTAAACAAGCGACGTTTTACCGACCCCGCCCTTGTTGTTAAAAAATGCGACTGTCTTCATGGTGTTTTCTCAACGACGGCTCGTCTAACGATTGCAAGAACAGCAGATGGTTGAAACTCAAACTCTGGCTCGGGGTTCCCGTTCTCCTGACATCGCTGCCGCGCAAGAGGGATCCCCATACCAAAACGCTGCACGAACCCCGTCACCTTGAGCCCCTCCGCAATCACCTGGTTTCGGTAATCAGTTGCTCCGGGTGTGCGCCCAAAGTTTTCAGGGGTCACCCGTCCGTACAGGCCGCCAGGGCTATGAATCTCAATCCTATCCTCGAACCAGTACCAATGAATCGGCGACTGGATTTCGTAACTCCGGTGCATCACAGCATTTCTGAGCAGCTGTTGAAGTGCAGCAATCGGGTAGTCCGATCGACGTCGTTCCGTCACCTCGCCTTCTATCTTGGTCGCGCTCCGAATGTTGAGGTGAGCTAAGTCTTCTGCCTGGCGCAGCACGGTATCGAGTCTGCCCGTAAGTTCCTTCTGATCGACAATTGGAGCCGTCATGTCGAGGCCGTCAAAGCGAACGAACTGCACGTAGGCGCTCGGGAGCCAAACTCTTGGATCTTTTCCAAGGAGCAAGACGGCAGCAGCATTCGGATTCCCGGAGGGAGCAAGCAAGTGCAACGCCCGCATTTGATGTTCCAACGAGCGATGATTTTCCGCGAGTACCTCAGCACTCACAGCCGAAGGCAAGTAACTTCCCCTAAAAAATTCCATGTCAAGGTCAGCCAGCACTGGACCACTCATGGGTCGCTGGTCAAAAGCGAGATCTCCAGATTGTCGTTTTTCAGTGAGGATCCGCTCTTCATCCCGACTGGCAACGGCCCGCCTGGGCCCAACCCGGATCCAAACACGCCCGTCGTAACGAACCGGGGTATCCTTTGACGGTTCGACTACGACCACCGCCATGTCGCAGCCAGAAATTGTCACCTTCTTGACGACAACCGTTGGCAACGGAAGAATCTTTCCATCACTGCGAATTGCCCCCAGGTTCAAAAGCAGCTCGTCCGTAATGGCCGTTCCAGCCGAGGAGCCATCATCCTTCATGCCTATGATGACCAATCCCGCGCCATGGTTCTCCGGAAGATCGTTGGAGTACGCACACATCGCCTGAGCAACTTTGCTTCGCATACTGCCCGCAAAACTTTCTTTGCGCTCGACACGATCCGATTCCATGTCGAGGGCCAGGGCTACAATTTTCTCATTCGTCAGCATGGGTTCAATTCCTCAACACAAAGCTACCAGAATCAGCCTCGTCCTTCTCAAGGGCATCTTTGTCGGCCTTTTTGCGATTGCGCTCACGGCGGGTCTCTTCTTTGACGCGGATTTCGATGACTTCCCAGGCGAAGGCCGTCGCCGGCTTATCTATCATGATTTTCGCTTCCTTCTTGTACCGTGTTTCGCGCGCGTGAAACTACTCCATTAAAGGAAGCTGCCGGTCCAAAACCGAGAATTTTACCACAAGACCCCCTCATCGCCTGCGGCGTCCCGACGCATCCTGCGGAGAGGCGGCCTTCGCCTTGCGACTTTTGCGGGGCGTCTTTTGCGCAACAGTTTTACCACCCAGTGTCTTTGCCCACTCAACCTTTCGACCGCCGCCGTCACCAATGATTGCCCCAAACAACTCCCAGGTTCCGACAACACTATCCGGAACATAAGCCTTCGCCATCTTCGCATCATGTTGAGGATAAGCCCTCTTCAGAGCCGCCAAATCTCCCAAATAGAAAGCTTCCAATTCTTCAGTCGCCAGAACCAACTCAACGGGTGGACATTCATCTACCCCTTGAACAAGTTCTTCAAATTGAAGTCGAACCTCTCCGATTGAGTCAGCATCTGTATCCAAAACAACTAATATCTTCTCTTGAGAGCGGTCAAACCCCTTCGCCCAACCTGCGAGCTTGCGCGGCAATTGGTCAAGAAGCCCGCGTCTTCGCGGGTTCGGATTTTTCTTCATTGCACTGGCAAAGGTGCCTTTTCCTTGGTGGGGATGAATTTTCCACTTCAAGTCTGAATTGCAACGCGGTCCCCATCGATCAAAAAACTCCCTTTCAGAAGTGCCTTCGACCAACACATGCACCTTCATGCGCCGCCACCGTCAGTAAAATGTCGACTGTACCAAAGGGAACCCAAAGGAATACCCTCGTTCACGAGTTCTTGAACGTGGGGCATCTCTTGGGTGCATCGTACTCGGGTGTAACCGTCATCGCCTTTGTCAACAAACCAGACTTGCGAAGGTAAGAGCGCGTCCACAAAATAGGGGGAGTGGGTGGTCACCAAGATCTGAGTCGTCACCTTGGGGCTCTCCGCGTATTCATTAAGTTTTCGTGCCAGCTCCTCAATCAGCTCCACGTAAAGTCCGTTCTCTGGCTCCTCAATGCCTAAGAAGGGGCGCGGCTCGGGATCGGCAAGGAGCACGGCATAGGCCACCATCTTCAGGGTGCCGTCGGACATGCTGCTCTGAAAAAACGGATCGGAATAGCCGCGCTCGTCAAACTTGAGCAGCAATCGTTTGTCCTGACTCACCACAGGCGTAATTTTTTTGATCCCAGGTATTGCCGCAGCAATCTCCTTCAAGATCTTCTTAAACTCGTTAGGATACTGTCGTTTGAAATACTGCAGCACATTCCCCACGTTTGACCCTGTCCGGTCCAGCCATCGCTGAGCACCCGCAACGGGTAAACGGCGAGCCGCATCGGGAACGAAGTACGAAAGGTACCAATTTTCAATGTACTCCCTCACTCGCACAATTCGCGGATGTTTATCGAGGTTTCCGAGCGCCGCGATACCCAATTGACTCGTATCTGCGAGAGCCACCTTTTCAGAGTTCTTCGAATCTGCAGCCAAGCCGCTGTATGTTCCCTTCCATACCTTTCCCTTCCCGTTCATGAGTTTGAGAAAGTAATAGGGCTTTCCACGGTGTTCCCCTTTTCGACGTTGGCGCAGTGTTTCCACCCCTACCGACGGTACGCCGTCCTTCTCGCCGATGTGCACTTCATAGACGATTGGACGGTCGGCTGCGCCGTCGTCAAAGAAGAGTTCAAACTTGATAGGACCGGCCTCGCCTCGGGTAAGAAGCCTCTCCAAACCACCTCGCCCCGAATCATCGCAAGCGCTTTCAACCCCGTCCCTCAAACATTGGGCGATAAATCCAAAGGCATCCAAAATGGTAGATTTACCGGAGCCATTGGGACCAACAAAGCACGCAAGCGGCGGGAGTGCCTCACCTTGCGCGTACTTGCATTGCCCAATCGACACGTCTTTCAATGAGCGAAAATTTTGAATTCTAATTCCCAATAGTTTTGCCATTTTTTACTTTCAGACGCCAATGCTAGCGTCATCTCTCTAATTCAAAAGTCGCGCACTCGCCATCAGCCCCGGTCCGAGTAGCGGCACCTTTTTCAGCCGTCTTATGATTGCGCTTGTGGATCTCGTCTTCCTTCGCGCGAATTTGTGTTGCCTCGTCTGGGTGTTCACTCACTCGGTCCCGGCTTTCTTCCGGCTCTTTCTCACAGTGCTCTTCCCGATATCAACACGGTCGACTTGCAAATCCGCGTCTTCCAAGAATGTCATGACGCGGTCGGCATGTTTGGCCGGCAACGCGAGCTGAACAAACTGTTTTGCCCTTGTCACCGCCACGTAAAGAACGCGTAGTGATTCGCTATCCCCTTCGATGTCAGATACCCAACTATCGATCAGCTCATCTGTGTTCTTTCCGCTCGGAAGCACCACACACACGGCGTCATACTCCCGCCCCTTCGCGTGATGCACTGTCGAGCAACGAATCTCACTGCCCCCCCCTTCAGTGAGAAGCTCAAACCAGGAGTCCTTGGGGGGTTGGCGAAGAAAAGTCTTTAGACTCTTTCCCTTCGGCAGAGCCAGCGCCAATGTACCGAATGTTTCGAGTGCCCTCGCCCTCCACGCCGTAGGCGACACTTCAGGTCCATGCGACAAGGAACTCAGCACTTGAGAGGCTTGGCGTCGAAGCACCCGAGAGGCATTCTCCATTTCCTTAAGCTGGGTAAGCGGTTCCTTGTGCTTCCCCTTACCGACCAGCTCTAAGAGCATTCCTTCAATAGCACGCACAGCCGACATGCGTGCATCGCTCACTTGCTGAGTCGCTCGAAAGTTGGAGACCGCGTGCGCGAGTGCTCCTAGATTATTGGTCGGTACGCTGGCACGGCTGTGTCGCCGACCAAAGGCAAGAGGACCATCTTTCGCCCCGTGCGATAAGACAATGGCGTCTTCGGGCTGAAATCCTCGTGCGTCAATCTGCCTGCGCAGCTCTTCTCCGACGCGAGCGTCAAGGGCTGAAGCATAGGTGACGATACCAATTGGGTGCGTGACGTCTCGGTAACTTCCCGCAGCCTTATCAGCTCCCCGACCACTACGAAGGGTCGCCGCTAGATCGCAAACGGCCCCCGATGAGCGAAAATTGCTGGTGAGTCTAATTTGCTGTGCGTGAGAATATTCCCCCTGAAAGGTACGAATGCTCTCCACACTCACGCCACGAAATGCGTAGATTGCCTGGTCGGGATCACACACAAACGTCACCCGAACGCCATTCTTCTGAAGCCAACGAAATAACTTCAGGTCCTCCGGATTGCTGTCCTGTCCCTCATCGATAATCACCTCAAGAAACCGCCTTTCCAAGACTGCTCCCAGAGCCTTCCCCTTCGGCTTGTCCAAGAGTTCGCGCGCGATGTATCGTGCATCACTTGCGCTGAAGTAACCATTCTTCCACAGCCCATTGCGACGAAGCCTGGCGCTTAGCTCAAACGTCTTCTGATTGGCTTCAAATAGAGACCGGATTTGCTGGTTCAATTTCGCTTCAGGAATCGTGTGCTTTTTGGGGCAAAACTTGTCCAGTCCGATAACCGCCCCTCGAAGATTGATCCCTCGAGGGGTAATACGAACTCCCATTCTATCCCAACTATCCACGACTCGTGGCGACTCAGGGAGCTCCTCCCTAACCAAGGGCGAAAACACAAACTGATTTATGAAACTGTCCACGGTGCCGATGTAATTCGGCACCTTACTGATATCCCCAAGACCGCTTTCGCGACAACGCAGTAGAAGCTCATCACGAGCTGCGTTGGTGAACGAGAGGACTGCTACGCCCCTCCTAGAACCAGTCTCAGTCAGTAGCCGAGCGAGTCTACCAACTATGGCGTGGGTTTTGCCTGCACCGGGACATGCCTCAACGCAAACCCCGTCCGCGTGTCGCACGAAGTCCGCCTGCGCGTCAGTAAGTTCGGTCAACATCATCTTCAGCCCACAACCCTGAGAATCGCATCCTGAATGTATTGGGGAGTCTTGAAGGTGGTTGGGTCAGCCTGGATCTGCTGCGCAAGAGCTTGGGCGAGGTCCCCTTTTCTCGTTCTCTTCGCTTTCATGAGCGCAAGCAGTGCGTCAGCCTGTTTTCCCTGCGCCACGCCATCCACTTTATCCACCCAATCTTGCTCTGACCTAGGATGCACATCAAGAAACGCCAACTTCATGATGCCAAGGTTCCCTGCCTCGATTAGTTCGTGCTCGAGTGTTCGCTCGTTCTGAAATACCTCAACCACCCCCCCTGCCTTAATCTCCTTGGCGTAACTCTCTAAGCCCTCCTTCCGGTCGCCCGCCACCTCGGGATCGCCGTCAGTAATCACAACCACTCGGTCTGCAATACGAGCACCGCAATGTGTCCTCGCGAGGACCGATATGTACGGCTTAAAGTCGACCCCATCGATCGCCACAAGGGCGGTTCCTT
This sequence comes from uncultured Polyangiaceae bacterium, assembly GCA_964459035.1. Taxonomy (GTDB): domain Bacteria; phylum Myxococcota_A; class Polyangia; order Polyangiales; family Polyangiaceae; genus NIC37A-2. The sequence continues at coordinate 3,998 of CAYWLO010000115.1, read as the reverse complement.
TGAAGACTCTCCAATCTGCAGCCTTTCCGGCCAGTATGCAGAAACGAGCGATCACGGGCAGGAGAAGGGCTTCTGCTATCCCTTCCACTAGGAGAGCACGATGCCCAAACAGCAGAGACGACCGGGTCACGTCAAGATAGCGCCCAATTTTACCGATCTCCTTTGGCTTCAAGCCGAGCTTTCGAACTGCGATAGCGTGGGTTGCGGAGGGTGTTTGAGCCTCGCACGCGGAGCGCAGCGCGACGATATGCTCGGGCGACACCCATGCAGAAAGGTTGGGTGAATGCGTGGTGACAACTACCTGCACGCGTCCCTCTGGCTCATCGGGAAGAACTATCGTTTTCGACGACTTCTTTGCCTGCTCTAAAAGAAACTCAAGGACCATCGCTTGAAGTTGCGGGTGCAGGTGTGCCTCTGGCTCCTCTACAAGGAGGATGGTCAGATCACTGTCTTTCGCCCGCTCTAGTTCCACCATGACCGTCGCCATGTAAAGCAGATTGGCGTAGCCCAGTCCTGAAGCGGCGATTTCCGTTAAATCCTGCCCGTGATCCGCGAGGCGAAACTGGAGGTCACGAGCCACGTCCGTAAGCGTCTCCGAATGAAAATCCATCTCGGCAGCCTGCTTCCGAACACCATCAGTCAACTGTTCAAGGTTGGCAGATATGTCTTTGTTGATCTCGCCCAGTTTGTTGGTGCCCCCGCTCTGCCGCTTGATGGCCAGCAGAAAGGCTTCTTCCTCGGATGGATCCACATAGTTCTTTAGCAGTGCAAGAACGCGGGCTGGATTTCCCGAGCCAAGCTGACGCTGAGCATCTCTCAGGGCGGGTAGGTAGACGTGTCGAATATGTTCGGCAACGCCCTTCTCGGGTTCATTGCCCTTGTGCGCCCCAGCCCAACGGGTCGTCCGTCCTCGCGGATGAGTTGCTGACCTCGCCTCGTACTTGAGCCCGAGACACGCTTCGTCCTCCCCCACTTTGAGGACCGCAGAGAGAAGAAGTCCCTGAAGAGTAGGGCTCAAGCCCCCGTACAGCGCCTTGAGCTCAAAGCTAGACTCACTCGAACCCCGACGCACATCCTCGTCCTCGCAATATCGGTCTCGCCTATCACTCAGTGGCTGCGTGCACAGTCGGAGCGCGTCGATGATGTTCGACTTCCCTCCGTTGTTCTCGCCCACAAGAATCGTTAAATGCTCGTGAAAATGAACTGTCGTTTCCTCACACGAGCGAAACCTATTTAGCTGCAGCTCTTTCAGGTACATTGTCAATTCCTCAACTCAAAGCTACCAGAATCAGCCCCGGTCTTCTTGCTAGCGTCTTTCTCGGCCTTCTTACGATTCCGCTCCCGGCGAGTCTCTTCTTTAGCCTGGATTTCAGTCACTTCGTCCGGATGATCACGGAGAAAGTTCTTGCGGTGTTTGTTTGAGGCACCGGCAGAGCCAACCCCCGAATCATCGCCAATCACGGTGCCATCGCCAGGGGACCAGCCTTCATCAATCGTAAACTCCGGCCCTATCTCGTCTTGCAGTCGCAGTTCCCAGGCGAAGGCTTTGGCGGGGTGGTATTTCCAGAAGCATCCGTGGGCCACGCCTAGGCTGGGGTCTTCTTTGCACTTGGCGTCCACGCGCTCGGGGAAGTAGCGAGCAGAGAGATGCGCCCAGTCGTAGTCCTTACGACCTTGAGCACAGCAGAGTTCCTTCCACCACTTCTTGGGGTCCTTCCACTGGGGGAGAAGTAGCGGCCAAAGGGCGGCAGAGTTGATCATGACGCCGTCGTCAAGATCCATCTTGAAACGGTCGTCGACTTCACGCGGTGTGCACTTGGAGTCTGTGGGCGGGGCTCCTTTTTCAGCGCATTGGGTCACGTCTTTGATGAAGTCTTCCAGCTCTTCGAACAGCTTCTGGCTCTTGGCGTACTGCTTTTCAGCCGCGTCCTTGGCCTTCTTGTCACTGCTGGCGCGCGCGGCGTTGAGGTCGTTGATTTCGCCTTGGAGCTTTTCACGTGTGGGGTGCAGGTGATTGGCGAGAAGCGATTGCAACGTATTGTCTTGCCAACGATGAATGCTCACCCAAGCGACAAAGTTCTTACCCGAACTACTCAACGGAAAATAGATGGGCCGATTTTCGTAGAGCTTTTTGTGATAAGCAAAAAAGTCTTTCCGCAACCATTCGTTCAGAGACGTCTTCTTTTTCGCGTCCACAATCGCGCTCGACTGCTCAGCCCAAGCAGCCTCAATACGGCCAGCCGCCGGATGTTGAAGACTGTCCTCCACGTTGAGCGCCGCCGACACAAAGAGAATACCCCCGGGGAGAATTTCCTGGCCAACAGGCAAGGGTGAGGGCTCAATATTCGGCACCTCAAGACCACCCTCTGCCTCCGAGTGATCTCGTCCACCGTGGACGAGATCACCTCCACCCTTCTCAGTCTTTGATAAAGTAGTGGTAAATTGCACTTTTTCTTCAATTTCAGACGATTTTAGTGCATTCTGCCATGATTTTGCGTTTTTGGCCCCGGTCTGAGTGGCGGCACCTGCACTCAACAGAGCCTTCGAGTCAGTCCCATTGCATTCAGGTTCGCCTGCACCCGACTCAGCAATAGATGAGTGCAAAGTGAGATCCAAAATACCCTCGCCACTTTGTCCAAAACGCCCGAGTGCAACTCCAATGGCAAAGGAAACAAACGTGGTTGCGTCAGGTGCGTCGAGTTCTTCTTCATATGGGGGCAGCGGCTCACCCTTGGGGCGGTCCACCGAGCGTTGGGCCCAATCTTGAGCGTAGCGCCAGGGGGAGGGGCCTGGTTGTTTGAATTCTACGGAGGGTTCCCGGTGGGATTCATGTTGGGTGAAGGCCCCATCGATGATCTCAATTATCTTGTCCGCGCCATGCACGTCGAGAAATGGCAATCGCAGGATATCGCCGACCTGAAAGCTCACGGTCGGATTAAGTGAGACCAATACCTCCCTAGAATTGATTGTGTTCATTGAACACAAAGCCTTGGCCGGCTCTTCGGAATATGTGGACGATCCCTTATCGCCAATGACGGATGGGTAACGATGATAACGCGAGGTCACCGAGGCCCCAATCATCGAGAAAGCCACCCCTTGCACAAAATAGACATCACTATTCGATAACTTCCAATGCAGGCCAGCCTCCCCATAGTGGTGCACTACACTATTTGAGAGTTCGAGTGAGGCGCCATCCCAACGAACGAGAGTGCGTAACGGCTCAAACCAGCACAGTCCTTTGGCCCCCTTGATGTATGGCGCCCAAGCGCATCTGGCCCCCTTGCCAATACCCCATGATTCGAGCCGGACCTCCCAGGGCACCCTGAGAAACCTAGTATTATTCCCGGTATTCGCACCAAACTTGGCGGGAGCGACCTCGCCCAATTTCGGTGCCTTCACATACTCCTCAAGAAACTCCTCATCCCACCAATAAACCAAGGGCGTGCCCTCAATGCCCGCCAGCTTCGCCACGTCAAACTCAAACCGCCCGCGCTGACCAAGCAAGCCCGCCCAGGTTCGGTATGGTTGTCCCGCATCACGGGTCACTTCTTCAGGTGAGTGCGGCCGTATTGCTACAGACTGCACGTTGGAACGCCCCGACGCAAATATGGCTGAGCACGTTGAGATAAGGGTTCCGCCGGTAGTAAATGCTGACTTCCCAAAATCAGCCAGAAGCGTCAGCCCGTGCCTGGTCATGCTTTCACGGAATTTTCGATATTCTGAAAGGAACATCCAATTGGAGGTAGTGATAAATCCACAAGCTCCCCCGGGGCGACAAAGTTCCGTACCCCGAATGTAGAATCCCGCGAGCAGATCAATCTTCGCCTCGGGGTAGTTCTTCTCGTAGTAGCGAGTCTCGGCCATCTTGCTTGTACCTTGGTAGGGCGGGTTACCCACCACAACGTCGTAGGTCCCCTCCTGCGCAATCTGCAAAAAGCGCACACCTGCGGCCAACTGCTCGCCCTCTAGGCGCAGGCCCAAGTCGCTCTCCCCCTCGT
>CAYWLO010000114.1:0-10039 GCA_964459035.1 uncultured Polyangiaceae bacterium | reverse complement strand
TCGTGCTAGATCGTCAAGCGAAAGCTTGGATCTTAGACTGCGAGATGCTGTTTAAGCCGCGCGATACATCTGCGAGCTACCCAAACACTCACTCCATCCTGGCGCATGGGGTTGAGCTCAAATTTCTCCTGGACCGGCACGAAACAATCACCTGTTGGAGAATATAACATGACCTCAAGCACCCTAGTACCTCGTGCCGGAAGTCCGTGCCGGGTTTCACCAGACCCAACTGAAGTGGGGGCCTGATGAAACCCGCAATAGCCTCCCTATTTGCCCTCGGTACTACTTTTTGTCTCATGGGTACCAAAACCCGGCACGAAGTTCCGACCTTTGGTACTAGCCCTCTGGATAGAAAGGCCATTGATCAGCATTGGGACCGAATCACTCCATGGGGCAACCGGCCCCCTTGTAGCTCTTTGGCATTGCCACCAACGTAGCCAGGGCAGAACGACGCCGAAAGTATCGTCAATGCCTGCCTCTTCAGGACGAGACGACAACCCATGAGCCCGTCCCATTCGGTTCAAACCCCTTAGGACAGGGCTCGGCAAACCTAACGGATGGCATCGCGCAGGCTTCACGCCAGATGCTGCGCAGCTCCCTTGAGAAGGCCATTGCCTCTCTCGACCCCGAACAACGAGTTGTTTTTACGATGTTTGAGTCCGAAGGAATTTCAGGTGCTCAAATTGCCAAAGAACTGGGCATACCTTTGGGTACGGTGCATTCACGATTACATACTGCTCGCGGCAGTTCGTACCCGAGTAGCACTCGCCCTCGGCGCTCCAAGTGGATCTCTCGGTTTAGAAGGCTCAGAAAGCCTCGCCCCAGGACAAGCAGGCTCTCTCGGCACCACAACAAGTTCAACTGCTACAACAGCAGGGGCTACAACATGGTTCACGCTGGGGCTTCTTGGAGTCGGCGCATTGGCTCTTGCGCTCCCAAGTCATCAGTCTGAAGCCCATTCGCGAAGAGACAGGTTTTCCCCAACCGAGAAGAGCACCCCGACAATTCCTCAGCAATATGCAAACGCAGTCAAAGAAGAAGATATCTCTTCGCCCCCTCCTCGCAAAGAATTGCCCAAGTCAGTGCCATCAATAAATCGCCATCTTTTAGGCAAGGCTCCAAAAATACAAGCTATTGAGCCAAAGCGCTCTCCTTCTGCAGCCAATAAAAGATCTCTCACTGAAGAAGTTGCGTTCCTGCGCAGGGTAAAAGGGCTGCTGCTCAGTAATGCACACGAAAGTGTCCAACTCATTTCACAATATGAAAGACTCTTTCCAGAGGGGCAGCTTCGCAAAGAAGCTCACCTTCTTAAAAAGCGTGCCAAAAGCGCGAGCATTGAACAGTCGTTGGAATAGTTAGCCACCTCCATACTGAACTCCCGCGATCCCACAGTAATAGTTCATCCATCACATGTTGGTAAACTATGAGTGGCATCGCGTGAAATCTCGCGCACACTATGGCCTGTAGAGAGGAGACACGCTCAGCTTCGAACGCTCCTCTCTCGAACAAGGGGGCAGCGTGGCGAATGATTCTGGGATTTCAACTTCACCCAATTCATCAAAAAAACAATCTGCAGGTTCAAAAGACGCGGTCGAAAACCTCTACCACTTTCGTTGGTGGCTGAGTCTCGTCGTAGTAGCTCTCTCTTTAGGAGCATTTGCAATGGGAGTGGGTCGTATCGGAGAGTTCTCACAACGAGTGGACTCCCTCAAGGAGATAGCCCCCGAAAACCCCCAACCTAAAATGTTTGATACGCGAACTGATATTTGGTTCGACCCCTCGGACGAAGGACTCGCGGCCTACCGCGATGTAGAGGATAAATTCATCGCCGAAGACGCGGTATTGGTCGCCTTTGAGGACAACGAAGACCCCTGGGGTGTCTTTGGGGAGAGTTCCCTCTCCTTACTTTATCAGCTAACATACGAGTTTCAAAAAATTCCTTACGTGCGCAATGTACGCAGCCTCACCTCAAGCCCTTGGATACGTTGGGGACAGGTGACACCAGACGAAGAAGGACTGCTTGTCAGCGATCTATTTGACAAGAGTATCAATCAATTTTCGCGCGAAGAACGATTGGAGCGCATGATTGCCGTATTGGGTGCAGAAAAAGCCAGCGCATTAGCCGGAGAGGAAGAGGTGCGTGAATTTTTGGGCCCCCATGCCGATTTTTCTGAATATGCTGGAGAAAGTCGATTCATTGATGCAATTGTGAGTAGTGATGGCCGAACTGCCGCCCTGCAACTGCAGGTAATTCGAGAAAAGCCCGAAAACTCCGTACTTTCGGCCGCTTTTGATGGCCGCAGCGGACAAGAACGAGAAGTTGCTAAGGCTTTGCACATCATTGAGTCCCAGGGGGCGGCCGTAAGCGACGTAATGAAGTCTCTCTCAAAAATACATAATAGAGAGATTCATATCGCGGGCATACCTGTGGTTGAACGCCATTTTCCCGAAGTAGGTCAAAAAGACATGTCCTGGTTGGGTTTGATGTTTGTGGTAATCGCAGTCGTTCTCTTTGGAATTTTTAGAAAGTTCAGCGGAGTCTTCTTACCAATTGGCGTCGTATTTCTAAGCATTTTTGCCATGAATGGCGCGGTTTGGATGAACGGAGACCTCATCAATAACCTCACGGCCATGACCCCTCTCATCATGACCGCAGTGGGAACGGCTGACGCGGTTCATATCATTTCTGCCTACTTTCTCTTACGCCCACAATTCTCCAAACGGGAAGCCCTCATCATTGAGGTATTGAAGAGAAATGCGGCGCCAGTTTTTCTCACTTCAGTCACAACAGCCGTTGCGTTCCTTTCGTTGACTGTTAGCAAAATTGTTCCAGTGCAAGAGTTGGGTTACACAGCAGCCATTGGAACAGGGGCAGCTTACCTACTTTCAATGACCTTAGTTCCAGCCCTACTCTCTGTCTTACGCCTCCCAGAAACAGACCCAGCCCAAGGCAACCAAGGGGAGGGGGGCATTTCTGTTCGTGCCCGCAAATTCTATTGGACTGATGCCTTAGCTGATTTCGTCGAGAGAAATCAGCTGCGCATTCTCCTGACAGCTGCCCTAGTTCTCCTCGTCTCCATTTGGGGAGTCAGCCGCCTTCAAATTGAAAGCGATCTGCGCATGATGTTTCCCGACGACGACCCTGTGCTCATCGATCAAAACTGGATTGAGGCAAAGCTAGGAGGGTCAGGGGATCTTGACCTCATTTTTTATGGCGCTTCTTCCAAAAAATCTGACGAGATCATGGAAAGTATTCAGAGTAGATTTGAAGAACTGCAAATTCGCCGCCTCTCGAATGATGCCCTCTCCTCTGCGGAAGAAAAGGAACTATTAGATCTGAAGGATAAGTTAGACGATGAGGCGCGAGGGCGCATTGCTTCCGACGAAACTTTTTTACAACAGGTAGACGCTTTTGAACGACGACTAAAAGAAGAATCGAAAAACCCGAATTCTGGCCTTAAAGTACTCACAAGCATGGATAGTGGGCTCAGCGTATTGCGACGCATGCATCAGGTCCAAAACGAAAATCGCTCCTCGTTCTATCGAGTTCCCCAAAAAAGGGACGTGGCCCAAGAGGCGCGCAACGCTCGGGTCATGATTGATCCATTTACGGAAGAAAAGGAGTACTTACCTGCTCAAAGCGCCTCAACTTTAGCGGCTCAGTATTACCTTCAATACGAAAACGGAGCAAAACCTTCGGAAAATCTCAGTAGTTTCGTGACTCCTGATAGACGCGGCTTTCGCATTGCAGGACGCACTACTTTTGAGAGCAACGCAAAAATGCTCGCGACCTATGAGCAAATTCGAGAAATAGCTCGAAGTGAATTTCCTGCAATCGCTGGAACCCAAGCTCAAGTGGACGCCGGTGAGGCTCTCTCCACTATGAGGCTTACAGGTAAAAATTACCTTTTCATGAATATGATGGAGCGCTTCACTGATACGATGATTATATCACTGGGTTTGGCAATGTTAGTAATCACCCTGCTCATCGGACTTGTGTACCGATCTGTAAAATTGGCGCTCATTAGTATGATACCAAATGTATTGCCTTTGGTGTTACCCCTAGCTGTATTTGGAATTCTGGGAATTTCCTTAGATGGGCCAGCTGTAATTGTTGCCACAATAGCACTAGGCGTTTGTGTGGATGACACTATCCACCTCTTGACCAAGTTCTGTCACGCCCGAAAGGATGGTTTGACAACCAAAGGGGCGGTTCGCAGAGCGTTTCGTCAAGTGGGAGGCGCCTTGACTTGGACGACGATCACCCTGGTCTTGGGCTTTTCAATCGTCTCGATGAGCGATTTTAGGCCCAATATGCTGGTGGGCATCTTGGGTGCCTGCATGGTGGGTCTAGCGTGGGTAGCGGACCTCATTGTAACCCCTGCCCTCCTGAACCTTCTTGGCGAAAAAATCCCAGCAACCCAACGCTCCACCGCCTCTCTCGAAGAAGGTCACCAACATGCCCACTAGAGCTCAAAAAGAAATTTTTGATTATTTAGGAGAATTCATGAAGAAACCCCGCCAACTTCATCTCCATCTATCTCGGCGAAAACTTGTAGCGCTTGGAGCCCTCTGCTTGGCGTTTTCTCCCAGTCAGGCGTGGGCTACGAACCAATCGGGTGTTTCCGTCCCTCCACTTCCCACCTTCGATCAATCTGACTCCGTTCGCTTTGGAACGGCCCTGGCAAAGTACACCGAAGAAGTGGATGCAGGTTGGGTCGATCAATATTCAAAGTCCAAAATGACTCTCTACGACGCTCGCGGGGATAAAGTGACGCGCAAGGTTGTTCAAGCAATCTTAGAGGGAAAAAATGGAGACAAATCGATTGTGCGCTTCATGAGCCCCCCCGATATTCGAGGGGTAGCCGCCCTAGTGCACGAAAAGCCAGGAGGGACCGACGATAGTTGGCTTTACCTTCCGGCAAGCAGAAGGGTGCGCCGCATCTCAGGGGCAAATCGTACAAGTAGTTTTCAAGGAACAGAATTCACCTATGAAGATCTCTCCAGCTTGAGTGTTGAGCGGTACAGCTGGAAATTTATCAAAAAGGGTAGGGTAGGGTCCGAGCCCGTCTACTTACTGGAAGCACGCCCTCGCTATCGAGACACAGGGTATTCAAAAATTGTTGTTTCATTGCATCAAAAGTTTTTCCGTTCAGAAAGATTGGTCTACTTCGACAAGGCAGGCAGACGTTTGAAGACGTTGAGTTCGGCTGATTGGCGCCATGTGCACGGACGCTTCTGGCGACCCAGAAAACAAGAGATGGCCAATCATCAAACGAGGAAACGAACTACTCTGGAGACAACAAGCCTGCACATGAATATGGCCCTCTATCCCTCCAAAAAGGGGGGGAAGAGAAAGAACCTGAGCGAGGCATTGTTCACGCGGCGCGCGCTAGAAAGCAGCTAAAGGCAGCAAAATGGGCTTCTACACTGCCAGGACTTGCCTCCTGCTCTGCGCTATTTGCTGGGGCGTCAGCCCAGCTCGGGCTCAGGACGATTTGAGTAGTTGGGATGACTTGGACTCGTTGGATGAGGAACTAGGAGACCTGGAGGAAGGCAGCGCTGAGTCCAAACCATGGCCTATTGAGTTCAAAGGATTCCTCGCCGAAGAGATCAGAACCTATCCCCTCGATCGAGGGGGAGATAAAAACGATGAACAATTGATCTCCGAAGTGCAGGTTGAATTCGATTGGGCCATTGCGCGGGGGCTCTCTCTCGAAATGACTCCTTGGTTCTACGTAGACGTCTTGGACACAGAGTTATTGCGCTATGAGCCCTTGGAAGCCTACTTGATCTATCGCGCAGACAATTGGGATCTCCTCGCGGGGCAGTTTATCGAAAGCTGGGGAATCGCCGACACATCAAACCCTCTCGATGTGCTCAATAGACGAGACTTGGCCATCGACCTATTTAACCCCCAGGTGCGCGGCGAATTGGGGGTAAGAATGCGTTGGACGTTACCAGGTAGTGATACGATTGGGGAACCTTCTTTTGGCGTTTACGTGATCCCCCTTTGGCGCGAAACCCAGTTTCCGACCGATACCCAGCGCTTTGGGTTTTCTAGTGCTACCACGCGCTTCCGCGCTGACTTGGCTCAGGGTCCCGAAGACATCGATCGTATGATGATGGCCATTCGCTTCGACCACACGCTCTCGACAAAGCTTTTCAGCGCCGACATGCAATACTTGGTGGCCCGTGGACCCGACAGGGCGCCCCTCGTAGATATTCTTCCCGATGAGACATCCGGAGTCGTAGAACTAATTCCCCACTATTATGGGTTTTGGGTACTTGGAGGGGGGCTGCGCGCCGTTCCCCAGGCAGAGGGTTGGTCCAAGTTCACCTTCAAACTTGAAGCAGCGTACAAGCGCCCCTACGCATTTTACCCCCTCTCTGGCCAAGGCGGTCCTTTAGCGACAGGCCCCAGCCCAATTCCCGGCCCTTATGCTCAGATTGTAGTCGGTTTTGACCGTAATTTTGCTCAGGTATTTTCGGAGAAAGACGAAGTTATATTTACAACTGAATTTGCCGCGGAGATTGGCCCCAATGATGCAGGGAGCGTGTTGCGGCCCTTTGACCACGATGCGGCAATTCGCCTCGCCTGGTCAGCCGGTGATTTTGCACGCAGCTCTCTCGAATTACGAGGAGTGGTGGATGTTGTAAATGGCGAGATAATTAGTGAATTCATCGCAGAGCGTCAGCTCCGATTTCTTCACGACGATCTCAAATTACGCCTCAGGGCGCGTGCGCTGATCCCCTCGCCAAAAGAAGGCGAGATTACCCTTCTTAGCGGATTTGTTTTGAACAACAGTAGTGTGAGCGCACGACTTCAATTCGACTTTTGAGTAAAAAACTCGTCCGACTTGAGCACTTGCTGACGAGCCATTCTTTCGGATGCTTTTCGTGGCTGCAAACAGGGTTTCTATGTGAAATTGATGAGCCTACGGCACCGCACGCAGCAAGAGGGAGCTATCACAGGCTCTTGCTGCACCTAAAGCCAAATAGATCAGACTATATCCTATCAAAATTCGTGATCTCGACCTGAGAATCGAGACCGAGGTCACGCGCGAAGGGTGAAGTTCAAGCTTTTAGAGAGAGCTCTGCGTCGAGGCCGTCGGGGCGTTTCGGCGCCTGCGCAGCGCCAGACCCCAGCCTCCTAAAGCGAGGACTGCCCAGGCCCATGGGGTCGGGCCTCCTCGCCCGCGACCTTGCACGCTACAGGCACAACCGGACTCATCTTGGCTCACACCGTTCGCATCTACTGGTCTATCGTCACTTGCCGCGGCTCCTCCTGTTCCAGTAGGTGTATCAGTCACCTCCGCGGTTGTACCGCAATCGAGTCCGTCATCGACAAGGCCATTGCAATCATTGTCTTGTCCGTTACAGACTTCTTCCCCAACGAACGAACAAGAATATTCACAGCCATTGCTCGGATCGGCGTCAATATCGAAGAAGCCGCTTGGACAACCGGTGAGCGTGCATTGGCCAGTGCTACAGACAGTATTTGAATTGGCGAGGTTGCAGTCTACCGCACAGGCGCCGCAGTTGAACATGTCAGAGTTCGTGTCCACGCAGTCCTGCCCGCACTGAGACAAACCGGCCGCGCAAGAAGTCGCGCAACTACCCAAGCTGCAGACCTCACCATCAAGACAAGTGGTGCCGCACGCGCCGCAGTTGTTTCCTGAGGTGGAGGTGTCGACGCAGGTCTCAGCACACGCTTCGAGGCCCGCGCTGCACTCACAAGCGCCACTCTCGCAAGTCGCGCCGGAGGCACATGTACTGCCACATGCTCCGCAATTCATCCCGTCCTGGGCTGTCTCTACGCAAGCCCCGCCGCAGTCTTGCTCTGAGCTAGCATCGGGCACACATTTTCCGTCGCAGTCTCGAAAGCCATTTCCACAAACGCAGGAGCCAGCCACGCAGGCTTCGTCCGCTGCGCAGCTAGCGCCGCACGCTCCGCAATGGTCAACGTCTGAGTCCGTGTTTGCGCAGGCCACGGTGCAGTCGGTCAGGCTGCCGCAATCGTTTTCGCAGGATCCGCCGACGCAAACTTGAGCGTCGGGGCATGTGGTGCCGCAAGCACCGCAGTTTGCCAAATTCGTGTCGGTGTTGACGCACTCGTCGCTGCAGAGAGCCTTGCCTCCGGTGCATTCACAAGAGCCGGTCGTGCAGACTTGGCCCGCCACGCAGTTTACGCCACAGGCTCCGCAATTGCTCGCGTCGTTGTCTGTGTCTTTGCAGCTTGTGGCGCTGCCTGCATCGCAGTCGGTCGCGCCGCCCGTGCACGCGCAGCCCCCTGCCTGGCATTCAGAGCCAGCGCCACATGTTGCATCACAAGATCCACAGTTTGCGCTATCGGTCTCGGTGTCTACACAGGAGCCGCCACATTCGTTCAGAGTACCGCTACACTCACAGATGCCCGCGCTACATTCTTTTCCGGAGTCACAGGCGTTGCCGCAGGCGCCGCAGTTCCCGGCACTTGCGTCCGTGTCCACGCAGGTTCCATTGCAGAGGGTTTTCCCTGGATCGCAAGTGGGTGGAGTCGTCGCTTGTTCGCAATTGACCTGACCGGCCCCTTGAGAGAGATCTGCATGGGTGAGCACATAGATGCCCTTGGTTCCGTCCGCTCTCTTTTGTTGCACATAGGCCTCAAGCGTCGCGATGTCGTAGTCACTGTTACTGCGGTGCTTGTAGTGATTGTAAACTCCCTCGTAATCTCGAGGCATGTTTGCCCCGGCAACGACGTTCCCGCGGGCCAAGTGCAATTGCATAGTGACTCCCGTGTCGCTGAGCTGCTCTAGCCAGTTTTGCGCCTTCAAGATACGGGGCAAAGTCTCGGAGCCTACCCGCATATCGTACATGTCGTACCCTTGGTGGCAGAGTGCATCCGCCGTGAGTTGAATCGCCTCTGCACACATGCTGGTGTGACCCAAGTCGGGCGCATTCGCCTCGCCGCCGCGATTGATTTCTGTCACCTCGCCTGTGTTGTCGATGGAGAGTTCAAAGAGGTTGAGTGAAGTACCCGCCTTGTTAATGGGGGACGAAGCCGGCCACTGATTCTGGGCGCCTGCCAAACCAGGATTGATATTCCTGGAAAGGTGCATCGTCGCGAACATGTGATCGTACCCGTTTTGGAACAATGCTTTGTCGTCGAGGTAGATGCCCAACATAATACGAGCCTTCGCCACGTTGAGAGACTGATTGGGGCTTCCATTGGGATTGCCCAGATTGCCCCACCAAGCGAGGGCAGCCGGGACCATCACTTTACGAGCGAAGGATTCGAATTTAGCTCTATCGGAAGGAAGCCAGCCGTCATATCCGCCCTTGTAGTCGCGCATGATTTCAGCAGCAATGACCCAGCGATCCATGTAGTGAGTGGTCGTCAAAAATGGATAAACGCCACCATTTGCTCCCCACCATTGGGTCGTTCCTCCTGCCCAAGCGTTGAGAATACCAATGACCGTGTCTGCGTATTTGTTCTCACCGCTCAATGCCCACGCAATGGCATTTTCGACCAGGTGATTGCTGTCCTTGTAATGGGCCTGTTTCACATCATTGGTGGGTGTGATGGCGGCAATGGCCCAGCCTCCGTACTCGCTGGGATAATTCCATCTGGCGTTGAAGGAGTTCCACGCCGTCTTCATGGCGCTTGAGGCTGGAGCGTTGATTCGTTCCTTGATGGTATCAATCTCGGCTTCGGACAACATCAGGCTCGGGTGACTGAACTCGTTGGTCTCCCAACCAGAAATTTGTACGACGGCCAAGTCCTGAAAGTACTTCTTGTCGCCATTGCCATCTTTGGTGCGGAGATACATTCTAAACACGTGGGTTCCGGGAGTGGCCGTCCAGGTAAAGGTGCCGTTGCTTCCGGTGCCGCTACTTGCGCCGCCGTGCACGTCCGAGCGGCTGAGATCCGCGCCGTCGAACTTGATCTCTGTTCTGTCTTTCGCTTCAGCGCCTAGATCATATCCGTAGTTGAAGGTAATGACGTCTCCCGGATTTCCGGTTGTCGCACTAGACGAAATGTTGATTGATTGGGCGT
>CAYWLO010000113.1:0-10256 GCA_964459035.1 uncultured Polyangiaceae bacterium | reverse complement strand
AAGCAACTTCTCTAAGTGCTCGATATTGATCAGGTTTTCATGCGATTGCCCTAGCTAAAGAGCTGACTGGGTTCCTCGCCGAATTTTCACCGAGAGGGGCTGCATTGAGTGACGCAGTTTCCTCCCGTCTATGAATCTGGGTCTACTTGGTGACAGTCTTGTGAATAGGATGACTTGAGGGTTTCGCTGATGAGGTGCTGAGCTAGAAGTCTCCTCGTTGAAAGGAACTCAATGAAAACGAATTATTTAGCATCCCTTCCCGTCCTTCTTTTGGTCACATCAGCCCCCGCTTGGGCTCAGCCCACGGCAGCAGCCGAGCCCACGGCAGCAGCCAAGCCAGCGCAAGCAGCGGAAGCGCAAGCCGCCGAGTCTGCTCAAAAAGCGGAAGCGCAAGCAGCCGAGCCAGCGCAAGCAGCGGAAGCGCAAGCCGCCGAGTCTGCTCAAAAAGCGCCCGCTCAGAAAGCTTCGCGGGAGTCTGCGCAGCCTACCCCCGAAGAGGCCTCGCCCGAGGCTCAAGAAGCAAAGAAAGCGACCGACGAGCCAAGCTCTCCTCAGGGTTCATTGGAGACAGCACCCTCCCCAGAGGCAAGTTCTAAGGGCGCCATTTCAGAGAAGTCCCCCTCACGATTGAATGAGGCTCAAGTCGTCAAAGAGCCTTCCGTCTCCAAGCAATTTCCTACGGAGGTGCCAATCAACCCTCGTCCCGAGGGAGAAAAGGAACTCCTTGGAAAACATCAATCAGACGATGGGAGTTATCATTTTAAGCCAGGTACTGGCTTTGTTTTTGAAACGAAAGATAAACTATTTTCTCTAGGAATTCGCACCCGCGTCCAGTTTCGCAATGAAACTTTGGTCACCGACAAAGAGAATGAAGACGGAGATCTAGAGAATTCAGTGGCCAATACTTTTGGTATTCGTCGTGCCCGCGTCCAATTCAAGGGGCATATGTGGGGAAAACATAATAAATACAAGGCCGAACTTGCCTTTTCGCCCAAAGATTTAGGGCTTAAACCTGTAGACTTGGGACGTGTGGACTCAAACCCCAAGCGCAGCCCACTCCTCTCGTGGTACTCTGAGCATACGCAAATTCGCGATATTTCGCTGCGTATGGGTCAGTATAAGTTACCCTATAGTCGGCAGCGAGTTGTGAGTTCTGGAAACTTGGCATTTGTAGATCGCTCAGAAGCCCAACGTGAATTTAATCTGGATCGCGATATTGGTGCACATCTTTTTTCGAAAGATTTTTTTGGGCTAGAGCTCTTTAAATATTACGCAGGCGCTTCTTTGGGCGAAGGGCGTGATGTTTGGGAGTCTGAAGATCTCACCGATAGTGACAATACAAGCTATCAACTTTATGGGCGAGTTGAGGCTCTTCCTTTTGGTAAATTCAAGGACTATTCAGAGGTCGACTTTGTGCGTTCCAATCGGGTGCGCATGTCTTTAGGTGCTGCTTACGCCTACTTGCGTCATGGTCGTCGGGAACGAGGGTACCAAGGAGGAGCTTTTGAAGACGGCGGCACTGTTGATTACCAAAATATGACCGCGGACGTTCTATTGAAGTGGGCCGGGCTCAGCGTCTTCAGTGAATTTTTCTGGAGAAAAGGCGTTCGCAATGATCCCGTGGCCGACGGGGACAATGATAACCTAGCCCGCAATGGTCTGGGCGGAACTTTGCAAGCGGACTATTTGATACCTGGTATGCCCATGAACGTGGGGGCTCGCTTTTCTACCGTCACGGACGGGGCCTTCGAAGGCGAGAGGACTTCCATTGCGAGCTCTTCTGAAGCCGGTGGTGGTCTGGGGTGGTTCTTTGCCGGGCATCCCCTCAAATTGCAGGCGGACTACTTTCACCTTTGGGGTGACGAGTTTGCTCCAGGGGGCGCAGAGCGTGTGCGCGTTCAAATGCAGGTCGCTTACTAAGAGAACACTTTTTAGTGGGTCGATTCTGTCGCTAGAGCGGCGACCGGTTTACCGGTTGTCGCGACCAGCAGGACAAGTAGAGCGCCGACAAGTGGGCATAATTGAGGCTAGAGCGGCATTTTGGACCACCTCTACAATCTGTAGGTGGGCGAAAATGCCGAGTATTTCCTTCAAACTGAGAGGCGCTCTAGAAGCGGCGACCGGTTTACCGGTTGTCGCGACCAGCAGGACAAGTAGAGCGCCGACAAGTGGGCATAATTGAGGCTAGAGCGGCATTTTGGACCACCTCTACAATCTGTAGGTGGGCGAAAATGCCGAATATTTCCTCCAAACCGAGAGGCGCTCCACTGCCTCGTGCCTGACGTTCGTGCCGGGTTTCGCCGCCCCCTACTAGGGTAGGGGGCCTTTGATCCCCTCTGATTCGTCTCAGCTTGCCCTCGGCACTACTTTTTGTCTCCTTGGTACCAGCCTGCCCGTTCGATTTCGAGAGCCCGAACGGGGCGGCCTCTCGGTTGCAGGTGGCAGCCTCAAAAAAATCAGAAGTGGTTGAGCCCTGTCAATGACGAAAAGGCTCACCCTCTGTTAGAGGGTGAAAGTATGGAAAGCCCAAGGTCCACTTGTCGCGCACCTTTTCGGCGAGGGCTTGGTGATCTCTCCAAGGTACCGCCACTGTGATAGCGAGGCAGCTATTGGGATATGCAGGGTAGGCTGTCCAGGTCAGCGCAACCTCAATATGCTTAAAAAGAATATCTATTTCTCCAGTTGCCTCATGAACTACTAACTTTTCTTCTTTCCATTTTTCTGAGATTTCTTGCAAATTGGTGATGACTCCTCCAAAGGCTGACGCCTTAGAGAATGCTTTTTCCTCAAATCGCTGTAAACAGACGGCACTTGTTCGTGCGTCCTCTGGTTGAAGGGGAACAATGAAGGCTGCCGCGATAGTATGATGGTCATCGCCATACTTAAATGCTGTAAAATGGTTCACAAACATAAAGCGAACTCGAGTCCAGTTGTGCCTGTCGGGCAGAGGAAAGCGCACTTGGCCGTCCTTGTCGGTTCGCCAGCCCCAGGAGGAATCGACTTGACGCATGAGGGCCGCTTCATGAGGATCATAGGCGTCGCCCCCTGGCTCATCTTTGGTGATTGTTTCCGGGGTTGGAGCGTGTCCCGGAGGCAAACGCTGAGATCCACAGGCAACCAAGAGACTTGTACTCAAAACGAGCAGCACTGGAATTTTCCGTAGAAGTGACATGGGTGCGTCTCACTAGTGTACGACGGGTTTTCGCAAACGCTCCCTTTTGGTGCCAGAACTAGCCACTCCCTGGGATAGGATGCGAATTGAGCCCTCAACTTCTAGGGCGCCTCTCAGTTTGGAGGAAATACGCTGCATTGGGAGCCTCCTGCAGATTGTAGAGATGGTTCCCAACGCCGCACTAGCCTCGATTGTGCCCACTTATCGCCGCTCTAGATGTCCCGCTGGTCGAGACAACCGGCAAAGCGGTCGCCGCTCTAGATGTCGCGCTGGTCGAGACAACCGGCAAAGCGGTCGCCGCTCTGGGGCGTAATACTTGCGCACGCTTGTCCACATTATCGTCCCCTAGTGAGAGAGCTCGGTGGAGAATAGCGCTCGTGGCTGCTTTTTTGAGCTTGTTGCTGCTAATATGTAGTTCGGCCGAGGCTACCATCTCTTCGCCCCTCCTTGAATTATGCAACGTACCACCCTTTTTACGGCTCTCTCCATTTCACTTATTTCTGCTGCCTCAGCGTTGTTGGTAGCCCCCTCTGTCGCTCACGCTCAAGACGCCGAGGCCATTGCCGAAGCGCGCGGTAACTTTCAACGGGCGATTGAGCTGGAGCATGCAGGCAGTTGGGGAGAAGCCTTGAAACTCTTTCGTCGAGTGGGCTCAGTTAAAATGACTCCTCAAGTGCGCTACCATATAGCTACCTGTGAGGAGAACTTGGACCATTTAGTCGTGGCTCTTAGCGGCTATGAATTAGCGCTTCAGCAGGGTGAGGGCATGCACCCTGATTTCTTGGCAGAGGTACAAGGTTCAATTGACGATCTCAAGGCGCGTATTCCCAAGTTGGTGGTGGAACGGGGCGAGGGCGCAGAGGCCGCTACAATTGAGTTAGACGGCATTTCGGTCAGTCACAGTTCAATTGGGAGTGAAATGCCTCTCGACCCAGGTCCCCATACGCTGACTGCTGTTGCTCCAGGTTTTGAAGACTATCGACAAACGGTGACGGTGGCCGAGGGCAGCGTCGAGGCGATGACCGTGGAAATGGTGGAGCTCAAGGGAACTCAAACCCAGGTCGTTGTCGGGAGTTCTCAAGGCGAGACGACTGAGGGTTATGGAGTCTTGCCCTATGTCATAGGTGGCGCGGGCATTGGGGCCGCTGCAATAGGTGGCGTGGTTTTGGCCCTGAGCCAAGGTTTTGCTAGTGACGCGACCTCGATTTGTAATGACGATCCCGAGTGCGCGGGCGTTCCCAATGACGACTTTCAAGAGGCTCAGCGCCTCCATAGCAAGGCTCAATCGTGGGAAATTGCCGGTTGGGCGACGGTGGGCGTCGGTATTGGTGCCTTGGCGGGCGGCACCGTGCTGTACTTTCTGGATAGAGGCAGAACTGAAGAAGCCCGCAAATCCGGATCTGCGTTTACTTTGACGGCGACTGCTCCTGGCTCCGATGCTGGCTTTTCCCTGGTTGGTTCCTTTTAGAAATTTCGCTCGTTGCTCCCGCTGCGCAGCTTCTCTAGGCTTGGCTCCCCACTGAGGGCCCCCTGCGGGGCACCCCGAAGGGAGCGCAGGCGTATGCAAAAAAAGTTCGTAGTACTCACCACTCTTTTGACTCTCTCGACAGGGGCGTCAGCTCAGAGTTTGGCCCCAGCTCCAGCTCCAGCGGCGGCTCCAGCTCCAGCGGCGGCTCCAGCTCCAGCGGCGGCTCCAACTCCAGCGGCGGCTCCAGCTCCCCAGGGAGCAACAATGGGTGCCCCAAGCAATGAGCCGCTCCCACCGCAATATCATTCTACGACGGTCCCTGAGAGCGAGAGCCCCCACCCACAGGAACCGGCGGCTGCGCCCGCTCAGGCGCCAGCTACCCCCTCGGGTCCGCAGAAGCAGATGTCCATCTATATGGGAAGTCCCATTTGGCTCACAGACGCGCCTCTTGACGCGGGGTTTGAGTTCGAAATTCGTAACGGCATCAAGCTGGGAATGTTAGTCCCCGAAATAGGCTTTGGTACAAGATGGAACTGGCTCAACATAGACGATATTCGAGAAGACTATCCCGATGTCGATAATCCAGAACTTTTGAGAGGGGAGAATCTCAACGGAATCTGGTTGAGTTTGGGCCTACGCATTGAGCCCGAGCTTCGAGGCAAATTTACTCCTTATGCCTCCGTCGCTTTTGACGCAAATCTTTGGGGGGCTAGTTTCAACCGCAGCAGTTTTTGTGGAATGTGGACTTGCAGTTCGACCAGAATTTACGACTTCGCTCCAGGATTTTCAGGAAGGTTGGGGGTGCGTTTTACTCCTAAACCCAACATTGGTTTGGACTTAGGAGTAAAACCAGGAATGTCTTTTCAAGGCTGGGCATTTGAAAGTACCCAAGCTTGGGTGCAGCCCTATGCGGGCGTGACCATCATTATGGACCCCAAACAGAAGCGAAAGAAAACGGCCACTCTTAGCTCTCCCCAAGGAGGTTTTCTTTGATGCCTCTCTCCAGAATTTTTCATGTCAATACTCCCAACCCTCATGCACTTGCGAACGCCATGACACATCCCAAAACTCTCTTTGGCGCGGCAGCTCTCGCCCTTGGTTTGAGCGCTTGCAGTGGTTACGACGCTCTGACAACAGAGGAGACCGATCAGGTGTTGACAATTCGAGTACCCGAGCAAGATTATATGGCTCTACGAACTTATAGTCTCCCGAAAGAAGTGGTGGACCTCTGTCAACTCGATGAGGACGGAGACTCTAGCATCGGTATTGGGGGAATGGGGGGAGGCTCCTTTGAACTCCCGACTCATTGTAAAAAGGCGAACCATAAATACGATGAGGTCGCCATTCAGTCTATTCGTGAGAATATGAATAAATTGGGATATCGTGAGATAGAAAATCCCGATTTGAGCGATCCTGCAGTTGAAGATCCCGACGTCGCCTTTTTGATGGGATGGGTGGCTAGGGACAATTGGTATGTATCGAGTAGCTACCCCTATTGTAGTAGCTGGGACTATTATTATTACGGCTGTTGGTATGGCAGCGCCACCTATGCCTACAATTTGCCGACGGGAGCTCTCTTGGTACAAATGGCCGTAGTGAGTGAGTCAGCAGCCGGTGAGTTTACCTCTGCTTGGACTCTGGCATTTCAAGGTCTGGCGAGCACAAGCAGCGCCATCAGCACCCCTCGCCGTATCGAACGAGGCATCAATCAGGGCTTTGCCCAATCTTCCTATCTCGCCGACGGAGGAGACGACCAATGAAAAGCCTCATGATATTTTCTGCTAGTTCTTTCATCGCTTTGCTTTCATCGATGGCCACCGCTCAAGTGGTGCCAGCAACTACTGTAGCCGAGGGCGCCCCCAAGGAGTCAGCTCCTCAGGTCCCCTCAGGGCAGGCACCGGCCCCCACGACCGGTGATACTACCCAAAGAGCGACCGAAACCTCTTCCTCATCTACGGGGCATGATTCAAAAACAGAGGTTGAGGCTCAAGAAGCTGAAAATCCGTTAGATCTCTCCAATGAAGTAGTGGCAGCACCTCCTATTCAGGCGCCACAATATGAGTCTTCGCCAACTGGAAGAGCCTCTCCTCAGTCGGGCCCTTCTGCTGGGGACGATACCTCCCATCTTCTGATGGGGATCTACTGGGACATGGGAGTGCCCTTGGGCTCCTCAGCCGATTGGGTCTCCGACTACAGTGTTCAAGGTTTTGCCTTCGACGTACGCTACTTTCCCAAGGGTAATTGGGGTCTAGGGGGTGGTCTTGCCTGGAATACCTTTTCCGAGAAGACAGTCAGTACGGTGACGCGTCAAAATGCCACGCTCACAGGAGCCCAGGTGCATGAGCTTTCAACAACTCCTTTGACCTTCAAAGGCTTTTACTCGTTGCGGGACCTCAAGCTGCCTGCCACCCCCTATGTGAGCCTAGGCTTGGGCGGAAGCCGGGCATTGCGTCGAGTAGACGCCGGTATTTCCCGTTATATTGTAGAGAGTTGGCATTGGACAATGGCCCCTGAAATTGGCGTGGAACTACCCACGGGGCGTGCCGGCTCAGCCCTGGCAGCATTGCGCTTCAACTACCTTTTCAAGACTTCTGACGCGCCCGAGCAACTCTACCTGAATATTAGTGTTGGGTTTGGATTCAAATAAGAGTTCGCTCAACCCGTGAGCGGCGAGAGGACTCCGTAACCTCTCATGTGTCTGCTCATAAAAGCCCCCTTGCATTGAAATAATCGGTGCGAGGGGTTTTTATGAGCAGAAGAACGAAACTTTTGTGACTAAAAGCCGGCGTCGGTTTTCCAATTGGACGAGGGCGCGGGCGCGGGGGGCTTTACCGGCTCTTTTGTCGCCTGAGGCGCTACCTTTCGAGAGGTTTGCCTGACTTTGGCCTTCGTTTGAATCTCGGCCTTTTCTTGTTGTTCATCAGCATTCGCCTCTTCGTCGTCTTCTGGGCTGTTTTCCTCTGGAAGAGAGTCCAACGCTACGATCGTACCTTCTTCTTCGCTTTCGACAGGGACTTCCTTGGCCTCGATCATGCGAATTACTCGCGCTGGGGGAGCGCCTCTATTCAACATCATGGTTGCCAACGCACCCCCCGACACGGCAAGGGCCACCAAACCCGCAACCCCTAGAAGCCGGTTGCGATTGGCGTGAGGGTGTAGACCCGTTCCCACTCCTGAGAGTTCGGGGTTACTCATCAGAGAATTGAGAGGTGCGCGTCCTTGGGAGATGTCCACCCCTGACCAAGTTCCATTGGGAGAGGCGTCAGCCCGCTCAATGGCTTCTTCGAGGCGCTTTTTTTGCTCCAAGCGTTTGTCGCCCATGAGCTTTTGGACGAAATCTCCAACGTCGGCGTCCGAGCCAACGCGCAATTCAGCGGGCAATGAGCCGAGTGCTCGCAACATGGCGTCACAACTGTCGTAGCGCTCGTCGCGATTTTTACACAGAGCTTTGAGAACTACTTTTTCGAGCTCGGCGGGGTAGTCTTCTATGACACTGCTAGGGGGTACAACCGAATCTTGTGAACAGATATTGTACATGGTGGCCGCCTCCGATTCTCTTCGAAACGGATGTTTGCCGGTTGTGAGCGCATAGAGCACAATACCCAGGGCAAATACGTCGGCTCGACGATCGAGGCCGTCACCGTTTACCTGCTCGGGGGCCATGTAGCTGACTTTGCCCTTTACCTGTCCCGCCTGGGTTGCTTCACCACCTAAAGCCGTGGCCTTTGCAACCCCAAAATCGACCACCTTAGTGACTCCACCAAAAGTGACCAAAAGGTTTTGTGGCGAGACGTCTCTATGAACTAAGCCAACTAGCTGCCCCTTCTCGTCCGTGAGTTCATGGGCAGCATGCAAACCCGCACATGCATGGACTGCTAAACGGGCCGCAATAGGGGTTGGAATTCCGCCGAGGGGCTTGGCTGCTTTCATGAGGTGATTCAAAGGAACGCCTTCAATCCACTCCATCACCAGATAGAGGATACCGTCCTGCTCCCCCAGATCTAAGATCTCCACCGCATTGGGATGTCGAACTTGCGAAGCCAAGGAAGCTTCGTCTAAAAACATCTGTTCAAATTGAGCGTCATCGCTCAATTGCGGCAGCATGGTTTTGACAGCAACAATCTTTTGAAATTGCCGTGCTCCTTTGAGGCGCGCCGCCCAAACTTGCGCCATGCCACCGGCGGCAATGGGAACCAACAGTTCATAGCGTCCAAGAACGAGCCCGGCTCGAACTTCGACAGATTCTTTAAGAGGGGGCGTTTGCATCGCAGTAGACAACTGGTCAGAGTCTTGCAGACCGATAGCAAGCGGACAAGAAAATGTATGCGCTTTCACAAGCGGTTTTAGACGGCGTTCTTTGCGGAGTCAGCGCTTGCTGTGATGGCAGATGAGGGTCTCTGTGTGTGCAATGGCTACATGAGGAAACCTTCCCTTCCTCATCGTGCTTCTCTGCTTGCTTGAGGGAACAAGATGACAAACACTCGCTGGGTATCCGATGACACTTACCCAAGACACGAAATTGCAGGTTCCCTGGTTGCGCGCTTTTTTCATTGCAGCCGGGCTTTTCGTCACCTCCAGCTGTTCGTGTGAGGACGAAAAGAAAAAGACGGAAGATCTTTCTCGTCCCCCGGCTCCTTTGGTTGTGCAAACGGCCCCTCAAAGCCTTCAAGCCCAAGTCTTTCCTTTAGCTGGCTCGACGAGCCCCCATCCGGTGGTCATCGTACTGAGCGCGCAAGGTACCCTTTGCAAGGAAACACGCGCGGCACTGGGTAAGCTCTCTCACGTCCTCTGTTCGGCTGTGGCGCCCCCTCAACTCGAAAAAGAAACCAAGAAGGCTCTCGCCTATCTAAAAGCCACCTATCCGCGGCATATCGCTGTCGCTCCGGTTGTTCTTATCGCCGGGCCTCAGCGCTCGGAGGTCGCATGGCGTCTCATGCTCGCAGAGCCTCAATTTTTCTCTCACAGCTACATCGAGGGGCTCAAGGAGCGCGTTTTAACCTTCACCACCCTGCAGGCTCTCAACAGTGGAGGCGCAAAGACGCTGGCGCTCGACCTTCCCACTAGTAAGCGCCTCGACTTCCTTGCGCAGGTAGCAAAGCGCAGGGGGCTCCAATTGCGGGCCGTAGGGAAGGGGGCTAAGAGTCGAAGCGAAGCCCTTCAGCTTTTACTCGCCGCAGACCCACGCTTCAGCAATCAATAGAAGAGATCTGTGCACGCGCTCAGTCTTTTGGGGGTCAGTCTCCTGAGCAAACGCACAGTTTATGGTGCCAAGGGCAAAAAAAGCGGATAGACCAAGCAAATTCGTGCCTTCAGAGCCTTGACACGATGCCTGTCACAAGTACCCTCCCGTTCCCCCGAATCCAGGGTCGTGCTCTGTCCGTACCCCAAAATTCGTGGAATCCTAACCGGCTCCCGCCACTCGCTCTTCAGTTGAAGGGCCATGACGGAGGCCATTTGAGCCCGCGGCAGTCTTGTCGCCCAATATTCCTCCCGCTTCAGTTAGCAGTATGCCCACTATCCAGCAGTTGATTCGCAAAGGTCGCAAAGTGCAGAAAGCACGCACCGACTCTCCCGCTCTGCGCTCATGTCCGCAGAAGCGCGGCGTTTGCGTCCGCG
>CAYWLO010000112.1:0-10400 GCA_964459035.1 uncultured Polyangiaceae bacterium | reverse complement strand
AATTATTCATTAATATCAGTCGGTTGAGCCATGTTTCAATGGAGCCGCACCCATAAGCAATACGGCGGGAGATCTCGTCAGGGAGAGCTGCGGCCAATTGCTTCAGACGAGCGTCTAAGGAGATACCCGCACTACGCTTTTCCCAACTCTGCACCAGTGTACTGATTTGATGAGATCCCATCTTTCCCTCGGAGAGAGATTCAGCAATCTGCAGAAACTCTCCTCTCTCCTCGGGAGAGAAAAAACCGTCAGCAGTGGCAACGAGGTACATGAGCTCAAACAGCGCCAGCAGCTCATTGACTGCGGTATTTTGCATTCCAGAAGGGGCAATTACGAGCATGCGAACTGCTATCACGAATCAACTCATCTTGGCCACGCTTCGAGCTTGTTTTGCTGATTGATGCTCTAGTTGCAATAAACTAGGTACTTTTTTGTGTATTGTTTAATCGAGAATGAGGAGCAAATTCAAGTTGTGCCGCAGAGACATCCTCCCCGGCCGTGCACCCCAGGACTCCCATGAAACTTCAATCAAGCCTTTGCGCCCTCGCTCTCCTCTCTCTCACCGCATGCAACAATGATCCTGCTCAAAGCAAGGTACAGGCAAGTGTTGCCGCTCCTACCGAACAGGCTGCCAGCGCTCCCACGACAGAGGAAGAACAAGGGGAGCTCGTCTACGCAGTCACCTCAAAAAATTCTTCGCTACAATTCGTGGGAGCAAAACTAACCGGCAAGCACGAGGGAAGCTTTGCCGATTTTAAGGGGACAATTCACCTCGTGGGGCGCGACCCTACCAAGAGCCGTCTCTCGTTTGAGATCGCGATGAATTCTTTGAAAATTGAGCCAACCAAGCTCGCGGGGCATCTCATGAGCCCCGATTTCTTCAACGTAAAGAAGTACCCTCAGGCCACATTCACCTCTCGCTCACTCACCAAGTCAAAAGGAAAAGACAACTATCACGTTATCGGTAACTTAAATCTTCATGGTGTTGAGAAATCCATTAGTTTTCCGGCCACGATCACCCCCCATCAGCAAAACCTCAACGTAAGTGCTGAGTTTGCTATCAATCGCAAAGATTTTAAAATCGTCTACCCAGGAATGCCAGACGATTTAATCAAAGACAACGTGCTCATCAAGATCAGGATGAACCCATCTCGACCCTAAGAACTACATAAGCATTCGCTCACAAATACACTCCCGCTTAAATTTTTCATGTAGAGTAAAAATAGCGAGAGCGAGCCACGGGCTCCTGCCCCATTCAACGTATTTAAGTGCGCCGGTTATCTTGCCCTATGGTAGTATTGGGCCCCATGACCACTCAATCATCAGGAGACCCTCCGGGCCTCCACGGGCTAAAAAACTTTCACTCAGCTTTCCCCCTTGCGACGTGGGTCGTCACAGCGTTGTTGGGGCTGGGACAAATTGCCTGCGATGAAGAGCAAACAGAGGCAAAAGTCGAGGCCAAGACTTCCGCCGCTCAAGCAGAACTCGCCCCTCCTAGCCCCGCCCCTCTCCAGGCCGTAAAGCCAGAAAAGCAAGAGGCTCCCCGTGCCCCCTCAAAAAAGTGGACCGACTGCCCACAAAGTAAACAGGTGGTCTTTGCCAACGACGAGATGGAGGCGCACTTTCGACTCAAGGCTCAAAAGCCAGATGGAAAGTTTACGACGAGCGACCTCAAGAAGCTACGTTCGCTCAACTTTTCGAGAATGTCTCTCAACGAGTTAGACATTTGTATCTTTCATCATACCACAAACTTGCGAGAACTCATGTTGGGACCGGGTAAGGTCTGGGACTTAGGCCCGCTCAAGGGCGCCAAAGACCTCGAGTCGCTGATAGTTCGAGGCAACCCTATCGACGATCTTTCACCCATCAGTGAGCTTAAAAAAATGGACAGGCTCGATATTAGCAATACTCGGGTCAAAGACTTAAAAGAGATCTCCGAGCTGGTAAAAATTACAGAGCTTACGTTGGACGGCGCGCCTCTCTCCGATCTCGCACCAATTAGTCAAATGTTGGATCTAGAGCGTCTCAGCATCAAGCGCACGAAGGTGAGCAATCTAGAGCCTCTCGAGAAGATGAAAAAACTAAAGTTTCTCTACGTTGCAGAAAGCCCCATTGCGGACGACATCTCAGCCACTGGAAAGGTCCATCAGAACGGGACCAAGGTCGTCTCAGAATAGGCGCAATTTTTCGAGCTTTCCTATAAAACCGGTCATTTTCTTCGTACTCAGAGCCTACAGAGCCTAGAGTGAGAGAGGGAGATGGCCCTTGAATCAGTCGTAGGCCAACTAATATGGGATATTTTCAAAAATTCATGGGCCTTGCGGGATGCGCTTGGCTTCTCATCAGTTCTACGGCGCTAGCATTTCCTGTTGAAGTTCAAGTGATTGGTAAGGTTTCCCAAGGTAAACGCCCCCTTCTTATTCTCACAGCACATGAGCTGTCAAAACGAAGCGTGATCACCCTCAAGAGAGATGATGGACGGGTATTTAAGTACTCACTGGGTGATATGGGCGCTGGCACCAGAAAAGAAGTCCTTCTCGATGGGCAAGTGGGTCACCACACCTACGAAGGCACCATGAACGCGCAAGTAAATGAGGAATCTATCACCTCGCCCCTTGCATTCTCGACAGTGGTGGCAGCCCCTCTGCGCATTTCGGTTGACCGAGCCAGCGTCAATTTGGACGCGAGAAGTCTCGAACTGACGACGTCTCGGCCCGTTGAAAGTCTCACTCTAAAAATAGTGGGTGTGGGGGGCGCAATTCTTGCCGAAGAAACCCATGCTCTAGTCGCTAAAAAGAAGGGCCCTACTACAATTCATTGGGCTCCTGTAGAAAAAAGCGATATTGTACGTCTTGAAATTCGTGTCGAAGACCAGGACGGTTTCTTTAGTGCCATTGCCCTCACGCCTTGGTCCCTCAATATTCGCCACGAAGAGGTGCACTTTGCAAGTGGGTCCCCATCCATCGATACGAGCGAAGTGCCCAAACTAGAGTCAAGTTTGGCGGAGATAAAACGAACCTTGGAGCGATTTCAGGAGATCAAAGGGGTACAGCTATTTATAGCCGGGCACACTGACAGCGTGGGAAGCGTCGCCTCAAACAAAAAGCTGTCACGCCGACGGGCACAAGCAATCGCAGCGTGGTTCGTTGGCCAAAAATTGCCTCTTCGGGTGTCATTTGAAGGATTTGGCGAGACCTCACCCAAAATAAAGACCGCTGACGAAGTACCCGAGCAGAAAAACCGTCGAGTCGACTATATTTTGAGCGTTGAGCCTCCTTTACTCAAAAATGCAGGCCATGCTTGGCGACGTCTCAATTAGCTCAAGGCGATGGCGTGCCCCTATGAGCCTTGAGAAACACGCTGACCCCAGTCCTCCAGATAATAGAGAGCAAACACGTACCTGGACAGTTTACGTTCTCTTTCTAGCCACTGTCGTCGCAATATTCTCGGTTTCCGCAATAGTAGTGCTTCTTGGCTATTTTATCGAATTTGGAAATCTCAAAGGAATAGGAGAAGACAGCGAAGCCACAATTCGCTACGCGACCCAGCCTCATATACTCATCCTCTCACTCACGGCAACCTGCCTAACAATGCTCGCATGTGCCGGCACGGGGGCCACCCTTTCTCGCTCCCCGTGGCGACTGCGCCTCGGTTTGCAAGCCCCGGAGCTCTCTGCGTCTCAGCTCATCGTTGCCATGCTGGGCGCCCCGGCCCTAGGTATGTTGCTCGAGACTATCGTTCTCGGCCTAGGAATCGAGGTATCGGGCACCCTCAAGCAGATCAGCGATGCGGTGTTGAGTGCAGAGGGCCTAGAGATACCCTTTCTGGTCCTAGCCATCAGTCTAGGGCCTGCAATGGGTGAAGAATTTGTCTTTCGTGGGTTCATTCAGCGACGGCTAGTCCAACGCCACGGCGCCCTCTGGGGAATTGTCGCAGCTGCCATTCTCTTTGGCATCATGCACTTCGATCCGTTGCAGAGCCCCCTCGCCGCCCTTCTGGGAATCTATATCGGTTATCTGGCTTATCGTTTTCGATCCATCTGGCCTGCAGTGCTTACCCATGCCTTCAATAATTTTTTTTCTATCAGCACTCTGCTTATTTTTCCCCCTCAACAGCCAGAGCCCAAAGCCCAATACCTGCCTGGGCTACTCGCTGGACTCTTCTTCTTATTCTGCCTTTGGTATCTCAGTGCACAAAGGTCCGCACTTCGGCCAAGGGCCCTGCAGCAAGAGTACTCAAAATCCGCATAGCTTCCCTGGGCTTTCCCCCTCCCCGGAGCACCCAGGGTCTATAGAACGGCGTAAATTACCTGGTAAGTGAACGCTTGGGGTATCGAGCTCTCTGCGGGCCGTGCTACCTTTACTAGGATGCTCGAAACCGAGGAACAACGAGTTGCCCTGGAGGCTCAATTCTATCGAGACCAAAAAGAGTGGGCCGCGCACACTCAATCGGGAATCGAATACCTCACCATCATCAATGAAGAGTACAAAATACTCTTTACCAATCACCTCCAGCCCGGCGTCCCAGACCCTACGGGAAATTCTTGCCTAGACTTTGTTCCCCCCGATCAACGATGCATTCTGCAGGGGGCAATTGAAAAGACCTTTTGCGCTGGCCTTCCCCAACATTTTGAGACCAAGGCAACAGGACCCGACGGAGAACTCTCTTATTATAGCGGTTGGGCGCACCTGCGAAGAAACGAAGAGGGAGCAGCTCACGTAGTACTGGTAGGTACTGATATTACACACCTCCGAAGAATCGAAGAGAAGCTCATAGTCAGCGATAAGACCCTGCACTCATTGGTAGCCAATGCCCCTGATTTCATTGGCATCATCGAGCGAGATCATACCCTCTCTTTTCTCAATCGAGCTCTGTCTGAAGATGCCAATCGAGTTGCAGTAGGAAGCACCATCGAAAAGTTCCTTCCCGAGGAGGAAAAAGAAAAGGTCTACGGGGCCATCGAACGAGTATTCAACACGGGTAAGAACGAAGCATACGAAATAGCCATCCCCCTTGCTCACAAAAAAGGTGATGACACTATCTTCAGTACTCGACTCAGCCCCATCATGCTCGGCGATGAGGTGAAGTCAGTCACTTTGATCTCTACCGATATTACGAAGAAGTACCGAGCGGACGAGTCTTTTCGAGCTAGCGAAGAAAAGCTCATGCAGCGCCAGAAGCTCCAGGCCCTAGGGCAACTCACAGGAGGTATTGCTCACGACTTCAACAATCTATTGATGGTAATCCGCAGTAGTCTCGAAGAGGCTGAAGTGGCGCGTAACGATCCCAATGCGGTCTATCAACTTGTACAGATTGCCGATGAAGCAGTCGAGCGAGCCGCCGCGCTGACCCACCGCCTGCTTGCTTTTGGTAGAAAACAGAGCCTCTCCCCTCAAAACCTCACAATTCGCACTCTTTTTGTGAAAATAACTGAATTGTTCCGTAGAACATTGGGTCCTCAAGTGGCGATCGACGTGCAACTTTCTAGCCAGATCTGGCAATGCGTCGCCGACCCAGAGCAATTGGAAAGTGCTCTACTGAACCTGGCCATCAATGGGCGAGATGCAATGGGAGAAGCGGGGGGACAGCTTAAACTCAGTGCAACCAACTACACTCATACGGTTACCACCTCCAAAAAGGCGCTCGGCGACTTAAAAGAAGGGCATTACGTATGTCTAAGCGTCACAGACAACGGCATAGGCATTGATGCAGCTTCGCTAGCCAAGGTCTTTGAGCCCTTCTTTACGACAAAATCCACTGGTCAAGGCAACGGCTTGGGTCTCAGTATGGTCTACGGTTTTACCCAGCAAAGTGGCGGACATGTTGAGATGCGCAGCGTTCTAGGAAAAGGTACAAATGTCACTCTTTACTTGCCCCGTGCCCCCGAAAAAAATGAGGAGCTTTCAAAGGCTCTCTCCCGCAAAAAACAGCTTCTTTCTGAAGGAAAAGGTCAGGAAATTCTTCTCGTCGAAGACGAGCCCACCGTTGCCCGCTTGACCCAACGTCTCATCAAACGCCTCGGTTATGAGGTGACTCATGTCACCACTGCGGCCCTAGCACTCAAGCATCTCTCACAAAACAAAAAGACACGATTGCTCTTTACTGACATTGTTTTACCGGGAGGCATGAGCGGTGTAGGACTTTGCAAAGAAGCTCTCGCAATATCGCCCCACCTAAGAGTTCTCTTCATGACCGGGTACGAAAATGGATTTCTACCAAAAACATCACATCAACGTGTTTTAAGCAAACCATTTACAGGCGAAGAACTGGCAAAAGAGCTCAACTCTTTACTCTCACCTTCATGATCTCGTCATTGAGCGCCTCGTACTACGCTCAATCTCGATCCATAGGTCATCACCACGCAGTTGCACACGATAAGCCCGCGCGTCGGCCCCATCTGCCCCTTTTCCAGTCAGCACGTCAAATGCCCAATCGTGCCAGGGGCAATGAAGACAATTGTGAGCGTCCAAATACCCGTCCCCTAAAGCTCCCCCTTTGTGGGGACACGCGTTTTCTAAAGCTCCGTAGCGTCCCTCAAGCAAAGCAAGCGCAACAACTTGCCCCTCGATACAAACTTTTCTCACCTCCCGCTCTCCCAGAGGCGACGTCAGAGGGATCTTAACCCACTGCAAGGGACGGGCTATTGAGCGCGCGCGAGGGGGCTCCCCGCTTGGTTTCTGAACACCAAAGTTCCCTTTTTGTTTGAGATTCATAAAACGTCCCCTTGGCCGTACGTCCTTCTCATGCCCCGCTAAAGAGGATCTCAGCGTTCGCACGCCATGAACCTGCTCGAATTTACAGTCTAGGTGCAACAACAACGAATAGATTCAAGCATTCCTTCCTTCTAGGTCTTTTGAACAGAGCACTCCCCTGACATACTAACTAACCGAGGCGCATTGCCTCTAGGAGAGACGACTTGGCAGACTTACCCGCAGCTCGCAGCAAGCGAGCTCTTATTGGCACTCGATTGGCACTAGCACTCACTCTTTTCGCGGCGAGCTCCTACGCCCAAGAACCCTCGAGTGTTGCTGAAAATGCCGAAACCTCTCAGGCCCCCACGGGCAAGTCAGCGACGGACGATTCACCATCGCTCAGCCCAGAGGCTGAGGCTGAAGCCGCCGCAGATTTAGCGACGGCCAAGCTACACTTTACCAATGGTGTAGAACTCATTGCCGACAAAAATTATCAGGATGCTTTTCGACAGTTTCAACTCGCCTCAGAAAAAAGCGGTGGCAGTTGGAAAGTCCTAGGCAACCTAGGTCTTTGTGCTCTCAAGCTCGAGCGCGACGGAGAGGCTCTCCAATATTATGGAAAATATCTAAAGAAAGGTGGCGAGGAGGTAGATCCCCAAGAGCGATTGCACATTCAGCGAGAATTACTTTTGATTGAGGGAAATATGACCAGCGTCAGTCTTTCTTCTACAGAAGAAAACGTTCGAGTGACGGTCAAGCGACAAGGTTCATCTGCGCCAGCGCAAATCTACGAATTAAAAGGTGCCCAGACAGTCCTGGGACTACGCGCTGGCAGCCTGGTCATCACCGCCCGCTCCGGTGAAACGCAACGCACCTGGGAAGCCGTGCTTCAAGCGGGTGAAAGCCCTTCTCATCAATTCAATTTCTCTGAAGTTACCCCTGCCGTAGCGGCTCCTGCGGCCAGCGCGCCTGCCGCCGCCCTCCAAGACACCCCGCCACAGAGCACGGGGCCCAATACCTTGCGCCTTGCGGGTTATATCACAACCGGGGTGGGCGTTTTGGCATTGGGAGGCGGAGTCGTCACCGGGCTCATCAGCCAAAGTAAAGAGCAAGATGCATTGGACAATTGCATCAACGATATCTGCGAAGAGATTGGGCAAGACGATTTCGATAGCGCAGCTTCCATGGCCACAATCGCTAATGTTCTTTATATCACAGGCGGCGTATTGAGCGCCGCTGGAATCACTCTGGTGATTCTTGGGGACAATAAAACGGAAACTTTGGCTACCAACAACGCCCTGGGTCTTGCCACTCTCAAGCTCACGCCAGCCCCTACTCTTGGCGGCGGTGGCTTCTTTGCTAGTGGGACGTTCTAAATCTGCTCTCGCCTCCTCTGCACCTGCACATTACTTTTTCAAAGAATATCATGACTCAACTTTTTTCCTCAATACGCCCCCGCTTCATCCTGCTCACAGGCACGCTACTTTTTGCGGCCTGTTCCGTCGACACATCGGGTTTACTCTTTGACGACGATGCCTTCGACGACGCTCTTGACGGACTTCTAGGCGGAGCGGCCAACTCGGGAGGAGCAAGCTCCGGAGGGGCCCAATCAGGCAGTGGCGGAGCAAGCGGAGGCACAACAGCCACTGGTGGTGCGGCCTCAGGGGGGACTGGTGCCCTGGGAGGGGCTGGCCTCGAGCCCCTCTGTGAGGCAGGGGTCACCCGCTGCGAGAACAAACAGGTGCAAGTCTGCGCGGCTGATCAATGGTTCGACGTGAGCACCCCGTGTGAATTTGTATGCGTTGATGGGGACAATACTATGGGAGCGGCCTGTGGCGGTAGTTGCCAGCCTTCTACTACCCAATGCCCCAGCGATACAAAAGAACAAACTTGCGCAGACTCAGGTGAATGGCAAGATCCCATCAATTGCGACTTTTCCTGCGTTTCAGACAAATGTGGAGGAGAGTGCGTTCCAGGCACTAGGGATTGTTCGCCTGACGCTTCGCTACAAAAGCGATTGTGCAATTCAACCGGCACTTGGAAAAATGACGGCGATGTCTGCGGAACAACAGGAAGCGAAGCGACCTGCACAGAGGGAGTCTGCACGGGTTCTTGCCTTGACGGCGACGAGCAGTGCACTGCAGACAAAACCCCTCAAAGTTGCGACAATAATAAGTGGTGGGTCTCTGCAGACAGTGCCTGTGAATTTTTCTGTGATACCTCCGCAACAAATGGGCCCTGCATAGGACAATGTCTCCCGGGTAAAATATCCTGTAAAGACTCCCGCAATCTTCAGTATTGTAATTCACAAGGTAATTGGGGGGCAAGTCAACTCTGCGCCAATCAGGCGTGTGTTGATGACAAGTGTGTAGGCGAATGTTCTCCTGGGGCTACACGTTGTCACGCCAGCGATCCAATTGTAGAAAAGTGCGATAAATTCGGAAAGTGGCAACGTGGCGAAAAATGTGTCTCGGAAGATCCCGAGTATAAATGTCAGCGCATCACGCCCCTCACCACGGAAGGCAAAGCCATTGTCCCCGTCTACGGCTGCGGGACCTGCCAACCTGGCTCAGTAGAGACACCCAACAAACAATGCGGTCTAACTTCGACGGAAAAGGTCATCTCTAGGGTCTGCAAAGAGGGCACTTGGCAAGACAGCGCTTGCAGCAAAGGGGGCTGTTACCAGGGAATTTGTGGAGAGCCACAAGACTTTTGCGACTTCGCCTTAAAAAAGTTTAAAGACGGAGTCATGCCTCCACCCCAGCCCACCGGTTGCCTCAAAAGCACAGCTGATTGGTTCTGTGACGGCGATTACCAAGCCACAGATCGCAGCTGTCTCAGAGAGGATGTCTGCATTGTCGACAGGTGTGCCCCCGCTCCTGTACCGATTAGATAGCCGCACCGATTAGATAGACAGCTGCGCTCTCGAAGCCTCTCAACAAGATCATTGGGCGGCTTCAGGGCATCTCAATGCGCCTCCTCGATAGGCGACACGAAAAAACCGAAAGAGCCACCTCGCTCCTTCGGTTTTTTTATGTCGCCACCGAGATTCAACTAGCGAACTATCAGGGTATCAGTGGCTCCATCCATCCAGCTTCCCCCTGATCTATCGGCTCGTCACACATGCACTTGAGTCGAGGTGTGAAGAACATGGCCCAACTCCCTTTCTCGCTCATCGCCATGCCCTCGCCCCAAGCCGTCTCCGTCACCGCACAATTCTCCAAAGAAACATCGGCATGTAGTGCAACAAACGTATCTACGTCTTTGCACATGCCTTCGTTCATCCAAGCGCCAAAGACATCAAGCGAGAAGTCCATCTGATACCAGCCTAGGCCCCCCTAACCATCCCGAAGAAAACGGAAACTGGCCAACCTTCGGATTGTTACTGGCCCCCATCGGAAAATCCATCAGCTCGTCACCAGCGGCTAAATGCACTCCGTCCAAGAGCCAGCCATTTTGCATGGTGATCTCAACTCGGACGAAATCTCCGGCCAATTCACCGCACATCGGCGAAGAGTTTTCCGTTTGTTCAACCCAAAAACAAGCAGTTCCCACCTCAAGGTGTTGGCCAGCCAGAAGATTCACACAAAACTCGCCGCCTTCAAACTCAAACTGAAATTCGCCTTCACACATCAACTTATCATCGTCGCCTTCGCCCGAATCATCATCGCCTTCGCCCGAATCATCGTCGCCTTCGCCCGAATCATC
>CAYWLO010000111.1:0-10868 GCA_964459035.1 uncultured Polyangiaceae bacterium | reverse complement strand
TAGAGCAACGGACTTCGAATCCGTAGGTCAAAGGTTCGAATCCTTTGGGGTGCACCAGAAAAGCCGATCTGAAAGGATCGGCTTTTTGCGATTTTGACGCCATTTGCCTCGTTGGCGCCTCAGAAATTTTCGGCAGACGCGCGGTAGTTCTCGGCAGACGCGCGGTTCGTGATCCGTGGTCTGGCAAGACAATTACTTGAGAAGCGAAACGAATTGGTACTCTGTCCAGCCTTTGATGAGGGGCACATGCGCCAAGAGGGGGCGTAGAGTTTCGTTGAGCCGGTGGGGGCGCTCAATAATGCGATGGTGCGTAAAACGTTTTATTTCCTCAAATTCCGCCTGGGCGAAGAGTTCGGGTAGATTTTTGCGTCCAAAGAAACGCAGATGGGTTCGATCTTGGATGCCGCGATCTCGGTAGGGAAAGTTTGAGCCAAAGAGCATCGCTGAAATTGTGGAGATGTGAGCCGCGTTGGGGAGAGATATGACGGCGTAGCCCGAGCAGAGAGTTCGGACTGCACGTAGTGCTGCCCACGGGTCGGTCAAATGTTCAAGAACATCGCCACACAGAACGAGGTCATAAGGCTGTGACTTACCCTCTTGTACGTCCTGACTCAGTTGTTCGAGGAGAGTCATCGCATCACCCTGATGGACTTCGTCTAACCGCGTTCGTGCTGTTTTTGCACTGCGTTCAAAAAGCTCAATGCCCGTCACATGGCAATTGGCACGTTCGTTCTTGAGCGTCGCCCCAGTACTGCCCTCAGCACACCCCACATCGAGGACTCGATGCACAGACGCGGTTGTGGGAATCATTGCCAGCATATCGGTGCGCACTCCGAGATATGCGGCATTGGCCCGTTCTTGGTTGGCGGCGGGTGAGTTGGACGACATCGGCAATAGGGTACGTGTTGAGCTACATCAAGGCTGCAAAATTGCTCACCCTTTTCCGTTTGGTAGCAAGTATTGGTGAAAGGTGGCAAGGTCTCGCGCCCCTGCAGGCGTAGAGAGGCATGGTTTGACTCTGGCCCTCGGCGATATTCTATGAAGCCTACCGATCCATCTGCCACGACCATCGTTTGTTCGAATTTGAGCACAAATTGTCTAGGGCGCGCTCTCGTTCTTGCCGACGTGGCAGCCAGATTGGGGCCAACTAAAATAGTCGGATTTAATGTGGGGGGCGCTCTTTGGGCACCCGCTTTATCCTCTGAGGTGACAATTCATTCGTACCCCCTTTCATCTTCTTGGGGATATAGAGCTGCAGCTCTCTGGTTGAGGTCACAGATGCGAGGAACCAAGGTCATCGTAAGTAAGCCTGTTTACTCTAGCCTAGGACTAGTCTTACGTGCCGGCGTTTCAAAAGAGAGCCTACTGCTTGACAACGACGATTGGGAGATGGGGTTGCGTGCGACACACGGCCCTCAGGGGTTCGCTCGCATTTTTGAAATTCTCAATCCCAAGAAGTTGAACGGCAATTTTTCGACCCGATATTTGGACAGGAGGTTGAAGGCGTTTCCTCATCAACTGGTGTCCAATGCCTGGTTGCAGAGACGGTATGGTGGCGAGGTTCTACCCCACGTGCGTGATACGGCTTTACTGGACCCCAAGCTGTCGAATATTCCTGAGTTACGAAAAAAACTGAAACTTGGGGACCGATTTTGGGTCGGTTTTATCGGGACTCCGCGATCACATAAGGGGCTCGATGAATTGATCGAGATACTCGCTTCGTTTGAGGGAAAGAATGCACCGGGGCTCTACGTCGCAGGAGTGGACTTTGAGGACAAGTATGCCGCCGCCGTACATCTCCAAGCGCTTCAGAGTTTAGGGGAGAAACGCGTGCGTTTTCTTCCATCGTTTCCCTTCTCCGAGTTGCGAGATCATGTGGCTCCAGTCGATTGTATTTGTCTACCAAGTCGTGACAACGAACGCGCACGAGGTCAGTTGCCTGCAAAACTGATTGACGCGATGTCGATGGGAAAACCGGTGGTTGCTTCGGGACACAACGATATAGGGCCGCTTCTTGAGGGCTGTGGAGTGGCCGTACCTCCGGGGAATACTCAGGCAATGCGTGAGGGCATCGACTTGTTAGTGCACGACAAGGAGCTGAGAGAGCGTTATGGGCGGCGTGCTCGTGAGAAAGCGGTCTCGGAGCTCAGCGTCGAGTCTGGAATGTTCACTTTGGAGCGCGTCTTGAACGAAGTTGTCCTCTGTGACTGAGTACAGGCCAAGCGAGCCTGCTCAAAGTCTCACGACCCGGGTGGTACGCGGGGCATTAGTGAAGCTTTTGGGGGGAATGCCCGTCCAGCTGATTGGCATTTTAACAACCTTATTGTGCTTCAGGGTCCTCACACCCGCTGCCTACGGTAGCTACGGGCTTGCCGTGGCGATCTATGGCTTCACGGATATTTTTACGAACCCGAGTGTCTCCTCTTATTTGATTCGTCAGCACGATTGCAGTTCCCATGCAATCAATGTTGCCTTCACCATTTCGGCTGTACGTGGAATTTTACTGACGCCGTTTTTTTGGTTGATCGCCCCAGAATTGGCAAGTCTCTTCGACGGGGGGCCAGAGGTGACAGGAATGCTGCGCATCTTGTGTCTGAGCTTCTTGTTCTCTGGACTCAACAATCTTCACGTAATTCGTTTTCATCAAGAATTGAAGATGGGCAAGGTATTGCTCGTCGAGTCGTTGGGCGCGTTCGTCGGAACGCTCACCACGGTCGCAATTTTGTATTTTTACCGGACTCCCTTGGGCCTAGTTCTAGGGAGCGCTGTAGGGGCAGGGTTGAACATGGGGCTGAGTTGGTTCTTGGGCCCGGAGCGTGCGCGTTTCGTCTGGGATCGTGAGGAACTGAAGAGACTATGGAATTTTACCAGATTTCTCCTCATTAACTCTCTAATTATTTACGCTCTTTTGAACTTGGATGATTTGATCGTCGCAAGGCTTGCTGGCGTTGCGAGTTTGGGCGTGTATGCAATTAGCTACAATTTGGTCAATTCGGCGTTGCTGTTTTTGGTACGCCCTCTTCGCGCAATTGTGCTCCCTGCTTTGGCTAGGTTGAAGGACAACCGAGCGCAGCTTACAGTCGCTACCACATCAGTCCTTAGTACTTTCTCGTTCATTAGTTGGGCAATCTGTTCAAGTGTGTGGCCGGTGGCTGAAGACTTATTTCGAGTTTTAGGGCACGGCGATAAATGGTCAGAGGCGGTGCCCGTCTTGAGGGCCCTTTTGCCATTTGTGTTGATTCGCGGAATCAATGGCTCCCTGGGACCCCTCTTGCTCGCCTTGGGAAAGCCGAAGCTGTTGACCATGGTATCGGGGCCGCAGCTCCTCTTGATGGTGCCTTTGGGTTGGTTAGGGTACAGTGAGTATGGCTTTTTGGGTTTGGTACTCGCCATTACGCTGCTCAATGGTCTAGCAATGGTGGGCTTGGTGGTTATCTCCTCTCGATATCTCGACGTCAGCATTCCGATTCTTTTTGCAACGATGCTCTTACCAATGGCAGCGGCGCTTCTGGCTGGGGGAGTCGGCACTCTTCTTTCTGGCCACTTTGAAACGGCCCTTGCGGGGCTATTGGGCGGCCTTTTGGGGGCTCTCATTACGTTTGCGCTGGCTTGGGAGTTGACGTGCAGAATGCCTCTGGGTGCTATCTCGAGACGTTCAATTCTTGGTCTGGTGCAGCAAATTCGTGGACGTGGGAATTGACAATGGCATGGAGACTAGTTCTAGAATGACAGAAAATGACCCCGCTTTAAAAAGCAACTCACAGTCAAGTCGCAGTTCACCTGCTCTCGATAGGGTGCCCATTGCCGTTTGTGTGGGGAGCTGGTTGCCGCTGAGCGAGACGTTTATCTATGATCAACTCACGCATCAACGACGCACTCAGGCGTGGGTAATAGCTCGTGGGGTTACGCCCCATCGCGAGCAGTTTCCTTACAACGATGTAGTAAATGTGGGGCCGGTAGAGCAAGTTGCCTACTATCATATGGGTTTCTCTCCGAAGGTGTCCCGGGCGTTTCGTTCTCGCGAGACGGCGTTAGTTCACGCTCATTTTGGACTCAATGGCACCATGATATTGCCCTTCGCCGAGAAGGAGGAAGTGCCTCTCGTTGTTAGTTTTCATGGCCATGATGTTGGGGGCCTTGAGGCTCAAAATCGTCTAACTAGTCGATATTTTCGATATCAGCGCTTGGCGCAAAGAATGTTTGACTACTCTTCTTTATTGCTCTGTGCATCGACAGAGTTGGCAGAGTCGCTCATTGCCCATGGGGCGCCCGAGCAAAAGGTCGTTGTGCACCATTTGGGTGTCGATACCCGGTCTTTTTCGCCTCCCCCTGTCGGGGTTCGCCAAGGAAAGGGGTGCATCTTGATGGTGGGGCGCTTGGTGGAAAAAAAAGGGATGGAATACGGAATTGAGGCGTTTAGCCGTGTTTTTAAGAGATTTACTGCTGCCCGACTCCGGATTGTTGGCACAGGACCCCTGCTCAGTCGTCTCCGTAGGCTCGCAAATGCCTGGGGCGTCGGGGAGCGCGTGGAGTTCTTAGGTGGCCGTTCACCCGCTGAAGTGCGTCAGTTCATGGCCGAGGCCGACGTGATTCTCACCCCGTCTGTGACAACGGCTTCTGGCGATCGCGAATCGGGAGTGATTGTGTTGAAAGAAGCGGGGGCGATGGGTCTGCCCGCGGTGGCGACACAGCACGGCGGAATACCCGAGATTGTTGATGATGGGACGACTGGCTTCTTAGTCGCGGAACGAGATGTCGACGGCTTGACTCGTCGATTGGAGGAACTCTTAGGCGATCAATTGTTGCGTGAGTCAATGGGACAGAGCGCCCGCAGGTTGATTGAAGTACGCTATGATACCTTGGTGCAGAACGAGAAGCTGGAAAACCATCTGCTTGCCGCTGCTCGGTAGGTTGGCGCTCTAAGTTTGAGAGCCCAGAGTTGTTTATTACTCGAGGAGCTGAAGGTAGGGGGCGCAAAGGTGTGAGTAGACTTCACTTTTACGATGAGATAGAATGTGGTCGAATCCGCGCTGATTGAGTTGTGCTACAGAAGCATACCAGTGAATAACATGCGTTTCGGGACTGAGTAACTTCTGTGCATCTTCTTCAACTTGCTTGGTTTTGCGAAAGTAGTGCCGAGAAATTACCGGACCAAGGGGGTAGAAGTAATGAGGCGCTAGCACCGCGATACGCTCATTCAATTGAAGTTCTTTGCCGTTGAACTCTTGGAGTCCTCGTTGCAGCAGGTGGGTGCCGAACCGAAAGCGTTTGGCCCAATCGGCTTTTGGAACCTGTGTAGCCGCTTGCAAAATCTTACCACCGAACGGATGATTTTTACGAAAACCAAGAACGGCGTTGTTCGCTGCCTGGCTATAGAGGGGCAAAAGAAAGCGATGAATTGTTGAGCCCAGAGCAAAGGATGCGCAGACTCGTCTGAGCTCTGCCAAGGCGAGGGCACGTACATTGGTTTTTGACATACCTGAGGGCCAGAGGATGTGTTCCAGACCGCAGAAACCTCCCTCTTGGCGTAGGGAGTCCAAATTCTTGAGTGTGAGAGTGTCCGTGTCGAGGTAGATGCCGCCGTGGACGAAAATTGCAAGAAGACGCACCAGGTTGGAGCGGGCTGCGGGCGCGGAGAGATCTCGATAGATCTCCCGTAAAGTTTCAATGTCGAATTTTGCACCGAGTTCTTTGGCTTGCGTACTAAGTGAGTCAAAGTCGATGACATGGCATTGAAGACCGCGCGTCTGTAGTCGCTGGAGTGTTGCGTCGATGTGGAGCTCGGGACCGTGCCAGAGAATCGCCTGCGCATCAGGGTTGTGCTTGAGTGCCGAGGCAATTGCGATGTGCGCGAATTGTGGAAATTGTGGGCCAAACCAAACGAAATGAAACTTGGGCTCAATTGGCTGGACCATGACTCCACTTTTCGATGTATGTGTCTTGCTTGTCATTGTCCTGGTTCCTGCAAGAAATTACTGAAGGTTCCGACAATCTTTTCAAGGGGCACTTTACTGACGGATTGTACGATGATGAATGGCGGGCGCTTCGCGCAGTCTTCGTGGGGACTAGTTTGTTGAAATACGGCTTTCCAGTCTATTTTATCGAACTTGTCGGCGTGTTTTTTATGAATCGATTGTTCCTTATCGTAAAAGACTTCGTCCGTCTCAATATGGTAGTTTGTGAGGAGCTGATGCTCTTCGAGAAAGGAGTAATAGAGGCTGTACTCTGTCCACTCCGAGATGGGCCAAAGTGCGAACGCGGCCAATAGAAGGGTCCAACTTTTGGTCCCGTGTGGAAAGCTTTTCTCTTTTGAGTTGAGAATGGACCGCTGGATGAAATTTTTGGGTCCCTTAGACTCTTGGATCTGTTGGGCACGTTTTTCGAGAAACCGAGCCAGTTTTTTGACTGCGCAGACGGATAAAACAGTGGGGGTCACATTGTGTTCCATCTGGCTTCTCTTGAATTTCATACCAAGAACCCTCCAGCTGCCGCGGTACCAACTCATATGAGGCGTTGGGTGCAGAAAAGCGTATCGCGCCTTATTCTCAAGGATCAAATCTGCGAAGTCGACGTCGCGCCTGAGGACAACGTCAGCGTCCAGTGTGAGGTAAAAATTGGTTTCGATGACCTCTGCCACCGCAAGTTTGAGCAGTTGTTGTTTAACCCAACCCCTTACCCACCAGCACTCGTTGAGCTCGGGTACCAGAATAGACTCGTCGACTAATTTGATATCGAGCTGATTGCGGAACTCATGAATATTTCGCTCGAACCAGTCGATTTGTCGACTAGGGCACGCAATGATCAGCTTCTTTAACGGGTTTTTGTAGGAAATAAGGGAGCGCAGGAGAAGTCGGGCTCGCGGAAAATCCTGTTGTAAACAAGGCAAAACTGCCGTCACGATTTGCTCAGTTCTCGTCAAAATTGCTCCAATTGGGTTCTGCCTTCGGGCTAGAGCGCCGCTTTTTCTCTCAGAAGGGAGCGGAGCATAGAGGACAAATAGGTACAGGTCTCGCTCGCGTGCGGGCTTGCTAGGATTAGAGCTATTGGCGGTGCATTTTGAGCTTGAACACCCCAGAACCGGCAAGTAGTCGGCACGCACGTCAAAAGTCGGGCAATTTGCTCCAAATTGAAGCTCAAGAGAATCGCTCGACCTCTTTACCCTTTCCTCAAGGGCTGAAGTGTGACAGTTCGCGCCTCGCGATGCCCCACGATAAAATTAAGTCCAAGTCTTGGCCCGATCGCCTACTCATGCGAGTGACCCTCGCTTCTGCTCAGCATGCTCAGCGTGTTGTGATTTTTGCCGTAATTCTTGCGGTATGCGCTTGGGCCTACGCCAGTCAGTTGCGTATCGAGGGTAGCTTTGTTGCCCTGTTACCTAGCGATAGTCCAACGGCACTACGATTTAAGGAGGCACTTGAGCGTAAGTTGGGGGGTAATGCCACTTTGATTGTGATGTCTACCGCGGAGAGTGAGCCTGCGAATCGGGCTTTTGTTGACGCGCTGAGTGCAGAATTAGAGAAGTTTCCTAAGAGCCAAGTTTTTGCCGTCGAGAAGGGGCCTGGGGAGGCTCGTGAGTTCTTTAAGAAGTGGCGTTGGCTCTTTGCTTCGCGCTACGATCTCGCTGTACTTCAATGCAAGATCGCCCGAGAACGCAGCAAGAGACAGCCGGGAAATTTGGATCTAGAGGACGAGCCCTGTGAGGACTCAGTAGAATTCGAAAAGGAAAAGGCAGGGCTAGAGGCGTTAGAACAGGAGAAGGAGGAGCCCGAGAAGCTTTCTGCAGACGAAGTGGTTGCTCGAGCGAACGAATCAGAATTGCAGAAATTTGAGCGGGAGATAGAAGCGAGACTAGAGAGCCTAGACCCCTACCCAACCGGTTACTTTCAAAACGAAGACGGGTCGCTTTTTTCTATTCTTATTCGCGCCCCTTCGGCCGGCATGGGGGAGTTTTCTAGCGATAAACTTCTTGCAGCCGTTGAGCTCAAGGTGGGAGAACTCAAGAGCGCACACCCGGGAATTGAGGTTGGATATGCCGGGGATATTCCCAATGCAATTGAGCAGCGCGACGCCTTGATCTCAGATATGGCCACGATTTCTTTGATAGCAATCGGGCTCATTTGGGCATCCATCATTCTCTACTTTCGCTCGTTTGTCTCTCTTTTGCAGATTGGTTTTTGTGTCACGGTTGGCTGCGGGTTTGCGTTTGCAGTGGCGATGGCAGCCTACGGGCGCCTCAACACGGCCACCAGTTTTCTGGGGGCTATCATTGCAGGCAATGGCATTAATTATGGTATTGTTTACTTGGCTCGCTACCGCGAATTGCGCACGAAGGGCCTGGAGAGAGAAGAGTCTTTGGTGGAGGCTGCGTTAGCGAGTCGTAAGGGAACATGGTTGGCTGCTGTTGCCGCCAGTGGCGCCTACGGTGCTCTATTGCTTACGTCCTTTCGTGGTTTTAGCGAATTTGGTTTGATTGGTGGAGTGGGCATGGTGCTTTGTTGGCTTGCGACCTTC
Source organism: uncultured Polyangiaceae bacterium (assembly GCA_964459035.1). Taxonomy (GTDB): domain Bacteria; phylum Myxococcota_A; class Polyangia; order Polyangiales; family Polyangiaceae; genus NIC37A-2. The sequence goes on along the minus strand of CAYWLO010000111.1, from coordinate 2,357 downwards.
GCGATTTTGCCGGCAATCATTACTACTTTTGAAATGGGCCTTGCGGGCTCACAAAATACGATTCGCCCCACACAGCGCGTTGCTCTTGGAGTCATTGCCAATCTCGCCAATCGCAAAGGAATATTCGTTCTTCTAGGCGCTGGGGTCCTCACCTTGGCAGCTGCCTACCCTCTCAAAGGCTATTTGGCGGATCCGTGGGAATACAACTTTGGCAACTTGGGTAGTCGATCTAGTCGTAGCAAAGGTGCTGGCAATTGGAGTCATCGCTCCAATAAGGTATTTAAGTCACGGGGCTCCCCTATGTTGGTGATGGCTGATGAGATGAGCGAAGTGCTTGATATTGAACGTCAGCTGCACGCTCAAGACAAACGCGTCACCGACGGAAAGTATATTGAAAGGGTTGAGACAATTTACGATCGCCTTGGGGGCTCACCCAAAGAGGTAAAGGAGAAGCTGAAGATTCTCGCCGATATTCGCGATGATATTGACTCGGTGGGATCACGCCTAATAGGGGATGACAAGCGAATTGCCCATGACTGGCGTCCCCCGGATTACTTGCGCCCTCTGACTCCAGCTGACCTGCCCGAGTTGGTGCAGATGCAGTTTCGAGAGAAGGATGGGACCGTTGGCACTCCTCTCTACGTCTATTTGAATCGGCATCTGTCGCAGAGCAATGGTCATAACTTGCTGCGCATCTCCGAAATTTTTGAGAGTGTTCGCTTGGCCGATGGCTCAGTTGCACCCAATGCGAGTCGGTCGACCGTTTTTGCCGCAATGATTCGCGCAATGGAGCGCGATGGGCCACTGGCTACTCTTGTGGCTTTTCTTGTGGTCACTGGTGTGATCATTGTTGTTGCACGTCGGTTTGTGACCACAATTTCTGTCCTGGGGGCATTGCTTTGCGGGGTGATCCTTACAGTGGGCGGCGCCGCCTGGTTGGACGTGCGCCTCAACTTTTTGAACTTCGTGGCGCTACCTCTTACCTTTGGTATTGGGGTTGAATACGCGATCAACCTTTACGAGCGCATCGATCTAACAGGCAGTATCTCCAAAGGGCTTGACTCAATTGGGGGTCCGGTGGCGCTCTGTTCGCTCACGACCGTTCTGGGCTATGGAGCACTGATTTTCGCTGACAATATGGCTCTGCAATCTTTTGGGCGTTACGCCATTGCGGGAGAGATAGCCTGCATCGTAGCCGCACTTTTTGTATTGCCTGCTGCATTGAGGTTAGGCAACAAGGCTGGGGATTAGCGGCGTTATGTTGTTGGGTCTCTCGTGGCCATCTCAGGGTAGATAGTGAGTGCTTTGTTGGTCCAGTGCTCTATCGCTAGAGTTCTTTGTCTCGATGGTGGTGGGGATGATACCAAACTTAAGCTCTAGAAGTCGAAAAAGCATATCAGCTTTGCCTCTGGCTTCATCTCGGGCCAGCAATCGTTCTGCGTCTGTCATGATTTTCCGAGATTTGGGGTTGATAGTCTCGCCGAAGGCGTGAGTGTCTTCTCTCGTGGCGTCGGATGTCTGAGTAAGATACTTCAAGAAAGCTTCCAGGGCACTCTGGTGTTCGGGCTTTGCGGTGAGACGCCTGAAGGCGCTCGACCTGGCTCTTGGGTGTTGGAATCGCTCTTATCGGTGTGGCGACTTCTTCAAGAGAATTAGAGTCGCTGCAGATATATCTGAGAGGTCTCGGCCTTTTAGATGGGCGTCGGTTTCTGCGAGCAGATCGTCTGCGAAAATCTTGAGATGAGGCCGGCAGGGGAGAAAAAATGTCTCGATACTCTTCGGGAACGTTTGCTAAGTCTGCGAGTTGTATGGGTTCGTCCCGAACGAAAGGAGCGAAAGCTCATCATAAACTCAGGTTGTATTTGCCACTCTTGATGCAGGAAGAGGTAGAACTCTCGATTGAGGAACTTTTCCCTAAGAAAGAGATAGGTGTGTTATTCGGCCAGCAGCGTTTCGTCTAAGTGTTCGACTTTTACGGGCGTTAGAGTGGACCAATCGATAGCTTTGGCTATTCTAGCACGCAGAGCTGAGTGTAAAACAGATTGAGCATTTTCTCCCGGACCCAGCACTAGGTTGACGAATGCATCATGGATCTCGGCTGTGGGTTGTAGTGTTAATTCGTCCTTGTAGGGGGGCAGTGCGTTCCTCGTTCTGCCTCGCGTGGGGGCTTACTATTCATCCATTTAACGGAGCAAGTGAGGCTCTCATCCTAGTTGACGCTGCCGAAATCGAGACCTATCAATCGGAGCGACGGTATTCACTTAGTCAAACCGTTCGAAAAAAGAGCCAGAGGCTGAACTTTACGAGATTTGGAGACGGTGAACTCGAGTTGATGCTAATAAGTGATCTTAATTTAA
>CAYWLO010000110.1:0-11562 GCA_964459035.1 uncultured Polyangiaceae bacterium | reverse complement strand
GCAATAGCCTCCCTATTTGCCCTCGGTACTACTTTTTGTCTCATGGGTACCAAACCCGGCACGAAGTTCCGACCTTTGGTACTAGTCCCTCTAACTCGGCCAAATTATCGTTAAAACGAGACGCACTCTGCAATTGTTCAATGCGTAAGGCTTCGCTTCGACGGCGCATTTTTGAGAGTTCGATATCGTCGAGGGCAGACTCTCTGCCATAGAAAACCAAGTCTAAATCTCCCACACCGCCAAGGTGGTCCTCAATCCAATTTTGGTCGAGCACAACCTGATCCGTCGCTGGAAACATCAGACGCATATCGCTTTCCACCTGCAAACGGGAGAGCCCGAATGCAGAGACTGCCAAGAAAAACCCAGCACCCACGAGAATATTTGCGCGCTTTCTCTCGACAAATGAAGCCAATGAGTCCGTCCAATAATTCTGAACGACGCCCCTTGCCGCATTCTGTTCTTTTCTAGTCTTTGGTAGCGAAAGCAGAGAGAGCCCAGCTGGAACAATGGTCATTGAAAGCACATATGCTGCAACCGTGCCAATCGCCGCCGTATAACCAAGCTCAACAATGGGCACAATTGGGCTCACCGTAAGGGATAGAAACGCCACAACAGTCGTGAGAGTTGTTAGAAATACTGGGAGAGCGTTTTTTCTCAGAACCTGAATTATCAGCTCCTCCCTTGAGCGATACGCTGGACGCAAAATAAAGTACGATGTCACCAAATGCACCCCATCGGCGACCCCTACGGCAGTCATAATGAGAGGTGTCATGGCCGTCAGGTTGTTCACCAAATCACCATTGAGCCAAACCAGGCCATTCATGGCCAAAATGCTGCCCATCACCACAAGTAAAGGAAGCAAAACACCACTCACTTTACGGTAAATGACAAAGAGCGTAGCGCCAATCACCACAAACATGAGGGCGAGATAGGTCATGTCAGCCTCGCCTACTTCTGGAAAATGGCGCTCGACAACTGGGATGCCCGCAATGTGCATCTCTCGGCTTTCAAACTCGGAGAGAATCTCTTGAACCTCAGCAACAACCGCAGCTTGGCCTTCGATAGAGTGCAAGGCGGCGAGCCACCTCCGGATCCCCTGAAGAAGTGATAGAAAACGCTTGATTCAGTCGTTATTTATCCGCTCTCTTCCGCAGAACCTGCAGTTGCAAGGCCGCAGAGCGACCGTCACGGCTCACAATTGCATCCATAAACCTCTTTTCTCCAATAAACTGCGAAAAGTCGGCTTGAGCACCCCAAATTCGACGGACTTCCTCTTTGCCCGCGAGAGCGCTTGCCCCTTCTGCGCCCAAGACTGCAATCATGCGCTCAAGGCGTTCATCACGAGAAAATTCCTTGATGGGTTTGTCAAAGAGATCGCTCACAATAAGTCCCGGCTCCCCTGGAGCAGCCTCTCCGTTTCTTATCCATGGGCTTGAGGTCAGGCTTCGTACGTTGCGAACTGAGGGAATTTTTTGAAACTTCCCCGTCAACTCTGCGATAAGAAGAAGAGGCTTCTCTCCAAAGCCCCCCCAAGGGTCTGAGGTCTCCTCAAAGGCGACAATTACCGAGTCTTCGGCAATGAATTGAGCCTCAATATCGCGGTACGCAGAAAGCCCTTCGTCCTCTGGATCGAACCAAATATCCGTACGTGAATCGAAAAACTTTGGCTGCATCTCAGCAGGTGGATTCTCTTTGAGGGAGTCCACTCTTTGAGAAAAGTCCAACACCTTACTCACTCCACCCAGAAAGAGAGCAAGGACTATAGCTAGGGAGCTGAGGGCCAAAGTCCAGCGAAATCGATAGAGGTGCGTGAGCATGGCCCCATTGTGTAGCCAGCGAGCTACTCTGCCCATTCCCTCCTAAGGAAAATTTTCAATATTATGAAGATATCATATTCACTTTGAGGGTATGCAGGGAAAACTCCCATTCCCTTTGAGGGTATGCTGGTGAGTTAAATACTATCAAAATCGGACTGCTGAAGAGCTTCCCCCAAAGATCACGCCCGGCACCAACGGCAACGCGCTCGCCGTCACACCAATACTATATCCCTCATCTTGACCGGCTCGGGCATAGGCACCAAATTTATTAGTTCCCACCTGTAAAAAGCTTGGATATAGATTAAAAGCCGCAACTGGGCGCTCACCTCCACTGGCGGTAAACGAGGCAATTAGGGACCTGTCGTTCTCATAAAAGAGCCCACCTGCCAGATTAAGATCCCCCTGGGGAATCAATACGCGAGTGCCCTCAAAAATCTCTTCCTCCAGTTGCATCAAATGAGATCCCATACCCAAGGAAAGGATTTTCGTGCCTCCAAGAGGTACCGAAAGCCCGAGTAATCCATCGACCCCAAAATATAAAAAGGCCCTCCAGTCGGTCCAATTGCCCAAGGTTACCTGAAAGGCGTAGTTTTCTCCCTGATTAAAAATACGCCCCTGCGCAATATCAAACGCCGCCTGACCAGGCCAATAATTTAACTGCACAGGTCCACTAAAGAAACCCGCCACCGAATCGAAAGAAAAAAGTGTGTAGCCCAAAATATTAAAGAGCAAGAAATCGGCCATGGGATCAATATTAGGACCTTGGTAGGCGCCATTTTCGATTACTTCATTCAACACTTGCGTGGCGAAGACGGTGGCGAAACCAAAAACGCGTGGGCTCTCAAAACAGCGTGAACGGTACCACTCTGTTGTTTTGCGATAGAGCATGCCCTCCCCCAAGGTATGAAGAAAAACATTGGGCAACCATTGACCATAGTTGGAAGAAAATCCTCGGTAAGGCAGCACTTCGTGAGCAATTGCGTGACTCAGTCCGCCAGGGCCCATTGCCCAACGAGGATTCGAAACATTGCGGGCCACATTCTCAAGTCCCTTGCCGTAGTTCAAACGAAATACCTCCGAGCTGTAAGAGGGATTGCGTACAATATCAAAACCGCCGTTGATGAGGACAGTCAGGGGGCCAAATTGCGATTCTGAGCCGTTTTTACTTCCGTGGTAGAAGTAGGCAGCCTCCTGCCCTGCGCTCCCCCTACAGCCCTCACGCTCGTCAGCCCACGCCTCGGGAGAAGCCAAACTTAGGAGCCCGAAGAGAGCAAGGGCTAAGGAAGCGGAGGTAGCCCTGATCGAAGAAGCTGCAGACAAATCGTTATGTCCACAGGTAGTAGGGCTTTAATCCTGGAGCCGGCAAACTGCCCGGTACCGACTCCTTCTCCTCAAAAGCGCCCATACTACATGCCTCTTCTATTCTGAACTCTTCTCCTCAGCCTTCTTGGTAACGGTCTTTTTGCTGGCTTTTTTAGTCGCCTTCTTCGCTACTTTTTTAACGGTTTTCTTGGAGGCCTTTTTCTTGGCGACTTTTTTGGTCGTCTTCTTCGCAACCTTCTTTATGGTCTTCTTAGAAGCTACCTTTTTAGCGACTTTTTTGGTCGTCTTCTTCGCAACCTTCTTTACGGTCTTCTTGGCGGCTTTCTTTTTGCTTGTCTTCTTTTTCTTCTTTGAGGGGCCACGATCACGTCTCAATTGAAGAAGTTCCTGAGCTCTTTCGGGAGTAATAGTACCAGGGTCGTCCTCTTTACGCAGAGAGGCATTGGTGTCGCCATCGGTTACATAATGACCGAAACGCCCCTCACGAAGAGTGATTAGAGCCTCACTCACTGGATCGTTGCCCAGTTCTTTCAAAGGCTCGGCGGCCTTGCGCTGGCCAGCACGCCGCCTCGGCTCAGCAAATATAGCCTGGGCCTCTTCCATTGTAACAGAAAAAATCTGGTCCTCAGCCGCTAAGCTACGGCTGTCTTTCTCCTTCTTAATATAAGGACCATAACGCCCAAGCTGCGCCGTTACCTCTTTGTCATCTGCGGGATCAATACCGACGACCCGAGGCAAGCTCAATAATTTGAGGGCTTCTTCCAATGTGATATTCTCGGCAGTCATTGTCTTAAACAATGAGGAGGTCGGAGGTTTTTCCCCCCCCTTCTCCATCTCGCCCAATTGTACAAAGGCACCAAATCGGCCGTTTTTTGAATACACCGGCAAATCTGTTTCTGGATCTTTGCCCAAAAGACGATCGCCGCTGGGAGCGCAAAGTAGCTCCAACCCTTTTTTAAGGGTTAGCTCATCCGGCGCCAAATCGTCCGGTACACTTGCGGTATCCTCACCTCGCTGAATATACGCGCCGTAGCGCCCCACACGCGCAGCAACCACAACACCATCGTCGTCTTCGCCCAAAGGCAGGGTGTTGATAGCTCGAGCGTCAATTTCGCCTAGGTTATTTGCCACAAGGGCCTGCAGCCCCACATCAAGAGGTACCTCCTGCTCTTCCTTTGCTTTGCCAAAGTAGAACTTTTTCAACCAAGGCAGTCCCTCTTTGTCCCCGGCTGCAATTTCGTCTAATTCGTCCTCCATACGCGCGGTAAACGCGTAGTCGACTAGGGCGCCAAAGTGCTGCTCCATCAAAGCTATCACTGCGAACGCTCGAAATGTCGGTACGAGAGCGTTGCCCCGTTTCCAAACATAACCACGCTCTAAAATTGTGCCAATAATAGATGCATAGGTAGAGGGACGACCCACTCCCAATTCTTCGAGACGACGCACAAGAGATGCCTCAGTGAATCGCGCTGGGGGCTGGGTTTCATGACCATTCGCCTCAAGGGTTTTTACATCAATAGCCTGGCCTTCAACAAAAGGAGGCAAAGGATGCTCACGATTCTCTAACTCAGCACCCGGATCATCACTACCTTCAACGTAGGCCCGCAAAAAACCAGGAAATACAATGCTATTGCCACGAACTGCGAACTCGCATTTCTCCGGACCCGAGGCGAGCAATTGCACGCTCACACTCTCACCACGAGCATCGTTCATTTGCGAGGCGATAGTTCGCTTCCAAACCAGCTCGTAAACCTTTGCCTCATCAGGAGAAAGCTCTTTGGCGGCTTCCTCGGGCAGACGAAAGCTCTCCCCCGCAGGACGAATAGCCTCATGAGCCTCTTGGGCGTTTTTTACCTTTTTCTTGTAAACGCGGGGTTTACTGGGCAAATAGTCGTCGCCATAAAGTTCGGCGATACACGCGCGCGTTGCGATAAGAGCAGACTCGGAAAGAGTAGTGCTATCGGTACGCATGTAGGTAATGTAGCCATTTTCGTAGAGCCTTTGGGCTGCACGCATGGTGCGTGAAGAGGAGAAACGCAACTTGCGACCGGCCTCTTGTTGCAAGGTGGAGGTCATGAAAGGTGGTGCCGGCGAGCGTTTATTCGGCTTACGCTCGACGCTAACGACCTGAACCTTTTCGCTCTTCAAACTCTCACTGAGTTGCCGCGCCTCGTCTTCTTTAAGGTGACGCAGATCATCCTTTTTAAGCTTACCGCGATCGTCAAAGTCTTTGCCGCTTGCAACACGCTTGCCAGCCACACGCACCAGTTGAGCCGTGAACTCTTTTGGAGTGCCCTTTTCGACTTCAAGGCCAGCCTCAATATCCCAATAACTAGCCGAGCCAAATTCTTTTCGCTCGCGCTCGCGCTCAACAACTATACGCGTAGCGACAGACTGCACACGCCCCGCCGAGAGACGAGGCATGACTTTTTTCCAAAGAACGGGCGATACTTCGTAGCCAAAGAGGCGGTCGAGGATGCGGCGTGCCTCCTGAGCATTCACTAAGCGTTTGTCGAGTTCACGAGGATTCTTGATTGCCTTTTCGATGGCTTGAGCGGTAATCTCGTGAAAGACCATGCGTTTGACGGGAACTTTGGGCGCGAGGACTTCTAGGAGATGCCACGCAATAGCTTCTCCTTCGCGATCCTCGTCTGTTGCGAGCAACACTTCTTTCGCCTCAGCCGTCAGCTTCTTCAGCTTCTTGATGTGCTCCTTTTTATCCGGATCAATGATATAAAGAGGTTGAAAATCGTTGTCGGTGTCCACACCCAAGCGTGCCCAAGCAAGTTTTTTATACTTGAGAGGAATGTCTGCCGCCGAGCGGGGCAAATCACGAATGTGTCCGATGGACGATTCAACAACGTAATCATCGCCAAGAAATCCCGTGATGGTACGGGCCTTGGCGGGTGATTCCACGATTACAAGAGTTTTACTCACGAGGCTGGCCAAATTGTGCCTCTCACAGCGCCTGTCAACTCTCTTCTATAGGGTGTTCGTACGATTTCCACCCGTTGAGGTGCAATAAAATTTAATAGTTTCAACGAGTTAAGATAAAAAACACCTACCCTGCGATTAAATCGCAGAATTTGAAATAAATTCCAACCAGAGCATATTCGGCCCGTGGGCCGGCACGAGAGCCGATCATGCGTACAGTACTTACAGCCTAGGTTTTCCTGAGAGTTTCTCCGCGATAAGTTGCGCGACCCTAGCGCCTACATTAGTGTGGTTGTCCCCGAAGAGCTGGATTCTCCCAACTTGGGCACCGAAATTTTTCGGCGTCTAAGACGTGGCGAAGCAAATTCACCAGCATCTTTGCGGACAATTTAGGAAAAAGCTCATGGCTCGCGTTACCGTCGAAGATTGCCTCGAAAGAGAAGACAACCGTTTTGCCCTCGTCGTTCTTGCGGCTCAGCGCACTCGTGAACTCATGAAGGGCGATCCCGCTCTTGTGAATTCAAAAAACAAAGCAGCCGTCATTGCTCTGCGCGAAATCGCCGAGGGCAAAGTGCATTGGCATCGCTCCTCGACCGAGGCCGTACGCGAATTCATCACCGAGCGCGACGAAGCACTCTAAGACCATTGTTGATCTTTGCCTGCTGACCGCCAAGTGATTGTGCAGCGTCGGCGGGCAGGTCCAAAGAGTAAATGACCGACTCTCCTACATCCCTTGCACATTATGAGCATGTGAGTCTCTATGAGACAAGCTTTAAAACTCGCAAACAGGACGTGCGTTTCTTTTGTGATATTGCCGAGCAATATGGTGGCCCCGTCCTTGAATACGGCGCCGGCACGGGACGAGTAACCCTCAGCCTCGCCAAGGCCGGAGTGGATGTGACCGCGGTTGACCTGAGCCAACCTATGCTCAAGCGCTTGGAGAGCAACGCCGCACGCTTGCGCGACAAAGCGCGTCAGCATATCACAATTCGCTCAGGAGACATGCGACGGCTCAAATTGAAGGAGCAATTTCCCCTGGTTTTCGCCACCTTCAATGTGGTGGGGCACCTGGCAACTTTTCGCGATATGTCCGCCTTTCTTAGACGGGCAAAAGACCATCTCGCCCCCGGGGGACGCCTTCTTTTTGACGTGCCGATTCCCCATCCGGACGAAGTGGAGGCAGATCCTGAAGAGCTTTTTAAGGCACCGCGTTTTAAACATCCCGACACCGGCGAATGGATCCGCCAAACAGAGCGCTTCGAATACAATCCGGCAAAACAAACGCTTTTGGTGGAGAGCCATTTAAAACCCGAAGGAGCCCGCGATGGGGTGACAATCCCTCTCGTGTTGCGTCAATGGTATCCCAAAGAGCTCGAAGCGATTCTTCTTTACGAAGGTTTTTCTGAGGTCGAGTCTTTTGCCGACTACACGCAAAATCCGGGAATGATGGCCACCGATACACTGATTTTCTGTGCGCGCGTTTGAGGGCTTACAGCGGTTTGCGCAACCGTGTCTCGGTCTTTTGCAGGCGAAGCTAATCTTGGTGAGAGCTTGCCCTGCAAAATGACTCTATTCAGCTTGTTGAACGTTGCTCTTCGTTATTTTAGGCCCTTCCATACTTCTGCAACGCGCTCTAAACGAGCCATCTAGAGAGCGCCGACCGATTTGCGGGTTATCGCGACCACGAGGACATCTAGAGCGCCGATAAGTGGGCACAATTGGAGCCAGTGCGGCATTGGGGCCCACCCCTACAATCTGTGGGTGGACGAAAATGCCGCGTATTTCCTTCAAACTGAAAGGCGCTCTAGCGGCTCCTGCCCAAAAGCCACTCGAGCTTGCGACTTTACGCAACCCTGTCGTGGCCAACTCCAGACGCTACCAAGTTCTATGTGCTGGTTAGCAAGATCTAACCACAGGGGAATCTTGCGCCACTAGCGAAAGTTTTACTCGGGACTCCAACTGCGCGTAGAATGGATCCATGAGTATCATTAAACCATATCAACGTACTAGTATATTTCCCCTTGCCTTGGGCGTCTCTGGAATTCTTCTCGCAAGCCTCAGCGCGTGCTCTTCGACCGACGACGCTCAGGAAAATAAGGGAGCGGAGTCAACCTCCATTCAAAGCGATCTGGGTACGTTGGTAGACGCTAACAACGACGGTAAGCCTGATACAATTGATATTGATGGCGACGGCAAACCCGACGGTGTTGGTGTAGACACCGATGGCGACGGAGTCGTAGATGCTATTGGAAAGGACACCAACGGGGACAATGTGATAGACGGTCTCGACAAGGACGGCGACGGCACTATCGACGTCAAGAGCGAGTTACCCACTGGTAGCGGTGGAAACACATCGACCAATAGCGGTGGCACGGGCAACACGGGCGGCAGTACAAACACCGGCGGCGCAATGAGCAGTGGTGGTATGAGTAACACGGGTGGTTCCACCGCTACCGGGGGTACGAGTAGCACGGGTGGTTCCGCCGCCACCGGGGGTATGAGTAACACAGGTGGCTCCACCGCTACCGGAGGAGGCTCGTCCACCTGCCAGGTCAATCTTGAGTGCAAACCAGATCCGCTACCCAGCACGGGCGACTTTTCTGAAGATTGTTTCAATCGCATCAATCAATTTCGCACCGAGTGTCAGTGCATGAAGCCCCTGCAGCGTTGGACTGAAGCCGAGCAATGCGCGGCCAAAAACGCGGAACTCGATCAAGCCAGCGGTGTTCCCCATGGAAGTTGGAACAAGACAGCATGCGAAGACAGCACGGGCCCCTACCAAAAAGATTACTACGGTTTTGCTACCAACCTTTGCCCGGGTTATTCGAGCGCAGAGCAGGTAATCAAAACTTGCTTGCAGCAGATGTATTCCGAAGGAGCTGCATGGGCCCAGCAGTTGGGGCGAGATCCCAACCAAGCCGATTACGATTCCTGTGAGGGTGCATGTTACTCAAGCAATGGACATTTCATTGCCATGACAAGCACCAAATATGCGCAAGTGGCCTGCGGCATATTTGACGACAAGCCCAGGGACATCTGGTCGGTGAGTAACTTCAAGTAAGAGACTTGCGAGGGCAATCCGCATTTCAAACTTCAGAAGAGAACATGCACAGAATGTTCCTCAGTACATGGTATACTGCACATGTTTTAAACATTTTATTGATTTTAAGTGCAGTACGCCATGTATTTTCGCATTTCAAAAAGCAACGAGGTTGCTTTTTGCCAGTATCAATTGGCAGCTGAATTGGGTAACCAATTGTAACGAGGTTGCTTTTGTGATGCGACGGCGCCCAAACGCTCCCTCTGTGCACCGGTAGGTGCTCTAGAGCGCAGGTTCGTTTGCCCCGAAAGGGCCCCGATGTTTTCTTGATGCGCCGCGATACAATGAGCGGTACAGGGGGGCGCATGACCTCTGCAGATTTTGACTTCGACTTTGACAGCTACTCTGAGCTTTCTCTTCAGCGCCTGATGGTGTTGGACAAACATCGTACAAATGCGTTCGCGGAGGCAATCGCCGAAGTAGTTAGCTCTGGGGACCGGGTCATTGATGTCGGCACAGGTTCGGGGTTGCTTGCAATGCTGGCGGCAAAATCTGGTGCGGCACAGGTAATTGGTCTCGATCGTGCCGCTATAGCCCAGGTTGCACGGCGTTTGGTAGCGGCCAACAATCTCGAAGAGCAAGTCGAAGTAATTCACGAAAATGCCTCGACCTTCAAGTCTGACCATCGGGTCGATCTGATCGTGAGTGAATGGCTCGGACATTTTGCATTCACCGAGGGCATGCTTCAACACGTGATCGCCTGCAGAGACAACAATTTGAAGCCTGGTGGCCGAATGCTCCCGAGCGCAGTGCAACTACTACTTGCTCCTCTCGACGCGCCCGATCTCTACAACAAAGCGGGACCAGGTTCTTGGAATATACAGGTAAAGGGAATCGACTTTTCTTCTCTTGAAGAAGTGGAAGTGCGCCAAGCCATCGGGCAGAAGATTTTCATTGATCCTCACGATGTCCTAGCGCCTGGGCAGCCTATTGTTTCACTCGATCTTGTAACTGCCGGTGTGCAAGACATTTGGCAGTCCGGCGAACTGACGTTCCTAGCTGAGCGCGATGGTCAGTTGCATGGATTCGCGGGTTGGTTTGCAGCGCAATTGTCCCCTTCGGTGTGTCTCGACACAGGGCCCCACAAGCCAGGGACTCACTGGGCACAAACTTATTTTCCCCTGGCTCCCCTCCCCGTAAAGAAGGGGGAGAGCATTGTCGTGACCTACGCGCTCTATCCGCATCCAATCTCCCCAGGTTGCTTGGAGCTTGAGCTCACAGTGCATGGCGAGCGCCTCATTTATACAGTTACCTGAGGCCAGCGTAGGACCTCCGCCTCGGCGGAGAGTCCGCAGCGACAATACTTATGGCTGTAATTCTGCAGGAGACCGCATGTTGATAGGCGGCAACGCTCTTCAAAGTAGAAAACGATCAGCCCCCAACCGCGCGGCATTTTTTAAGCTCGCCCACCAGGTCCTAGAGGACTGGTACCTAAAGCGAGGCTCTCGAGGGTCGTGGAGGCCAGACATGACCTTCTCGGCTGTCATCCAGCAAGCGTCAGTTTCTTAGGGAGCGAGCCCTCCACCGACGGTCGCATGAGCGTACCACGGCAAGGTCGGCGAGTAACTTCAGCAAGCGTCTTCCAGATTGAAACACCCAAGGCCATGGCGGCTCGCACGTGGTAATATGCACGTTTTTGAGCATTTTATTAAATTTTGGTGCACTATACCATGTATTTCTGAGAGTTCATGTAAGCGCCGCCTGCACCAACCCCATACTTTCAGGCATAAGAGCGAGCAGCTACTTCCAAAGGCATGAGCACCTCGCACCAGCTATCAGTTCGTCGAAGATTTCTCTTCCGTCGATTCCAGGGGAGCTGGGACGGTGATGGGACCGATTTCGACGGTGAGTTCGGATGCAATGAGACGCTTGCGAGTCGACTTCCAGTAGCGCGGAGAGATCTCGAGGTATCTGTCCCTCGGCCACCGCGGCATGAAGCGGATGATTTCGGTGAGATAGGTTTCGGGTTCGAGGCCGTGCAGTTTGCAGCTGGCAATCAACGAGAAAATATTTGCGGCAGACTGGGCATAGTCGTCAGAGCCGCAGAAAAGCCAATATGAGTTGCTTAACCGGTCGCACTGTTGAGCAGTCCGCGGACGTACCCGACTTCCTGGGCAATCGGCTCCTTGCTCACGGTGGCAGCCTCCCAAAATTTTCTTCGAAAGAGCGACCAGCACCCGACCTCATCGGGTGGCTTGTCTTTCGGGATTTTGCGAGCATTTCCTCGAAAAAGAGCATTGTACACGGAATGCGCATCCGCTTGCACGTAACCCGAGAAACCACGAAACATATCACATACCGCAGCGCTTGTGTGCTTGGGCTGATACTCGAAAAGTCACTGAGGTAGATGCCCTCTGCCGCGAGCATCGCTACCTGTCGTACAAATGG
>CAYWLO010000109.1:0-11595 GCA_964459035.1 uncultured Polyangiaceae bacterium | reverse complement strand
GAATATGGTTCGCCACCTGTTTCATTGTCCTCTTCTTTGAGACTCAAGAAGCTCAAGCTTATAATACCGAAAAGGATCGCCAGACTGATTTTAGCGCCTACACGCTTCAGCAAAACCAGTATCGCCTTGGACTCTTTCAACTAGAGTATGGTGTGCTCGATTCATTGATGGTGGGTACCTACACTCTACCGTGGTTGATCATGCCCGTTACGCAGTCTCCTTCGTTTGACTTGTATAGTAAGTGGAAATTTATAGACATTGACTCTTGGGCGGCTTCTATCAAAGGAACCGTCTTCTACTTTGACGTGAACGGCTTTAGTTCAGGAACGATTGACGATGGGGTATTTCGCGCCACGATTGTTCCTCTTTCGTTGATGCTGAGTCATGTGTTCAATGATGAGTGGACGGGAAGCTTTGAAAGCGCGTGGGTACAAACGTTCATCTCTGGTGCCGTTGACACGAGCTCCGAGGCGAGTGCCTTTGGCGCGGGGGCACAAAGTAACTTTCAGGTAGCGCTCACAGGCGAGTACCGGGTCAATCACGTACTTGCTCTCAACTTTTTGGGACGCTGGGTGCCTTACGTCACGGAAGCAAGGGTTTCGAGCAACGTGAGTGTGAACGACGCCACGGAGGTTCAAATTACCGCGGACCTAAGTGCCGAAGACTTGATAAATGCCTGGCAACTCCAGACTGGGGTGACATTTTCTTGGAAAACCTTCAATTTACAAATGGGAGTTGGCTACGGAAACGTCTTCATTCCAGGGCTACGAATTGTCGGCCCTTCGAAGTTCATTTTGCCCGACTTCGATCTGTACTTTCGCTTCTAGATAGAGAGTCCGACCCTTGCGAGGTAAAAGTAGAACGTGAGTCTCTTGAGTAGAAGCTCTCTTCTTTTCTGGCGCTGTACCGGCCGGGGCGCTATCGAGCATTGACAAGTATGGCAGAACTAGCTTCAGGACAAATTCTCAAAATGAAAACCGAGCTGAAGGGCCCGGTCGAGTATTCGTTGCCTCTTGGGGACGAGCTCGTGCCCATGAATGCTTTTTTGGGAAAAAAACTCAGCCTCAAATTCGAGGGAAAGATCACATGTGTCGAGTGTGGTCGAAAAACGTCAAAGAGTTTTAGTCAGGGGTATTGCTACCCCTGTTTCAAGAGCAAAGCCGCCTGTGATTTATGCATCATGAGCCCCGAGCGCTGTCACTTTGCGGCGGGAACCTGTCGCGAGCCCGAGTGGGCCGAAAAGAACTGCAATGTGGACCACTTTGTCTACCTTGCCAATTCTTCTGGAATCAAGGTCGGCATTACCAGGCATACGCAAATTCCCACAAGGTGGATAGACCAGGGAGCGCGTCAGGCGTTGGCTCTATTTCGTGTGAGCACTCGCCATCAAAGTGGTATTTTAGAAGTGGCTTTCAAGGAGCACGTTGCCGACAAAACTCATTGGCAGCGCATGCTCAAGGGTGAGCCCGAGGCCCAGGATATGTTCGCGCGTCGCGATGAGCTTTTGCCCAAAGTGGAGGCCCAACTCTCGGCATTTGTGGAAACCTTTGGGCAGAGCAGCGTAGAAAAATTGGGGAGCGCGGAGGTAACAGAAATTACCTACCCAATCCTAGAGTATCCCCAAAAGGTAAGTTCGCGCAATTTTGACAAGACAGAGTTGGTGGAAGGCACCTTGATGGGAATCAAAGGCCAGTACCTGATTTTTGACAGTGGCGTGATCAATATTCGCAAATTTGGCGGCTACCATGTCACCGTATCGGGCGACTAGATCGGACAGTTCCTGTCAGTAGCGCCTTGGCGCAGGGGTGCGTTGCAGGCACACTGCGCTCGTGCGTATTCTTCATACTTCCGACTGGCACTTAGGGCTTCAAACGGGGCGCTTTTCCCGTTTAGCTGAGCACCAGCTTTTTCTGACTTGGTTGCAAGAGAATCTTTCTCAAAAAGAGGTCGATGTTCTCATTGTAGCGGGGGATATTTTTGATGGCATGAACCCCTCGAACGAGTCTTTGAACGCCTATTTTGCATTCTTGAGTTGTCTTGAAAGTACAGGGGTACGGGACGTTGTAATCGTCGGAGGAAATCACGACTCTCCCTCACAAATAGATGCCCCTCGCGCTCTTCTTCAGCGTCTCAACGTGCACGTTGTGGGCGGGTACAGTCGAGAAAGTGACAAGGAGTCCTATTTAGTGCCCCTGCGGGTGCGAGGACGCGATGAACCTCAAGCTGTGTGCGTCGCGCTGCCCTACGTACACGAATGGAGATTGGGTATTCGCACTACTGGCGATTTGGAGCTTACACGCAAAGAATTTACAGACAGATTCTCGGCTCTTTATAGCGAACTGGCCGATCTTGCCGAGGAGAAGTATCCAGGCTTGCCCCTTGTTGGCACAGGACATCTCACCATGGGCAAACCCCAAAAGGGCGATTCTCCACAAGAGATTCATCAAGTGGGGTTCATTGATGCTCTCAGCCCCGAAATATTAGACAAACGGTTGTGCTATGTGGCCTTGGGGCATATTCATCGATCGTTTCCCGTTGAGCGTGGACGTATTTGGTACAGCGGCAGTCCCATACCAATCAGTTTACCGGAAATGAGTCACCCCCGGCGTGTGTTGTTGGTTGATTTGCCCGAGATACAATCATCTGTGGCCCCTAGTACCAATGAGACAAAAAGTAGTGCCGAGGGCAAACTGACACGAATCAGCGGGGATCAAATCCCCCCTCTCCTAGTTGGGGGCGGCAAAACCCGGCACGTTCCGAAGGCACGAGGTACTGGTGAGCAGGTAGAAATTCAGGTGCAGCCTCTCAATATTCCCGTGGCTCGTAGCTTATTAGAGCTAAGCGGTGATGAGGAGGAGGTCCTGAGCGAACTCAACTCTCTTACTTGGCAAAGTAAACTAGCACCTTACCTCTATTTGAAAATTTTTGTTACCGAGGCCCAACCCCAACTCTTGGCAAGAGTGCGAGAGGCGCTCGATAGATTCCACGAGGACAAACGTCCGCTGCTCGTTGAACTCAGGGAGCTATCCCAAGTGCATCACGCTGCTCTCGAAGATAAACCTGTCGTGCCCTTAGAGGAACTGACGGTTCACGATGTCTTTTCTCGCCTTTGCGAGCAACGGGAGGAGCCTGCTCGCCCCGCCTTACTTAGTGCATTCAACTTCTTGGCGTCCGTTGACCCCGAAGTACTTCAAGAAAAACTGGACGACATGGAGGGGGGGGCCTCAGGCTCCTCACCCGCAACTTCAACCCTTTCGAAAATTCAACCATGAGATTACATCGAATCGAGGTGCTCAACCTCAATAGTCTTTACGGTGAACAAATTTTAGATTTGGACAAAGATTTGGCGGGCGCCAACTTGTTTTTGATTCATGGGCGTACCGGCTCGGGTAAAAGTACCTTGATGGACGCGGTCTCTCTAGCGCTCTTTGCCAAAACCCCGCGTCTCGACGGAAATAAAGAAAAGGGCGCCGAACCAGCCACTATCATGTCGAGAGGGACGGGCGAGTGTCGCGCCACAGTCGAGTTCTCTAAAATGGGATCTCACGGTGAGCGTCTGCACTATCGCGCGAGCTGGTCCGTGCGCCGGGCGAAGAAAAAGTCTGACGGAAACTTTCAAGCAGTCGAGAGAAGTTTAGAAGTAAAGGTGGAGTCGGGCGCTTGGAATTTGCTCGTTTCTGGTAAAAAACAGAAGGAAATTCTCCCGGTATTTGATGAGGTTTTAGAAGGCTTTACCTCGGAAGACTTTCAACGCTCGATGCTTTTAGCCCAGGGGAAATTTGACGCCCTTTTGGACGCATCGGGCGAAGAGCGCGCCAGCATATTGGAGCGCCTTACCAATACCGGGGATTACAAGAGAATAGGTGCATACGCCGCGAAGCTTGCTTCTGCCCATCGATTACAAATAAAGTCGATGGAGCAACAAGTGCAGAGATCGGAGCCTGCCTCCCTGACGGACCTCGCCAGTGCCGAGAGCGAAGCAATGGACACGCGTGCGCTCCTCGATGAGAGCGAAAAGAAACTAAAAACACAGAGCGCTCACCTGCGGTGGCTGAAAAATAACGAAGTCCTGGCTGAGGGGCTCGAGAATTTAGAAGAAGATAGCGTCGTTCTTGATGTTGACTGGGAGAAAGCTGGACCCTTGCTTCGGCAAGTGTCTGCACATGACGCAAGTCGTACTGCCTTTGAAGCCCTCGATAAATTGAACGCTCAGAGAGAACGTGAGGAACTCTACAATCAAGAGATCTCCCAAAAAAACGGGCAACTTCGAATAGTTTTAGGAGCGGTCGAAGGTGAGAGCTTGCATGCCGTACTAGCTCAAGAGCGCGCCGAAAAATCAGGTACCCTCCTTGACTCTCTACATGCTCCTTCTGCATCTATTGACGCGCTTGTTTCGCAATTTGTGACGGCAGAGAAAGACGTGAAAACTGCTAAAAGTCGCTTAAAAAGTGCAAGCCAAGAGCAAAAAGAGCAGGAGACGCTGAGTCAACTAGCGCAACGCAAATTGGCATTAGCATGCACAGAGGAGAAAGGTACTTCAACAGTTCTCGCCGAGATGGCTCCCCTCGTCGCACTTCGAAACGCTTGGGAGCAGAGTTTACGAGACGATTGTGTGCGTTTGTTTGAAGGGGAAGGACGCAGGCGTGATGCCGAAATAACAAAAGCGCGAAACGAAGAAGACTTTCGAAACGAATCAAGGCTCCTAAAAGAAGAGAGAGAGCGCCTTCGCGCGGCTCACGCCAAAGACAATGAGCAGGTAGAGGCCAGTGTCTTAGCTGCAAAGCAAGAGGTAGAGGCTCTCGTTGGCGAGGTCGAATCTCGCGTGTTTATTCGTTCGTTGCGCGAGAGAAGCGAGAACTTGCGACAAGTTTTTCGTGAGGCTGAGACATACAAATCTGCAAAGGCAGAGCTCAATGCAATCGCGCGAGAGCGCCTAGACACGTCTGAAGGATTGCAAGAATTGGAGATAGCATTTGCGCTCATTGCAGGACATGTGCGCGAGACAAAGAGTCAGTACGGGTCTCTCTCTTTGCGCTGTCAAGAGTCCGAAAAGCACGCCAAAAGGTTGAGCTTAGTGAGTGGAATCGCAAAAGGTCGTGAGGCCCTGCAAGAAAATGAACCCTGTGCGCTTTGTGGTGCACTCGTACACCCTTATGCGAAAAATCCCAGTTCATGCCCCGACGATGCAGCAATAGCTTCGGTCTTGCATGACGCGGAAACAGAGTATTCTCAGCTCAGACGGGAGCAAGACGTCGCAGAGAAAACTTTGCGCAGATCAGAGAACGAAGGGGCGAGAAAAGATGCCGAGATCAAAGCAAAAAAACAAGCGCTTGAGTCTGCGGATAGGCTTATTCAAGAGAAACAAGGGAATCTACAAGTACTTGCGGGAAAAGCTGAACTCTCGGAGAACTGCACCATAGAGGAGTGTGCGAGCATTATTGACCAACGCGACTCAGACCTCAAAGATTTGTCGAATCGACTGGACAAGGTGGAACTCGCTTTGGCGAAAGAGAACCAAACGCGGGCTCAATTGCATGAGTGGCAGGATGCATCGCGCAAGGTAGAGGCCGGTTTGCTAGCCCGGGAAGCGCGCGCCCTGTCTAGTAAAGGAGAACTCAGCCGCGAGCAAAAGAGAATAGATGATATCCAAGCTAAAATAGAAGATTTGTCAGCCACGACTCTTGCCGTCTTGAACGAGGTAGGGTTCTCTTTATCAGCTCATGCTGTCGATAGTCATCCTGCTGAAAAATGGACTTCTTGTAGAGCGCAGGTTGAGAGGAAACTAGACGAGCTGCATCGGTGTGAGAAAAAGTTATCTACAATTCGTGAGAGTGTGACTCTGCATGAGGTAGATGCAAAAAACACGCAGAGTGCGCTTGAAGCAAGCTCCAAAGCAGAGCAGCGCGTGGGAGCAGATCTGCAATTAGTCCAAAAGAGGCGAGCCTCTCTTCAAGAGAAAGTGGAGGAGGCGCGCGAACAATTGAACGGTCTTTGCGCAAGCGCCGAGCCCGAGCTGCTAGAGCTGCTCGACTTTTCTGACGATTGGCAAGTTGACCAAGTCTTGAAGACCGTTCAGCACTTTGCTTCCCAGTGGAAAGAGAAATGGAAAAATGCAGCGTATTCTCTAGAGAAGCAAAGAGGTATTCAGAAAGAGTTACAAGGAAACCTATCCTCCCTGGCTGTGAGCCTCGCCGAAGCTGAGTTGGCGGTGAAAAAGGCCGGTGAGCATTTGCAGGAGCTCAATAGTGCTCTGTCGTTGTCCTCGGTGCCGGAGCTTGAGTCACGCCGCATGGCATCTGACGCTTTGGAGTTGGGGCAGAGGACAAAAAAAGAGCTGGAAGAAAGACGAGCGAAATACAAGGCGCGAGCCGAAGAGAGGAAGCTGGCAATTGCTACCCATGCACAGGAGAGACCGTCTGACTGGTTGAATAAAGAAGATTATCCAGCCCGCACGAGCTTGGAGGAAGAGGTGAATCGTTGCGAATACGCCCGCCGCGAAGCGGAAGCGAGCAACGAAAAAAAGCAGATCGCCCTTTCGCTGATTCGGCGTCAAAACGAAGAGCATGGTAAAGTTCTTGAGATCCTTCAGAAAAAGAGAAACGAAGCGGACGTTTGGTTGCGTATGGGCAAGTTGATAGGAACCGGGGAGGGACGTGCTTTTCAGGAGTACGCCCAAGGGCTCAATTTGCATCGTCTGGTAGTCAAAGCCAACCTCCATCTCTCCCGGCTTTCTAATAGGTTTCAGCTAACGCAAAGAGAAAAGGACGGGGTGCTTACTCTTGATTTTGAAGTGGACGACTGTTGGCAGGTAGGCCCTGCCCGCTCGCCCCGCTCCCTATCAGGAGGTGAGCGGTTTTTAGTGTCACTGGCACTTGCGCTTGGTCTCTCGGACTTGCGCAGTCATTCATTGCCCATAGAAACCCTACTACTGGACGAGGGGTTTGGTACCTTAGATTCCGAGACCTTAGATGTTGCTCTGGCTGCCCTGCAGCGATTGCAGGCCGATGGTCGACAGGTGGGAGTGATTAGTCACGTGATAGCTCTCAAAGAGCGCATAGCGGCCCAAGTACGCATTGTTGAAGAAGGAGCGGGGCGTTCAAAAATACAAGTGCAGGGTGGGTCTGATATATAAAACCGTGGTAAACTGCACTAAATTGTTCTTTATTTTTAATTTATGTGCACTTTGCCACGGTTTTCTGCGCAGTAGTAAAAGTTCTATCAACTACTGATTATTTTGAGTAGCTCGTCTGCGCTCATGCGGCCGCTCGTTCCCGCCTCGGAGAGTATTTGGTCGGCGAGGTTTCGCTTTTTTTCGTGGAGAGCGATGAGCTTTTCTTCGATCGTATTTTTAGCGATCAGACGATAGATAGTTACAGGACGCGTTTGACCGATGCGATGAATTCTGTCAGATGCTTGATCTTCGACAGCGGGGTTCCACCACGGATCGAGATGGATCACGTAGTCGGCTGCGGTGAGGTTGAGCCCCACTCCGCCCGCCTTGAGGCTGATCAAAAAGAAGCTCGCTTTGCCCTCCTGAAACTCGTCGACGCGTTTCTCGCGGTCTTTGGTTTTGGTGGAGCCGTCAAGGTAGAGGTAGTCGAGGTTGCTGGCGTCCATTCGCTCTTTGACAAGAGCCAGGTGTTTTACAAACTGACTGAAGAGGAGCGCCCGGTGCCCGTTTTCGTGCAGTTCTTGAAGAAGATTCATCAGGGCTTCGTGTTTTGCACTGCCCAATTGACTCTGAGGAAAAGCGAGGCGGGGGTGGCAGGCGAGCATGCGCAATCGAGTGAGCTCTGCAAGAATCTGTATTGGGTTCTTCTTAGCCTCCAGTGAATTTTCTTTGAGTCTACTTACGGCTTCGCGCCGGGTGGCCTCGTAAAGATCCCTTTCGGCCTCGGACAGCTCGATGTCGAGGGTGAGTTCTGTACGTGGTGGTAGGGTGTCGAGGACTTCAGCTTTTGTACGTCGAAGGACAAAGGGCGTGATCAATGTTTGAAGTTGTTTGGTGGCTACTTTACTCGCACCGCGCTCAATCGGGGTCTGAAAGCGCCGTACGAATTGCTGGCGCGTCCCCAAAAGACCAGGGTTGACGATATGAAAAAGACTCCATAACTCGCCCAAGTGATTTTCGATGGGAGTGCCCGAGAGTGCCAACTTGAAGCGAGCGCTCAAGGTGCCGATGGCGCGGGTTCTGCGTGCCTCTGGGTTTTTGATGGCTTGGGCTTCGTCAAGAACCAAGGTGCTCCAGGTGATAGTTGTCAATGATTTGATCTCTCGATAAGCGAGATCGTAGGTTGTGAGCAGGATTTCCTTCTTCTTTAGTAAAGGTAGCTTGCGCCCCTCTTCGCCTTGCGCCGGGACGTCAGAAAGACGCAGCACGCTGAGGGAGGGTGCGAATTTTTTGACCTCTTTTTCCCAGTTGCCTATGACAGAAGTGGGAGCGACGACTAGGGCAGGACCATCGCTAGCGCGGCTGAGTAAAACGGCGAGAGTTTGAATTGTTTTTCCTAGACCCATGTCGTCGGCCAAACAGGCACCTGCATGAATGCGTGAGAGGCGAATAGCCCATCGGATGCCCTCCACCTGGTAGTCGCGCAGGGTTGCATTGAGCGTACGAGGAATGCGCACCGTCTTGCTGAAAGCTTCTTTGAAGTCGGTCTTACGTTGCACCCAAGTGGCATCGCCTTCGATGGTCCATGCTGCGTCGCTTTCTAGTTCGAGGGCGGCAAATGCATGGAGCTCTTGAGCGTTCTTTTCGTCGAGTTGAAACGCGCTGAGACGCTGAATTCGGTTTAAAAGGGACTTTTCTAACTTGGCGTAGGAGCCGTCCGAAAGGGGGATGAATCTGCGGTTGCCTTGGGCCGCAGCAAGTAGAGTGGCGTGGTTGAGTGTTTCCTGCCCATTGATAGGCATCGTAATTTGGGCGTCGAGCCAATCGGTATTTGACTTGGAGCTGACGCTGACTGTAGCGCAGCCAGTCACGTGAATGCGCAATGGTTCCCCCTCGGGCCATTGCACCTTGATACCTTTTTCCGCAAGGGTGCTCACTAGTTCTAACATGGACTCTAGCTCGCTGATAGTGAACTGATAGTGATGGTCGTTTGATTCTTGTGCGAGAGTCGTCAAAACGGGGCTAACGAGTAAAAGCTGCAGGGCGTCGTGTTCTTCTTGGAGCAAGTTGCGATGGCAAACTTGCGAGAGTGGACCGCTTTTATGCACCACCTGCTCTGGGCCGAGCCCGGGGGCAAATGCGGGTCCATTTTCGCCCAGAGGGCGCACCAAAAGGGCAATATCGAGAGTGCCTTTACTTGGTGTGAGTTGAAAGGTGACGGTCCCTTCTGCCGGTACTTCCTCGATGTCTCCTAAGGCGCCTCGCTCGTCGACACAAAGAACCAAGGAGGAGATTCTTTCCAACATCTCACGTGCGCGCGCCAGCGCTTCTGGCGGAAACTCCTCAAGGTGGATGAGAATTTCAAAAATATTTTCTTGTTCTTTTGTGAGAGTATAGGTGGTGACTACCGAGCCTTGGCGATTGAAGCTCACCGAACGGCTGGAGCGCGGTGTGGGCTCCAGGACAAAGCCGGTTTTATTTTGTAGGAGGGAAACTTGGGGTGTGCCAAATTCGATGCGCAGGGGATTCAAAGTGTGCTCATCGAGGAGGGCCGGATGACCTTGAAGCAAGGGGAGGGCCGATAGAGGGATCGAGTAGTTGGTGCTGGTATAGTGCCCATAGTACTGCGGCTCCTCCTCGGTTTGCAGGCATGCAACAATGCGTTCGTCTTGGGGGGTGAGCTCACAAGGGTAATCTCCCTTGTGAAGCTTTTGCAGGGCGACTCTTCGGCCATTTGTATAACCTTTGCCTTTGCGCGTTTGCACTCTTGGTTGGATAACGCATGTGCATTCGGAGAAGAGGAGCGTCCACGCTAGGCGTTTATTTGCACTTTCTTTCTCTGTGGTCTTTTTTTCTACACTGGCAATGCCTTGTTCTAGTTGATCAATTGCGTGTTCCCAGGGTGCCTTGGGCTCTAGAAGATCTACAAGAGAAATTTCGTTGGCCGGGTTTTGCTTGATAGATTTGTCTAGATCGCCACGCAAGTGTTTGTATTGTTTTGGGTAGCGTCTTCTGAGAATGGCGAGCCACTGGCGGGCCAACCACGGCTTGTCTAGGCTGTCTCGAATGATATCTTTGAGAGTTTGGGCGTCACGGGCGCTAGGGAGCGAATAGAAGACGTAGTCGTTCACCGCTTTCTGCGGTGGTGACCAAATGAGCACTATTTCGTGAAGGAGGGAGTCTAAATGAGAAAGCTCGTTCTCTTCGGCATGAGTCCATTCGACTAGACTTTTATTGAGGCGCTGCAGAGCAAGAAGTTGAACGCGATATGCGAGAAGACTGGAACTCTCACGACGGGTCTTTTTTTCTGACTTGGTAAGCCGAAGGGCCTCTTGATTCGTCGCTGGAGTGTCTTGGGCAAGAAGGGCAAGGGCGTAGATAGGGCTGTCGAAGGAGCCCCACTTGATCTTTGTAAGACCCTTCTTGCCAGTTTCCGGTACATAAGACAGCAAGAACTCGTCGGTGGAGAGCTTCCCTTGCAGCCAAGGGAGGGCGTGAACCAGACAGTCCTCTTGACCCATTGAGCGTGCTGCGCGTTCTTGCGCGGCCTGCCAATCTCCCCGGTAAAGATCCTGCCGAATCAATGTCGAATCGATGATATTGTGTAATATTTGCAGTCCGGGTTCGCTCTGTACAGCTTTGGGAAGAACACTTTGGTCGCCTATGCGAAGGAGGTGTATGAGGTCCACTGACTCTCGATACTCTGCGTCAAGATGGGAAAGCAGGAGCACCCAGCACCCCGGTGGAATTTTGTAAAACTGACTGGTCGTTACACCCCGCACCAATTGAGGAAAGAAGCTTTCGTCGGCGCCAAATATCTCGTTGAGGCGCGTGATATGATAGTGTAAATCGTCAAAGTCCCCGCGAAAGAACGCCAGACGCGATCGCGCGATTGCTGGTTCGATAGAAAACGCGTTCCAGTCGCGCGGTGAGTGAAGGAGTATCTCTTGGGTCTTTTCATGAAGCTCGGCCCATTGACTTGAACTCAAAAGTTCCCAGGCCCAATGAGTGATGAGTTCTGCTGAGGCTTGGTACTTGTCGTCGTGCCGTGTGAGTAGATGCGCCTTGGTAAGTTGCTCGAGAATGTCCTGAATCTTCTGCCCTTTGGGCAGAGTGAGGGTACCTCGATGTACAATGATGAGATTCTCGATGACCGAGGGACTCACGGACATTGCACCAAGGGCCAAGGAAGAGAGCGCGAACTCTTCGGATGGTGAGAGCTTCTTCAACGCCTGCTTGGTCTTGGGGCTCAGGGAGGTTGCGCTAGAAGTTTCTAGGGAATTTTTCTTGCCACCTGGTTTCATGGAGGGCGTTTTACCAGCTTTTGAACCCTTAACAAAGCGCGGTGGAGTAGTGTTTTGTCGCTTCGTAACCTTGTTCTTTCGGGGAAGGGCTCAATCAAGCTCCGGGGGCACTGGCGACACCGAACCTAGTACCAAGGACCTGACCTTCGTGCCGAGCTTTGGTACCAATGAGCCAAAAAG
>CAYWLO010000108.1:0-12094 GCA_964459035.1 uncultured Polyangiaceae bacterium | reverse complement strand
TTTGGTGAGCAGGTTCCACCTTAGCCCCTGGTCTGAAAATTGGGGTCCACTTCAACTTTCCCGGCATTTTAGCGAATTTTCTCGCGCGTGACTTTACGCGGATGTTGATGCGCGCCAACAACATCAAGAGTGCGGGTTCATGCGCACAACAAGGGCTTGTGCGACATTTGGCGCCACATCTACAGGTTGTAGGTGGGAGAAAACGCTGCATTCTATTCAAACTGGAGGGCGTTCTAGTGTTGATGCTGGCCAAGCGCCTACTTCGGACTGAGCAGATGCTAGCGACGAAGGTCGCTCTCCCAGGGGCAGACATCGCTTTGCGGGGAGGGGCCATTGGCGCTGACTAAGCCCATGGCCCCCGGTCGCCTGTAATTTGCAACGAAAGGGCTATCGCTTAAATATGTGAGGGGGGGCATTTGCTGGGGCTCATTGAAGAGTGCAATCTCAGAGAGGAATCCACGGCGACGTCGGGGGGAACGGGGCCGGACGCGCACCCAGCGAATATCGCTTGCCTGCAGGTTAATGAGACGACTTTGATATTGACGCCCTCGCAGGCGAAGTGATGTACCAATGTGGTGAAACTTCTTACCGTCCCTTGAGCCTTCCAATAGAAATTCATCGATGCTGTCGGTCTGTAGATATGCCGCGCGAAGCGAACATGTTGTTCCCAAATCAAGCATGAGATAGGCGCATCCAGGGGCAAAGCTTGAGCCCGTAGGGCTGAACACGTGCCCGTGCTCATGAACGATCAAACCATCTGTGGCTCGTGTGGGGGCCCACACGCCGAAAGCAGTAGTTTTTACCGGCAAGGCCCCTACGAGGGGGAGGGCATGAACGCCGTTGACTTTCATGATCTCAGGTGTCGTGAATTGATACCGCTTTTCTGTCGGAACAGAGAGAGTAAAAACAGCGTGTCGCAAGGGTTTCTCCGCTGGTTGGTCATAGGGTGCTTGCCTAAAAATCCAACGGGAGAAGGCCATGAGGAGCTCCTGATTGTCATATAAATTGGTCTCAAACCCCGCGTACATATGTCTTGGATAGGCGGCACGGGGGAGGGAGGTGATGGGAGTCCGTTCGTCAGCGGCACGAAAGCGCCAAGGATCGAAGATTCTTCCCGACGCGGTCTGCGCGCGTACAACGTTGACAAAACTTCGCTCTACCGGCCGCGCGAACATGCCCCAACCTTGATGTAGATTGAGCCAATGCATTGCAGTGTAGAGAGGTCCTGGCAGGGGGAGTAGATCGTGAGAAAATGCACCACGGTTGACTCCTGCTGAATTGTCGCGCCGCCCAAGAGAAAAGACCATAATGTAGAGCAGCCCCAAGGTGGCGAAACGGGAAATGTAGATTGAAGGCGCTGAACTACGTAGTCGCTGGGGTGCTACATGGGGTAACGTAAAGGCTAAGAGGGGAATTTGCGCAAGCATTGCTGCGCTAAAATAACCAACTTCTAATGTAAGGAGGATGCTGCCGTGCAGAAGTAGCATGAGCGTGGCGGCTACGCGGTGTGCCTCTCGTCTTCGAAAAGGGGAGAGTAACAAAATAGGCAAAATACCTTCTGTAAAAAGGCCGCCGTAGGTGAGTCCGGTGAGAAGCCAGTCGGGGGCCTGAGTGAGAAGGCTCCCGAGCATTTTACTAGTACTTGGGTTCAGCAGGGCTCGCTCGAGTGCCACACCCTCGGCCCAAACCGTGTTGAGCTTGTTGAAGGTGTTGAACCCGTAGTTCACCGCAAGTTGGAGAAGGACTAGCGGATACGCCCAACTGGATACTGTCAGGGGGGGGACGTTCACGGTCCTCTTGTGAAAATATCTTTCGATGGACCAGTCGCGTTCGACGGGTAAAAGCCAACTGTAAACTAGGGACAATTGAACTACGGCGTGTCCGCCCGTTTCTACGAGAGGTGCCCTTTGGTAGATGCTGGCGAGCAGGAACGGCAATACCCACTTGGAGCCGCGGACCCCAGCGGCGAAGAGTAAACTACAAAATACGGCGGCGCCAAGTATGAGATGTACCGTGCCTTCACTGGTCGTGAATAGTGGGCTCCACAAATCAGAAGCGGGTGAAGGGGGAAAGACTCCTTCGTTCAGGTAGAATACGTCGAACTCTGGCCAGAAATAGAGGGTATTGCCGCAGGCTACAAACCCCAAGGCGATCCGCCAAGCCGCGAGGGCTCGCGTTGAAACCCAAGTATAATGGCGTGCAATCGCGACCATAGCGCTGTCCAAGCCGTTTTAGTGACTGTTTTTAGAAACGTCGACACAGATTAGCCAGCACGAGAACGGATACTCGTGCTGGCATGATTACTCTGCGCGATTTAGGGCCGAACGCGCAGGGGGTTAATAATTATTGGATTAATAATTATGGGATTAATAATTATGGGATTGATGATGCCGCGACAGGTGTTTGCCTCAGGGATACATCCCGAATGGCAGCATTTCTCCGTGCCGCTACAATCGTCGTTGTCGTCGCACTCGTAGCAGCGGTTCTTGTTCTCGCTGCAGAGCTTCTTGTCGACCTCAGAACGACAGGGGTCACCAGCTGATTTGCACTGCCCAATTGAGTTGCAAGTTTCGTCGCCACTGCAAAAGAGTCCGTCGTTAGTACAGGTGTCTCCCAGTGTGGCGCGCGCACCGCAGGCCGCGTCTGTATCGACAGAAACGCTGGCTTCGCACGTGCCTGTTATGCATTCGTAAACTGTCTTCGTTCGTGTTCTTGTACCAGTTTTATCGCAGGTTGCGCCAAATTCGCACGAACCATAGTCGCCAAACGCACCCCATTCGCCCCCGCCTAGATCGCCGCCGGGACAATGGTCCGCTTGGGAACATTGGCAAGCATTTTGGCCTTCATCACAACTTGTTTGAGAGCAGGGGTTGCCCTCGTGTTCGGTGCACAGACCTGCGTCGCAGGTGTCCTCGCCGTTGCAGTAGACGCCATCGGAGCATGCATTGCCCGAGCGAGGCAATCCACATTCGCCAGTGTCTTCGTTGCAGATGTCTTCTGTGCAAGGGTTGCCGTCGTCTTTGCATTCTTCGGCACAGGCGCTGGCAGCCCCGCCGAGGGAGCCGCCGCCTGTTGCGTCGCCGCCGCCCGTTGCGTCGCTGCCGCCCGTTGCGTCGCTGCCGCCTGTTGCGGAAGTTCCGCCGCCGCCGTCGGTGCTACCACCGCTGCTATCACTGGCACCTGTGCCGTTGTTGCCATCGCCCGCGCCGCCGCCGTGACCGCTGTCGTCGTCGCCTCCGCAGGAGGGAGTGAGGCTTACAGCGCTCAACAGGACAACGGGCCATAAGATACGAGACATTTTCATAGGATCGACTCAAGTTGGGGAAGGAGTGAGCACTGACCAGAGAAAATGAGTGGTGCTCAGAATAGGATGAGCGTGCATTTTACTTCTGCCCACTAAAAGTTGTCAATGGCGTTGCCGAGACTATTGGGCAAATCATCCGACTATTGCACGCAATTCTGCCCAGAGAGCAATATCGATTCCGTCCATGCAGGAATCGATATTCAATTTTGTTGAACCAGGCCAGAATGGAGGACTTGCCGCGAGGAAGCATGGCCAATTGCCGCGCCTAGTTGGAGTGCCTACAAAAATCGGCCACCCACGCGACTCATGGTAAAGTGCACATGATTTTCATAATTTTGGAACATACGTGCATTTTACCATGGTTTTGACTCGCGTTTGAGCATTACCTCGACCTGGATCTGTCTCATTGTAAGTGCAGACAGGCGCAGGGGCAGGCGAGACCCTTGATGCTTTTACGGTCTCCCCTGCAAGAGTGCAGAGGGAGGGGGCAAGGGCTTATTTGCAGGGGGCCTGGTCGACTGTGCGTTGCGCAATGAAGACTCCTACGAGGTCAGTGGGAGATTGCCAATTGGAGCGCGGGGCCAGGGTGATTTTTTTGTCTGTGATGCCTCCGATAGTTTCAATTTGGAATGCCTTGACCACCTTGTCGGCGACAAGGGTGCTGTCCATTGTGAGCAGATTGGTCTGAAAAGGCTCTATTGAAATGACTGAGCTTGATTGTGTATCAATGCCGAGTACGTTGCCATTTGCTAGGTGGATGGCGTCTAGAGTGAGCGAACTAACTACGCCAGCTGCGAGACATTCGGAGACAGCAAAGTTATAAAAGACTTTGCTGTTTGAGTTAGGCAGGCTGCTAGCATTTTGGCTGCGTCTTGGGTCAGCTGGGTCAAATTGTAACCATTGGGCGCTCGTTGAAGTGGGATCATAGAAGATTGCGTAGGCTCCCAAGCTTTTGATGACGTTGGGAAAAGGGCGCATGACCTCTGGGGGTAAAACGGGCGTCGAAGCGAAGGCGGGAACTCCCTCGTAGGTGCCGAGACTATCGGCCTGCAGTTCGTCTATGCCTCCTTTGCTTACGGTGAAAGGGCGCGCGACAATGCAGCGTTTGGCGGGGTCGTCGAGGCACGGGCGACCTACCAATACGCTGAGGGAGCCTCCGACTGAGCCCGCGTCGAGCTCGGTGCCTCGACGACCTACGAGGCCCAATATAGTCTCGTTTACCGGAATGCGCTCGCTTGAAATTAGGGAAACATCGGCAAGGTCTGACGTATTCAAAATGGTGAGTGATTGCTCGGCTATGCCATTGTTGATAGTCTGTGAGATATAGGCGAGGCGATGGTTGAGCACAGCGGGGCGAAATAGACCGCTGTCCTCTGTCCTGGGTGCGGCGCCCTGGGTCGACTTAAGTACGGGAGGTGGCAAGGATGCCGTCTTGCTCAAGGTGAGCCATTGGGTGTCCTGGTCGTCGTAGCGACGCACTTGAAGCTCGGCTCGTGTATTCGCCTCGGGACTAATAGCTGAAGAGGTAAAAATGAACCATGCGAAGCGGCCAGGGGCTCCGTCGTAGGCGAGACTGACCGCGGGAAGCTTCTCCCTGAGAAGCTCGCTACCGTCTTGAGCGTCGAGAACCGTCAGGAACCTTTCTGTGAGGGTTTTGTTTTGAGCAGCAAGGACTATTAAGCCAGAAGTGGGGGCAGGCTGTCCCGGTGCGCCGCCGGTGTTGTCGTTTCCACCGCTTGGTGCGCCGCCGGTGTTGTCGTTTCCACCGCTTGGTGCGCCGCCGGTGTTGTTACCGTTGGCAGCGGGCCCACCGCCCATGTTGCCGCCGCTACCAATATCGTCTTCCCACTCGATGAGGTCTTCGGGTGAATTGATGAAGGAACAAGCAAAGAGAGTAAAACTGAGGGCGAGGGCGCTTAGGCTAGTTCTGTACAAGTTCATCTTAGAAGTTTCCAGAAAGTTGAAGTGCGGCGATGTTGGGTCCAACCACTGGATCGAATCGGAAAGCCGTTTTTAATGGGATCTCGGCTCGGGTGAAATAAAGTATGCTAGTGACCACCCCGCTAACGACGGCCCCACCAATGAGGACATCAGTGATGAGGTTCATTGTTTTTACGTCATCGTAAAGAAGGTCTGTATCGGGATCGCCAATAGCGTTGGCGTCCTTATATTCTGAGTTTTTACTGAGAGCCATCATGCCCACACCGACCGCACCGGCTGTGAAGGCCCCTGTGATGCCCGCCCCTATCCATACACTCGTTGGTACGGGGCGATGCATTTCCTGAGAGTCTTGGGGGTGAGCCGCTGTGCCAACTTTCGCGGGGGCAGGCTTGTGCAGGGCAAAAGAATGGGAGTGAGAGGAGGCTGCCGTGGCAGAAAGTTCCCATGTCTCTGTGTCGTAGCCCGCGAGGCGTGCCGAGATTTTGTGCTCGCCTGGGCGAACGCGCAGAGTGATCTTTCCATCGACTACCTTGTAGTGATTGATGATGCTACCTCCGCGATTGGTGTGACGCTGGTCTACAAGGCTGAAGCCTTGGGGGGCGCCTTGAATGGTGAGGGTGACCACGCTCGCCTGAAGAGTTTGTAAATCGCGCTCTGTCTGGGCGCGCTCGTCAGGAGAAAGCTGGTCGCCACCACCTTGTAAATAACCCTGAAAAGCATCAATTGCCTCTCCGTCTTTTTCTAGCTTGAGGGCCGTGATGCCGAAGTTGTTGAGAATTTTCCAGGAGGGGGACTCGGCGTAGGCAGCCTTAAATTGTCCGTAGGCCTCCTCGTAGCGGGCACCATCGGGGTCGGCTAAAAGGTTGACGCCTGCTTGAAAATGAGAGCGAGCTTTGTCGGTGATCACCACTTCGGTGTCTGTACTCTTTGCCTCACCCTGGTCGGGAGCGTCTTGTTGACTAGGAGGACCTCCCTGAGGGGGGGCCTGTTCTTGGGCGTTTGCAAGGCAAGGCAGGAACAGGGCAATGAGGAGTATTGATCCCCCGCTAGAAAGGGAGCGGTGGACCGCTCCATCGCAACCTAGGTGATATCGTTGGCGCATGGTCATTTGAATTAGAAAAGGTAGGTAGGGGGGCGGCGGGGGAGAAGGTGGCGACGCCCTTAGGGTAGTTCTTGAAGTTTCGTTCTCTCGACCGGTAATTGCAAGTTTGGACCTTTTAGAGCTGTTTTCTTAGAGAAACTGACCAATTGCACCGCCGCGATGATGATGGCTGTGGTCCAACCGAAGAGCACAATGCCCAAGGCTGCTTGAATACCGCTGAGCAGTCGTCCTTCACCAGAGAGAGTAATGTCGCCGTAACCGAGAGTTGTCAGGGTGACCAACGAGAAATAGAGGGCGTTTTTTAGCCCATCGATGAGCTCAGCGTGGACATAATACGTGGCCCAAATGAGGGCCTCGAGGAGCGCAATACCAAGGAGAGCGAGAACGAGGGCCGGTACCAATAGATTTCGCAGGAACGAGCCTGGGCGAAAAATATGATGAGACTCATAGCGCGTGGTCAACGAAATGAGCGCACTTGTGGCCACCCCATGCAGCGTGCAGGTTGTAAGAATGAGTACGGTTGTATGCAGAAGGAGAGCTGCCGAGGAGGGGTCCCCAGGAGTGAGGATGCCGAGGGTTGAAAAACCGAGAATTGTGCCCATGAAATCTGGGTCTAACTAGCAGGAGGCGGACGCTTTGTCCCCTTGGACCGCAATTGCAAATGAGGGATGACTCTTTATCTTTAGATGAGCGCAGCTTCCATTTGCAGTGACGCTGAGGCTGCTGACCTGTGGTTGCTTGCGTGCGGCTGAGCCGGAGCCAGTTGAACCGGAATGGCGTCCCGCCCACGATTGGCGCTTCCGTTGGACTTGGTACCCGGGCGAGCCAAGCTGGTCATTTGCACTCGGCGAGTCTGCCGTGTTGGCGTTTGAGCCTCCCGTTTTACTTGTGTCTTGCGAAGTTCTGGTACTCTGACTTCATGCGAAGTCATTGGTACCCTTTGAGTGTGTTTTCTGTGGTTGCTCTTGCTCTTTTTTCCAATGGGTGTGGGGGGAACGATGGGGGAGAGGAAAATAAGGCGAACGGCTCCGAGGGGGGGAGCACGAACGGGGCCAAGGGCTCGGGTGCAGCGCAGAATATGGGGGGTGAGCTCCCACAGGGGTCAGGGGGCAGTCCAGCTTCAGGCGGCAGTCCTGGCTCAGGCGGCGGAGCAAGCAGCGCTAGCGGAGGCGCGGAAGTCGGCGCCGGTGGTTCGGGGGGTTCAGGTACAGCTCAATTGCCCGAGGCTTGTGATTCTTTGCGCTACAAAGATGCCGATTTTTCTACAGTGATAGAGGTGGGAGAAGGAAAAGATGTGCCCGACCCGTCGGGAGTGGCTTGGGAGTCTCTTGCAGCGGGGACCCTCGTGAAGATTTTTGCAAGAGCCGAGCCCTATCACGACAAGTGGGTCGTGAATGGTTCTGGGACAGTGGCAAAACCCATTGTCGTTGTGGGAGTGCCTGTAGAAGGCAAGCTTCCGGTGATTGATGGAGAAGATGCGAAGACGCGTAGTGAGTTGGACTTTTGGAATGAAGTGCGCTCCGTAATCAAGGTGGGCGCTTCGAACAAACCGAACAATGAAAACGCGAGCAATATTACCATTGAATGTCTGGATATTCGCGGGGCTCATCCGGATTTCTCTTTTGTGAACGCGGGGGGGGACGCCGAGAGTTATTCGGAAAATGCAGCAGCTATTACTGTAGAACAGGGCGCGAATATTAAAATAATTAACAATATAATTCGCGATTCGGGGAATGGTATTTTTACCACATCATCTAGTTCTAATGTGTTGGTGCGTGGAAACTTTGTTCACGACAATGGTGTGTCGGGCAGTATTTACCAGCACAATAGTTATACCGAGAGTGCTGGTATTACTTTTGAGTTCAATCACTATGGCCCTCTTTGCCCGACTTGCCCCGGAAATAATCTAAAAGACCGCTCAGCTGGTACCGTGATTCGCTTCAATTGGATTGAGGACGGCAACCGACAGCTTGATTTGGTGGACACAGACAAAGACGCGCTTTTGAACGATATAAATTATAGCACTACCTTGGTTCACGGAAATGTCCTCATTGAGGGCGATGGTCAGGGCAATGGTCAAATAATTCACTATGGGGGCGATAGTGGTGATCAAGGTTTTTACCGCAAGGGAATATTGCATCTCTATAACAATACGATTGTATCTACACGCTCGGGAAATACTACATTGATTCGCCTCTCCTCCAGCGGGGAGACGCTTGATGCCCGGTCCAATATAGTTTTTGTTAGCGCCCCAGGAAGTAACTTGGCCATCGTGGGAGAGACGGGCACAGCAACATTGACGAATAACTGGCTGCCCACTGGGTGGGTAGAAAGTCACGATACCTTTTTGGGTACCTTGACCGCTTTGGGAACAGTCGAGGGAGCCTCTCCGGGGTTTTTAGACATTGCAGCTCAGGACTTTCACCTAACGAAGGATTCGCCGGCGAAATCTGCTGGAATTTCCCGTGCCTCGGGCACGCCAGCTACGCTCTTTGAGTACAAAAAACACCAATTGGCCCTAACTCGCAGCGAGGCGAGCGAAACCGATATTGGCGCCTTTGCTCAATGAGCAGATGCGAGCTTGGGATGGACACCGCAACTGTCTTTTGAAATGAAGAGGCTGCGGGAATACCATTGAGTTTTGCGACGTCGATTTTCTTCAATTGCTGCAGGAGACAGAGCTGTAGGAGTCGGTAGCAGTCGGCGCTTTGGGTGATAGGTCTATGGTATGAGTTCAATTCATCTTCGCCTAGAACTAGGCGGAGATGACCTCAAGTTGCCCAGCTTTCATCTGGGCAATCAGCATATCGAATACTATCCGCCCAAATCCGGCCGCGGTCTCTTTGTTTCCGAGAACCTGATTCATTTGGTTTTGGTGCGCCTCGTTGCTTTCCATGACGGCATCGTCGAGCGCTCCGGCGAAGTCGCCGAGCATGGCTTGTTCGGCTGAGTTGTTTTCGATTTGCCGCATGATCGCGATGTTTTCGCCGATTTTGTCGCGCACGCTGCGGGCGTAGTTGAGCATGTCGTCTTTTGTGAGGTTGTCGGTGATGAACACCTCATTGAGCCGGGTGATGATCTGGGAGAGAAACTCCTCTTCGTTGCTTCGGGCTTTGCCGGTGCCCATCGCGGAGCCGGGTTGGAGCCCGCCGTGCCCGTCTTTGACTAGCATCAAGTCGCGCTGTCCCTGAATACTGAGGCGGTAGTGGCTCAGTTCGACTGAGCTGAGGTCAATGGGATCTTCTTCGGGGGTTTTTTCACGTAGAAGCGGCCCCAAGTGACGCGCAAAGAGGCTGAGTTTTTCTAGAACCGTGCTCTCGTAGTCGATTATTTGACTCAAAAACTCGTGCATGCGTGTGAACGTGACAAGATCTGCCTTGAACATGCCGAGGGCGCTCAGCTCGGCGGTGGCTTCTTTCAGTTCGTTCTCCGCGTTCCGATGAGCACAGCGTCGCCGCTCTTTTTTGCCCGGTCGTAGATGTTTGTTTGCTTTTGCACCGCGTCAAATGCCTCGGTGTACCGGCTCTGCCAACGATCCAATGCGGGCTTGCACACGTTGGTGATGGCAGCGTTGCTCTTGCTTTTTGAGAAGAAGACCTCGCTGAAGAGTGTCACCTCGTTCTTAATCACGAGGACATTTTCTAGCCAAGAAAATGACGTTCAAACACGAGTTTTACCCCTCGCGCACACAATCGAGCGGATGTTCGTGCGCGCTAACAACTGGTGATAGCGTGGAAAAATGAGCGCCTCTTTTTTGCTTTTAAGGCCCTTCCAGTCCTCGATTTCCTTGATCTCCAGGTGGATGAAGCGCCCGATGATGCTCAGAATGTTGTCGGGGGACAGGACCGCATTCCAAAGTGAGCTTACCGTCTCAGCCGTCAGCGGCACGTCCTCGCTATCGCGTAGGCTGCCGTCGGTCTGAAAGGTCACGACCTGCCCCTTGTACTCAAACGCCCCATACATGGAGCCAGCGTGAGCATTGGGGGAGCCGCCCTTATTCTTTGAAACAACCCCCGTGAGCACCTTTTTGATCACAGGCTCGGCCTCGGGGTTGGTCCCGCTCACGGATGAAAGAAGCTGTTTCTTCTCTTTCGTCTCTAGCTTGAGCGCCCTGCGCTTCTTGGTTGCAAGCTTCTTGAGTGCCTCTTCAAAAACACCCTCAAACTCATCGTAGTCGTCAAATTGCCCGTCGCCCAGGGCTTGAGCCACGGCCTCGGCCTTGTCCAGCAGATCCTTTTGGGCCAGCCAAATCTTGTCGGCGAGTAAGTCTTTGAGCTGCTTTTCTTTCAGGTCTTTGAAATCGGCTTTGAGCAGAGTGCGGACCTCGGCTTTCACCTCGGACAAATCGCCGTAGGCTCCACTATAGCTCCGACTTCCTTTGCTCTGACTTACCTTGCTCGGGGGCGTCTCCTTCCAGTCGCCACCAAACTGCTCATAGATCTTCTGCATGGCAGGGCCGAGCTTGCCGCTCTCAAAACGCAGCGGGGCAATGCGCTCGCTGGTCAACTGCACACTCAGGCGCAGGGGGGCGCTCAATGGTGATGCGGCGGTAGCCAAACTCATGGCTCTCGAAGATTTTGCAACCAAAGATTTTTTTAGCTGCTTTCTTTTTTGAAGATGGACGGCCACGGGTGCTCTTTTGGTCCGGTTCCTTGACCTTGTTTTCGGTCTTGATGCTCTCTTCAATCTTTTTCCAGTCGACACCAAAGGGAGGGTTGGAGAGCATGTAGTCAAACTGATCGCCCGCGAGCTGATCATCCGAGAGAGTATTGCCCAGCTTGACGCGGCTCACATCCTGCCCCTTGATGAGTATGTCGCCCTTACAAATGGCGTAACTCTCGGCGTTCAGCTCTTGGCCAAAAGCGCGGATCACCGCGCCCTCGTTCAGCTCATGCACGTACTCCATGCCGCTAGAAAGAAAGCCGCCTGTACCTGCCGTAGGATTGTAAATGGTGCGAATAATTCCCTGATCGCGCAGGGCCTCGTCGTCCACCATAAAAACAAGCGAGGTCGTCAGGCGTACGATGTCGCGGGGAGCAAAATGCTCCCCAGCCGTCTCGTTGCTGCCCTCAGCAAAGCGCCGAGTGAGTTCTTCAAACACAAGGCCCATCTCGTGGTTGCTCACCGTCTTGGGGTGCAGATCCATCGTGGGACCTTCTTCACAATCTTGAAGAGCAGGTTCGCCTCGTCCAATTTTCCCACGAACTCGTCAAAGCGAAAGTGCTCGAAAATCTCCCGAGCGTCCTTGCTAAAACTCTGCACGTAGTTCGTCAGGTTGCTCTTGATGTCCGTGCTGCTCAGCTTGGACATGTCCATGGGCGATGTGTTGTAAAACTGGATGTCCTTTCCCGTGGCGCGCAGCAAGAATTTCTCCCGAGCGGCCTCGGGCATGTCGGCGCACTTCTCGGCGACCTGGAGCACCTTGTCCTTGGTTTCCTCAAGCACACACTCCGACGGCGCAAGATAGTAAACGGCAAGATGACCCGCCCATATTGGCTTTGCTTGAAGTCTCCTCGGAGAAGATCCGCAAGGTTCCAGATATAAGCGGCGAGTTGAGAGGCGTTTTGAGACATGAAGGGGCAGGCGCGTCCTAGCGGAACTTTCTAAAAGACTTCGTGCGGTGGAGCCGCGATTCGCGGTCAACAGTGCACCATCTCGCGCAATTGAATAGAGCGGTCTGACGGACAATGACCTAGAGCGTCGATCAGTTTGAAGGAAATACGCGGCATTTTCGCCCACCTACAGAT
>CAYWLO010000107.1:0-12213 GCA_964459035.1 uncultured Polyangiaceae bacterium | reverse complement strand
AAATATTCTTGCACACGAATATCCGTCAGCTGCTCTTTGATGAGCAATGCCTCAATCACTTGAGGCTCTCGTTTTGGGGCCTTGCCCCCCCAGGTCGCGAGGGCAGCCCCCGACAAACCAACAATTGAATGTCGCCTGGCAAGCACACTTGCGTCTTGCGCTAAGCGCGGGGTTGGAAACAAGACAGAGACCAGTCCTCCTGATTTGACTACACGCGCCATCTCACTGACCAACTTTTGAGGCTCCTTCACCACATTCACGACCGAAGCGGCAAAGGCAACGTCGACTGAATCATCGGCCAAAGGAAGAGCAAGAGCGTCTCCCTCGATGAAAGTGCATTCCGGCACACTGCGACGAGCCCTCTGCACCATCTTTGACGAACTATCCAGACCGGTCATCTCAGCACCGAGCGCTTGTACCCGAGCGGTAAGCTGACCCGGGCCGCACCCTACTTCAAGGCCCTGAAGCCCCGAAGTTACGGGAATATTACCGACCCAATCCATGAGAATTTGTGTGTACCAAGGGCGAGCGGCAAGCCACTCAAAAAAACTTGAGGCATCCCACATCAACCACGCTTGAATACACGCTCGATAAACCATCAGTCGTCTCCTAGATCGATGAATACAACAGTCGAAGCAAAAAGATCGGGGATCGCTACCTGATTTCGAACCGGATCATAGCCGAGGTCAGCGGCGCTCATCATGGCGAAGTCCTTTGTAAGATCTTTCAACACTGTGGTGGTTCCATCGGCATCAACTGTAAGCAGCATTCCACGAAAGTCAGTCGCGAGAAAGCTTGCGCCGTCCCGGGCCACGATACCGTCAAATTTACCCACCTCAGAAGCAAGGACAGTCACTTCTCCAGAGAGGGAAATACTTAGAAAATTCCCGAGATCTGTCGGATCGGTAAAGTCCCCGATGGTTCCACCGATGATGTTCGTTCCATCAAACGCAAGACCATTGATGCTCGCCAGGGCTGGATCCATCGCGAGTTCCTCAACCTTTTCAGTCGAAGGAGTATATGAGAATATTGCTCCCGCAAAGGTATCGGAGATCCACACGGTGTCCTCGCTCGCGGTCACATCGTTCAGAAATACCGCGCCGGGTATCGCGACCCGATTGAGTATCTCCCCAGTAGCCCCATCAATTTCCAAAAGTTCGGTGAGATCTGCAACGTAAAGATTGTCTCCTGACAGTGCCATGCCCTTGGGGGCGTTCAGTCCTTTCACCCAGCGCGCGTCGACGGGCTCACCCTCACTGTCAAGTTTCGCGATCCAGCCCACACCATCTGCGGCATCAGATTCACCGGCAACATTCGAGACGAAATAGCTCTCTTCTGCCGCATTCCACAGGGCGCTTTCGGGGTTTTCGAACGTTGCAGGCGGGTCCATAGAATCATCGAGGTTGTTCGAATCATCGTCGGAATCAGCAGAGGGGTCGTCGGAGCTACAGGCAGTCGAGGCTGCAAGGAAAACAAGGAGGGCGGATAGGTTGACGAAATGCTTCATTTGAATTTTCTCCGGTTGGGGTACTTCTTCAATCTGCCTTGTCTATCGCCCTGCGAGAAACGACCTTGTGCGATAATGATATGAGTCAGCGGAATATTGCCCTCGTTCAAACTGAGGTTTTTCTAGCGGACTCCATCGAGAAGCCTTTTGATTTCGGCGAGCGCTTTTTTGTAAACTTCGGGATGAAAGCCGTCGCTGCCTGGATCGGCGAAGCCATGTTTTACGTCACCCTCATGCAAGAAAACTTCGACGTTGTCGTGAGACGCAAATGCCTCACGGATCACCGCCACGTCTGCGACAGGAATGGCCACGTCTGCCTCGCCAAAATGCAGCGATGCCACGAGCGGTGGTTGTGCCCTTGTGGATCCAGTTGACGGGTCTCGTGGTCCAGTATTCGGGCTCTTATTGCTGATGGGTATGGCTGCGGGGCGGCGCCGTCGCGCGGCCTGAATTTAGCTCCAATCCCCTCGCGCACGTTTTCGCGCGGATGTTCGTGCGCGCTAACATCAAGTACCCCGGTGTGGCTGGGCCGTAAGTTGGACATCGCGTAGACCTCCCAATCGGCCCCTTCTTCGATGTGCGTCTCGGCAACTATCTGTGATGTCTCGTCAGTCACCTCAGCCTCCCTAGACGCCTAGATCATTTGGTGCCAGAGCAACTCAACCTACGAGGCTGCGCACAATCACGGCATTGAGCGACGTTTTCTCTTCGGCTGCCTTGATAGCCAGGCGTTGATGTACAGCAGGGGGCATACGCAGTCGCAGCTCACCAGAGTACTTCCGTGATGTCAGTGGCTCTGGCACCGACTCCCCGCTTTTCTGCATATCCACCAGCACATCCCCTACCAAACGGGTAATGCCGTCTAATGCCTCGTGCCGATCAGCATCGAGCCAGCTCAAGCTAGGAAACTCGGCGCACAAGCCAACGAACTCTTCGTCGTCCGCCGACCAGATTACACGATATGTATAAAGATTTACCTGTTCCATATTCACTCATCCTTTCTATCGATTGCCGCTAGTAACTGCTTCACTTGATAGGCCTTTGCCATTCCTCGCTCATCCTGAAGATTCACCCTAGGGTCGCCCTGCCAAGGCATCTTCCAAACACAATGGCTGGTCGCCTGCTGACGGGGGGGCCCGAAGTAGTGTGTCGCGACCTTTACGGCATCATTGTATCGGACTTTCTTTGGGTTTTGCCGCATGGCCTCGACTATGCGCTCAACCCTCATGGTGTCTATATTGGCACCATGAGAAAGAGTTGCAAGCCCCACGTGTGAATATCTGATTATTTCGGCCCCGGGCTTTGCTCGTGGCCCCCTGTGTCAGAGTCGAACACGCCGTAGAGTCCAAGCTTCGACCGAAAGGTACTGCTAAGCCATATTCGCGCGTCACCTCCCAGCTCAATCGCTCATTAAGAAGCTCCTGCAGCTCACGACTCTGTCGCTTGCTGGGTTTGTGCCGCAGTCGCCGCTTCTCTTCTTTCTCCAGACCAAAGTACTCTATGTAAGCTTGGTCTTCGACCAAGTCTGGGGGAATGAGCATTGCTGCTGCCCGCTCCTCGGTTTCCTTGTGCGCCCAGTAGTCGAAGAGTTTCGGGGCGAACTCTTCTAGAGGCACGTCTTCTGACTCGCTCTCCAGGAGAGACTGGATGGCTGTTCGCATGGTGAAACGAAATGTACGTGCGGCGAAGAATCCGGCGCGGTGGGACGCGTCCTGCACCGAATCGGTAAAAGCTAGCAGCTTTCGATCGCCGTTGAATCGAGACACAAATGTCTCAGACACAGCCACGCTCGAAAGAGTAGCCGCGCGCGAAGCCAAAAAACCAATACCTTCGTCCGCTTGGCAAGAAGGGCAGCGAACCTTGACAATAAACCATAGGCAGCCACTTTTCGTCGTCGGGCGCTTTCAGATCATCTTGCCAGGCCAGACGGTATCCATCACTTGTCACCAGCCGCAGGAGGCCGTGTACCTCCCGCACCCAGAGCTGTACCTGAACCTGTAAAAATGGCTCTAGTCTTCCGGCTGATTCCACGACTCGTGCGTGAGCGATGAGTGAAACAAAAGAAGAGATCAACAACCATTGGCGCTCTTCCGTGAGTTCCTTAAAGTCCTCGTCTTCTCCAGCAATCCCGCTTGCAATCTCCCTCCAATGACGTGCTCCACTGCGCTTTTCGCGTCCGGCCAAGGCACGAAGAAGTCGCCCCATAAAGGGGTGTTCCCCCAGGGAGACAGAGAGAAGACTCACCCCAGGCCACGGCTCGTTGAACCAGAGTTTCGTTTGTTGGCGAAGAAACTGATCGTCGTGTTGGAACCAAACGCCTCGCGCGAGGTCAGACGGTGCTCCTCTATCAGGCACTCTGGGGTGAACTCCTCGGCAAAGATCTTTGTTGCGAAGTCAGCTAGCAATTCACGCGGGTCAGCGGCCCCACCACTGCCAATCGTGGCGGAGGTTCCTACGCAGCAAAGTTCCCCCTCGGGCGTTTCAAGCCGCGCCTTCAAGCGTCGAATCAGGCACGCAACATCGCTGCCCTGAGCTCCGTCATAAGTGTGGAGTTCGTCCAGCACCAAATATTTGAGGCTGCTCATATTCCGTGCCCAAAGTGACGCGTCTTCCGGTCGCATCAGAAGGAAGTCCAACATGCGATAATTGGTTAGCAAGATGTCGGGCGGGTCCTTTCGTAGGATCTCGCGGTCATCCACTAGATTCTTGGCATCGGACGAACCGTGCGTGCCTGTGCCACCCACGTAAAGCCCGGCTGATACCCCCTGAAGCTCAGGTGACTGAAGAAGTTTAGCGAGTCTCTCAGCCTGGTCCGATGCAAGAGCATTCATCGAGTAAAGAATGACCGCCTTGATGCCTTTTTCTCCACGAAGGTTCGCACGCCGACAATGGTCTAATAGCGGAAAGAGAAAGCACTCTGTCTTACCCGAGCCTGTGCCTGTGGTGACAATGGTGTTCAGAGGCTCCCTATCCCGTGAACTCAGGCGCTCAAACGAACGCAACTGATGCGCATACGGTAAGAAGCTTGGTCCGTAGTCCAGGGGAGACTGCGACTCCCACCCTTCCTCTGCCTTCCTAAACGGCAGGCGCACATCAATGTACGGTCCACGGAACATGCCGTCTTTTAGGATCGGAGAGGAAACGAAAGAGTGTCTCCTCAAACTTCTTATCTTGAAGACGAAATGTTGTCTTCAAGTAATCAAGTAGCGAGCCCTGAACTTCGGAGGATACGACGGAAGGAAGCATGATAGTCTGGGGTTTCTACTTAACGAGGGAGAGTTATGTTCTCGCCACTCACTTTTGCGTGCCCGTCGGCGATGAGACGTTGAACGACGTCTTCAAGAATTTGAACGACCTTGCTACCCGCGCGCTTGATGCCGAAGACACGTGCGATCGCCTTAATGAACTCGTCCCGGGACACCGAGAGGCTGTGCCCGAGAACCAAGCGTCCGGCAGCTAGCAACTCCTCACGGGGGATGTCTTCAATCTTCCGTGAGGAGTCTGCATCGCTTGAGGGGCGACGCACTTTGTCAAAGCTGTTCCTTTGCGCGGTACTTTCCCAGAGGACCTCCTCATAAACCAAGCCTATGCCATTGGCTGAGATGGCAGAGTTAAGCCCACGGAGCACACGTTGGGTGATGCGGGTAATGCCCCACTTCACCGAAAGGCGTGTGCCCACAACACGTAGATGCACGGGGGCTTCAGCTGCGATGATGCGCCGTAGATCTGCTTCTAGTTCGGGAAGTGCCTGAGGCGCGTCAAACTCAAACCGGGGCGCGCCTTCTGCTAGGATGGCGGGCTCGTAGAAATCAGCGTCGGTCAGCACCGGAGGCGGGGGGGGAGTGATGCCCTTGTTCGCAACTTGCGCTTCAAGGTCGACGGTGCCCTCATCCTCAGGGCTGCCTTCTACCTCTGGAGCCTCGCTGTTTGCGCCTGGCGCAAAGGCGAGCGGACCGGCAATTTTCGCCTC
The DNA here is from genome assembly GCA_964459035.1 of uncultured Polyangiaceae bacterium. Classification (GTDB taxonomy): domain Bacteria; phylum Myxococcota_A; class Polyangia; order Polyangiales; family Polyangiaceae; genus NIC37A-2. The sequence continues at coordinate 6,736 of CAYWLO010000107.1, read as the reverse complement.
TGCGATAACCTTGTCCAGACGTTTCAAGACCCCCTCGGGCTGAGTCCACCAATCGGTGGACCATATACGGTGCAGCTTCCATCCAAGGGACTCAAGAACCGATTGGCGAAGTCTGTCCCGGTCGCGTGCTGTTTTAGCGCTGTGGTAGGCAGCCCCATCGCATTCAATACCGAGGAGGAAACGACCTCGGTTGTCGGGATCGATGATGGCCATGTCTACTCGGTAGCCTGAACAACCCACTTGCGTGATTACGTCGTGCCCACGGGCGGTGAGAGCCTCGTAGATTTCCTCTTCAAAGGGAGAGTCAAAACGGAGTTCGTCGCTTACATCGATAGCCTGGGCGAGCGCAGAGGGACCGTCTTTGGCGTACTGGAGGAAACGCCTCAAGTGCTTCACACCGACTGCACGTGAACGCTTGAGATCAACTTGGTCGTACCTGAGTGTACTGAAGACCATCATCAACTGGCGAGCGCGGGTGATGGCCACGTTCAGGCGACGTTCTCCGCCGTCCTTGTTGAGCGGACCGAAGTTCATCGACACCTTGCCCTGTTGATCCGGCCCGTAGCAAATACTGAAGAGAATCACGTCCCGCTCGTCACCCTGGACGTTCTCCAGGTTCTTGACGAAGACGGGCTCCATCACGCTCTCGGTAAAGAAGGGCTCGATACTTGGGTGCTTCGTGCGCTGCAGCTCAAGAAGATCTTCCACCAACTGCTGCTGCGCGACTGAAAAAGTCACGATGCCGATAGAACGCTGATTTTCAACGGGATCCTTCAGCCGACGTACAACCTCGGCCACAAGAGTCTCGGCCTCGATCCGGTTCGTTCGCGATTTACCCTTCTCGTAATATCCGTTGGGTACCGGGACTAGCTTTACCCCAAGGCGCTCAGTCTTCTCTTCGGCAGAGGCGAAGGTAAAGAGCTTGTCGTCGTAATAGTGGGCATTGCTGAATGCGATCAGGTGCTCATGCTGACTGCGGTAATGCCATCGCAAGGGCAACTCCTGCATCTGTGAGGCGATGCACTCATCAAGAATACTCTCCACCTCGTCAGCAGCCTCTGGATTGTCGGCATCCGCATCATCAGACGCCGCAAAGAAGGCTGTTGGCGGAAGCTGTTTAGAGTCACCAACAACCACAAGCTGACGGCCACGCGCGATAGCCCCCACTGCGTCCGGTGTAGGCAGCTGCGACGCCTCGTCGAATATAACCAGGTCAAATCGCTCATCAGCACTGAGATACTGTGCAACCGACAGAGGACTCATGAGCAAGCAGGGTTTCAGACGACGCCGTACCGTTGGGATCTCCCGAAACAACTTGCGGATGGGCATATGCCTTCGCTGCTTCGTCAACTCTCGATGCAAGACTGCCATCTCGCCGTCCCCGCCACGCGGGATCTTTTCCGCCAACTCGGCGTGCGCTTTCTTAGCGATGATCTTGCCGCTGTTTGCATCATCATGACGAAAGGACTCAACCAATTTGGTCTGCACGTCGCCGTCAAACTGAGCAAGCACGGGCTCGGCCTGGTACTCGTGGGAAACCCACTTCTGGGTGTACTCACGGGCCAAGGCATCGACCATTCCACCAACTGAAACCGAACCGGCCTCAAAGGCGCGCACAATGGCTCCCTCGGGAAGATTCCACAGCTTCCCGCGTGTTGCTTGATAGCGAGTCCAATCACGTAGTGACGATGCAGACTTCTTCATTGCGGCAAGAGTCTCGCTCAAGCTCTCTAGGGTCGTGTCTTCCCTGTCCCAGGCGCGTTTTGGGTCGAGGCTGATAGTGGTTGCCAACGTATTCAGAGTTCTATCGGTAGAATCGAGACGCGTAAGCAAGGTCTCGCCGGCATCGATGACGGGGCGAGACTCGCGAGCTTGAGTACCAGCCCAAGCAAAGAACTGATTCCGCACTTCACCCGCCAGCTTCTCAACCTCACCAAGCTTATCGAGCGCGAGTCGAAGCTCCACCGTGCGCACAACAAGCGTGCCCAGCGTCTCCCAGTCGTTCCCCTCGGTGCGCAACGCCTCCAAGTGCGTGCGAGCCACCGGCAACTCTGCGGCAAACTTCTCGTCTAGGCGCCCTACCTCCCGGGCGCCCTCCACATCCCCCAACAGGAGAGCATTGGCCGGTAGCGCTTGGTCTTTACGCACCGACTTAAGAAGGCTGCGAGTTGTCCACAGCATGAAGAAGGCAAAGAGAAAGAATGCCGAACTCCACGTACGCAGTTTGAGGGCTAAATCAGCCAGATTGAGCTGATAGAAATCGGAGGTGTAAGCTGAGTCAATGCGCAGTTTGAGAGCATCGCGCTCTCGTCCCATCTCAATGAAAGCCAGTACGGAGTCATTGTCAGCGTTGAGCTGAGTAGATTGAAGAAGCGGGTGACTCACCTGCCCTGCCCGGCTCAGCGCGGCCAGAGCGACCTCCAGTGCACGCAAGTCCTTCAGACTTGTGCCTGCGAGACTCACGCCCAGCAGTCCCTCGAATTGGCGGCGCGTTTCAGTCAGCGAGTTCACGCATGTTTGCGCATCGCTCAGGGCCTCGACGAAGGCGTCCTGCACCACTGGGGACCACTTTGTGTGGGAGCTCGCGACGAGAGCATGCTCTGGGGGGGCTCCTATCTTCCCGGCGACAGTCGCAAACTCTGCGAGGGAAGTTTCCCGCCTTCGTAGATCTGAGACGGTGAGAGCCTGAGCCTCTCCGAATTCCATCCGTACCTTGGGCGCTCGCTTGAGCTTACAGAGCTTGCCCATGCCGTCTCGAAGGGACGCACCTTGAGGCCTCTCCTTGTGCAATGCCTCGGCATAACCATTGAGTCGCGCCCGCTGAACGGCGAGTTCTTGAGACTTTTCCTGCCACTCAGCCGGGGCGTCGGGTTGAGCATGAAGGGCCTGGCTCAGTTGCTCCAGGACAACCTTCTTCTTGGCTGAGTGCGAGTGTAGCTCCAGACAGAATGGGTCCATCTGCGTCTTCTTCAGGCGGCGATGCACCACTTGGAGAGCCGCCATTTTTGCGGAGACGAAGAGCACCGTCTTACCCACAGCGAGGCAATGGGTGATCAGGTTAGTGATCGTTTGACTCTTGCCGGTACCAGGCGGCCCCTGGAGCACAAAGCTCTCGCCATTGGCGGCGGCCAGGATTGCCGATAGCTGACTGGAGTCTGAATCAAGAGGGCAGAAGACCTCTGTGGGTTGAAACTTCTCGTCCAGCTCACTCTCGCGCGGCACCCCACTACCAGATGGAAAGCTCTCCCTACCCTTTCGCGCCAAAGCGCGGAGCATGTCGTTGTCTTTGACTGCTCCGAGAAGCTTGTCCAAGTCACGCCACATGACCTGTTTGGTAAAAGAGAAGTGCGCAAGGTGGGCTTCTTCCTTCAACTCCCAGCGATCGCTGCCACGGATAGCAGTGCGCACCGTGTGAAAGATGCCTGGCACATCGATACCAGCGTCGTCCGCCGGGAGTTCGTCGGTGAACACAGAAAGATCGATATCAAACTCGGCTTTGAGCTTCTCGATGAGAGACGGATTGAACACCGGTGGCTCATCGCTCGCTTCGAAACGCCAAGGGTCGCGGGCGCTGCCCCGTTTGAGTTGCACGGGTACAAGAATGAGGGGTGCGAAGCGCTCCTGTTGGGATGAAGGCGCCTCAAACCAGCGCAAGAGCCCAAGAGCGAGGAATACAGTGTGGGCGCCGGCTTCTTCAAAGCTCTCTTTGCCTTTTCGTTCAAGCTTGCGAAGTTCTTTGAGGTGAGCATCGTCCCGCAAATCGCTGTGCAGGACACCTTGCCCCTGACGCTCTCGCAGGTAATCAATGTCCGCCTCCTCGCCTGTCTGTGCGCGGCGTAGTTTGGCGCTTCTAGCGTCACCTTCGGAGAAGACCCCTGGAGCCGGATGGAAAACGAAGTTTGTTCCTGTCGACAGGCGGTCTTCTAGGTCCGCAATCTCAGGCGACTGTACGTAGATGCCGTGTTTGCCGTTTGGATAGAAGTTGAGCAGGCGGTTACGCAAAGTAAGATCGAGGAGCTTCTTTTGCCACAGCCTGAGGCGGGCTTTTGCTTCGAGTACCTCGGGTGGGTCACCGAGATCTGAATCGCGCTCATCAAGTTGAAGTTCGAGTTCTTGCCGCACAACGGGCGCGGGCGCAGGCGTAGGCACTTGGACCTCACGCACCAATCCGAACTCCGCCCCATACACGCGTGAGGGTAGAGGCCGGTACTTTTGAGTCCGCGCGCCGCGCACGTCGAGAGCAAAACGAAATTCGTCGTCGCTCTGGAGCATTCCGGCCGCGGTCGCAGCCGCTTGGTCAAAGGGAACTGGCGGCTGGTGCACTGCCGCAGAGGAGTCAAAGACCTCAATCATGCCGAGGGAGAGTTCATTGCGAACGGACGCGCCGTCCCACATGCCGCCGTCGCCTCGGTAGTCTTCACGCAACCACACTCCAGGAAAGGCATGTTCTTTAATGAGCACCACAAGGGGGTGCAGCCCCACTTGCTCCATGGCAGCCGCAAGAAGCACGCTCACATCCAGGCAGGTTGCGACCTTGTCGGTGATTATTTGCTCGGGCGTGCGGATCTTTTGGCCCGTTTCTTCAAAACTGGCGGGCGGGTTCGCGTAAGTGACGCCCAAAGCGCCTATGGCTTCGTAGATGGCTTGGGCAATGCTGCGCACGCGACCTACGTCATTGCTTTGGTAGCCTCCCATGGAGGGATTACCAGTGTTCTTGGCAAGGGTCTGGCGGGCGCGATCGAGCAGCTTTTGTACAGCCGGGTGGTTGGGCAAGACAAACGAGGCCAGCATCTGCGGCTCAGTGTCACGACGCCACTCATTGTAGGCGAGGACAGAGACTTCTTCTGACCGAGACGCCAATAGCTTCGGGTCAGCGGCCTCCTGCTGCTGATAGACGCCGAGCTTCAGAGCAACACGGTCGCGTTCGGCGGCGTTGATGAGCTTTTTTTCGTCGTATTTGAAGTCGAGTTCCTCGAAATGGTGCGTCGCACCGGGGGCCAGGCGAGCGATGTTGCCGTACCAGGGGCTGGAGTAGGCACTGAGTTCTGCCGCGACGATGAGGTTCTCAAGGGCGTTGCCGGTATTGTTGGTGACAGCGAGGTCGCGGACCACGGGCACGCTGTTGTGCACCATGGCGAAGTTGACTGCGTCGGTGGCGACGACCTCAATCTTGACGGGCTGAGCCTGGACTGCTGAGGAAATTTCAGTGGGATGCATTGATTCTGACCGGGTGATTCTCTAGCGAGCGGCAGCGATCAGCTGCGTGATGCGATTCTTCAGGAGGGGAATTCGTTCCACGTTCTCCTGGAGATAGCCCTGCATGGCGTATTCAAAATCGGGATTGGCGATCCATTGCTCGAGGTGCTCGGCGATGAACTCCTTCAGCTGGGGGCTTCGCTCGCGCATCTCTTCGAGGAGTTCGGGACGCCCGTCAAGCACTGCGATGATGTCTTCGACATCTTTGCTCGCCAAGAAGTCACCCTTGCCGCGGCCTTCAAATGCCTCAATTTTGGTGGCTAGAAAGCTCAGCGCGTCAATGAGAAGGATTGAGGTGCCCTTGAGCTGATGCTCCTCACACTGAGCAAGGACCTCCGGGTACCAGGAGTTGCTGAAGCCAAGAACGCTGGAGTTTGGCGACATAACGTCCACGGTCACCTCACCCACAATCCAGCGGCACAGGGGAGCGCCCTCGCTTGTGTCTTCTTTTGCGCCCAAAGCTCGCAGTGCTTGGCTGAGTTGCACCTGAAATTCGACAGGCGACTCGATATCGACAAGCACATCTACATCGACAGTGGGGCTGACTAAGGGAGCTGTGGAGTCAGTGACCAGAAGATGCGTGGTTGCCCCGCCGACATAGACGGTCTTCCAGGGGAGCGCCTGCATTTTTACTGCAACCCGCGCCAGCATTTCGCTAACTTGCACGATTGAGTTCCTTGACCATCAGATCTTTGGAGATCTCTCGAACGCGAGCGGAGCCGACACGGATGCCGTCCAAGATAGCGAGCTTTCGATACAATTCAGGATCCGCCAGCGCGGCTTGCAGTGCTGAGGGATAGATCGGGTCGAGTGTTTGGGCCCGCAGAGTGCCTTCAGGATGCTTCCAGACGAGAGCCTCCTCTGGCGCAGGGGCGACAAGGTGTTCGTTGAGGGGGGCGACGCTTTGGGCCGTCGGGATCCCCCGTGCTTTGCCGCCATAGACGGGCGGGAAAGCGAAGCGAGCCCCGTGAACGGCAAACTCGATCAGGTGCGGCAAGTGCACCGTGCGCGAACCATGAAGGAGCAATTGAGACATCTGCAGACGCCCGACCGCCTTGTGTACCTCACCCACACTCATGCCCAGGGCCAGCCCCATCTCTGCCAAGGTTTTCTTGGGAGTTCCGGCTAGGTGAAAGGCGATGAGCAAGTCCTGACCTTTGAGCATGGACCCAGGATACCACGATTCATGAATTGTGAAATTCACATTTTGTGAATCGTGAAAAACACTTACTAAAGCGGCACTATCACCTGAGAATACTGGCTCTTCTAGCACTAGGCCTCTTCCTCAATCTCAATACCGAGCTTGTCTTTGAAGTGACGGTAGGCCTGGGCTGAGACTCCCCTCTGTCAGCCGACACGTTAGTTATGCAGAGTTTTTCTGCAGGTACAAAGCAATTTCTGCTTCTGCGGGTAAGAGGTTCTTGTGTACCCCCTGCACCAACCCCGTACTTGAGCAGCTCACCCGCGCGCGTGCACGATC
>CAYWLO010000106.1:8783-12373 GCA_964459035.1 uncultured Polyangiaceae bacterium | reverse complement strand
CTGACCTGACCTGACCTGACCTGACCTGACCTGACCTGACCTGACCTGACCTGAGGTGGGGTGGGGTGATGGCCTGAGAGCCTTGTGGCGTTAGAAATTCCATTCATGCCCTTGAGCTATACGTTGGCGTATGGATATCTGTAAAAATTCATTCGATATATACCCTAGAGTATATATTGACCATTGTATTGACGCGTAGGTAAGAATTTTCCTCGTTCTGGAGGCCATTGAAGAGAAGCGCTGTTCACCTGCGCGATTTTGTGAATATCCTATCATCCGCCTTCCGTGACCCCTTGGATAACCTGATGAAACAGAACCCACCCATTTACCGCATGAGCCGCCTGGCGGCTCCTCTCCTATCTATTTGTCTGAGCCTTGCTGCATGTGGGGGGGATGAAAAAACAGGACCTGGGGGAGAAGGGGGAGCAAGCCCCGAAGAGCAAAGTGTTTCTTGTGAGACCAAGGGTGATTGTGATGACCAGTTTTACTGCAACGGTGTTGAGATTTGTGTAGAAGGCACTTGCCGTCAGGGCACTCCTATTGCCTGTGATGACGGCGTAAGTTGCACCGTCGATCGTTGCGACGAGGCTAAAGAGGGCTGCGTGTTCAACGCTCCTGATAAGGATGGTGACGGTAGCACCGACGCTGATTGTTTGGACGAGAGCGGAGCTGCTTTAGGGGACGATTGCGATGACGATGACCCTTTGAGTTTTCCTGGTAACGCCGAGGTTTGTGACGGGGAAAATCGTGATGAAGACTGTGACCCTTCTACTTTGGGGGTGAGAGACTCGGACAATGATGGCTATATTGATGCCCTCTGTTGCAATACCCAGGCTGACGACTCGCTTCAATGCGGCGATGATTGCGATGACTACAAACCCAACGTGAACCCGGCAGCAACGGAGGCATGCGACTTTCTTGACAACAACTGCGACGGCGAAACCGACGAGGGTGTTTCGGTGCAAATGTTACCGGACGCGGACCATGATGGTCACGGGGACAGTAGCGCAAAAAAGGTCAAAACTTGCGCAGGGGCGGTCGGTTTTGCCCTTAAAGCGAACGATTGCAACGACAACGACCCCGAAATATTCGTAGGCCAATTCGAAATTTGTGATGGAAAGGACAACAACTGCATCAACGGCGTCGACGAAGTAGAAGAGCAGGCTCCTTGGTTTATTGATGCCGATGGCGATACCTATGGAGACCCCGGCGTGCCTCCAGTGTTCTCCTGTAAGCCTCTTTCGGGAAGAGTTCTTTCAAGTAACGATTGCAACGACCAGAACGAAAAGGTCAATCCTAACGCTACAGAAATTTGTGACGCATTGGACAACGATTGCAACGGTTTGGCCGACTTCAAGCTCTCGGGGGTGAATAACTTTGAGGACGACGACAAGGACGGTGCCGCCGACCAAGAATGCGGTGGCGACGATTGCAATGACTTGGACGCCCGCACCTCAGCGGGTGCAGAGGAAGTCTGTGACCACATTGACAATGACTGCGATGGCATCGTCGATGAACAGACCGTGCAAAATATTTGGTACACCGATGAAGACGGCGACGGCTGGGGGGTCGTGCAAGGGAGTGCCCTTGCCAGTTGCGATCCCCTTGTTGGTCGAGCGAGTAAATTTGGCGATTGCGATGACACCGAAAACGGTGTTCATCCGGGTACGACCGAATATTGCGACGGTGTTGACGAAGATTGCGACGGGGAGATAGACGAGGGTGCGCACGTCTATTGTCGCCTGGAAAATGCTGTTTCCTCCTGTATCGCGGGCGGCTGCGAAATATTTAGTTGCGTGGCGGGCTTCGCCGACGTGAATCGTGACCCTCAAGATGGTTGCGAAGCAGTGGTCGACCCTAGTTCTCTAGATACGGGCACCCCTTGCACCTCGGACGGCGAATGCAACGATCGTAATATTTGCAACGGAATTGAATCTTGTCAGGGAGGGACCTGTCGTTTGGGTACCAGCATCAATTGCGCCATTGGAGCTGCCGTTTTGCAAGGTGATGTCGAGATTGACAATGGCCTAGCGTTGAAGGCTCTCTTAGGAGTCGAGACCATTACGGGTAGTTTGACTATTAGCGGCTCGACACTCACCTCGTTGCTTGGTCTTGAGTCTCTCAAATCAATTGGTGGTAGTCTGATTATTTATGACAACAATCAGCTCGCTCGGCTTTCTGGCTCGGCTCTCTCCAACCTGCAGACGGTGGGGGGTGATATCATAATTCAAAAGAATGATACTTTGGTGAACGTCGACTTGCCCTCCTTGGTATCGGCCAACTCTATTCGTATTTTAAACAATCAAGAGCTTGCCGTATTGAGCGGTTTTGAGCGTCTAGAGGGAGTTCAACACCTCTTGCAAATTTCTGGAAACTTCAACCTCAATAAGATTGAAGCTTTTCCCGCTCTACAAACCGTGGGCGGTTTTTATTCGTGTGATCCGACTGGTACGGACGCTTGCACCTCGTGCCGCGAGGGGGAAAGCATTGTCGATCCAACGGGGGGCCCCTCTCAGGCTTTTGGGGCTGATACTGGAGGAATTATAGTTTCCGGAAGTAACGGACTCGTCGAGATCCTTGGTTTTGGTGCTTTGCTAGAAGTTGAGGGCGATTTTTGTATCGAAAATGCAGCTGTTGAGACGAATACTGGGGCCAGTTTGGATCTCTATCTCCCCGCGTTGAGCAAAGTGGGCATGATTTTGAGTTTGCAGGGGAACCAATTGCAGCGGGCCGCTTTTCCTCAACTTGAAACGGTGGGGGCCCTTGAAATGAAGGAGAACTCAGGGAAAATCGTGGAGGTTGCGTTTCCTGGGTTGCTTGCCACCACCAACGATTTTCCTCGGCTCGATTTCAACGTCACGATAGACTCTCTGGAGTCTTTTGACTTACCGCTTTTTGTGGACGGAGACGTGCGCGTCATTCTTTCAACGAATGGTCAGTCGACGCCGGCCACGACTTTTACAGACTTTGTGCTGCCGCAATTGAGGAGTGGCTCCTTTTTGATCAATGCAAGCGCCGATGGATTGAAGTCTATCAGTTTGCCCTCTCTTACCACGGCGGTCGATGTGCCAGGGGAGTTGTCCGTCGACGCTATCAGCGTCAACATTACTTCGCCCACGATGGAGAGCCTGAACTTTCCTCTTTTGCAGTCCGCGGCGACTGTTAATATCACCGTCATTTCTCCTCCTTTTCAGGCATTGGACTTGGGCTCGCTTTCAACAGTTACTCAGAGTGCAGTAATAGGCATTACGGCAGACGACATTCAATCGATTGACCTCTCCGCTCTGACGACGGTGTCAAGAAATCTCTACTTGAACACCCCGATGTTGAGTGCATACAATCTCAATCTGGGTAGCCCGGTTACGGTCGGGGGCTTTAGAATTTGCGCAGGGCCCGAAGATACCACCGCCCCGACTCCTTTTTGGGTGTCGACGATGTGCACGGAGATTCAGCGTGTCTACAGCGACAACAACAACATCCCTCAAAATGAGTATAGAGAGAGTTGTGGGGCTTGCGGCACTGCCCCTTAATTGCAGACGAGGCGCGCTCGTAGAGGGCAATCGCCCAGTGCCCAATCGCCCAGTGCCCAA
>CAYWLO010000106.1:0-8683 GCA_964459035.1 uncultured Polyangiaceae bacterium | reverse complement strand
CAATCGCCCAGTGCCCAATCGCCCAGTGCCCAAACAAAAGCAGGGCCCAACAGACAATCGTTCTGTTGGGCCCTGCCTCGTTTGCGCTTGGTAAGTTAGCGCAAGATGGTGGTGCACTGAGCGGTGCAATCTCCTACGCCGCCAGAGTCACATTGCTCTCCTGCGTCGACAATGCCGTCCCCGCAGCGAATGATAGTGCAGTTGGTGCGGCAGCTATCACCGTTGTAGCCGTTGCCATCATCACATTCTTCGAGACCTTCTTTCAGTCCATCGCCGCAGAGGGTTTCAAAGGTGCATTTGGGACTGCAGCCATCTCCAGCTGCGGTGCCCCCATCATCGCATTCTTCTCCTGGGCCCACGCGTCCGTCGCCGCAGCGTAATTCCCAGTGGCAATTGGCGTCACAATTGGCGTCGCCCACCTCACACTGTTCACCAGGTTCTACAATGCCGTTGCCGCATTCGCAGGCTACGTACACCTTGACCGTCGCAGTGTCTGTTATTCCCCCATTGAGATCCGCTTCGTAGACAAATGTCTCGACCCCGCAAAAGTTGTTGGCGGGTTGGTAGTTGATGCCCGAACCGCCGCTCGCTACCTCAAGGGTGCCACCTTGGTCGCCGGCTTCAACACCCTTTACCAGGGGAGGTGCGCCGGTGCAGTCGGCACTGGCTGTGTCGTTGACCATTACATCGAGAAAAGTGGAGGTGCTATTGAACGCAACTTGGTAACCATCGTCTCGCGCGACCGCCCTTACCTCGCAATATCCCTTGCCGTTCACCACGGCGTCGAGGTTGCAGGCTGTTCCGGGGAGTCGCTGGGCGCAGTCAGCGTTGTTTTCACAGCTTTGGGCGAAGAGCTGGCAGGAGCCTCCTACCTCGGCGCAAAGAAGGAAGTAGCCGCCATCTTGAGCAGACTCTCCGCCGTCGGCACGGCCAGCGCCTTGACCGTCAACGGGATCGCCATTGACAAAGAGCTCGGTGTTGTTGCCAATAGGTGACTCCAGTACACGATTGAGTTCTTCGTCGTAGAGTGCAACTTTGTAGCCCGGAGCTTTATCGTAAATACCGACGTAGCCCTGACCCGGAATACTAAAGAGCGTATCGAGCCAAGCAACATCAGTGACTACTTCTGTGGTCGACTGGGGGCGAATTGTTTCTGGCGGCAAGGGGCCGCTGCCTATTTCACCACAGACTGGATCGGGATCGCAGGTGGTGGTGACTTTTTCCCACGCACTTGCATAGGCCCAACCAAGCCCCGGCTCGTAGGCGGGATTCGTGCCCCGGCACCAGCCTTCGACGAGGCAAGAGTAAACTCCTCCTGCGTTCTGTACCTTTGAGCCCACGATATAGGCGTTGTTGTTGGTCTCCCAACAGGCTTGGGTGCAGGTGCCTTCAGGGGAGGGCTCGGGGGGTGGTGGCTCGACGTACGGTACGGTTCCTCCTTTGATAGCTATTGTGAAGTCGGCGCGAGAGTATACGTGGATGTTGTAAGGGGAGTTGGTGCCTTCTCCACAGGCCGTGCCGCCGCCACATTGGTCGGTAATGTAGATATCTCCGTTGTCGGCTACGGTGACACCTCCCGGTATCCAGCTGGTGTTGTCGCGGTGGTTGCGTAGAGCTATCTGCCTTTTGTTGCCTTGGCGGTCTACCGCATAAAGCACGGCCGGGACCCGAGTTACAAAGAGAAAAGTGTCCGTGAAGGGATCATAGGTGGCTCCATCGAGTCCTCCCTGAATACCATGGCGCGAGCGTCGCGAAGAAAGAGCCGTGCCATTGGTGCAAAACTCAACCCCCTCGCCGGAGGTCGCGTCATAACCAACAAACGAGCGGGTACGAGGGTCGTAGTGCACCGCTTGCATCTCTCGTACTGGTACCGGAAACTTAGCGATACGAATAAACTCGACTATTTGACTGCAACCAGAGCTATCACATTCAAAAAGAGGGTCGACATGACAATTGGTGCAGCCTGGCATCGTGGAGGAAAAGTCGCATTGCTCGGAACCTTCTACAACGCCGTCCCCGCACGTCGTCAAGGTGCATGCTTCACCGGGGCTGGAGCAATCGTAAGCTTCGTTTCGCATGCAATTGCTATCGCAACCAGGCGAACTGGGAGTGCCGGTATCGCATTGCTCTAGGCCTTCGACCTGACCGTCTCCGCAGGTCGTGACTTCGCAAGCTTGCCCTGGGGTGGGGCAGAAGTAGCCGGGCTCTAGTTTACAGAAATTTGAGCAGCCATCTTTTGCCGCTTGGTTGCCATCGTCACACTGCTCAGAGCCTTCAACTGACTTGTCTCCGCAGACGGTGCGTCGGCAGCTAGCCCCTGCAATGCAGACGAAACCTGGTTCTTGCTCGCAACGAATATCGCAGCCATCTCCCGACAGAGCATTCCCATCATCGCAGAGTTCTTTACCCGCTTGATAGCCGTCTCCACAGCGGGCGGCCGTGCAGGCCTGCCCACTGAGACTACAGTCCCAACCCTGCTCAAGAAGACATGCGCCATTGCAGCCGTCTCCTGCGACCTGGTTGCCGTCGTCACATTGTTCAAAGGTGCCAATGACCCCATCTCCACATTGCTCACAGGACTCACCAGCCGCTCGGCAAAGGTAGCCCTCTTCAAGTTGGCAAGTCGCCGAGCAACCGTCGCCGTCGTTGAGATTGCCGTCGTCACAGGTCTCGCCTAACTCAATCTTGCCGTCGCCACAGGTAAGGCAAGCCTCGCCGGGGAAGGGGCAAGAGAAACCGGTTTCAACCTCCGAACAATCGGCGGAACAACCGTCCCCGTCTACTTGGTTGCCGTCGTCGCACGATTCGCCTTTTTCGAAGATCCCATTGCCGCAGACCCAACAGGCAAAACCGGGACGTGCGCAACGGTAGCCCGCCTCGACTTCGTCGCAACTCTCGGAGCAGCCGTCACCGCTCTCGGTATTTCCGTCGTCACAAACCTCATCGCCCGAGAGGGCACCATCACCACAGACTTGAGGAATCTCTTTTTTTGGATCGACAGGCTGAGTAATCGTAATATCGCTATTTTTGAGCGTAGTACCGTTATTATCTCCAGCACTTCCACCGCTGGATGTGGAATTGCTATTGTCGACAGAATCTATGTCTGCACCGGCTCCACAGCCCGCGAGGAGACCAAACATTGTGACGGGAAAAAAGCGTTTCATTGAATCAATAAAGCACCATTAGAAGGAGACCCCCTAAAATATTCCCTCAGTCAGGGCTGTTTTGTCGCAGAAAGGGAGACCTTGTGGGAGTTTGGCCCCGTCTTTTTCTTGGTGTGCGACACTTGCCTACTATTCAAATTCTAACCCAATACCGACAGTTACTTTCAGATCATCTTTTTTGGGTACATCACCCGCTTCATTGGCGACGGGAGATTCTTGGCGCGAATAATCGGCACTGACATCGAAATCAAATGCGTCGGTGATGTCAATTTCTAGTCGGGAGGTTCCTTGATGAAAGGAGCGTTTGATATCGTCTATGCGTAGAACTGTTTTCCACTCGAGTTCGAACTCTACATCATTGGTGATATCCCACTCGAATACTATGCGCGGAATTGCTACCCAACCCTGTTCGCGTTTCTCGTCTGCACTTTCGGTGGTGATATATTGTGCGGCAATGTAACCGCCTGAAAGATCGACATCTAAAGTGAGGCTTTTTGCTTTGATGGCGTGCAAACCAGCACCTGTTGCTGTCAAACTTTGGTATTCGATATTTCTAAACTTATCGTAAAGCAACTCACCATAATAGGGTGTGATGTAGAATACGGGCGAGACGAAAATATTCCATATCGCGTTGCCTCTGTGTTTGTTTGTATTCTCCTCGGTAGAAACGAGGCCGTAGGCGCCGTTGTATTCTAGGGTGCCACGGTGAAACGCGCTCTCACGTCGCAGACGCGAATAGGCCGAATAGTCTATCACTTCGGAGTTGCCGTAGCTTGCTGTGGCGCCGACCGTGAGTTTGAAACTCCATTTACTGAGTTCGCTTTCGTGCTCGGGCACGATGGTCATCAAGCGATGTCTGTCAAAGATGCGCGAGCCCTCCTTGGTTTCTACAATGAGTTTACCCGCCGCTAATTCTGCCGGACCAGTAAAGATAGAGCCGTCCTTTAAAACGTAGATGAACCGATTGGGTGAATGTATGTCTGAGATATCCTCCCAATCCAGATCTTGCATGTCAAATTCATCACTATCTATTGTGAGTGTTTCGTCTCGAAGATTTTTTAGCTCACCTTTTAGCCATTCTCCTGATGTTGTACGAATCCAATCGAATTTTGTGTCTTTGACCTCCAGCCACGGTTTGTAGGTGCGCTCTTCGATGGCCAACTCGACTTCACGCTTTTCGATAGCTTGTTCAGCTTTGAGATCTTCAGGCTCTTGAGTTGTGTCGGTTAATTGCGCCTTGGAGACCTCTTCGCCGGAGTCGGAATGATAGACCTCTGTTTTTTTAGTAGCGTGCGTGGCTGGAGGCGGCGTAGCTGGAGGCGGCGTGGCTGGAGGCGGCGTGGCTGGAGGCGGCGTGGCTGGAGGCGGCGCGGCTGGAGGCGGCGTAGCGTGCGTGGCTGGAGGCGGCGTAGCGAGCTTCACCTCGGAGGAGGAGCTGGTGTCTTGGGGGACTATTGCTTGTTTGACTGGAGGCTCTTGAGCTGCCGCTTGCAGAGGGGACAGAACAAGTAGGAGGGGCCCCAGTAAACGCGGAATAGAGAGTCGAGAGCTGAGAGATGGGGAGCAGCGCATAACAAGGGGGTATAGTTGAAGACAGCAATGTCTGAAAGGAATTCGCCAGAGAGGGCTTAAACAGATCTTGGGTGGTTTCTAGGCGTGCTACACGCCTTGTCATGAGCGACTTTGATTCATTGCCTGGTTTTTTGAGCACCCCTGAAATTGACAATGCCTTTGAGGAAGATTCTATTTCAACACCGACGGAGGCTCAGACAAACGCGTTTGCGGGTATCTTGGCTGGCCAGCATGTTGTCATTGATTCGGGCACAGGCACTGGAAAGACTCTCGCTTATTTGTTGCCCTTGCTTCAAAAACTGCGCACCTCTCCCGAAGGGCGAGTTGTGTGTTTGGCTCCCGCTGCTGAACTAGCTGTACAAACCTTGCGCGTGGCTTCTCGGTACAAGGCCGAGGCTGTGAATGTGGGCGCATTGGTAGGTGGAGGCAACCAGAAAAAACAGAAAGATCGAGTGACAAAGAGTACGCGTTTAGTCGTGGGTACTCCTGGAAGGGTATTGGAGATGGTGGCAGCCCGAAAACTCAAGGGCATTACGACTTTTGTACTGGACGAGCCTGAGCCCATTTTGAGTGCCAAGGACGCAGACTTTTTGCTGGAGGTGCTTTCTCGTCCTCCACGACCCCAGTTGATTGTGGCAGGGGCAACTTTTGGAGCTCATTCGGCGAGGTTGATAGAAAGGCTCATGGGCGATGGCTTTACAAACGCAAAATCAGAGGAACGCCCATTGCAGACACAGATTGAGCACCTGCGAGTTCGGGTACGGGACGCGGGGGATAGAGATTTACACCTTGCACGTCTTTTGGAGCGCGAGAAGAGGGCGCGCACTATTGTGTACGTCAACCAAGCTCATCTGATACGTCATTTGTATCGCTATTTGATGGATCAAGGTATGAGGGTGGTCACGGTGAATCAAGAGCGAAACAAGGAGCAATGCAAGCATGCGCTGCGGTTATTCGCTCAAGGAGACGCTGATGTATTGCTCACAACAGATCGCGCTGCCACAGGCATAGATATCGCGGACGTTGAATTGGTGGTTCACTACGAGTTGCCACGTTCCGCTCAGGCGTATGTACACCGGGCTGGGCGCAGTGGGCGCGCCGGTAAGAAAGGCCGCTCTCTTGTTTTTGCGGGTGATCAAGAGCGTATTGTTCTGAAACGATTGCAAAAAGAGCTGGAAATTACCTTTGCTGAATACAAGATAAGTTAGCTTTTACAGAGCTCAAGAGTTGCACTTGCCCCGAACTTTTTGGGGCGAAGAGAGCGCGCCTTGAGGTGCCAAAAAAAGAAAACAGTGGTAAACTGCACTTATTTGCTGAAAATTTCAACAAATAGTGCAGTTTACCCTGATTGTCTAAATAAATACTCTATCAAAAGAAGAGGGCTTAGTAGACGTAGGTTGACTCTCGGAGAGTGGACATCTCAACCTGAATTTTACCCTGAGGGCCCTCTACGCTCAAATGGGATTTTTGACTGAAGGTGGCCCCGTGAAACTCTAAGCTATGAGGGTTGACGAACATCTTGTCTTTGAGATCGACGTTGGCTTCGAGAAGCTCAAACTCACCATGTTCTCTACCTTGAGACTTTAAATAGTTGTCGACTTTTTGACGGGCTCCTTGCCAGACCAATTGAGGATCAATTGTGATCTCTCGTTCGACGCGAACACATTGTTCTTTTCCGCACGGCTCGATTTTTTTAACTTCAAGGGTTCTGGTTACTTGTCCCGAGCCTTGGGTTGCTCCGACCCCCTCCCACTTTTCACCCACTCTAGCGGAGCGACCTACCAGGTCGAAAGTGCGTTCATTGGCCCGTGCAACGAAGAGCATTGTGAGGTTCTGAGGAGAAAACATTTGCTGAATTGCACCTTGAGCCTCTGGGGGGACTATTTTTCCTAGGGCTTTGGTAATGGTCTCTGTGCGCCGAATATCGACAACTTTTCCTTGGGGATCCACTGCGATATCTAAGCGCGCGCCAAGATCTTTTATTTCATCGCCTTGAAGCATGGTGGCCCCGTTGCGGTGTATAGTGAGTTCAACGAGTTCTGCTTGGAGAACATAGAGGTTTGACTCACGAGCTATCGTGACGTGAAAAGTCGCGTTCCACTCTTCGACTGCATTCATGGGGGTGCCAACGATTCTTAACTCGTCCCGGCGATGCATTGTATGCAAATATTCGCGCCCTTCTTGGGGGGCGAACGTGAAAATTCCCGGATCGTACGGTTGGTTTTGAGGAGAAGCCGCCTCAGGGGAATTTGTACAATTGAGGGCAAGGAGAGCGAGAGCGATGGAAAACTGTTTCATGGTCTTTTCGGAGGAGGGCTGGGGATATCCTACTTAACTTGAGGTAAAATTCCTTTAAGTTTTACATGTTTCGTCCGTTCGGCAGAGCGGGATTAGGAGGCGCGTATGGTAAACCTTCCATCAGAACTCATCGAAAAGTGGCAAGACTTGGTGGACGCCATGGCGGGAGTGCTGGACCTGCCCGCTGGTCTCATTGTCGTTTACGATGGTCAGAACCTAGAGGTATTGCTCTCCAGTCGTGGAGACGAAAACCCCTTTCAGAGCGGATTCAAGGACTCGATCGAGGGCGGTACTTATTGCGCCAAAGTGATTCAGACGGAGAAACTCTTGGTTGTGGTCGATGCTTTGAAGGACGAAGAATGGAGGGAAGGCCCCGACGCAAAGCTTGGTTTGATTGCCTATTTAGGGGCGCCCATTCGACTACCCGGGGGCGATTTGTTTGGCACTCTGTGTTGCATGGACAATCGCGCCAATTCCTTTGACGAGCGAGCCAGCAATTTGATGATTCAATTGCGTGATTTTTTGGAGGCGCAATTGGAGTTGCATCTCATCAATCAAAAATTGGAAATACAGAATGTTGAGCTGCACAATTCCCTCAGCACGGTAAAAACATTGCGTGGAATCCTTCCCCTCTGTTCTCATTGTCACAATATTAGAACGAAAGAGGGGGCGTGGAAAGATTTGGCCGACTACGTGAGCACTCATTCAGAAGCGCAAGTCTCCCACGGTCTTTGCCCTCGCTGTATTAAAAAACACTATAGCGAAGAGGTGGCTTATTGAGGTGTGAACGGCTCTCGGACACAGGGAGCGAGGAGCGTCCGTTGAACGCTTTAATCTGAGTCGTCCATGTCATGCAAGAGCGCGTTGCTCACTGCTTGAGCGTCTCTTTCAAGGGCGTCTTGGCGAGCTCGGCGCGCGTGTTGCCCAGCCTTTTCTACTGGTTTTTTCTTCTTTTTGTGCACATTGCGTGCATGCAGGGTGGTCTTGACCACCGTGCGTGCAGTTTCGCGGTCAGCGGTGTTGCTTGGTCGGAGCGAAGCTTCTTGAAGAAGTTCTTCTCCCCGTGGCGTGCACTGAAGTTTTTTCCAGAGGAACCCCTTTTTTACAAGCACTCCCCGCCTCAAAAGCGGTTCCTCTATTGCTGTTGTTAAAAAATTGGAGAGGCCCCGGCTGCGAGTGAGCAAACTACGAATGTAGTCGGTGGCTCGCTGACTTTCTTGAAGATCCGGCAAAAGGGGCCATCTCTTTTGTAGTGTTTCGAAATTCTCTCCCCGAACACAGGTCGCAAGGGGGCGCGTTTTTCCGTCCCAAGGATAGTCGCGTTCTTCGACGTAAACGGCGCCCATTTGTATTAAGTCGGTAACAAAGGAGATCAGTGCCTCTTCTGGGTCGATTGCTTCACGACTGACGATGCGAGCTTCTGTGGGGGTGAGAGTGATGGCCATGGATTCTCGCTAGCGTAGGCATTCTGCTCGCTAGGAGATAGGCGCTTGTGCAGCAAACGAGGTTGAATGAACTTCGGTCAAGGAGGTTTTGTAACTCTGAAGCAGAGGGTGCAATGTGGTTAGCTTGATTGACTGTTTAATGTAGGTGTTTGTCGTACGTTCTTCCTCTGTTGAGGGACGTCATGGAGTAGGTTTTCTGCTCTA
>CAYWLO010000105.1:0-12535 GCA_964459035.1 uncultured Polyangiaceae bacterium | reverse complement strand
ACCCTGAAGCGGACATTTCTACTTTGGAGAAACCGGACATTTTCACGTTGCGCTTCTAACTTTCCCCACAAATACATGGTAAAGTGCACTATTTTATACAAATATACTTAATAAAGTGCAGATTACCCTGATTCATTCCTGTGAGGGTCTACTCGCCGTACAGAGAAATGAAGACAAAACGAATGGAATGAGTCTTTTGTAACTTAGGTATTTCTTGCTCAAATGAAATCGTGGCAAGCCCCAACGAAGGACTTGCCACGGTTTCATGCACTCATACTTTGATAGCAGGAGGAGTGCCTCCGCAAATCAAACGAGCATCAATTAGTCCCAAGCGTCATCAACTGCTTTTTGTTGATCTTGAACTACAAATTCTACTCGACGATTGCGGGCACGCCCCTCGGCTGTGTTGTTCGTTTCAATTGGCTTGTCGGGGCCAAAACCCTCAGATACCAGTCGATCCCTAGCTATTCCTAACCCAATCAAATGCTTCATCACCGACGCCGCGCGAGCGTCGCTCAGCTTCACATTCTTGTCATGCTTTCCGACATTGTCGGTGTGACCATGCACTGCAATCTTAATTTTTGTACGGGCTTTGAGAAGGGTCGCGACCTCGTTGAGGATCGGATAACTGACAGGTTTAATAGTCGCTCGACCAAGTGCGAACTCAATGGGTTTGAGCAGCGCGACCGAGCCATCACTGCCTAATTTAATGGTGGTTGGACAACCATTTTTGGCAGAATCACGATTCGCTGGGCCTGGCTCCAAAGGACAAGCGTCTACCTTATCCATGATTTTATCATTGTCGGCGTCTTCCTCGGGACAGCCATCTTTGTCTTGAATGCCATCCATGTCTTCGGGATCATTGGGGCACTTGTCTTCGACGTCGATGATACCGTCGCGATCGGCGTCCGCAGGAGCCGGGCAACCGTCGGAAGGTCGTGGCTTTTTTCCGTCCTCCTTCACGTTTGGACAAGCATCAATGTCGTCAGGATAGCCGTCATTGTCGCTGTCTACTGCATGATGACGAGCCCCATCAACGACGTGCACCTTTTCGGGTGGTGAGTTGGGTTCCTCGTCTGTCAACTCGAAGAAATGGCCAATCGAAACCATCAAGCGAATATCCGCAGAGCCGTAACCGTTGGAAAGCCTCGTGCCGCCGCCTAAGTTCAAGAAGGTTTTTTTCTTCTCTCCCATGAGAAAACGAGCTTGAGCCAACCACTCGACCGTTGTGTTGCGTTGCTTAAGAAAAGTGGACTCTCCTCCTACCTCTTCGATGCCTGTTGAGCCCCAAATTTCCAAACCAAGGCGCACTTTATTGTCACGCAAGGGCATGAAAGCACCTAGGGCGTAACGCAACTCACTACCGATGAATAAATCGGAGTTGCCGCCCAGAGAGCGTTGGGGACGAAAGTGCGGACCAACATGACCTGTGAGAAGAAAGCTACCGAAGTTGTGTTCGGCAGACGCGGCCAACAATGCGGTTGCCTGGCGATCGCCGCCAAAGCCGCTGGAGGAACCAGTAGCGATAGTAAAAGCACCAAAGCCGCCCACCCGAGTCTTTCTGTCGTTGGACTCCCAGCCCATCACCCGTGCGTCAAAACGGAGATCGTTCATCATCGCATATGTATCGGTGATGCCACCTGCGGCAGTATCTTCGCGAGGGGGTTCGTCCCCTGGTAGCTGTAGAGGAGTAAATGGTATTTGAACATTCAACCCAACGAGACCCGCTATTTGCATACCTCCAGTTAAATACATGGGAAATTGAGCCGCAATAGGTGCGCTAGCGTCTGTATTGGAGTCCGAGCGCACATGATCCTCACGTAGAGGATTGAGAGCAAAACCTAAGGCCGCGTTCCCGTAAAAACGGGTATCGTCTCCCATATAGGGACGATGCACCATAAAGCCATCGTCGGGTGCTCCGGAGACCTGAGCTCTGTCGAGGGTGAATGTGCGCGTCTGCGCGGCAGCACCCACAGCGTGCAAACCGCTACCAGCGACGATGACTCCCACAAGGATTCGACGAAAGGCTGCACTACAGCCGCCCTCACCAAATCTGCCCAATTTTTGACCCGATATCTTCACGGCCAAGCAACGTACACCTTTAGCCCCCGGGGCAAAAGGGGGCCGCGAGGCACCTGCATTCTACTTCAGTATGCAGGTGCGAAGAGCAGAGAACGCTCGGGCTTTCCTGTCCAGTTTTATGCAGAATTGGGTTATTGAACTGTAATTCCAAAGCTAAAGTTTGCGAACATTTGAGCCTCTGTGTCGCCGCTGGCCGCCAAATAGTTGAGTCGTAGGGCCGTTACCAGAACAGTTGGCCCTACTGGAATTTGCAGACCAGCCTCGGGCACAGTTGCAAAATGCCAGCTATCTTCGGAAAGATTAGAAAACCCTGTGACGAGACGACGAGTGGCTCGCGCAGCTCCTAGCCCTAAGGCAACGTAGGGAATGAAGCGCTCGCTGTCTCGCCAAGCGTAATAGCCTTTGGCCGTGAGGGGTACAAAAGACATTTCACGTACCTGGGTCGCCGTGATGAGAGCATTGTTCCACTCTACTGTTCCGGTCGATTTTTTGGACAACGAGTCGAAAGCAGCTCCGACGCCGACTCCTATATTTCCCCATGCGTAATAACGAAGGTCGAGAGAAAAACCCTGGAAACCCGCGTCTCCGACGAAATTAGCAGAATTGGCGAGAGGGAGGGTCAAGTCGAGAGAGATGCCGAGCATCAAGTCTTTTGAACGAGGCTCAGGTGTTTCGACCGGCTCTTCTCCTTCTTCTGGAGGAATTACTGTTTTTTGATTGGCCGAGGCGGATTGGGGAGCTGGACGAAAGAGTGGGTCCTTTGGCGGGGGCGTCTCGGCAGACGCCTTCTTGCTGGCGCTCTGGCCAGGATCAACCTCAACTGCAGGCTCTTTTTTTTCTGCGGATTGCGGGCTCGATGGCTTCTCGGGGCTTGCTTCGGAAGCACTTGGCTCGGCGGCAGGAGCGAGCTCGGCGGCAGGAGCAAGCTCGGCGGCAGGAGCGAGCTCGGCGGCAGGAGCGAGCTCGGCGGCAGGAGCAAGCTCGGCGGCAGGAGCAAGCTCGGCGGCAGGAGCAAGCTCGGCGGCAGGAGCAAGCTCGGGAGGCTGGCCTGGCTTTGCGGCCTCGGCCTGTCCCCACAGGGTCGAGCTCATGGTAACGATGCTGAGCGCTATTGCCGTGCAGACCGGGGTACGCACGCCCCTCGCTCCTATCAATGAGCTCTTTTGATAAAACTTGTTGTACTCAATCATTTTGTGCCTCCTTGCAGGTAGGTCGATTGCTCAAAAGCTAGATCAATAGCCGAGGACCATATTTCTCCAGCACCCGCCGAGCCACCGTCTGAGGGAGTGCCTGCAGAAAGTGAGGAGATTTTTACAGCTTGATGAAGACCCATGGTCCACGCAGATTTGAGCGTCTCCTCATTGGAAGCCTGCACGTCAATCAACTGAACCAGAAGAGCCTGATAG
Organism: uncultured Polyangiaceae bacterium; assembly: GCA_964459035.1. Classification (GTDB taxonomy): domain Bacteria; phylum Myxococcota_A; class Polyangia; order Polyangiales; family Polyangiaceae; genus NIC37A-2. The sequence goes on along the minus strand of CAYWLO010000105.1, from coordinate 9,047 downwards.
GGCAAGATGAATGCGTCATTTCCCAAGGGCTGCACGCAACCGCTATAATATTGGTCAGGATAACAATACACTTCGTTTACCCTCCAATTGGTTCGAGCGATGTAGGCGGGTAAAAGTACCAAATCGGCGTTGTCCTTCTCGGACTCGGACAAAAGCACGTAACCTCTTTCTTGCATATTACGCTGGAGAGCGTCGATGATGGCTTCGTCGTTTCCATGGTTAGGCTCATCGCAATTGACCGGATCGAGAGAAGATGCCCCCGCCGTTCCCGCGCCTCCAGCCCCGGCAGATGCTCCTTCGCCCGGTTGCACACAAAGATCCACGATCTCGCTTTCTAAAAAGTAACTCTTGAATTGTCCGTATTCTGCTTCCGTAGATTCGAGAGTGATGATGCTATCTGTCTCGGCGAGCTGCAGGGGCTCTGCTGCGCAGGAGAACAGCCCGAACAATGCCGCACACAACGAGAGCTGATGGGAGTTTTTCACAAGGAAAGAGCTAGCCCCCAGAATACAGAGCGTCAATCAAGAGCCCGGTCTGCGCCCTTTCCCTCTGGTCGCGACGACCGGCGAGCCGGCTGCCGCTCTAGGCGTCGGAAAAATAAACTGCTACTCATGAAAATATTGCCCACAATCGCCAAGCTGGTCATTTTCGATTGCGACGGAGTACTCGTCGATTCAGAGTCCATCTGCGCTCAGGTAATGTGTGAGGTATTGCAGGGATTGGGCAGCACGTGCACAGTCGAAGACGTCGACCGCTCCTTTCGTGGACGCAGCTTGAGCGATTGCATGGAGCGCCTTGAGACTCACTGGCAGATTTCTCTGCCTCCCACCTTTTTGGCAACACTCAACGAACGCACATTTGCAGCTCTTGAAGCCGAGCTGCGGCCGATATGCAACGTTGTCGGAGCCATCGAACGCATTCAAGCTGCGGGCTTGCCCATTTGTGTCGCCTCCAGCGGGAGCCATCAGAAAATCAATCATTCTCTAGGGCTCACAAATCTCATTCATCATTTTGAAGGCAACCTATTTAGTGCCTCGGAGGTACGTGCGGGAAAGCCAGCGCCAGACATATTCTTACATGCTGCCAAGCGCATGGGAGTACCCAGTTCGCAATGCGTTGTTGTAGAAGACAGTCTGCCTGGGGCAGAGGGCGCCCTTGCCGCAGGTTGTCGAGTGCTTGCCTATTCGTCGCAAGAACGGAGGGATCACAATGCACACTTTAGAGCTTTGAAGAACATGGGAGCTCTACCTTTCACTGATATGAGGGAGCTTCCTCGGCTTCTCTCCCTTGGCTGAGAGGGTGCGTTTCTCGCACCCGCCGAACGTGCTAGCGAGATGAATATGCAGCGGTGCTCCCACCAATTTCTCCTTCTTTTATTGATAGGGGGCGCAAGCTCGTTGAGCGCTCGCCCTGCGCATGCAGACTCGACTGCTGAGGTGACAGCTCAGCCAGAAAGCACCCCCGCTGAGGAGTCTTCCCCGGCAAACGTTTTCCAGCCCCCTCGCAACGCCCCGGAGTACGATGCGGATTCCATCAACTACGAGCCCCCTGCGGTAGAACGCCGTGGCGGCTTCGCCTTAGCTCTCACTCTGGGCTACGGAGCTGGTGAATACCACGGATATCCGCTCACCGTGGCCGCGCTCAATGATCCTAATGAGCGCCAAAGTACTGGTTTTGCCCTAGCCAACAATATATCCCTTTGGCTTGGGACAAGCCCGCGAGACTGGCTCAGCGTGGGGCTAGGAGTCAGCCTCATGAGCGTAAGCGGCAGCGAGACCACGGGCTCTTCGGCGGGAATTGTATTTCATGTAGAAGGTTACCCTCTCTACGCATTAGGCGGCATATTTCGGGACATCGGTCTGGGTCTTGATGGCGGCTTAGGCTTGAGTAATCTCTACGATGTCGCTGACACGAAAGACCAGTCTCAGCCTATCGCAGAAAGTGGAGCCCTCTCCACCCTCGGTTTTTCTGCCTTTTGGGAGCCTTGGCAAATTTGGCATCTGTCGATGGGGCCCGCCCTCAACTACACGCACTCATTTAGCCAAACGATGACAATCAATCAGCTCACATTGGGATTTCGCACCGCTCTTTACAGCGTACAACCAAAAAAAGACAAAGCTCAATGAAATCGAAATCTGCTCCGACCGGCCGCTTGAGACGCGCCTTTGCAATGGCCCGAGTGGGGGCGCGAGCAGGGGCCTCTTGGGCCGCGGACAGAGGAGCCGACGCCGCGGCCAACCGTACGGCGGAAGTCTTGGGAAATTTGCGAGGCATTGCGGCAAAGGTGGGACAGACCGCCAGCTATGTAGACGGATTCATTCCCCCCGGACAACGTGAGGTCTACCGTGCCACCCTCAAAAAGTTACAAGACGCAACGACAACAACTGAGCCCGATGAGATCGAAAAGACTCTCAAAGAAGAATTGGGCGACAATGCCTTGGATCTTTTTTCGGCGTTTTCCCTCACGCCCGTTGCCAGTGCCTCAATAGGACAGGTGCACCGGGCAACGTTACGGGACGGCACCCAGGTGGCGGTTAAAGTGCAGCATAGAGGTATTGAAAAAGCTGTCGAAAGCGATCTCAAAAACATCTCGATGTTAGAAGGTTTTGTGAACCTGGCCGGACCACGAGGTCTCAAAGCGGGACCTCTTTTTGATGAGATTTTATTGCGATTTCGTCAAGAGCTTGATTACGAAAACGAGGCGCGCAATCAAACCGCTTTTCGTGAGTTGCATCAGGACGAGCCGGGAATTCAAATCCCCAAGGTCTTTACCAAATATTCTACTCGTCGAGTGCTCACAAGCGAATGGGTCGATGGATTTTCTCTCGATGAAGCGGCTTCAAAACCCGAAGCATTGAGGGTGCAATTTGCGGAGTTGATGTGGCGATTTGTTTTCCGCGGAAATCTCGTTGGTGGAGCATTCAACGCAGACCCTCACCCAGGAAATTACATTTTTCACGATGATGGTAAGGTCACTTTTCTTGATTTTGGTTGCGTGCAGCCCATCAGCGAAAAGATTCGCCGAGCCGCGGTTCGTGCTCACCAGGCTGCTATCGCTGGAAATAGAGAAGAGTTTTCGACGGCCGTCGCTCAAATGTTGGGAACCCAAGGGGGAGAGTTTGGTGACGCCGCTGTGGCTTATTCTCGAAAGTGTTTCACCCCAGTGCTCTCACCCCGTTTCAACCTCTCCCATCAATACGCGGCCGGACTCTTCGAGGACATGCGAGAGATGAAGAAATCAATGTCCACAAAAGACGGTAGCTTTGTCGCGCCGCCCCCGCAGCTTGCCTTGATGAACCGTCTGCAATTTGGCTTTTACTCGGTCCTGGCAAAACTTGATGTAGAGGTAGACTATCGCTCAGTCGAAGAGGGCTTTTTGGGCGAAGCAGCAGAGCTCCGCGAGGGGCTACTGAGCTACTTGGCCACCTAAAGCGGCGACCGGTTTGCCGGTTGTCACGACCAGCAGGACATCTAGAGCGGCGACCGGTTTGCCGGTTGTCGCGACCTGCAGGACATCTAGAGCGGCGAGCTTTTGACAATAAAAAAGGCGCGAACCCAAAGTCCACGCCCTTCGCTCTAGTCGTGCCGCTAGGCGGGACGTCTGGTTACTCGCTAGATTTCAAACTTTCTTAAAAATCGCCGTCGCATTGGTTCCGCCAAAGCCAAAAGAGTTATTCATCACAGCCTTTATCTCTTTTTCTTGGGCTTGGTTGGCGACCAGGTTGATTCCAGACGCCTCCTCAATGGGATTTTCTAGGTTGATGGTGGGAGGAAGTACACCTGTCATGAGAGCCTTTATGCAAAGAACCGACTCTAATGCGCCAGCGGCTCCTAAAAGATGTCCCGTCATGGATTTTGTGCTCGAAATTGCCAGACCGTTGCAAATATAGTCTCCAAATACGTTCCGCATACCAGCAATTTCGTTGATATCGCCGACACCTGTCGATGTAGCGTGGGCGTTGACGTACCCAATGTCCTCAGGGGTCATCTGAGCGTTGCGCAATGCCATGCGCATGGAGCGAGGAGCTCCCTCGGGTGATGGGGTTGTCATATGGTAAGCGTCCGCCGTGGCTCCGTAGCCGGCGACTTCTGCGAGAATATTTGCCCCGCGCTTTTTGGCCATCTCGTACTCTTCGAGCATGAGCATGGCTGAGCCTTCGCCCATCACAAATCCATCGCGATCGGTGTCCCAGGGACGGCTCGCTTTTTCGGGCTCGTCATTGCGGGTGGAAAGGGCGCGCATCTGAGAGAAGCCTGCAATGCCCAAGCCCGTGACGGTTGATTCTGTTCCGCCCGCCAGGCATGCGTCCATCTCTCCAAGGCGAATTGCTCGGGTTGCTTCTCCTATTGCATGTGCGCCAGAGGCGCAGGCACTCGTGGTGGTGAAACTGGCCCCCTTGAACCCATAGCGCATGCTCAACTGACCTGGCGCTAAGTTAGAGATAACAGCCGGGATAAAATAAGGTGAAATCTTGCGCGGTCCGCGAGCAATTAAGACTCGGCTCATCGCCTCTATCATGGGCAAACCGCCTAGGCCAACACCTACTATGGTGCCCACCATTTCTTTTTCTTCTTCCGAAGGTTCAAAGCCAGAACTTTTGACCGCTTCATCGGCGGCGGCAATTGCATAATGAATAAAAGCGTCGCCTTCTTTGACGCGCTTCTTTTCGATATAATTCTTAGGGTCAAAGCCTTTGAGCTCCCCCGCAATAGAGACAGCATACCCCTCGGTATCAAAGCGCGTGATTGAGGCAATGCCTGACTTGCCATTACTGATGGCCTCCCAGGACGAAGCAACATCCAGCCCACAAGGACTCACTGTACCAATTCCAGTAACGACAACTCTACGCATGATCTGCTCTCTTACGAACCTAAGGATTATCCCATCGGGGACGATATTGCGCCAACCTCGGCGCCCTCCCTTGGAGAAGCCCATCCAAGCATTCAAAAACGGCAACACAAGGCCGAAATGCTCCAATTGACCCCAAAACGAATATCGAGTGGCTCAACTCAAGTTCGTAATGCCTCAAGGGGCCGAACGGCTCCCCCCAATATTTGCCACAGAAAGAAGCCGAGTCCCCAACAAGGGGAAATGTTCAGCAGAATCTTGGGTACTTTCCCCCGGTGGTGTTAAGTGCAACTCGTATGCTGATGCCTGATTCTGTGGCTCCCGAGAGTTCCCATGAGGAAATCCCGCTTCTCCTGACACGCAGGGCGCCGCGACGCAGTCCATCGGTCAGAGGCTTTTCCCTCCATCCCACCCCACAGATGGGCATTGTCATCAACAAACGCTTCAGGGTTGAGGGCTATTTGGGTGAAGGCGGTACCGCCACCGTCTATTTGGCCCGCGATGCGACGAACAAGCGTTTGGTGGTGATCAAGCGCATGAAACCCGACGTCGCAAAAATCCCCGAGCTGCGTCAACGATTTTTGATGGAAGCTCGGGCACTTGCTGCCGTTGATCATCCAGCTGTAGTGCGTGTCCTCGACATTCACGAGCCAGAGGATGAACCTCCATTTTTGACGCTCGCGGCCCTACGCGGAGAATCCTTGGGCGATTTTTTGAAGCGCGAAACCGTCATGAGTACCGAATTGACGATTCAGCTCATGCGCCAGGCTGTGCACGCCTTAGAAGCAGTGCATTGTGCGGGTATTGTCCATCGAGATATCAAACCCGACAACCTCTTTTTGGTAGGTCCCGTGGGTGAACCACAAAGTATCAAGGTTCTTGACTTTGGCATGGCACGCCTCGCCGACGAAGGGCATGACGAGGAATCGACGAGTATTTTGGGCACGGTGCAGTACATGGCTCCCGAGCAAATTCTCGTAGAACCGGTTGACCCCCGAACAGATGTTTATGCTCTTGGTGTAGTGATGTTCCGCATGTTGACAGGTCACCTGCCTTTTGACGACGATTCGAAAACTGCACTGCTTCGTCACCAACTTTTCTCTCCAGTTCCACCTGTCGACTGGTTAGCTGACGATTTGCCCGATGCCTTGGAGCGTATCGTGCACAAAGCAACCAGAAAATCTCCCTGCTCTCGATTTCAAACGATGAGCGACTTCTCGCGTGCCTTAGATGGCTTGGTCGGCGTGGAGGCCCCTCCATCCAGTCGTCGTGCTTCAACAGTGATCCCCTCTGCCGAACCCGATATCTATCGGCCGGTTAGCAAGCGCGGGCGTCATGTAGCTTCAGTTTTAGCCACCGAATTTGGCGTCTATTCGCGACCTCACTACCCCGCAGACTCCTCAACATTTCAGAGTGCACCCAACCCTGCCCTCATCTCATCTGCGGACGAAAGCGTGGCCCCTCTTGAGTTAGAGCCCATGGCGAGCAACCGCTAGCGCAACCACCATGCAGATGAATTGGGGCATGATGAAAAAGCTCTTTACTCTACTGATCGTTTTCTCTTGGTGCGGGTGTAACCCTGTAAGCGCCAGCCCTAAAACTTCCGGCAAAGATTCTGCGCAAGGGTCTGCATCCTTTCACTCCCTTTCGATGGACGGCAAAATTCAACTCATGCAAAAGGAGGTAACTCCCACAATGAGAGAAATCTTTGCCGATTCGCCCAATCAAGGAGAAAAGTTGAGCTGTAGGACCTGCCACGGCTCGGGGGCAAAAAACGGCACGTTTAAGATGCCATCCCCCGACCTTCCGTCTCTCAATGACGAAATCATTCAATCTCACCCTTTGATGAGTAGATTTATGAAAGAAAAGGTGACTCCGGCCATGGCAAAGCTCTTGGGCGACCCCCAATTTCATTGCACGGGCTGTCATATCAGCCAATAATATTTAGTCTCATTGTCACACGGACATCTCTTCTACTCAAACGCATCCTCAGCTAGAACTACAGAGGACCATGGCTGACGAGACTGAGAAAAAACCAATCACAGAAGCTCCTCCGCCAGAACTCGCGGAGACACCTCCGCGCTCCAGGCGTCTTCCCCCCGAATTCAGTACAAATCCTGAAGACGACAGGCAGCGCGACTCCGAGTCTCGGACCAGTGTGAGTCTTGGGCCTCTCGCCCTCCTCGGTTTTGGACCCTCGGCAGAAGCATCGCACCCGCACCACGCCAAACAGCAGTCTCAATCGGGGTTACTGAGCGCCGCGTCCCTTGTCATTGTCATAGCAGCTCTCAAGATCGCGAGCCCCGTTCTCGTGCCCCTCACCGTGAGCGCGTTTTTGGCAACGCTGACCGCGCCTTTTGTTATCTATCTCAAAAAAAAGCGCGTGCCTCCAGAGGTGGGAGTCCCGGTAGTCGTCCTGCTAGCATTGGGAATCTTTGCAGGTGTTGCCGGTGTAGTTGTGGGCAGCGTCAATGCTTTCGTGCAAGAGCTCCCCACCTACGAAGAGCAACTTTCGGGCATCATTGCCACCGCCGTACAACACCTAGAAAGTTGGGGGTTTAGCCTCAAGGCGCTCAACCTTAAGTCTATCGTACAGCCAGCGGCCGCGATGCAATTTGTGGGAAATACTCTCTCTCAAGTTGCCGACTTGCTCTCGAATACGCTTCTGGTGCTCTTGATGACCATCTTCGTTCTCTTCGAAGCTCTCGTCTTACCTGACAAAATCAAGCTAGCCCTTCAAGATCCACACGCCGATCTCAGTCGCGGAATTCGAGTGGTAGGGCGTATTAAAGCCTACGTTGTCATCAAAACCTCAACCAGTCTCGCCACAGGAGTCATTGTGGGTGTCTGTTTGCATCTCCTAGGGGTAGATTTTGCGTTGCTCTGGGGGCTTCTGGCCTTTCTTTTCAACTTCATTCCCAATATCGGCTCGATCATCGCGGCAGTACCGGCTATTTTGCTGAGTTTAATTCAACTAGGGCCCGGAGGAGCGTTGGGTACAAGTATCGTCTTCATTGCCACTAATATGGTGATCGGCAGCGTGATTGAACCAAAGATTATGGGACAAAGGATGAACTTGAGCCCCCTCGTCGTCTTCATTTCCTTAGTTCTGTGGGGCTGGCTCTGGGGCCCCATCGGCATGCTTCTTTCTGTGCCCCTCACCATGGCCACTCGCATCATGTTAGAGGGCAATGAAAGCACCCGCCCCTTCGCGATTCTCATGGCCGGAGCCCCCACTCAGGAAGCGGTGGCCCAAGCGGCACGCCCTCCTCTCGATTCATTGGACTTAGACTCTAAGAAGAACTCTTCAACATAATTCAGGTTGGCAAAGAATTTGCTTTGTTAGAGCGTATGACTCAGTACGCCTCTGCCGCTCATGTGAATTTTTTCCCGGCGAACGACAACAAGAGCCTCCGCGCAGCTCTTTTGGCCTCCCATCGTTTTTCCCTCGTCGAGCAAGAAGAGGCCACTCTACCAATGGGCTCCTCTCTTCCTCAAAGGCCCCCCCTACCGGAGTCTCCTCAGGCAGACACCTTGTGTCTCCAACGAGACGAATGGGAAATTGAGGTCGAGTGGTACAGTGAGAGCGCCTATTCGACACGAAATTACCACCCAAGTTTACACCCCGAAAGCCCTCTTGAGTCCCCGTTAATCGAGCTTCCCCGACACCGCGCGCTTTTTGCGTGGCTGCTCTGTGTACTTTGACGGGCCCTAGGAAACGCCTCCTCATGAGGACTCCCAAGACCTGCAAATAGATTTTGCGCCTCAAAATGCTCAGCTTATGGCCTCAAGACCAAGGCGTCTGCTTTTTTTCGGGTCAGACTAAGGGGGAGGGCATGCAGCCCCCGCAATTGAACGAGTGAGCGCGAGAATGTGGCATGTGAAGAGCTGTAAATACGAGCAAGATCAAGGAACTTACGGAGTCACTCTAGAAAGCGAGACCCATGCGGTGAGTCTGCTCCTACAAGAGGTGATTCCTGGCGATCGGGAACATAGCACCCGAGGCTTCTTCATCTCGTCAGGATTCGATCCATGGCAAAAGGAAACACGGTTAAGTGGGAACTACGAACACACGTGGGGCGAACGTATCCGGGCGCACCTGCGCAAGGATGATCTCGGCCATGGCTCCCGCGATGATCTAGAGCACTTAGGAGGGTGGTCGAATTTAACTTTACAAGAGGTTGCCTTTGTGATCTTA
>CAYWLO010000104.1:737-12620 GCA_964459035.1 uncultured Polyangiaceae bacterium | reverse complement strand
TCAAGGCTCCTTGGCGGAATGGCAGACGCAGGGGATTTAAAATCCCCCGACTTAGGTCGTCCCGGTTCGACCCCGGGAGGAGCCACCAAAAACAACGACGACTCCTCAGACCCTCTTTTTTGGAAAAAGTCCTAAAAAAGAAGTGGACTGGGGGGCGTCGTGGCTCAGGGCTTGCTCTCTGGCCCAGTCACGTGCACGATCATAGTGAACGCCCCCCACTGCTCAATGAATGAACCAGGTGAGGGGTAACATGGAGAATCTGGCCTGTGACAACTCACCCTCAAGATCACCCCCCCGGCGAAGCATGTACTTCGTCCTCGGTAAAGATCTCCCGGGAGAGTGTAAACCAGCAAACACCTGCCCTCGCTGATGATTCAATTCCGCCGTCGACCAAGCCCCCTTCCTCCCATACCTCACGGGAGTTTCGACGTCTTATCGAAGCATTTCACGATGGCGTGTTGGTTACGACCCGACAAGGAATTGTCTATGGCAATCAGGCGCTGATTACCCTCCTTGGGTACCCTTCTTTGCACGAATTTCTCACTACGTCTCCTAAAGAACTCATTCGGCGTCATGTACCCCGCGCGGATCGGGGGCGTGCCGTGCATCTTCTATCAAACGTACTCAGGTCACTCCCTCTTCACGCCCAAACGGAGCTCCCTCTCATTGGGCTCGATAAAAGCGAGTCGGTCGTGTTGCTTTATGTCGATTCAATCGAGTTCGAGGGCGTTCCCGCAGTCTTGGTTACAATGCGAGACATTACGGAGTCTCGCTCCATTCAAGAAAAGCTCAGCCGGGCCGAGCGAATGGCCTCTATTGGAACTCTTGCGGCGGGCGTTGCCCACGAAATCAACAACCCGTTAGCCTATGTAACAACTAACATAGCTTATTGTATGGAGCGTTTGCGCTACATGGAGGAATTGTTAGAAGGTAAGAGTATTCGTCTGGGCAATCCCGCCTCTTTACGAGCAATGCTCACTCCCATGGCCCAGGCGCTCACCGAAGCGCATCATGGTACGGGGCGCGTCGCGACAATTGTTCGAGATCTTAGAGCTCTCACCCGCGATGATAAAGAGCTCGACTCTTCGGTCGATCTGCCCAGTTCCCTATCGACAGCTATTCATATGAGCGATAGCGAGGTGCGTTATCGCTCGCGTTTAACCACAGACATCGACAATGCTGGGGCCGTCTGGGGAAATGAGACTCGCCTCGTGCAGATCTTTCTCAATCTCATCGTCAACGCAGCGCAGTCTTTCAAAAGCGACAACACCGAGCAAAATTTGATCGAAATAAGCTCATGGGCTGAAGGTGATACAAGCGTCACCGAAATAACGGATAATGGCAGGGGTATTCCAGACGAAAATATTCAACGCATTTTCGATCCATTTTTTACAACTAAACCAGTGGGGGTTGGTACCGGTCTAGGGCTATCCATCTGTCACGGTCTCGTCGAGTCCATGTCAGGCAGTCTTACTGTGCGCTCCGAATACGGGGTAGGCTCAACATTTCGATTGGAATTACGCACTTCAAGCGAAAAGCCCCAATCAATTCGCCGCATTCCTTCGGTCAATCCGAATATAAGGGCACGTGTTTTGATAGTAGATGATGAGCCACTCATTTTGCGTTCCATTGCCCGACTCTTGCGAGATCAACACGATGTAGAAACGGCAATCAATGGCCGCGAAGCCCTTGAAAAACTACACGACGAAGGCCCCTTTGACCTCATCGTATGCGATTTGATGATGCCCGAGATGACCGGCATGGAGCTCCATACTGCCGTGGCAGCAACCGACCCCGAGACGGCCGCACGCTTTGTATTTTTGACCGGAGGAGCATTCACTGAGCAGGCCCGCGCCTTTCTCAATCGAGTCGACAACCCCAAATTGGACAAGCCCATTCAGCCCAATTTATTGAGAAATGTGGTCAGCGGAGTACTGCGCGGCTAAAGTCCTCGGCTCTGCAGGCTCTTTCTGAAGAAAATGGGCCCTTGTCTGACCTGCACGCAGGACCGCTGATGAAAAATCGGAATGAATGAAGCTTCTTGCTCTTGGATACCAACAACCCATTGCACCCACACTGTATCTTGAGTTTCGATGCCCGCTGATTTTACTCATCATATCGAATTTTGCGCATATTTTGCACTCGATTCGAACTTCTTGAGACCGATTGGAAAAGTAGGACCGTTGTAATTGATAATCAATTTCAACGCTGTAGGCTCATGAGGTGTACGAGCCCAGAAAAATAAGTCTCAAAGATCTACCGCTCGGTCAGGGCGCCGAAATCGTAAAAATATCAGGTGAGCGAGGCTTTCGACGTCGGCTTTTGGAACTCGGCCTCCTTCCTGGCACGGAGATTTGCGTCTTGCGCCAAGCCCCTTTGGGCGATCCTCTCGAACTGTCGGTCAGGGGTTCTTGCCTCTCCATTCGCCGCCAAGAGGCAGAAAATATCATGGTTCTCCCTCAAGATGCATCATGAATATTCTCCTCCTGGGAAACCCCAACGTCGGCAAGACCTCACTCTTTAACCATCTAACTGGCTCACGAGCACACGTTGGCAACTATCCAGGTGTCACAATTGAGCGACGTATAGCCCAGCGTTCAATCAACTATGCGGGTAAAAACCTAGACCTACAGATTACAGACGCTCCGGGCACGTACTCTCTTTCTGCCCGCTCCCAAGAGGAGCAAATTACCCTGCAAGCAGCCCTTGGTTTAGGAGGTCTAGAGAGACCCGACTTGGTCGTAGCCGTAGTGAATGCTACTCAGCTTTCACGCAACCTCTATATGGTAAGCCAGCTCCTTGAGTTGCGGGTCCCGACCATATTGGCCCTCAATATGGTCGATGAAGCTGGAGAAAATCCCCCCACGGCAGAAGCTCTTTCTCGCAAGCTAGGCATAGCATGTGTAGTCACTAACGGTGACACGGGCGCGGGAACCGATGAACTCCTCAAGAAGATAGCTGAGTTCGAGTTTGAAGAAAAAGGGCAGATTCCCCGGCTCAACCCCAAGTATTCCCAACAAATCCGTCAGGCTTCGGACAGAGTCGCCGAATTTTTACCCCAAGCGTGGCGGGGAAGTGTGGAGCGCGACCGAACTCTTGCCCTCTGGTCCCTGGCAAGCTTGGACGACGAAGACGAGCTCAAAGACATCCCCAACGACCTTCGAAAGGTCGTAACCGCCGTGCGCGCCAACGACTACGACTACGATCTACATATGGTGGCAGCCCGCTACCAAGCAATTGATGACCTGCTCGCCGATCTGCATACGACGACGAACACGGAGGTAATGAAGACTTCCGAACGTCTCGATAAAATATTGCTGCATCCAGTACTCGGTTTTGCGAGTTTTTTGCTCACGATGCTTGTCGTTTTTCAGGCTCTTTTTTCCTGGTCCGATCCATTTATTTCAATTATCGAAACTTTAGTAGGTCAGGCCCAGCTGGGTGCTCGTTCAACTCTACCGGATTCAATACTCACAGATCTATTTTGCGAGGGTGTTCTAGGGGGAGTCGGCAATGTTATCGTTTTCTTGCCTCAAATATTGCTCCTCTTTCTCTTTGTCGGCCTTTTAGAGGACTCGGGGTACATGGCAAGAGTCGCCTACTTAATGGATCGCATCATGCGCAGTCTAGGACTGCACGGTCGTGCGTTTGTACCCATGTTGAGTGGCTTTGCTTGCGCAATTCCTGCTATTTTGGCAACTCGCACATTAGAAAATCGCCGGGACCGTCTCCTGACCATGATGGTGGTGCCGCTCATGACATGCTCAGCGAGGCTACCAGTTTATACCCTGCTGATAGCCGCCCTCTTTCCTGTATCAACCAAAGGTGGCCTGCCCTTGCAGGGGCTATTGATGATAGCCCTCTATATCTTTAGCGTGATAGTCGCGCTTCTCGCTGCGTGGGTACTTGGGCGCACTATCATTCCTGGACATGCGGTTCCTCTGATACTCGAATTGCCCCCCTATCGACTACCCCGCATGATTCCCATTTGGCGCATGATGCGCCTGCGTGCGGGACAGTTTTTGAAAGAGGCCGGGACCGTGATTTTGGCCGCGACAATCGTCCTTTGGGGGTTTTTAAGCTTTCCGCGGGTAGAGTTCTCTCAACAACTCGAGGCACAGCCTTCATCACATCTCGCAGCAGAACTGCCCCCGCCCCGCAGCAGCTCTCCTGCTCTAGAAAATAGCTACGCCGGGCGATTTGGCAAAGCCCTTGAGCCAGTCGTTGCCCCCCTGGGTTTCGATTGGAAAATTACCACGGGTATCATCGGCGCCTTTGCCGCCCGTGAAGTATTTATCAGTACCCTCGCCCTCGTCTACGGAATTGGTGAAGTCGACGATGAGGCCCTTCCCCTGAGACAGCGTATACGTGACGAGAAAAAAGCAGATGGCTCGCGTGCCTACTCTCCTCTGATGGGTTTGTCTCTGCTCGTATTCTTCGCCCTAGCTTGCCAGTGCATGAGCACCCTCGCGGTGGTCAAACGTGAGACCCGGTCGTGGCGCTGGCCGGGTTTTCTTTTCGTGTACATGACCGCTCTTGCCTATTTTTGCAGCTTATTGATCTACCAAGGCGGACTTCTTCTGGGATATTAATGAGAATCAGGGAGCCACAACGCGATGCCTGAGACCCGTTTTGTGATAGTAGGCAATCTATGGCTGGGTCTTTTGCCCTCTCGGGAAAAAAAATTCTCTTAGGCGTGACGGGCAGCATTGCTGCTTACAAGGCGCCGTTACTGGTACGTCTCCTACAAAAATCTGGGGCCGATGTACGTGTAATTTTAACGAACTCTGCACAAAAGTTCATCACTGAGACTACTTTTCGTGGTCTCGGCTGCCCAGTAGAAAGTGCTATGTGGAGCGCTCCGGGTGAATTGCACGTTGACTTGGCGAGTTGGGCAGATCTTTTTCTAATCGCCCCAGCCACCGCAGACAGCCTCGCTCGCCTCGCTCAAGGTCGCGCCGATTCTCTCCTGACGGCAACCGCCCTCTGTCTAAATAAGGCGCCGCTGGTGGTCGCTCCAGCGATGCATCCCAATATGTGGCACCACCCCGCCACAACTGCCAATACCAACGCCCTCAAGGAGAGGGGGGTGCACTTTATCGGTCCAGGCTTTGGCGAGGTAGCTTCTGGTGACGAAGGCTTGGGGCGCCTCGAAGAGCCCGAGTGTATTGCGGAGCAACTAGGCTCTCTCTTGGTACCTCGCTCTCTTTTGGGAAAGCACATCGTGATTACCGCCGGGCCAACTCACGAAGCCATCGACCCTGTTCGTTCTCTCACCAACTCCTCCTCGGGAAAAATGGGTTACGCACTGGCAGAAGCTGCAAGAGATTTGGGTGCAAATGTATCGCTCATCTCTGGAAAAGTGAGTCTAGCTCCACCTTCAGGTGTCAATTTTATCTCAGTCACCTCCACTCTCGATATGCAAAAAGCCCTGCATCAAATACTCGGAGTTGATCTAAAAAAAGCTGATGCATTGATTATGGCCGCGGCTGTTTCCGACTACCGCCCAGCCCAGGAGTCTCTCCAAAAGCTCAAGCGAACCAAGTCTGATTTGCAATTGCACTTGATTCCGAACCCAGATATTTTAGGCACAATCGGCAAAAAGCGCTGGGGGGCTGAAGGCAACAGCTCATCAACTCCCACCTCGTCACTCCCCTCCTCGTCACGCCCTAGAGTAGGGCGCCCTATTCTCATAGGGTTCGCCCTTGAAACGGCGTCAGGAGACGAGCTCATTGAGTTGGCACAAGGCAAGCTCCACTCGAAAAAAGTCGACCTGATTGTGGCCAACCAAGCGTCTGAGAGCCTGGGCAAAGACGATAATCTCGCGACTCTTGTGGACGCGACGTCTTCCACCTCTCTCAAGAAAATGCCCAAGTCCGCCCTCGCCCATCAGATTCTCGATTGGCTCAAAGACAGGCTTTAAAGCAATTGACGTTCCCTCGTCTCCCCCCATTTAGGTGAGGTTCGCGATGCGTTCCAATTCATCTTCTGAGACATCAAAGTCCCCAAATACTCCTTGAACGTCGTCGTGCTCATCTAAAGCCTCGGAAAGAGAAATGCATCTTTCAGCGTCCCGACCCGTCAGCAATTTTTTATTGTTGGGTACATAGGAAAGACCGCTCTCGACTATGGGAACTTCCAGCTTCTCAAAAATGGCCAGGACTTTAAAGAGCTCAGCAACTGGCATACAGACAAGCCACGTCTCCCCTTCGTCTCGATAGTCTTCTGCTCCTGCCTCTACGGCAAGATCCATCAATCTTTCTTCGTCGACAATTGACTTGTCCAATACGATGGTTCCCAAGCGCTCAAAAGCCCATCCACCCGTACCAGTGGCGCCCATGGCTCCGCCATTTTTCTCAAAGACACGTCGTAGCTCCGGAGCCGTACGATTGCGGTTGTCCGTCATGCCCTCGATCATAAAGAGCGTCCCACCAGGTCCCGTGCCCTCGTAGAGAACCTCTTCGTAGTTGACGCCCTCTATTTCGCCGGTGCCCCGTTGCACTGCCCGCTTGATATTCTCCCCCGGCATCTGCTGAGCCTTGCCGTCGGCAATAGCTTTGCGCAAACGCGCATTGGCGTCAGGATCGCCTCCCCCCATGCGGGCAGCTGTGGTGATCTCTTTGATCAGTTTGGTAAATACTTTGCCCCGGGCTGCGTCGTTAGCGCCTTTTTTGCGCTTAATTGTCGCCCACTTGGAATGACCGCTCATGAATATCGTCTAGCAAAGCCCTACAATAAGCGCCAAGCGAGCTAGCTAGCGGCTCTTTCAATGCCCTTTTTAAAACTCACGCAGCACGAGCCACGTTCTTTAAATCGACGGTACCCTCAAAAATTTCACACTGCAGACGCTGAAAAATGCTCTCGCTTGGCCAGTGAGGCGCCCCCTGAACAAGAAGCTGCGCCTGGGCAAGAGAGCCATTGTTGTAGAGGGCAAGGGCGACGCCGTAGCGGCACGCCCAATAGAGCACAGGCTCTAAAGTGGGTGTTTGAGCAAGGACCTCCAAATCGGCTGTCTCGCCCTCCCCTGCGACGGATTTGGCGATTGCTATCACCCCTTGACGGCGGACTCTGCGCCGCTCCAATCTATCGGGTGCGGCGTTGAGCGAAAGACACATGAGTTCACCACAGGTTGAGTACGATTTTTCGACTTCTCCCTCAAATGCCTCACCTAATATGCGTGAACACAGAAAAAGTTCCTCGTTTTCTTCGTCAAAGTCATTCGAGCGGGCCAATAGAGACCGACTCACGCCTCGCACATCGCCCAATGCAGCAAGAGCTAGAGCAGAAAATGCAGGTGTTGTATGTCCCTCGCTTACTTCAATGGCGGCGGCTTCGAGCACCCACGCCCTGCGTCCAGAAAAGTAGTATTTTCGGCGCTTTTGCACCTGATAGAATGCACGAGCAAGTGCCAGCCCCAACAAGATGAGTACAAAAGAAAGTCCCCAAGCCAACCACGATATGTAGAAAGAGGCCACAAGAGCCGAGACCGTTAGAATGAGGACGATTGGGAGTGTGTGAACTCGATAGGGGGGAGTTGATGACAAGAGCTAGTGCCTCCGTGCAATACCTCCGTATCTCATCAGTAAATGAGTGTAGGGGAAAGAAGTCTTTTCAACTAGCCCCGACCGACTACCTAGATCCTGCAAAAACTCTGCCGACAAAAAACGCTATCGGTCGTCGCGACCGATGAGGCATGTAGAGCGCCGGTCCGTGGGCAATTGCAGCGCTAGAGGCGAAGGAACATTCCGCAGGTACAACCGGGTCAAGCAGGTATCCTGACCGAGTAGTTCTTCTGTTCTAGAACTACGGATCAATCGGAGGCATATCGCCCCCTCGACCTCTGCGATTTACTCGAGCGAGACTCATGGACCGGTAGAAACGCAGCGACTAGCCCAAATCGACTACTTCACATATTCATAATATTCAACGGCAAGATCTTGAAAATTCTCGTCGTAGGTATCGCCAACACGGTGAATGGCAAATTGTCCCGATGGCTTCAATACTTGCGCCAACCCGGAAGAAACGGACTCGAGCGCAGTCCCAAGAGGCAATCCGTCATGCAACGCCTCGTATTCTTCTCGCTTCAAATCGGTGGCCGAGGTCAATGCCTCTGCGAATCCAATCAGACGAGCGGCCTTCTGCCAGCCAGGAACGGCCGTCATTGGAATGGCCTCAGCTGCGTCGCCCGAGCCATAACCAATCATAACCATCGACGCCCCTTGAAGCTCCTCTCCTGACTGAACAGCTTCTTCAAAACCGGCGGCAATCCAAGCTGGTAACGCTGCACTGTAGAGATTTCCGAGATCTTTCACTAGCTCACCGCCTAGCCCCAATTTTTCACCTAGAAGTTCTCGAAATTTCGGCTGCCTACGTAGGGTGCTCGCGGCCTGACTCGTAGCGGGATAGGGGTCTTCTTCTGCTTGACCCTTCATCACTCGGTCATATAAATCCGGAGTCGTCTTTGTTTCGGACAAAACGGCTTCGGAAGTGACACCTGCTAATTTGCAGATCTCATCAAACTCCTGCACATGATGATGACTACGGGCCAGACCCCTCACATACAGAAATGACATCGCCGAAATAGGCATATGATGATAGGGGCGATGAAAAAATAGCGCTCGCACACTGTCATAATATGTGCCCGTTTTCACATCGACCCGTTCTAACATGCGCTCAACGGCGTGCACCGTTTCGTCCAGGTAGGCGTAGGTCGAATAGCGCCCACTAAAAATGGGAAAGTCGCTCAAACGCTTGGTATTTGGGGCATATTCCTGGGAAAAATGACGGGCGAATGGCTTTCGAAAGTCTGGACCGCGATAAGAGGACGCACTGCCCGAGCGCCCTAAGTCAAGGGCCAGCATCTTTGGCTGATGCTCAACCAACATCGCCACGGCCCCCGCTCCTTGAGTTTGCTCACCACTACTTCCTCGCTCATATTCAGCGATATCGGCCGATACCACAATCGCATATCTGTCTTTGCCGTCACAGGCAACGTAGCGCAACGCGCTTTTGAGAGCATAAACGCCACCCAAACAAGCGTGCTTAAACTCAGGCACCTCTAGCTCCCGTGCCAGCCTGGGTTTTCCTAAATCACTGAGGGCATGATCGACCATGCCTCGCACAATCACAGCCCCCGCTGCATTGTCAGAACTTGACTCAGTCCCCAGTCCTAAAAAGCCAACTCGTTCGGGGTCTATCTCGTAGCGAATGATGAGCCGAAGCACGGCATTGGCCGCCATCGTATAAACATTTTCAAAGGGAGCAGGCACGCGAAAGCTTCGCCCGACAACTTTTTCGACTTTTTCCCAAGGGTTCTCGGTCCAAGCGCACCAGTCTTTGAGAGGTACGCGGGCTGATGGCACGTAAATACTCATGCCACTGATACCCGGGGCTTGCTCATCAATTGGGTGAATCGAACGATTGTCGCGGGGTACTGTATTGGGATCTGTCACAGGGATTGGTCTCAGGGAGTCTCGCTCAGTTTAGCTAGCCGCCCCCTCAAGATGCCACGATAGATCTTCCTTTGCACCGAATCTCCACAGGAGTTTTTCTAAATGGTCCAATTATAAAAATAGCCTAAATATCCAATATTGGCCCTCTCTTCGAGATTTTTCTCTTTTCCTGCCTCCGATCCCAATTGGGCTCCCCCCACTGCCCATTGACTCCAGGGATCTCCCTGGCAATGTCGCCCTAGGGCGCAAGAAAAAGCCCCTATCGAATAGAAGAATGCGCCTCAAAGGTGCGTTACACTGCAAGCATTATGTCACGAGTAGCCGTCTACGGTTGGGGCTTGGTTGCCCCAGGAGCCGCCAATATCGATGAATTCCAGCAGAAGCTCGACGAGGGTGGTAGTTGGTTAGAAGAATTCAACGGCTTTGGGCCCGATTCGTTCTTGGTGGGCAGACCTAAGTTCGAGTTCGCCGACTATGAAGCATGGTTGTCGGACAGATTTCCACCGAGCAAGTCGAAGCAACTTCGCGGAAAGATGGATGACACAACCCTCTTTGCGGTCGGCTCCTTTATTCAATCACTAGGGCAAAATCCCGGCCTGGAAGCCGCGCTACAGGAGCTAGGCTCTGAGGCTCACGTCTATGTGGGCAACGCTCTTGGCGCCTATCCCACCCTCTACAATACCTCCGTCGACCTGCATCGCGCCCAGCGCAGATGGAATCGATTTTGGAGCTCTGCCCAAAGAAACTGCGCCCTCGCAGCACATCTTTCGGGCGCAACGCTTGCCTCCGACGCCCCTGCCGACCCACAATCAATAGACGACGCCGACGACCGAGAGATTGCGGAGGACGAGTGGTTCTCCTTTTGGGCCGCTCGCTCTGAGAAGTTGAGTATTTATCTAGAGGAACTCCGCCTCATCGAAAGCCCTGCGGTCGAGGGCGATGTAGCGAAAGGAAAGATGAAGCTGATGCGGGATAAGCGCCGTAATCTAGCGGCATTGAACGAAAAGTGGAAAACACCTCCTCCCCCTTGGAGCCAAGTTTCCGCGAACGTTCTTTGGAATATTCCCAACACTCCAGCTTCGCAGATTTCGATGCTGGGCAAGATCACCGGACTAGCAATCGGTCCAGTTGCTGCATGCTCCACCTTTGGGGTCGCACTTAAAATGGGCCTCGATGCAATAGAAAGGGGAGAAGCCAAGTTGGCCGTTATTGGTTCGGCCGATCCAGCTCCCCATCCACTCACGGTCGGAGCGTTTTACAATGCCCACGTGCTCTCAGCAGACGGAACTGCCTCCAAACCCCTCTCAAAACTCAAAGGAACCCACGTAGCCGGGGGCGCCTGCGTGTGGGTCATTGGCGATCTCGAATATGGCAAAAAGAAAGGATTTATTCCCGTCGGGCTAGAACCCCTTGCAGTCGGAGTCAGTTCGGACGCCGACCATATTATCACCCCTTCAGAAGAAGGCCCTCGCGATGCAATGAGACAGGCTCTCCGAGACGCAGGAGTTGCGGCAGAAGACATCTGCTCGTGGGATTTACATGCGACTGCCACTCCCGGAGACTTCCAAGAACTGGAAAATTTGCAATCGGTGATCAAAAAGTCTGCCCCAGTTACGGCGCGTAAGGGAACATTTGGGCACGGCATGGGAGTAGGCGGCGGTTGGGAGCTCACCGCGCAGCACATCGGCACAGCTCGTGGAAAACTCCACACGACCTCCTTGCAACAAGACGAAGTGCACCCCAGCTTAGCTCAAATGGGTCAGTCTTTGGTTTTGGACCACCCCGTTGCTTTCAAGCCCGGCCCCGTCGGAAAATTGTCCATGGGCGTCGGCGGAATCAACGCATGCGTAATCTCTCGCCCCTGGCCAATAGAGGGCGACGAGAAATAAGCATTTTGGGCTGATTTTAGCCCGACTTTTCCTTGCGCTCGCGCTCTTTATTGTCGCTAGCAGAGGGAAAGTCCGCGCACGACGTTGGGGGGATTGTAGAGACGCGCGCGCGATGCACACCGGGCCCCAAGCGACGGCTCGAAGGGGTTTCCGGCTGTGTTGGAGTTCTCGGTAGAGAGTAGCGCCGGGGAGCCGGGGATGAGGGAAGTGCTTTTCGAGCACGTGAAGAAAAGAAGGGGGGCATGAGGCTTCGAGGACGGTATGCGCGCCGGAGACTTGAACTGATGAAGGGTCTATTTGTCGAGAATTTCATGTCATCGAGCGTTTTTTTCGGACTCGCGGCAAAATCGCTATTAGGGTCCCCCGCATGACAGAGAAAGACAAAAATCAGCTCAACGAAGACGCTGGAGAAGCGACCATCGCATCAAAGAGTTCTGAGGCAGAGGACTCTGCCGTGGAGGACTCAACCGAACAGGCTGACTCGGCTGAACAGGCTGACTCGGCTGAACAGGCTGACTCGGCTGAACAGGCTGACTCGGCTG
>CAYWLO010000104.1:0-637 GCA_964459035.1 uncultured Polyangiaceae bacterium | reverse complement strand
AGGAGTCGACTGGGGATGAAGCAAACGATAGCTCCTCCGGAGGGGGCGCCTCTACTCTAGTTGCCGCGATGATTGCATTGGCAATTGGTGGTGCGAGTGGTTGGTTCGGGCACCAATTTCAGACCAATAAGGCCGAGAGTCGTGCCGATGCGGCCGTGCAAGGCGAAGGGGATGCCGCGCGTGGACCTTGCCAAGATTGGGCGACAAATCTTTGTGACCAGGTGGGAGACAAAGCCTTCGCTTGCAAGCAGGCAAAAGCTGCTTCAGGTTTGCTTCCAGGGTCGGCTTGCAAGCGCGCCCTCAACGCTGTGCCTGCAACTGTGACAAAAATTAAGGCAGCTCGAAAGAGTTGCGACGACATCGTAGAACGCCTCTGCGAAGCGGTCGGCCCCGACACCAATTCATGTAAGTTGGTCAAAGAGCAGACCCCTACTTTTCCGCCTAAGCGTTGCGATGAAATGATGAAGAATATCGATCCTATCATCGCCCAACTCAAGACGATGGAGCAACGGGGTGCAATGCCCGGTATGGCACGACCCCCTGGACATCCAGGTGGCATGCCCCCCGGTGCACGACCCATGCCCCCCGGCGCACGACCCATGCCCCCCGGTGGCGCCCCGGCTCCCAAGCCATCAGC
>CAYWLO010000103.1:0-12991 GCA_964459035.1 uncultured Polyangiaceae bacterium | reverse complement strand
CTCTAAGATCACAAAGGCAACCTCTTGTAAAGTTAAATTCGACCCCCCTCCTAAGCACGCCCTCTCACATTGAGAGACTACCTCGTCAAATCCATCTTCGCCCCCGTAATAGGGGTCGCCCACAACGGCCCCAGCAGGGGCGGACACGTCAAAGGCGCGCATCAACGAGAGTTGACCCCTAGGAGATTCAACCCCTTGACGAAGGTTGCGCAGGCTTTTTAAATTGTCGTCGTCCATAGCCAGCACGTAGTCAAAACGGCTGAAGTCTGAGGAGACGAATTTGCGTGAGACACCGTCAAGTACATATCCCCTGGCCTGGGCACAAGCGAATGAGCGACGGTCAGCGGGCTCACCTACGTGATAAGCTGCGGTTCCCGCACTTTCAACACTCACCTGAGAGCTCAGCCCCGCCACCTGCAGGAGTTTTTTGAGTACCCCCTCCCCTGTCGGCGAACGGCAAATATTACCTAGGCAGACAAAGCAAACTTGAACTTGGTCCTCTGGGCACGACATCAATTGTCCCCTTCTGCTTGTTCAAGGCCAACTTGGCTGGAGGAAGGTTGATAGTTCTTTTCCTCAGGCGCCCCCTCGCGCGGCACCCCTCTTGGAGACACGTCAGAATCCGCCTTAGCCGTAGGGGGAGGGACCTCTGTGAACGCGCGGTAGAGCTTCTCATTTATATCCTCTTCGCGAGGTAATTTTCCTTCGCTGCGAAAAAGCCCAAAAGCCATTTCATGATATGAATGGTATGAATGACTAACGTTTTTTTCGTCTATCAAAGTCAACATATCGCGAACCCATAATTCTCCCCCGCGGCCCGGTAAAAAACTATCGCGAATCGTCCCCCATTCTCCCATATATACCGGCACCCCCTCTTTTTTGCCCCATTGCAAATAAGCGTCGAGTTCTTGCTCTAAGTATTCTTTACCGCGGGTAACGATGGGTACCTTGGAAGAGTAAAATTCTAACCGCAAGCCGCAGCGCGATTTTTCTCCCAAGTTTTCTGCGCGAGCCAAGCCCTGCAATTGATACTCAAAGCCCTGTTCCAAAGGAAAGCGCAAAGGATCGGACCCCAAATTGGCCAACCCCGTGGTGCCCGAAAGGGATAACGCAGAGAAGTCTCCGTGTCCTTCGGGTAGAAACTCTGCCTTACCCAGCCCGTTTTCTGACCAAAAGAACCAACCACGTCGAGTGTCGAGATCCACCTCAAAGAGAAGCTCTACCTCGGGCGCTTCTTGTTTTTCTACGAGGGCGTCCTCCTCTTGCGAAATAGTGGTGTCTTCTTGAAGAGTTTTGAGGCGCGTCAAGCTCAAAGAATCAAAAACAACTCGCCCCTCTCCACTATCACAAACTAAAATTGGTTTACCAAGCACAAGTTCTTTGTCCTGCACTAAGAAGGGTTCTGTCTCCAGCATAGTCCAATCCGAATTTCCTGGTGAAAGGTACTCGCTGTGAGATTGATGCCGAGTTGTTAAGTTATACCATTCTGCCTCGGGCACGTTGTGGTCCGGGTACCAACCCTCGCGTGCTGCAAAATTGCTAAACGAGGCATTTTGATGAGTGAAGTGGTAGGGCTTGTAAAAGTGAAACTCGTACACAACTTGCTCGTCGCTCACGCGGACAAAGTTTCGAGCTGCATTCTCTGTCCAGTCGGCGCCCACAGCATTCACGCGTTCAACGAAAAATATGTGGTGTTGATTGACCTCTCGAACTTCAGAAATGACGCGATTTACCAGTTCTTTCCACTGCAATTGGCTTTTGGGTGGGTGAGGCTCATTGAGAATGTCAAATCCGACAATATTGGGCTCGGCACGATAGCGCTCGGCAATAACACGCCAAAGGTTCACAAACCTATCCTGATATTCTTGGTTAGTCCAAAACTGGGCTTCTTGCCCGGCGGCGCCATCAATACCCCAAGGTTTATGCATATTGAGCACAAGGCGGATGCCGTTTTCTTTGGCCCACTCTATGTTCTGGTCAAGCCAATTCCAACCAGACTCCTTGTAAACTCCCGGAGTTTCGAAACTCTCAAATGTATTTGCACTCAGGTAGAAACGAACTGAATTCATGCCCATCTCATCAATTTTCTTGTAGTCCTCTCCCCGATGATGAGAGCTGGGTATCTCAGTGTGCCCCCACACCTGGTTTCCTAAAGCTATGCCCTGCAACCTGATAGGCGTTCCTTTGTTTGTTACAATCTGCTCTCCTGAGACTTGCCAAAATTGAGCAAGCACCTGCGCCTCAAGAGGCTCACGATTAAGAACTTTTTCCGACGCTCGGGCCGTCAAGGGCGGGGGATGCCCCCCACACCCTAAGACGCTAGAAAAAGAGACCAGCCCCCCCAGAAGGATAGGTATTAAACGAGGTAAGTTTACCGGGGATCTCACAAGCCGCATGGCCGCGATTAGAGGGAATGCCTGCGCGCGACACAAGAGCCGAAAGGAAGAGGAGTGTAGAACTTTACAGTATTAGTAGAATTATACGCCTCGGCCCTACAAAAATTTCAGCTCAACCACTGAATGCCGTTCGAAAGGGTTGGATGAAAGGGATTTTCTCATGTTGAGCGGATCAGTCGATGCAATCGGTCTACAAGAACTCGCGTCCCCCGCGGGAGAGCAGGGCATGCATTCAGCCCCAGTGGCTGGCGTGTCGACCTCCTCACCTGCAAGCACGGAGACTTCAGGAGCCGCGGTGGAGCTCGATCTCAGCGCAATAGCCAGCAGTGGAGGTGTGAGTGCGACCGATCAAGCGAGGCAACATCCACAATCCCAAGAGCTTCGTTCGGTAGGCTCCTCCCAAGACCACGCTGTCCCCGACCAGGCTGCGACTCAACTGAGACTCAGCCCCGAGGCCCTCCGGCGAGCGCTCATTCCTGCACAAACGATGGACGAGGAAACTTTGCAGACCGCACGGGCTGAGGCGAAAGTTGCCCGCGAGGCGCTCAATGCAAATCTAGAAGCAACCCCTCCTCCCCAAGCAAGTCTAGAAATCGAACCCGGGGCACAAGGGGCTCACTCGACGACTTCAAGTACGGCCCTCTCGACCGAGACTCCCCTCATTTTCCCTACGAATGTTCCAGAAACGCGCACCTCACAATCAACAGAGGTCACCCTTTCCCCTGGGGGCGAAACAGGACTGAATTCAAGAGCGGGCGAGAGCACTTTGCTTGTCCCTGAGGTTGTTAAGGAGTCTCCTGTGAGTACTCGACAGCCCGATTTGCTCAATTCCATAGAGAGCTTGCAAACCCCGTCGGCATTTGAAAGTTCTGCCCCCGGCTCTACAGGCCAGAGCCTGGATATTGTAGTGGGAGAAATGCCCGCCCTTTAAGATGAGTTCTCTTTGCTCTCCCCCCGTGACAAGATGAGGGTATGGGCAATTTAGAAAGGCAAAATCTCCAAGGACAAACCCTCTTGATTACCGGGGCGACCCGAGGAATTGGACTGGCTATTGCCCTAGAAGCCGCAAAAGATGGGGCCAATATCGCTGTCTTGGGCAAGACAAAAGCACCTCATGCCCACCTTAGCGGGACCATAGACACCTCTGTTGCAGCAATTGAAGCGGCCGGAGGCCACGCCCTAGGAGTTCAATGTGATATTCGCGATGAAAATGCTGTGGAAAAAGCGGTTGAGGAAACCGTGAAAGAATTTGGCGGTATTGATATATTAGTGAACAACGCCAGCGCGATTTTTTTGGCCGGTACAACGGAGACCCCCATGAAACGCTACGATCTCATGCATCAGGTCAATGGTCGCGGCACCTTTCTCTGT
Organism: uncultured Polyangiaceae bacterium; assembly: GCA_964459035.1. Taxonomy (GTDB): domain Bacteria; phylum Myxococcota_A; class Polyangia; order Polyangiales; family Polyangiaceae; genus NIC37A-2. The sequence goes on along the minus strand of CAYWLO010000103.1, from coordinate 9,224 downwards.
GGTCAGAAGTGCATTCCCTATCTCAAAAAAAGCACTCGAGGAAAGATCCTCACTTTGAGTCCCCCCCTGGACTTGCAACCGGACTATTTTGGCCCCCACGTTGCCTACTCGATAGCTAAGTTCAACATGAGTCTGTGCACCCTGGGTTGGGCTCGTGAACTCGCTCAGTTCAAAATTGCAGCCAATAGTTTGTGGCCCCGCACAATCATTGACACAGCTGCAGTGCGCAATTTATTGGGAGGTGAGTCCGTCGCAAAACGAGGCCGACACGTTTCAATCGTGGCAGACGCTGCCTACGAAATATTGACTCGTCCGACGAACTTTACGGGTAACTTCTTAATTGACGAGGAAATTTTGCGCGAGGCTGGCGTCACTGATCTAGAAAAATACAGCGTAACTCCCGGTCAGGAGCTCCTGACAGACCTCTTTTTACCAAGTTAGGACAAAAAAAACGCCGCTCTCCAGGGAGAGCGACGCTTTGTTGTCAAAAAAACTCTTATTGAGCGGCAGCAGCTTTCGCTTTTGCCTTCTTGGTGCGTGTTTTACGCTTGGCAACCGCAGGCTGAGGCCGCGTTGCTTTTTTAGCAGCAGAGGCAACGGCACGGGCAATGCGCTTCTCTGTTGAATCATGAATGTCGATTAAACGAGGCAGGGGGTACTTTGCAAGGTGTGCATTGTATCCGCTGTCTTTTGCCCGATTTTCGAGCTTAACAATAGCCGAAATCAAGCCATCACGGCTACCAAAGCGCTTCTTGGCATCTTCCAAAGAAGCGTGAAGACGCAAGAGCTTTGCATTGGAAATTCGAGAGAGTCCTTTGTCTTCGCTAACGCGATCGAGCCACAATTCTTTGGTGGCAAGAGCTGCAACAGCTGCAACAAGTTTCTCTTTAGTTTCGAACTTCTCTTTTACGAGAGTGAGGGGCGTTTTTGCCATTTTTAATTCTCCGTCGGCGCCATTGTCCCAAGAGCAGTTTTGCTCCTTCCGGCACCATTTACAGAATTTCCGTCTTTGCCTTGATGGGCAAAACACGGCCGTGGCGGGACCACCACGCCCCCCGATAGATAGCGAAGGGACCGAAGGACTAGCAAGGGCACGGTGGCCCCGCAAATGGCTTTTCGTCTGAAGGGGACCATGCTAGCGCAACTAGCTGAATATGGCTGAATCCTCCAATAAGTCCTCCCCCGAGAATAAGCCCCCTCGGGTCCGTTTCGCCCCTTCACCCAGCGGATACCTCCATATTGGGGGCGCCCGCACTGCTCTCTTTAGTTGGCTTTGGGCCCGCAAAATGGGGGGGGAATTTATTCTACGGGTGGAAGACACCGATCAAGATCGCAGCAGCATGGAAAGCGTGCAGGCCATTTTGGACTCAATGAAATGGTTGGGACTTGACTGGGACGAAGGCCCCGAAGTGGACGGCCCCCACGCACCCTACTTTCAAAGTGAACGTAAAGCTCGCTACCGCGCAGCTGTCGATACACTCATTCAGAGCGGTCATGCTTACCGCTGCTATTGCACCAAAGAAGAGCTGGACGCCCAACGGGCAACTGTCAAAGCAAAAGATCCCAAGGCCCAATTTGTCTACCCAGGGACCTGCCGCAACCGTACCGACACTCCCGATCTACCTCATGTCGTGCGCTTCAAGAGCCCGCGAGAGGGCGCGACTTCGTTCAACGACCTAGTCTTCAAGACCATCAGCACCCCCAACTCTCAACAACAAGATTTCGTAATTGTTCGCCCCAACGGTCTGCCGCTTTATAACCTCGCGGCAGTTGTTGATGATCACGAAATGGGCATCACCCTCGTGGCCCGAGGTCGGGATCATATTGGCAATACCCCCCAGCAAATCATGCTTTACGAGGCCCTAGGCTGGGAGATTCCACAATTTGCACATCTGCCTATGATGCTCTCCCCCAAAGGGGAAAAGCTCTCCAAGCGTCATGCTTCTGTGAGCGTCTCCGAATACAGGGACAAGGGTTATACCGCCGACAGCGTACTGAACTATTTGGTACGTTTTGGTTGGTCTTCGGGCGACAAAGAAATATTTTCCCGAGAAGAACTCATTTCGGCATTCAACTGGGACCACGTGGGTAAAAGCGATGGCAAGTTTGACGGTGCCAAGTTCGCCGATGTTGCGTTTGAGCATCTCAAAACGCCCGAACTCACCTCGGATGAACACTACCTAGACCTAGTACGCCCCTACCTCGAGGCTGCTGGCATTGAAAATGCTACAAGAGAAAAGTTAGAACAGTGTTTGCCACTTATTCGAGAACGAGGTCGCGATCTAAAAGACGCTGCGCACCATCTCGATTTCTATTTTCGTGATCCTCCAGTTTTTGACGAAAAAGCGCAAAAGAAGTTTCTCAAACCGGAAGCGGCGGAGCACCTTGAGGCCCTCGCGACAATATTTGAGGCCCTCCCAGCGTGGGAGGTCGATTCCCTCGAAAAAGCCTTTCAGGATTATGGCAGCGAGCGCGATCTCAAGATGAAAGTCTACGCCCAGCCCACCAGGGTGGCTCTCACCGGGCGAACCGCAAGCCCTGGACTTTTTGATGTACTCGTTATTTTGGGCAAAAAAGTAAGCTTGCGCCGTTTACGCGATGGGGCTCACATCGCAGCCAAGGCTGATTGAATTGATGAAGCCAGCTGACTTTCCGGCGTTCGAGACCTTTGTGCCCTCCCTAGAGGTGGCGAGTACGTTCGATGCTCTTTTACAGTATCCGCCGGTAAAAGCGCTGGCTCCTCTGCCGGTTTTACTCCTTTTAGCACCTCTTATTTGGTTCATTTTTCGCGATACATGGCGAGATATTGACGAAGAGGCACGCTCATTTGCCCGTGAGCACAATGAGATAGACTATCGCCCCATCGTATGCCTCATTCTACTGGGCGTAACTCTTACCCTTCAGGATTATTACGGTGGTAAGGTCTTTTTTAGAAGCACTCTTCAGCCCATGTTGCAGTACTTTGAGGGTGAGGGGCACGAGTGGATCCAATTTAAAAAGTACCGCAACCTCTACTCCTACGCATGGTGGTCCGCCTCACGTATTGGGGGCTATGTTATTGGCCCTCTGATTGTTTGGAGGGTACTTTTTCCTAGAGATAGCGTGCTCGATATGGGGTTGCGCGTGAAAGGTTTTGTCTCCCATTTGTGGATTTACGGGCTTTGCTTAGTCGTTGTGGTCGGGGCGATGGCTCTGCTCTCTCAGCAAAAAGACTTTTTGGCGTATTACCCATTTTACAAAGAGTCGTCTCGAAGCTGGTTCGATCTCTTAGTTTGGGAAACGATGTACTTCGCCCAGTTTTTCGCCCTAGAATTCTTCTTTCGCGGTTGGATTTTGGCGGCCCTCAGACGCACCATGGGGGCTAGCGCAATTTTTGTAATGGCTGTGCCCTATTGCATGATTCACTACGGAAAACCTTACCTAGAGGCCCACGGCGCCATTGTTGCTGGGGTAGTTCTTGGTTCATTGGCAATGCGCACACGCAGTATCTATGCTGGCTTTTTGCTCCACATCACTGTTGCTGGTCTGATGGATTACTTCGCCCTCGCCTCGCGTGGGGGGCTGCCCACTCAACTTTGGCCCGACTAAAATTCGTCCCCCGCTCTTGAGCATACTCCTCTAGATCTAGACGCCCGCCGCACAACCCCCAATCGAACTCGATGACTCAATCTTCCAACACAGGCCCCGACTCCACCCGCTCCGATCTCGATGATGAACTACCTGAAGAAGGTTGGAACACCGAAAAGAGTTCTGAACTTTATCAAGTCGCTGGTTGGGGGCGTCCCTATTTTCACGTGGGCGAGGAGGGCAACGTCGTTGTCACCCCCGACCCGGATAATCCGACGCGAATCGATCTCCACCAACTCGCGGTCGATCTCAAAGCACGGGGCCTCGATATGCCCCTATTGGTACGCTTCGTCGATATAGTGAGGGATCGCATTGCACGCCTCAACGGTGCATTTAACAAGGCGATTGATGAGTACGATTACCCTGGAAAATACCAGGGAGTTTTTCCTGTTAAGGTAAACCAACAGCATCATCTTATTGAAGACATTGTACAATTTGGAGAGGAATTTGACTACGGCCTAGAGGCTGGCAGCAAGCCAGAACTCCTCATTGCGCTCTCATCAATGAGAAGAGCTGGCTGCCTGATTATTTGCAACGGCTACAAAGACCGCGCCTACATGGAGACGGCGCTTTTGGCTCAACGCCTCGACAAGAAGGTCATTGTTGTCATTGAGCGCCTAGAAGAGGTCGAGTTAGCAATCACTGCCTCCCGCAAGCTTGGAATTGTTCCCATGTTAGGGGTGCGGGCCAAGTTGAGCAGTAAAGGAGTCGGAAGATGGGCTAAGTCATCGGGGGATCGAGCCAAATTTGGTCTCTCTAGCGCCGAGATAGTGCAACTGGTGGAACGCCTCAAAGAGGCAAAAATGCTTGATACTCTCAAACTCTTGCATTTTCATATTGGTAGCCAAATATCGAGTATTATTCCCATTAAAAATGCGTTGCAAGAGGCCGGGAATATTTACACCGAACTCCATAAAATGGGCTGCCCCATGGAATATATTGACGTGGGGGGAGGGTTAGCAATCGATTATGATGGCTCAAAAACCGACTTTCATGCAAGCAAGAACTACCAGTTGCAAGAATATGCCTACGACGTAGTCGATACGATGAAAACTGCTTGTGAAAAAGCAACGGTGCCCGCGCCAACCATTATAAGTGAAAGCGGTCGAGCTGTGGCGGCTCACCACTCGGTACTGGTCTTTGAGGTAGTGGGCGTAAATGAGGTCCGCTACGGCCAGCCCATTGTACCCACAAAGGACGCCCATAGAGTCTTGCGAGAACTCTATGATACATACAAAAATGTAGTCCCAAAGAATGTACAAGAGAGCTACCATGACGCGACCCAGGCCAAGGAAGAGGCGCAAAGTCTCTTCAAGTATGGGTACTTAGGTTTGCGCGAACAAGCGCACGCAGAACGACTTTATTGGCATTGTTGTGCAAAAATTCAACATACATTGAAGCGTCTCAAGCATGTGCCTGAAGAGCTACTAGATTTAGAGCGCGCATTGAGCGCCATCTACTATTGCAACTTTTCGGTCTTTCAGTCCGCACCGGACATTTGGGCAATCGATCAGCTCTTTCCTATTATGCCAATTCATCGTCTCAAAGAGCAGCCGACGATTACCTGCACTTTGGCAGATATGACATGCGATAGTGACGGGGTCGTGGACCGGTTTATCGATCTAGAAGACGAGCGGGATATATTGGAAGTGCACCCGCTCAAGAAAGAAGAGCCCTACTATTTAGGTATGTTCCTCAACGGGGCTTACCAAGAAATATTAGGAGATTTACACAATCTCTTTGGCGATACCAATGCCGCCCACGTACGCCTCAACGAAACCACCTATGAAGTCGCTCACGTTGTAAAAGGCGATAATGTCAATGAAGTTCTCAAGTACGTCCAGTACAAACCCGATGACATGGTGGAACACATGAGGCGCCAGGCTGATAGAGCGGTGCGAGCGGGGCGTCTCGACAACGAGCAAGTACGTATGCTCTTAGGGCACTACGAAGAGTCTCTCAGGGGTTATACCTACTTAACTGATTGATGCCTCCAAGCCCAAGTGGGGTTTGTCACTCATTGTGTCAATATCATCGTTCATTTAGGCGATTAGTGACAATTTCCCTCCTCAGACGATCAAAGTTGCGAAGATCTCCTCTTTGGCGTCTACAATGGGCTTGATGCAAGCTTCACGCGCCTCTCTTGCCCTCCTGTTGGCATTGCTAGTCTCTGCCAGCGCAGAGGCCGACATTCATCGCACAGTGGGTAAAGATGGCGTCATTTCTTTTACCAGCAAACCCAAGGCCGGCTCAAAACGAGTCGCTGTTGGTAAAAAGAAGACTGCGGCTGTGCACATGCCCAGCGACCACTCTCTCGCTCGATTAACCCGCTACGACACGCATATTCGTCAGGCCGCCACCCTTTACCAATTGCCCGAAGAACTCATACGAGCCGTCATTCAGGTAGAAAGCAATTTCGACCCTCGGGCGCTCTCCCCCGCGGGCGCTCACGGTTTGATGCAATTGATGCCATTTACCGCCGAACGCATGATGGTGGCCGATATAATGGATCCTCGCCAAAATATCATGGGGGGCTCACGCTACCTGCGCATCCTCGCCAATATGTTCAACGGCGATATTCACCTCACGGTTGCGGCCTACAATGCAGGCGAAGGTGCCGTAATCCGCTACGGCGGAATCCCCCCCTACGAAGAAACTCAAAATTACGTAGTGCGCGTTTTAGAAAATTATCAGCGTTATCGGGCGCAATCCGATCAGAGACGCCTACAATCATCTCAAAATAAATAGCTCGAACGGAACACTTGGGCCTGCGAGTGAACTCGTTTTCTCAACGCACCTCTCTAGGCGTTGCCTGTCGTGATGAGGCTGAACGCGGCCCGCGGCAAATTATTGGCCTGGGCTAAAACAGCGACCCCGGCGTTGACCAATACTTGACGGCGAGCAAGTTGCGTCGATTCGTGGGCAATATCAACATCCACAATACGCGAACGCGCCTCGGTCAAGTGCAGGCGCATGGTGATGATATTATTGGTTGCGCTCTCCAATCGATTCATGGCAGCGCCAAATTTGGCCCTACTTGTCGACACCTTTTCGATTGCCGAGTCAATCACGGATAGGGAGCTGAGAGCCCCCGTTAATGTGTCCAAAGATGTGGACGCCGCCAAGAGGGTCGCCAAAGCCACGCCGCCAAAAACCACCGAAATGCTGTCAAACGAAGTACCGTCCACTCCAACTTGAAAACGAATCGGGATGGCAGCCGTAGCGATGATCGCTATATCGTTATATTTTGTGCCCCCCTGAATGCGGGTTACCTCAGACTGAAGTTCACCAAACTCGATATTTATGTCTCCCCTATCGGTACTAGAAAGGGTGCCATTGGAAGCTTGGGTAGAAAGTTCACGCATTCGGCTCAATATATTTTGCACCTCCCCCAGGGAGCCCTCGGCAGTCTGGGACATGGAGACCCCATCCCCTGCATTGCGTTCAGCAACGCTCATTGAGCGAATACGTGCGCGCATACCTTCACTGATAGCTAGCCCTGCCGCGTCATCGGCCGCTGATGCAATACGTAGACCACTCGATAAGCGAATCATGCTTTGTGCGAGCAGGCGCTGATTCTTTTGAAGACTTCTCTGAGCAAATAGCGCCGGAATATTCGTGGAAATACTGAGAGCCATTGCCACTCCCTTTCATCACAGTCCGCTCATCTATAAAACGGCTTTGTAGAGAAAAACTACAAAATGTCTCAATATATACTTTTGCGCCGTCTCGACCTTCGTCGCTGAAGAAAGTACCTGGCAAGGCGGTGTTTCTAGGCTCAAAATAGACGTAACGCTCTCGAACGAGGGCGCCGTTTCATCACCACCGAACGAGAGTGAATCGGAAAGAACGAAGAGGATATCATGAGAGCACAGCGGGTGAATATTACAGAAAAGGGCGAGCTTACGCCCGAGATAGCTGAACTATTGGTAGATGGGGTGCGCTACGAGTACGGCTTGGGTCAAAGTTACCACCTTCATATCTGTGCAATCGCGAAGCATACCTGGAAAGTCGAGGACGAAATAGGCAATTCGTCCTTCATTCGTCCGATGGATAGGACTCATTTTCTTAGATGGTACACGACAGAGTATGCAGGGGTCATCGCCGATCATTTGGAGACATCCGAAGGGTAATATTCTTGCGCTCCTATGCGTAAGAGATGCCAAGAATAACAAGAGCTATCAATAGGAACCAGCCGGGCGCGTAAGGTTCAAAATACAGTTTCTCAAAACGCTTCCAACCTTTGAGATTTTGATCTGCCCAACTACCTTTTTCTGGTTGGGCCGCATGGCGATAGGTAGTACGAAACCGAAAATAGGCTGGCAAGCCAGCGGCAAGTCCTGCAACTAGCCCAAGAGCATGGGTGGCATTGGCCACATGCCCAACGAGGCCAATGCCACAAAGAACCAACCAAATCATCAACATCCACACATCAGCCGGTGACAGACTATAGAGACGCTGAGATCCATAGCGCGACTGCATCCAAACGAAGCCAAAAAGCCCGTAGTTTACCCCGGACATGCCCCCAAAGAGAGGGCTCCCATTTACTTTAAACTGAGCCCAATTGCCTGCAATCGCACTAAAAACAACCAACAGGAGAAATCTCACTGTACCGTGATGGGACTCGACCTGCGCCCCCAAGCGTTTCAACCACAATCCATTAAAAATGAGGTGAAAGAAACCAAAATGAATGAATATTGGAGTCACAAGGCGCCAAGGCTCAAGAGGGTCGAAGAAGCCAATGCGCAAGGTGACCATGTCAACTGGTACTATCCACAGGCTCGGCATCCACTTCTTTCCAACGTTAGATAAAACGGCGACCAGCACGCAGCCTATCATAAGAAGAATGACGCCCACGCCCATAGATTCGTCAGTTCGTCGGGCACCACTTAGCTGTGGGGTGTAGACTGGGCGCCGAGCAACTTGCCGCTCTTTTCTCTTTGCCTGCGCTTTCTCCCTCAGTTTGAAACGAGAAGGAATCTGATTGTGTTCAGCGACGCTCGGCTCTTCCAAAGAGTCGAGCGCACTAGCCTTCACTGCCCCCACTTGATTGCCAAACCCGGCCTCAAACTGCGCCAACAATTGGCGAGACTTCAGTAAATCATCATCGCGTAAAACCCAAACACCTTGTCCTGCTCCCCTTGGGCGCAGCTGGTTTTCAATACCTTCGACCTCGAGGAAGTCAGAGAGTCTTTGAGCACTATCGGCTGCGGGATATTCTTTGAGTTTGCGCATATTCAAGTATCGATAGATTCGCGGCGGTCTTTGTAACTTAGCTGAAAGGCTGAGTTCATGGAGCACCCGAATTGTCATGACATTTTTACCTTTGGCGAGTCAGTCCTCCAAGCAATTTCAAAATAGTTGGGACGGACTGTAACGCCCTCGTTTCGCCGGCATACACCCAAACAGAAGAACCAATCGAGGAGGTCACAATTCGTGAGCTTCTCGCTCTGGGGGGTACAATGCTACGAAGAATCTGGGCGCAGAACGCAACAATCGGACTTATGTTATCCTGTCTCACTGCATGCGGTGACGATGCTACCGAAATGGGTGCGGCTCTTTTACGACACGGTTAAATCAAGCAACTGACCGGAGTT
>CAYWLO010000102.1:0-13182 GCA_964459035.1 uncultured Polyangiaceae bacterium | reverse complement strand
TCAGTTGGGTCTGGTGAAACCCGGCACGGACTTCCGGCACGAGGTACTAGTCCTTCTGTCGAAGAGGGCATTGAGCTCTATTTGCCGCAGCTGAGGCGTCGCGCTCTCCAGTTGACGAAGAATCGTGCACTAGCAGATGATCTTTTGCAAGATTCGGTAGAACGCGCCCTAAGATTCAGGACTACTTTTCAGGCGGGGGGGCATCTGCGTGCTTGGCTCCTGCGCATCATGAAAAATCTCTTTGTCAGCCAGCAAAGAAGACGCACAACAGAGCGTCGTATCCTTGAAAAGGCTGGATATGATCCGAATGGCTGGGCAGTGCCGAGTCCTATTGAGCAATCGAGGGCTCTTTTTCCGCCCGTCGAACGTGCACTAAAAGAACTTCCTGAGCGATTGCGCGCAGTGGTTAGCTTGGTCGACTTGAATGAGGGCTCCTACCGTGATGCCGCTGAACGCGAACAGGTTCCTTTAGGGACTATCATGAGTCGATTGCATCGAGGTCGGACGCGTCTCAAAAATGCTTTGCGTGCACCCTTGGCAGCCTGAGGTTCTATTGATTAGAATTGAGCGAGGAGACGAGATCTACGTGCCCCTCAGCAAAGGAAAGGATCTCGTTTTTCTCTGTGCGCAGGAGTAAGTGTCCTCGTTTATCCACCCCGGCGCCTCGGCCCTTGCTGCCAGCAATGCAGATTTGTTTATTCAGCAAGTAGTCGTTGGCCGCTAGTTCCTCATGAAAGTCTGCAATGCCGCGAGTTAAGAGCCGTGTTACGCGTTTTTCCAATGCCTGTAGGAAACTTGCCAAAAGAGCCTCAAAGCCAAGTTCGCTCTTTTTGACTCCCCAGAGGGCAAGGGAAGTGGCGTGGGGAAGCGAAGAAGGGAAGTCGACAGTGAGTAAATTAAGGCCCATACCAATGGCCAAAGCTTGATTGCCCTGAGCGTCTTTTTTTGACTCGATCAAGACACCAGCTATTTTCTTATCGTTCACCATGACATCATTGGGCCATTTTACTCTGACGCGCGTTTTGTCCCCTAGTGCTTGGAGTTTTTCTTGCACCAATTCTTGAACCGCTAGGCCAACAATTAGGCTCATTCCCTCAATGTGTTTTTGAGCCCCTTGGTAGCGTAAGAGAGTGGTGACCATGAGGCATTCACCAGGTCGAGTTTGCCATGAGTTTCCCCGACGTCCGCGCCCTTTGGTCTGTTCGCGCGCAATCCAGACTATGCCTGTTTTGGCCTCTCCGCTGATGGCTTTTAGGGCGAGATCGTTCGTGGAAGAAGTGCTTTGAAGAGCTCGCACGGGGCGCCCCCAAATGGCACCACGAAGGGCACGCTCTCGCAGAAAAAGAGCCTGATCGAACCACGTTTCCTCGGACATTTTTAGGGAGCCGGTGAGGGCATTGCCGAGGGCATGATGAGAGGAGGTGCTCCTTCCTCGACGGGGCGCATTCGGAGGCTGATGTCGGCTGCTGGGGCGGAATGGGTCAAGGCGCCAATACTAATAATGTCTGCCCCGAGCTGTGCCAGAGGGGCAATTCGCTCCAAGCTCATATTGCCAGAAAGCTCGACAATTGCGCGTTGATTGACGAGTTTGATGGCTGCACCGACCTCATCGTCCGAGAAATTATCTAGGAGCAGAATGTCTGCACCGGCATGCAAGGCTTCTGCAATTTCCTCATGATTTGTGACTTCGACCTCAATACGTGACGTATGAGGGGCATAGGATTGAGCTGCCTTTACCGCGAGGGAGATACTCCCCGATGCGGCGATGTGATTGTCTTTGATCATCACGGCTGAGCCCAGGCAATCTCGATGATTGTGCCCTCCACCATGACGTACGGCCGCGCGCTCAAGAGAGCGTAGGCCGGGGGTAGTTTTTCGCGTATCACAAATACGCACTCTACCGGAGGCGGCATTTACATAGCTCTTTGTGAGAGTTGCGGTACCGGACAATCGTTGAATGAAATTGAGAGCGGTGCGTTCCCCTTTAAGGAGTGCGCGGGTATTTCCTTCTACCCGTAAAAAAACATCTCCCTTATTGACGAGTGCACCTTCTTCTACCAATTGTTCAACTCGGCAGCCTGGGTCGAGAGCGTAGAAGCAGCGAGCAAAAACTTCGATTCCAGAAACTACTAGAGGGCTTTTCGCGACAGCTTCGGCAATGGCGAGGGCGTCTTCGGAAATTGTCGCGTCAGTGGTGATATCGCCCGATGCGAGATCTTCTTCGAGAGCGCGTAGAACAAGGGCATCGAGGCTTTTTGCAAAGGTCACCCGCGGAACCTACAGGGGCAAAACCGTTTAGAAAAGCCCATATCCACGGCCTAGAACAGCAGCTGCTACATTGAATTGTGCGTGGAGGACGATTGAAGCGCCTATGCCCCCGGTGCGCACACGCAAAATACCAAAAAGCAGCGATGGAAAGAAAACGGCGAGACGCCCCCAATAACCCGTTGTGGCCAAATGTCCCAGTGCAAAAATAACGCTCACCAGCAGGATGGAAACTCCCCATCGTGTGCCTAGAATTTGAATGCGTGCCTTGTAGCGGTCGTCGAGGGCAGTTTGCAGATAGCCCCGAAAGAATGCTTCTTCGGGGAGTGCAACCATCAGGAGATGAGAGAGGGCGAGATCGGGAAGGAAAAATGCGTTTTCATTTTGCAGAACTCGGGAGAAATCCCAGGGGCTCTCGGGTTGGTGAAAGAGAGGAAAGCCAATCCAAAAGAAGGGCAAGATCACCACGCATACGAGAGAGGCAACGAGGAGCGCACGCATACTTTCTTGAAGCACACGCTTGCCCCGAAGTGGGGCGGCCTCGAAAAGGCCACCGAGGGCAAGACCGAAATGCTTGGGACTCAATTTTGCTCCCTGAGGAAGTGCTGCCGCGTACGCACCGAGCAGAAAAATCATGCCCACGCTCGATGCTGCGTATTCTTCTGGAAGTAGATAGCTAGCTGCTGTGGCCAGCCCCGAGATCAGCGCGGCGACGATCAGTGGGTGGGTAGAGTGTAAATTTACAGTCAAAACGGTAGCTTGAGCCCTCGGCGGGCGTTCGTGGGGAGAGATCTGATTCTCTCAGGCGTCAGGGTGTCAAAGGCGCTTTTCGTGCGGGCATTGTGCACCTAATGTCCCCAGACGCAATTTATATCCCAAGATCTGATGCTGTGCACTTTTGCCGCAGATTGGTTCTTTTGTCCTTTGCATGAACTCCTAGGAAGACCTGATGGCTAAGTTTCCACCCGATGATATTGATCTCCCCGGCGCAAATACCGCAACTCCCCTTGGTGGCGGTTTACCCGGCCCCATGGATATGGGAGACGGCGACTTTCAAAAGGGCAAGAAGGGTAAGTTCATTGCCGTGATTGCCGTTGTGGCAGCGTTAGGAGGCGGAGCCTTCTTTGCGATGAATAGCGCTGACCCCGTAGCTGAACTCACTATTCAACAAGCGGCCGCAAAGATGAAAGATATCTTTGTTATGCCCAAAGAGCAGCAGGTCGCCGAGTGGCGCAAGTGGGCCGCAACCCCAGGCGACGAAGGCGGAGTCACAGAAATTAAACAAGAGGCTCTCAAACAACTGGCTTGGGCGCGCGACCCAGAAGGCGTGAAGCTTGCTGTGCAACTCTTGAAGTCCGACTCGCCTAAATTGCAGAGTATGGCTGCAACGGTGCTCTCACACTATGGTCCCGAGATGGCTGAGTCGGCAAAGCCTGCTCTTCTAGAGGCCTTGAAAGTAGCAGGATCGGGTTCTAAGCCTCAAATTGCTTGGGCCCTGGCGGTTCTGCGTGAGCCTCAAGCATTTCCTGAAGTTCTCTCACTCTACCGAGCGGGACATCTCGCTGGGATTCAACGCCTAGGAGGTGGTAGCGCATTCGATCCTAACAAGATTGTTGAGATCGTACCTCTGGAGAAGATTGCTGCTTTGGCTGGTGACGAGAGCGTATCGGTTCGTCAAATGGTGGCCACTGTGCTTTCTCGCAATGCGGAGCCCAAGTGGACCGACGCATTGATCAAGCTTTTAGGGGATGCCGATTCGGATGTGGCTCGTCAGGCTGCTCCGGGGCTAGGACTCATTGGTGATAAAAAAGCGCGCGACCCTTTGGTTGCCAAGTTGCGCGATGCTGACACCGAGAGTCGTAAGCTTTACCTGGAAGCACTACGTGATGGCGCCGGCGGCGCGGGGCTTGTTCTTGCTCTCTACTCCGTCGTCAATGACGATGATGTGGAGCACAAATGGTACGTGCGCAAAGAAATCTTTGGCATGATCGACAAGTTGAACGATCCCCGAGCGGGAGACGCACTTTTTGAGTATCTCCAGGTCGAAGACCATATTCACTATCAATATCGTACCGCGAAGGCTCTTGCGCAAATTGGTGATCCTCGTGCTGTGCCTACTTTGGCAAAGCGTTTACGCATGGATCCAGAGAAGATCTACAGCGACGATTATGATTGGGAAATGCTCATCAAGCGCGATGGTAAGGAACGGGTAAAAGCCGCTCGCATGATTGCGGACTTGGCAGCGCTGAACCCTGACAAGCAGGAAGAGATGCGTGAGCAGGCGGAAGATGCTCTTATCTTCTGGAGTAATGAGCGTACGCAGCCCCATGCTAATGGTTTGCGCGCTCTGGTAAACCTTGGTTCGACCAAAGACATCAAGCAGCTTCGAGCTTGGTCCGATCCAAACGAGCCCCTGCCTAAAGAAGGTCAGCAACCTCCCATGCCTGATGCCTTTGTGATTGCGCAAAGTGCTCTGCGCTATGTTGGTGTACTTCAGGACAAGCCTTCATGGAAGGTTCTAGAGTCGGCCCTTAGCGCTAAGCCCGAGAAGCTAAGTATATCTCAGGAGTCGATGCTTCAAGGTGGCTTGGCCATTTTGGGAATGTCTCTGAACGCACTTGGTAAAGGTGCAGCGGACGGCTTCAGCGAATGGGGTGATACCAAGGCATTTAAACCTCTTCTGGAGTACATCGAGGATGTTCACCAAAACGAAAGTGGTCGTGAAGCCGCCTGTGCCGCTCTTGCTTGGACTGCTGACAAAGAGTCCATCATGGAGGTGGCTCAAAAAATCAGCGAGTACAATAGCGACGCTCCTCAGGACGCATTTCGCCGCAAGTGTTTGTTAGAAACTCTGGTACAGCGCCCTGTGCCCGGCACCGCGAGTGCTCTGATTTCACTGATGACGAAAGACCAGGCTATTGAGACTCGCACCAATTTGGCGCGAGCAATTGCTAAGGCTGGCATTGACGCAGATACCCAAGCCAAATTAGTTGAGTTGGCCAAAGACCCTGCGTTAATGAATGACGCTATCTTAGCCCTAGCTTTGGGCGGCTCTCCCGACGAAGCAGCTCGTGCGGTCGCACTTTTTGCCGGTATGGACAAAGTTGCGATCGAGCAGCTTAAGGGCATGTGGTACAATAGCTTTGGTTTTTGGTCGACTGAAGATCTCTCAAAGGGAGTACTCTTTCGCTATGTCGACAATGCCGTGGCTATCTCCCGTGTGATCATTGACGCAACCCCTCAGGTTTGGGCTGCCGAGAAACTGACCTCACAATTTGATAATCTCATCTTTGACAATGGTCCTCACTCATTCACTCGCGTTGTGCTTCGTAACGAGCTCTTTAAAATGGGTAATGGTACCGATGCCGAGAAGGCTTCGGGCGCAGTACGAACTCTTAAATTCATGAAAGAGATTGGTTCTTTGATGGCGTTGAGCGAAGTAGAAGGGCCGGTAGGCGCTCTCGCACAAAAAGCGGTATTCGAGCTAAAGCACCCAAATCTTTTTAGCGCGGTACAAGCTGCATCACCTGAGAGAAAGTGACTTCAATCTCTATTCTTTCAAGAAGAAGTTGAGAAAGTTTCGATTGATGAAGAAGCGACCCCTCCGGGAAACGGGAGGGATCGCTTTTTTTCATTTGGCTCTCGCTCCACGCAAAATATTTTATGCTGGGGCGTGTACTCTGCTGCTCGGCTGCGCGGGATTCTCCTCGGAAAAAGCCGAGTCGCCCGTTGTTCATGAGGTCAATCGTTTCAACCCATCTGGAGCAGCTGAGTTGACGATGGCGCGAGCAATTGAACGGCCAATGGGAGGCGGCGCCTCTGCAGAAATTTGTTTCAATGGGCTAGACGACAATAGCAATCGTCTCATTGACGAAGGCTGTGGCGTGCACCAAGGGCAAGTTCAAATTATGTTGGCTTGGCCCCACCCGAGCGCTGATATTGACCTTTACGTGAGCTCACCCGATGGTCAAATTGCCCAAGAGAATCAATCTACCTCATCGGGGTTGGTTTATTCTGCGGATTGTCCTGGTGAAGGAAAATGTGATGGCCAAAATTTCGAAAACGTCTACCTAGAAGAGTTAGAGACTATCTCTGGCAGATACAGCGTGCGCGTTCGCCTCGAAAAAATGCCTCATGAGCGGAGCGTTCTTAGGGCGAATTTGGGAGTGCGACTACCGGGGCGCACCCGAGCATTTGACCTCGAATTTTTTGCAGAGGGTCAAGAAATTCTTCTCAATTTTGACGTGGCAAGTGATGAGAAGAAGGAATAGGTTGCAGCGTGAGCAAACAAGCCTTGGCTAAAGTGACCCTCAATTTGGACCTGCCCCGAGGGCCCGATGTCGAGTTTTGTGTGACGGTGCGTCGACAGTGGTTCGGAAAGTTCGTCGACATTGAACTTCCTCGAAAACTCAATTGCGCGGGTTGCTCTGGTGGAGGTTGTGATAGCTGTGCTTGTTCAGGGGCTGTCTCTCTCCGACTCAGGGAGGATGAGCCGCAGGTGATTCGTGTGTCACTACCGTTGGTACCCAAGCCAGAAAAGGACGTCTGTCTGCGTATTCCCGCCGAAGGGGGAAGGGCGGAAGATTCGGAATTACCCCGGGGGCATTTGCTTCTTACCGTGCGTCCCAGTGAACTGTCCGCCTCGGAGGTTTCGTTAGCTCTTGTCGCCCAGCAGCAAACGGCTCTTGAAGTGCGCGCTGCTTTGGTGAAACGCAGCTTGATTATGGCTGGAGGACTGATTTTGCTCTTCATTGGGCTCTTGAAGCTATCAGGTTGGCTTTAACTAAAAGCATTTTTTATTGCGCTGCTGCGACACTGTGATTTTTGATGGGCGCGGGTTAATGTCGAATCACTATGGCAAAGCTCAAGCTCACATATTTTGATTTTTCAGGCAGTCGCGGAGAAGAATGCCGTTTGGCCCTCAGCATTGCCGGAGTGGACTTTGAGGACGAGCGCCTCTCACGCAAACAATGGCTTGAGCGCAAGGCCAATACGCCCTTTGGTTCGGTGCCTGTATTGCAAGAAGAAGGAAAGCCTGCCCTCGGTCAGACCAATGCGATTCTTGCGCTCATTGGTCGTCGCCACGGTCTCCTACCTCTTGACGATGATTGGGAGATGGCCCGTCTCGAAGCGCTCCTTGCTGCCGGCGATGACTTTCGCGCAGCGGTTTCCAAGACCTTTCGTATTGAGGACCCAGCTGAGTCAAAAGCGGCCCGTGAAAAGCTTGTGGCAGGTCCTTTGACTTCTTTTGCTCAAAGCGCCGAGGCTCAAATTAAAGGACCCTTCGCGGGAGGCGAGAAACTGAGTGTAGCCGATATCAAGTTGCACGTGATCGTAGCCTGGATCAAAAAGGGCGTTTTACAGCACGTGCCTACCGATGCTTTCGATAGTTTTCCTAAACTAAGTGCTGTGTATGAGGGGGTGCTGGCCCACCCTCAAGTAAAAGCTTGGTACGAGAAGTATCCTCCCTCTGCATAAGCGAGGGGCCGGCTTACCCTTTCAAGGTGCCTCAATAACACTTCAGCGGTTTTGGTTCCCGCATGAAATCTACAATTTCTTTGTGGGTCACAATTCGTACCTCGTCAAAGCTACTAGCATACGTGAGAAAGTCCGAGATAGCCTTGCGGCGCTCGATGTTGTTGTTTTGGTAGTTTACTGGGTGGGCACCAAATAGAAAAGGGGCTCGATTACCGGCAAGTCGTTGGTCCAAGTTGTACTTGAGAATAGTGAGAACCTCGGAGCCCGTGAGTTTAGCTGAGTCCCATAAGTTCCAATCAAATCCGGTAATTTTATAACCGAATTTTTTAAAGTCAGGAACGGGCGCATTTTCTACTTTGCTCCGTAAACCGGGGGCTTCGCTCTCGGGGGGAACAAAGAGGGCATAGGCTGGTAACTCAAACACTCCAGGATGGGAGCCGAGAGTGAAATTTCTAGTGGGTACTCCCTGAGAACGAATGTAGTCGTGCGCCGGGCTTCCGCCGTCAAGAGTGTAGGGGTAGCTGTAGTTGCTGGCATCCATCGAGGGCTGATATCCCTCTTCAATCGAACAATCGTACCAAATACTCTTTTGTTTGAGCACCGTAAAAAGCTCATCATTGTATTCTAAAAAGGGTGAACGAAAGCCAAATTGCCTGGGCAAACCTTTACCCGTAAGCTGACTCATATTCTTAGCAATTTGCGTGCTCCAAGCCCCCGCGTCGAAGAATCTTCCTCTCTTGTGATCGTGTAGGTGTAGACCAATCTCCATGCCGGCGCTGGCCGCTCGAGACCAGGAGTCTCCCGAGGTCGCCACGTGCACGCTATTGCTAAAAAGCGAGAATTTAGCGTCCAAAGCCGTGTGTTGACTCACTAACCAGTCAATGCCTTGCACTTCAAAGTTATCGTCGACCCCCAAGGAAACAAAGAGGGGCGTGTCCCTCACCGCTAACCCCCCTGGTGGTAGCGGTGAGGGGGGAATATTTGCGTCATAGTTGTAGGTGCTGGTGTCTACTTTTCGGTCGCAGGTTTCGATGTCTCCCCCTGGGCTGTTTCCTCCGGTGGCGCTAATTCCTCCAGTAGGCAATCCTACGCTTGCTCCACTACCCCCAGCCCCTTGTTGTGTGCTGCCCCCTGTGTTGAGGTTCCCCCCTGGGGCTGTGTTTCCAGAAGCGCCTCCCTCTGCCGATGAAGCCCCCGTGCCATTGGAACAGGGAGGGGCCGCACAGAGGTTAAGCCCCGAATCCTCCGGGTTGGAGGCATTTTCTGAGGCGCCTGTTGCTGGACCACAGCCGCTGAGAATGTACGTGAGCGCTAAGAGAGTGGGGAACTTTGAAGGGGAGGGGGAGAAGGGGCGCATGGTCCTACTTTAGCCCAGAGAAGTCACGGAGGCGGAGTCTTTGAAGGAGGAAGGGCGAAAGGGGACGATAAAGTAGTTGGAATTTTTAGCCTTACCAAAAAAATCAAACGTCACCGTTATTTAAGCATCTGTTTACCTCTTTCGCTTTCTCGAACCACTTTGGCTAGGTCGTGTTCCCCAGCGAATTGGTGAAGAGCGCCGCCGCCAAAGCCTTAAAGATGGCGCATAAAGGAGAGGTCAAAGCCTATGAATTGGTAGGTTGGTGGTTTTTTGGTGGGCTAGGTAAGCTGACCCCTATGAGTGCGCTCGGAATGACTTTGGTGCTGTTGGGGTTGTGGGGACTTTTTGCCTGGAGTGCTCGACGCCGCTGGCTTCTACTTTTCGTAGGCTCGCCCCCTTGGGAAAGTAGAATTGACAAATGGGCAGACCGCCTGAAAGATCTTTTCCTCTACGCTTTTGTGCAAAAGAAATTGCGATATTATTTTTGGGCTGGCATAGCTCACAATCTTATCTTTTTTGGATTTGGCGTGCTCTTGCTTCGCACATTGATTCTTTGGGGGCGTGGTTTTGACGCTGGATTTAATCTGTGGGTTTTAGGGCCAGAGACTCTATTGGGAATCACCTACGGTTTTTTAAAAGATGTGTTTGCTTTGGCGGTGCTCTCAGGTGTTGCCATTTTTGTATATTTTCGAACACTCAATGCGCAAAAGCGCATGTCCCTCAGCGTCGAGGGTCTGGTTATTTTGGGCATTATCGCAACGATGATGCTCTCGGATATGGTCTATGACGGTGCCGCAATGGTATTGAATGTGCGCTACCGAGAGTTTTGCGCAGCTTCACCGGGGATCGATGTCTGTTTTTCTGCGCGGACGATTATAGCTCCATTAGGAGTCGCCTCGGGAGAGGTCTCTTTTCATTTGGCTGAGCCTGGGGGGTCTTTCTTTTCACTGCTTTTAGGGAACAGGAGCATCGGAACGCTTATTTTTCTTTCGCATTGGGGTTTTTGGACCCATTCTACCCTTGTTTTGGTCTTTTTGAATATTCTGCCCTATTCAAAACACTTTCATATTTTGACGGTGATGCAGAATGTTTTTTTGGGACCACAAACGCCCAAGGGGCGCTTGCCCCCCTTGGCACGAAGTACTGAGGCTCTTCTTGAACAGGTAGAGGCCGCAACCGACGGCGAGGAGAAGTTGGCTGATGCGCGCATCGGCTATAGCCATATTCAAAACTTTTCGTGGAAAGATAATCTCGACTTTTATACATGTACCGAGTGTGGGCGCTGTACGGACAATTGCCCCGCTGCGCTCACGGGGAAAAAACTAAGCCCTAAACATCTCACACTTGCCCTGCGAGATGAACTTTATTCCTATCAGGATGATGTCGCCAATGGAGCTCACCCACGGCCTGTGAGTTTCGAGCAAGTCTTATTGCAGACTCGGCCCCTTGTGCCAGATGTCGTTGATCCTGACGTGCTCTGGGCGTGCACCACATGTCGTTCTTGCGAGGAACAATGTCCCGTCAATATCAGTTATGTTGATAAAATTGTGCAAATGCGTCGCAACTTGGTGATGATTGCAGGGGAGTTTCCCGCCGAGTTAAATAAACCCTTCGAAGGGATGGAAACCAACGGAAACCCCTGGAATCTTTCTCGATTGGATAGAGCCCAATGGGCCGAAGGATTAGACATTCCGACCGCCGCAGAGAAACCTGATGCCCCCGTTCTTTATTGGGTGGGTTGCGCCGCGAGTTACGATGAGAGAGCCAAGAAAATTGCTCGAGCGACCGCTCAACTTTTGTTGGAGGCTCGGGTAGACTTTGCAATATTAGCCGAAGAAGAGTCATGCACAGGCGACCCTGCTCGACGTGCAGGGAACGAGTATCTCTTTACAATGTTGGCCGAGCAAAATATTGAAACGCTTAGCTCCTACCGTTCCCAGGGGGGCGTGCAAAAGATTATTACAACCTGTCCTCATTGCTTCAACACTCTCAAAAACGAATACCCCGATTTTGGAGAGCGTTTTGAGGTGGTGCATCATTCGGACTTTCTATTGGAACTTTTGGCCAAAAAACGTCTAATTCCTACCGGCAGGGTGCAAGCTAAAGTCGCCTATCATGACTCATGTTATCTCGGGCGCTACAACGATATTTACGAGTCACCTCGACAAATATTGAGTCAAATAGAAGGGGTGCAATTGTTGGAGGTAGAGGGAGCCTCCCGAAATAAGGGGCTTTGTTGTGGTGCCGGTGGCGCCCAAATGTTTATGGAAGAGCAAAACGAGGATCGCGTGAGTACCAAGCGCACAGAACAACTAGTGGGCACCGGAGCCGATACGATTGCCAGTGCATGCCCTTTTTGTATGACGATGCTCAGCGATGGGCTCAAGGCGATCAATCAGGACGAGGCGATTGAGACTTTAGACATTGTGGAGTTACTTGCTCAGGCGTGTTTGGACTAAAGGCGCGGTGTAAAATTGCTGTTGTGCAACCTAGGAGAATAAATGCTCCCCCCTGATGGGTGATTGCCCAAGGAATAGCCACGAGGGAGAGAACCGTGGCTGCACCTAAACTAAATTGTAAGACAATCAAAACAAGGAGGGAAAGTCCTAAGAGTCGGTCATGGTGTAGTTGTGACTTGCGCCAAATAGTGATTGCGGCGCCTACAAAGAGTAGCAATAGAAACGTGCCCAGCGCACGGTGCATATAGTGAATGGCGAGGGGTTCTTGCAATATATCATGCAGAGCACTTGGCCCGAAAAAAAACGCTCCAGGCAAGTAGTGGCCATTCATATCCGGAAAAGTTACAGCCAAAAGGCCCGCTCGCTTACCCGCGACAAACGCACCAAACATGATCTGCGCGTAAAGAAAGAGCAATAGAATGATGGGTAGAACCTTGCCTCCAGGGAGCGGAGCTGCGACTTTCTTCCAAGAGGCTCGCATATCAAGGAGCATCCACAAGATCCATTGAGAGACGAGCAGCGCTAGAATTAGATGGGCTGCTAACCTAAAATGGCTTACCTCAGGTATGTCTACCAAACCGCTGCTTACCATGTACCAACCCAAGATACCTTGACCACCGCCTAGAAAAACAGCAAAGAGCGCCCCTCGAGAAGTTCGCTGGGTTAACTTTTTTCGAAGAACAAAATAGAGCCAGGGCAAGACCATGACGAGTCCAATCAGTCGCCCAAGCAAGCGATGAAGGTATTCCCAAAAGAATATCTTTTTGAAAGCGGCTAGATTCATCCAGCCGTTGACCAATTCGAATTGGGGCGATTGCTTGTACTGCGAGAAAACTGCGTCCCAAGCTTCGGGGGAAGAGGGGGGGAATGTTCCCATGAGAGGGTGCCATTGCACCATACTGAGCCCGGAGCCTGTCAAGCGAGTGGTGCCCCCGACTAAAACCATCGCAAAAATCATTACGTAGACGGCTCCTAACCAAATAATGACAGAGCGATTGCCTTCTTGCGAAGATATGGCGGGCGTGGGGAGAGAAAAGGGATCGCTTGGTCGGGTAGTCATTGAAAAATTGCTTCGAATAAGCGGCAATGCGCCGGTGTTAGAGGGCGTGGCGCGTTGTTCTCGATTTGAAAGGCTGCTCTAGAACAAGCTGCGGGCTTTGGGTAGGTTTGCGTTCTTGGGGGCGGGAGGGGCCAGGGAGCCCTTGGAGGGTAGAGACGCTTCTTAGTGTTGATGCCCCGTTGGAGCTGACTGCATGGGGGGTAATTTTCTGTAGAGCTCGTGAGCCACGGAACGAAGCGTTGCGCTGAGGTTGGGACTCTCAATAAGTAACTTGAGCTCGTCGCGTAGGCAGGTGGTTACCAAGGGAAGCGCTAGACCATGGGGTGCGCCCGGGTTGAGAATTAGGCTCATCCGAATGCGGCGCCGGGCCATCCAACGGGGCGAATTGACTAGCAAGCGTAGGGCAATGAGTGATGCCGGACGTCGAGTAGCAATCTGCAGTACGTCCAACTCGGTGAGCGAGGGGCATTGAAGGAGCTGATCAAGAACAAGGGGATGAGGATCGTGAATTAAACAGCATCGCATTGAGCTGGGATCAATTCCTCAGAGGAACCGAGCCACAT
>CAYWLO010000101.1:0-14042 GCA_964459035.1 uncultured Polyangiaceae bacterium | reverse complement strand
AAATGAGTCACGCGGCGTGACGCTTGAGGCGACAACTACCTTGACACTTACCGCAGGTGCGGCGGGGACACAACAAGCACGCCGTCATTCGCGCTTGTGAATTGCGCACGTACGGAGAAGTTCGCACAGACTGGCTGACGATTTCTCAGCTAGCACACACGTGCGCCTACGAAGATACCTGCGAAGCAATCCTCACTTGCCACAACAGGAAGAAAGACAAACCACTCCCAAGAAGCCTTGTGCGTTCAGTAGAAACGCCGCCCCTCAAGACCACGCTCACGGACGACGAGACACAATAGCTTCAATCCCCCGTGTCACCTTCGCGCAGGCGTCTGCAGAATGGTCCGGAGCCAAGGTGTCTTTTGCTGTGGCGCAATGCTATTGGCTCGAGAGAAGTCTATGACTGATATAACGAAGCCCCACAGGCTAAGAGGCATGCTCCTGACCGTACTTGTGGGCGGTCAACCTGCCTGTACCTCCGCCCCCGTAGCACCAGTGACGGTGTCGGCATCATCCGGTGCATTGGAGAGAACGCCCTCTCGAGTGTCTTCGTTTGACTCACCCAAAAGCGAGAAAACGCAGCACAGAACACCTGAGAAGCAAGCGGGAACGGTGCCTCCGGGCGCAGAGAGGACCCAGGATGAACTGGGGGTGTGGTGGATGCCTATCCCGTCCGCCACCTATGAGATGGGTCATGAGTCCGACCCCGTGAGTTTGTCTCCGCATCAAGTACATGTGCTTTCGTTCTGGCTCCAGCAAACAGAGGTGACGATCGCCCAGTACCAGCTATGCGTGGATGACCAGGTGTGCTCACCTCCCTCTCAAACTAACAATTGCAAACCCCAAGTCGGAAATCGACCGGAGATGCCCGTTGCTTGTATCAATCAGACGCAAGCCCAAACCTACTGTTCATTCCGCAAAGGGCGCTTGCCCACCGAGGAAGAGTGGGAGTTTGCGGCGCGAGGGACGGACGGCCGTATCTATCCCTGGGGAGATGAGCGGCCCCTGAAGAAAACCCTGGTCTGGCGTCGTTGGTTTGGTCCGGCGGTGGTGGGTTCAACCCAAGACCTCAGCTTCTTTGAAATTCAAGACATGGGCGGAAACGTCGCGGAGTGGACCTCAAGCAGGTGGCATACTGGTCTCGAGTCACCCGCCAGCGACGATAGCTGGACGGTTCGTGGCGGTAGCTGGGACGTCAAAGAGAAGGAAGACGTTCTCGCCACCATTCGCTACGATCTAGAAGACTCGTACCAAAACGTCGACGTAGGGGTGCGCTGCGCCCGGTGAGTTACACCGATCGAGCTGCAGCTACGCTCCTATTCGTAGTAGTTTACTCCTCGATTTTTTCCCCAGTACTCCCAGAACACTCGATTTGAACGGGGTGACTTGAAGGCTGGAACCTGGGGAGGTATTTCTGCAGTCGCCACTACCTTTTCTATGCATTGTGCAATAGCACGATTCGATTTGTCGATATCAGCGCGTCTTGCGAATCCCCGATTCTTTTCCCTGTAGTCGAGATTTTTGGACGTCGAGATTAGGGAGGCATTGACCTTCGTTGATTTGAATCGTCCCCCGGCTAAATTCGCGCGAATGGTAACGTAAACTTGTTGCCGGAAGATATTCATCTCCACCATGCAGGCATTTATTTCTGCATCGAATGGCAGTCGATAGCGGCCGAATGGACCCGAGTTGACCCAGGGGAGTACTTTCGGATGGCTTTCATTGTAGAATTTCTCGGGCCATTCTTCCTCTTCAATATGGCCGCAACTTGCTTTTTTCGATTGCTCAAAAAGGAGGGAAACCGCCCGCTTTCGATGAATCGCGTCAGGGCCCTTTTCCATGCTGTTGTATTTTCCCGGCTCTCGTAAGCAAGAACAGATACGCGAAGAATCATCGACGTCCGCTTCGGGCAATGCCGTTTTCACTTCGACAAAAAAATCGACAATCTCATTGCAATACAGCTTGTCGTCAGGGCTACCTGACAGAATCTCATGTGCTAATTTGGCGCGCTCTTTTTCTGCCCCTTTGAGCCGGTTTTTAAATCGACGGTAGGCAGCAAGTTGAGTTTTTGCGTCAAGGGCTTCTACCAATCGGCGAAAAGCATAGGTGGGGTCCTCTATCCCAACGATTTGCCCGCCAACGATCAATTCAGACACGTCGTCGATACGCCTGGATGTAGCCTTCTTGTCTTTGCCCCAAAGTGCTTTTAAACAATAGGGAACAGACCTTTTGTCGCGTGTGCGGCGAAGGATCGACAGGGAAGCTTTCCACTCTTCGGCGTCGAGGCTCCCGTCGCGGCCCCAATAATTGATGGCGCGTCCCCCAGAAAAACCTCTTTTAGCCTGGCCTGAAGGGGCGTGGCGATCCGAGTCACAAGAGAGCTTCCTGCGTCTCGCGTGATTCAGAAAATAGTCACGCAGCACCCGAGAGTAGGGAACTCCCGAGTAGTTCGTCGTGCGATCCAACGCGAGTTCCAAAATGCTCTTTGCATAGTATGGGTTGGAGGGGCTCATCTCTAGTGGAAGACGCACCACCTGCTTCATGACAGCTTCGACTTCCTGTTGTGAGCTTTCTCTATTCAGATCGTAGAGTTCTCTTGGCAGAATAGCCGAGTCCACAAGCGCGACAACAATTTGAATCCTCTCGATCAGAAAGCGCGATTGATCAATACTTGGCCCGAACTGAGATCCAGTCTGCAGAAACCCCCAGCGATCTTTGTTCCTCGAGTTGTGGTCCGTTGAGATGTACGGCAAGGGTGCTTTGAGCAAATGGTCGAGGGAGCTGAAAAGCCCGACCTCGCGCCCATCGATGTCTTGGCAAAAACTCAGCGCGCGATGCAGGTGCCGACTCCGCTTCTTGAAATGCGGTGCCGTCAACCCTTGCACTCCACTGTAGGCCTTTAGCTCTGTGCGACACTTGGCGGGGTCTCGGTAGAGCTTATCCCCTTCCTGAATTACGACTTGCTGGCGAATCACAGTGGGCTGCGCCAATCGCTTCTTCTCGGCTTCGTAGGAGCTGATGGGGTAACTCTGTTGCAGCCAGAAAATGCACCCCTTCGGGCCACAATCACCCGTGTGATAGGGAGTCTCACGTCCCAAAACGTTCACATCGGCGCAACGCTCCTTCACTTCACTTGTGGCTGAGATGCCTTCCAGGTCCTCGCTCACTATTGTTTCCGCAGAGATTTGGACTCCAAAGAGCTTGCACAGCTTTTCGCTGCACTGCGATTCTGCGAGAAGTCGCGCTGTCTTTTCGTCGCTCGCCATACCGTGGCAAGTGAACTGAAAATTGGAATCAGTTTTCCGATCCCCCGACTTGGCCCAGTCCGGAATAAAGACCCCTTCGGGCAACGTGGTCGTGCTCGAATATTTACTGGGATCAGCCAACGCATCCCAGCCATCTCCCAGCTCCTGACGAATACTTGCAGAAGATGACGCGAGGTCATCACTCTGAGAAAGCACACGATCAGTGAGCACAGTCATCTCTTCAGGGGACAAATCAATCCGGCTCCATATGTGGAGCTTTTCCTCGTCGCCATCTCGCCGCTTTTCCCAATAGCGTTGAGCTACCCTAAGCTGCTCCACCCAAGCCCCTGCGTGCTCTGTGATTCTTTCTGCAATGGTTTGTACCCCTTGGCTATCGAGCTTGTCCTCTAAGATCGCAGAGACTCGACTCGCAAGAAAACGTACCAGTTCGGCACGCGCGTAGCTGTCAGACGCTCGAAAGCCGACTTCCAGCCGCTGAGAGCCTCCAATCAACACGTAGCCTGTGACACGCAGCAACTTTCCTTTCCTACCGAATGGTTGCCCTTGATCAGCCCATCCTGGCCGTTCACTAAAGCCTTCGGTGCGCTCGAGAACCTCTCCTCGAATCATGGGGCTTGATATGGATGCCTGACCACTACCTCCACCGCATGCGCTCAAGAAAAGAATCGGTCCCAAAAGAACGCGCGCGAAGAGCAGAACCCGTCGGACGCTAGAGTTGTGAGATGTCATTGACTCAGTAGCGGGAAACTTCGCTGTCGCGTGAGGAGAAGGACTTTCGCGCCTTGTTGACCAGGGCAATCTTGAGGGGTTCGTCGATCGACTGAGCGCCGGCGATGGTTTTTTCATAGGACTCGAGCTCTAGCGTCATGAGAGCGTAGTAAGTGCCGTCTTTGCCCAAGTGGTACTTCACCATGCGGGTACCGGTGAGGGTCATCTCTGCGATCTGCTGGGACTCGTCTTCGATTTCTTGTTCAATCGCGCCGCCCTTGGCAGCCTGGTAGTCAGTGAGCACGCTCTTTACCTCTATTTGTAGGTACCGAGCAATCTCCGTGCGACCACGTGCCATTGCAGTGTTGCGTGCCAAAGAAGGGCTCGCAACGCCTGAAACTGAGCCAACACCGCAGAGCACTGCGTCGCCCTTGAACTGGTCGCGACAATCACCCAGTACCCAGTCAGGCGCATCGGACAGGGCGTTCTCCTCAGATTCCTGAGCTGAGTCCGCAGACTCTGCCTCAGCCTGTGAAGATCCCCCACAAGCTATGGAGCCAGCAACAGCTGCCACCACGAGAGTGGAACGGAAAATGGAGGCTCGATGTGAGTTTGTAATGTTGGTCATGTGCGGGGGATCCTTATCGGTCAGAGAGGGGAAAGTTGGGCATGCTGCGAGGGATTTCGGTCGTAGGGTGTTGACGACCCTCGGTGAGTTGAGGCACTCGCTGCGACAGAAAGTGATCGAGTTCGCGGATGTAGATGACGCGGTCCCTGTCGTAGTCGGCTTTGCCGCCGAGCCCCTCAAGCAGGGCCTTGGTGAAGGCGCCATGCTTCCACTTTGCGGCCTCGTAGCTACGCTCTACTCCGGTAGAGGAGGTCATGATTACGATGCCACTTTCAGGCGATAGGCTACGGCGCAATAGATGGCTTACGTCGAGGGCAGGGGGCTTCTTCCGACTCCCTGTAACGGCTCCGCCGTGGGAAGAATCGAGGAGCAGGACCACTTTGGAGGGGAGTGCCTCGAGAGTCTTTCGGAGTTCAGCCCAGGCGATGCCCGTTTCTTTGAGGCGGCTGGGGTCGGCATCCTGCGGCAGAAAGTAGTAGTCGCCTTGTTTACTCTTTGCCGCATACCCTGAGAGGAACACCACAACGACGTCTTTCTGCTCGGCGTTGCGCGTTAAGTAGCTGAGTTGACGAGTGACACTGCGGTGTTGGGCATTCTTCTCTGTGAGAGTTCGCGCAATGACGCGCTTGTAGAGTTTGCGATTCTTCTTGGTGAAGGCATCGGCTACAGACTCGGCGTCCTTATCTGCGTAGTTGAGAGAAGAGAGTCGGGGCGAGCCGTAGTCTGAGACGCCGATCGAGAGCAGATACAGATCGGGCTGGTAGATTTTTTCCAGTTCGCCGCTGCCGCCGGTACGCTGCACTTCAAAGCTGACCGGCTCGCTTTGGTTGTAACGGTTACCAGCCACCACGCTGATGCGGTTGACCTTTTCTGGCAACGGTAAGGTCGCGGTCAAAACCGCATTTCTGCCCTCTTTTCGAAGTTTGGGGTAGCCTGCGTGCTGCTTCCAGCGTCTATCAATCGGTCGACCGTTGATCAAGAAACGCATGTTCTCGATCGGTTCAAGTGAAGGGGAGTAGGCCTTGGCCGTGACTTCAATGCGATCTTTTGTTGTGCGCAAGTCGCCACCTGGATCTAGGTAGTAGACCTCGGGCGGAGCGAATTGTGGCAGATCTTCGAAACGGTAATAATGGATAGGTGAGAGGCTGCCGCGGCGTTCGAGGTTGCAGGTCTTGATCGCCGTTGCAATCATGCCATCCGCTAGAATGTAGTGGCGTACGACGACCTCAAAGCGGAGCTGCTTCGCCAGTGCGCTCGTCGGAAAGTAATAAGCGCTCTGCTCGGGGCCTCGATCGGCGTGCCAACCTACGTAGGCATCGCCATACGGGGACGACGTGTAATAGCCCGAGGGTGTATAGGCCACCCACTCGCGGTTTCTCGCTCTGAAAACAGTAAGTAGGAGATTTCCGCTTGTCAGGTCCCAGAGCCGCACAGTCTGATCGCTAGAGCCGCTCACGACACGTTTGCCGTCCGGAGAAATAGCCAACGCGAGCACATCACCGGTGTGACCGGAAAAGTCACGCAATTTGCGGCCTGAAGTGGCGTCAAAACTGGTAAGGACGCCGTTGTCACCACCGCTGACGACCACTGCCGCGTCTGGCGAAAGACTAAATACGCGATGGACGAAGCCACTGGTCAGGTCCCGACGAATGCTGGCGAGACGGCGATCGCCGGACCAAACCTGGAGTTCTTTGTGCTCTTTGCCTGAAGGGGTGCGGAGCTCCAGGCCTCTGACGTGCTCTTGAGCCCGAACAAAGCTTCTTTGATCGGGGACGCCCTCAACAACGCTCAACGGAACGCCCGGGCGGGAGAGCGGCAGCTCATGGGTCACAGGCCCGTTGAGCTGATACTGGGCCAGGCCCTTTTGATTGAAGTTGTTTCCCCAAGCAATCGAAGACCCATCGTTGCGGAAGCCGACGTTCCAGACTGTGGACCCGTGCCCAGCCGCGTGGATCTGCTCGCGACCGTTTGCCAAACCCCAAACCGAAAGGCCAAAATCGGCCCCACCGGCGGTGGCCGCCCATTTTCCGTTGGGGGAAATGGCCGAGGCTAAGACGACATTGTCATGGCGGCGATGAGAAGCAACGCGTTTGCCGCTGTTGATGTTGAAGACGTGACTGGCAAAATCCCCGCCCGTGGTGGTCACTAGGACGTTGAGTCCGTCTGGAGAGAGAGCGAGACTGCCAATCGGGGCGCTTACATCCGCGAGCATCTTCAATTCCTCACCTGTTTTGGCGTCGTGAATATGAATGCGTCCACTTTCACCAGCCGTGATCAGTGAACGACCGCTTGGAGTGAAGACTATTGAAGAAAGCGCGCCGTCGAGTTTCGAGATTTCCGCGACTTTCTTCCCGCTATCGGCGTTCCAAATGTATGCGCTCTTGTCGATACTACCCGTGGCCACATATTGGTCGTCTGGAGACCAAGCGACTGCAGTTACACCATCATCATGGCCGTAGAGCGACTTCTCCCGACGGCCATCTCGGGCATTCCAAATGTAAGCGCGCCGATCTCCGCCGCCGGTTAGCAATCGATGCCCTTGATGAGAAAAGGCGATACTCATCACGACATCAGAGTGCCCCGAAAGAAGGCGATGCGAATTCCCCGTAGCAAAGTCCAAAATACGTACCTTGAAGGCATTCGAGCCTGAACTTCGGCGGGGGCTTTCATCTTTACCGAGCCAGCCACCTACTGCGAGGTACCGATCGTCTTGAGAAAGTGACGTGGCGTAAATGCGCCCCGCAGGACCTGCACCTATTTGCCCACGCAGAGTACGCTGGAGTTCGCCGGTACTGGCTGACCAGACGCGAATCGCCTTGTCGTATCCTGCTGAAACGAGAGAACGACCATCGTGGGTATAGAGCAGAGAGCGCACTTTGGAGGTGTGGCCAAAGCCGTCAACAACAAGCCGTGGCGGCTCGCTCAAAGTACTGAGATCGACAGGTGTCTGCTCGAGGGGACGCGCTGGTCGTGGTGGGAGATCATCTCTTGCGGGCCCGGACACTGGCGACGCCAATAGGGAGGCGGCAGGCGCGGCTGATTCGTCGTCTAAAGGACGCGCGCCACTAGCCGTGACGGGGATATTGGCTTCATTTGGGGCGGCAGAGTTCTCGGCGTTTGTTTTCGGAGCCGGGGAGCCCCCCGCACAGGCCCAAAATGCACTGCTGAAGGAAAGGGCGAGGAGTAAGCTTGATCTTTTCATGAGCTTTTTGGTGCGACGGAGCAGAATGAGGGAGAATGTGGAACAAGAAACAACGGTTGCAGCGGCTCAGTCCCCGGGATCTTTACCAACGAGCCCGGAGGGGGCCGAGCGCGTAGGCCGTGTCTGCTTTTTCGAGCTGGAGGGAAAAGGTGCCTCCTTTGAGTGTCCCAACTGGTGAAGTTGATAACTCTTGACCTGGGCCAGAGGCAGACGGAGATCAAAGTGAAACGTGAGGTAACTTGAGGAATCAGCCGCCTGCTTGAGCGCTGCTTGTTTCTCGCTGCGCCCGAGTTCTTCTCCAGCTTCGTTCAACGCGCGAAGAGAGAGCTCCTCCGCATAAGCTTGCTCGAAGACCGCGTAAACTTCCACTTGGTGCTTTTTATCTACGATCGACTCAGTGAGTTGATTGAGCGACAAACCTTTCGCCTTAATTGCAGGGCTCAGCTTCAATAGTCGCGTCGACTGGAGCTTCGCTAGCGCGGGTTCGCCTGTCTCTTTCTCAGCTCCCGGTGAGGCGGCCGAATTGCCCTGCTTGGTGCCCAGCGCGGTGCTCTGCAATTGAGAACCCTCCACCAGCGCCTCTTCTCCCTGCGACTCTATTAGAGCGGGCTCTTCGCCCGAACGGGCTACATTGCAGGCAAGTGGGAGTAGAATAGTAAGTAGAACGGGTAGTGCTCGAAGAGGCTTCATGGTGTTCCCTGTTGCCGCAAAGGCAGCGCATCGCAGCCCCCCTACCACAAGCCGTGGAACGCGTCTCGGTGTCTGGTGAGAAAATGGTTGAATTCACCAGGGGCACCTTCTTCAGGGAAGTCAGCGTCAGCAGCGAAAATCGAGAAATCTAAGTTTCGGGTAGGTGCACAGTGTCTGTTGCTTTGAAGAACGACTTGAAAGACGCTCTGAAAGCCAGACTTCCCGGCAAGCACCCACCGGTAAGTCTGGCTTGTGTTGCTGTTGAAATTGGCTTCACACCAGTTCGAAAAACTCATGAATCAACTACTCCTATCAATCGCCAGTCATTCTCTTTCTCCGGGTCAGCGCTGGGTGATCGCCGTTGGCGGTATTCTTCGCGCCGCGAATGACGAAAGCTTTGCCCTGGTTGCTGGGACTCCATTTCCTCGCCCTCGGAGGCCACAAAGCGCTCCTACAGTTTCAACCAGTTGCACCAGCGCTGACTTTGAAAGGCGGTCAAACTCACGCCATCGCCTCCAAGACCTCAATAGCCTAGTACCTCGTGCCGGAAGTCCGTGCCGGGTTTCACCAGACCCAACTGAAGTGGGGGCCTGATGAAACCCGCAATAGCCTCCCTATTTGCCCTCGGTACTACTTTTTGTCTCATGGGTACCAAAACCCGGCACGAAGTTCCGACCTTTGGTACTAGGAAACAAGCTCATTTAGCGATGCACGCTCATTCTCTGCTCTTTGACGGCTTTTTTCGCCGGTACTACCTAGGGGTGAACCCACGAAGATGTCCCAGGGCTCCCACCGAACTATGTATGGAGAGGGATTTCTTTGAGTTTGAGCGAGCGATGGTCACAGTCGTTCGTGAGTGCTTCTTCTGCTCTTTGAGAGGGTATATGATGTCCTTGTGCTGATTTTCCTAGCTGCGTATTTTATTGCGCTGGGGGGCTTAGAAGAAAGAATATCTGTGTATACTCGGAGAACAAGCTTATTAGTAATCGCCTCGGTTGTGCTTTTGGTAGGTTGCGGCTCCGCTAGCGGCCAAGAGGGGGAGTTTGATGCCGACGGAGGGGACGGTAGGATCGTCCTGCCCACGGACGACGAGTCAAACATACTCAACGCATAGGGCGTGTTTCCGTCGGGCGACTTTATTGAAGTGCCAAGGCATGAACGGGGCGAGATAAGATCGGGTCAGGGGGGGAGGGAGCTCAAGGCGCAAGAGAATTTGGTACCCTTGGAGGGGTAAACAATTTTGTTTCTCCTGGGTCTGTTCTTCGGGGGATTGGTGTTCGTGCAAACGAAGAATCGATAACAAGAATCCGGTTTATGGAATCCGGAATCGAGCAGTTAGGCGAGGAGCTTTCGAAAGGAGGAGATGGCTGGCAAGACTGGAAGCGGGCTTCAAGTGACGACGGACAAAATCAGCCCGAACTGTCAAGTTGGGTATGCGTGAGCATCTGTCGTCCAAGGGTAAGCTCGCTGGTCCAACTTACACCAACTCCGTAGGTGTGGGCGAGCCAGAAACTTACTGGCAAACATCGTATCTCGACCTGCCGAAATCAGTTTTTGACAAGACGATTGTTGTTGGTGTCGGCGTTCGCGGAGACGGTGAAGACATGAGCGCTCTGCGCGTTTGGACCAGGACGCTTCAGTCGTCGCAATAAGAATTAGAACTCAGTGAAGGGTGTGTTCTGAAAGACAAGCGAGTATTCGGTGTTTTTGACGCACCCGAGCTGAGCATGAACTGAACACGTGCTTTGCTTGCTAGAACGGTGCCCTTTGGGTAAATGTTTTTCTGTGGGCACACCCTCAATGAAAAGAACGAGCACGACAACCGCAGCGCAGTTCCGCTTGGTATTGTTACTTTTCCTCGTTTTTCTCGCCTACGTACCGTCTCTATCGGGCGGCTTTCTTAACTTCGACGATCCGTGGATGGTGAGCGAAAACGCACTCTATCTCAAGCCGAGCCTGGCGGGCTTGTGGGATACCTGGACAGATTTTGGTGAACAAACACGTCTATTGTTGGGGGCCGAGTATCTTCCATTAAGAGATACAAGCGTGTGGATAGAGGCGCAGGTCTATGGGCTCAATCCTCAGCTCATGCGCGCCACGAATTTGGCAATCTACCTCGTTGCTATTGCGACCATGACGCATGCGATGCGCCGCACGTTAGGCAACAATTGGAGAACTGACTTTCTGGTCGCCCTTTTTGCTCTACACCCCATTCATGCAGAATCGGTTGCGTGGATCACGGGTCGCAAGGACGTTCTTGGTCTGCTCTTTTTTGGACTCGCACTGCTTGTACACGCTGGCAAGAGCCGCCATCGCAAAGTCTTGGTGCCACTTTTGGTCGCGGGGGCACAACTATCAAAAGTGCTCTTCGTCGTGACAGTCGCTATTTTCGTTCTTCAAGATCTCTTGGCAAAGCGATCCCTCGTCGAAAAAAGACAATATCAAGTTTATGCTAGAACAGCGGTGGTCAGTTTGGCCATTGTATTCTGGCAATGGTCCGTCTCTCAGAGTGTTGGCATGACCTGGGATCCTCCGGGAGGTAGTCGATTGCATGCCGCCATGACCATGGGGCCAGTTTGGCTACGTTACCTGCAGGCACTATTTTTTCCGAGCAATTTGTCGATTGTGCAAGAAGTCGCCTCGCTTACACGCTGGAGCTTGCCATCAATAGTGGGTGTAACTGTCGTGCTGTTTGGCTTAGTGGGCGCTCTTTACGTGTGGAGGAAACACGCCAACGCACGCTTTTTCGTTGCCTGGGGTTGGTTTTTTCTCCCTCTTGTTCCTGTGAGCCAGTTAGTCGTTTTTGTTCAACACAGTATGGCTGATCGCTATCTTTTGATCTCGGTCATGGGCGGGTGCATTTTTATCCATCTTTTGCTCGAAGAGCATCGACGCTTCGCTCCGATCTTGGCGGGCGTCCTATGCGCTACGTTGTGGGCAACGACCATGCACCGAGCTCTCCTATTTAGTGATAATATCCTGATATTTCAGGATGCAGTGGCGAAGACTGAGCATGACGCTCTGGCTCCCTATCAATTGGGCATGGCGTGGGAGGCAGAAAAGAATGACGAAGCCGCTATCTCCTCTTACGCAGTGGCTCTTGAACGAGATCACAACAATTCAGAATCAGCTCGGCGGGCTACAAATAATATTGCGAAGCTTTTGGCTAGGCGCGGCGACTTGACCGGAGCCGAACATTACCTCAGAGAAGGGCAGCCACGCTGGCCATCCGATCCAAAGCTTTTCGGCAACCTAGCAGAAGTGGTAAGAAGACAACCGGCCAAGCGGGCAGAGGCGCTGATGTTGTACCGACAACTCGTGACAAAATTTCCCCACTACAAGCCAGGGCTTCAGCGCTTCAATGCTTATTTTCCCCATGTGGCTCGCTAATGGGGGGCCCAATCTAGTCCCTTCAAGAGCACTAGCCCCGTGGTCACGCCCTTCACGCGAGAGTTTACGGCGCTTTGCAAGCAACCTAAGGTCGAGGAGCATTGATGTCGGATTTGAAACAGAAAACTCCCCAGAATCCAATTCAGATAGCTCGCAAACGTGGCCGCCGTAGAGACTCTGTTACTCCACACCCAGGCGAAAATACTGTTGGAGCGCATAGCCTCAAGGTAGCGGTATGGGCTGGTTTATTTGTCACGATTGTAGACATTGCTTACGCGGTGTTTCAAGGGCTTGCCCCTCTGGAGGCGTTCGCCCCTCTGGCAGTCGGGCTTGCGTTCAGCTCAACCATTTGTTGGCTCGTCACACTCGCGCTCGTCGGACTTGTTCAACTCACTCCCTTCAGCGTGGTGTCGAAAATACTCAATAAGACAACGCTACGCACGCGCATCTTATTGCTTGTCGGACTGGTGGGAAGTGTAGGGCTGCACGTCTTCAACACGCACTATTACGCCCGCCTCTATCTTTCTCTTCACATTGCTCTTTCACTAGCTCAAATCCTATTGGTGAGCGTTACGCTTTTTTTTGCAATGGCGGTTCCAAAAAAGGGAACACAAGAGGAGCGATACCTAGCAGCTCCTCTTGTGTGGGCAGTCTTGGCGGTTGGTTCCGTGGGAGTCATGCTGGTGCTTCCAGCCCTTCGCCACGCGTCCATGAATCGCACCACTCTCACTTCTCATTGGCTACTTTCCTTGGAGGCAATGACTGGCATTTTCACCGAAGACATTTCACCAGAAAGAGCAGAAGCTGAGAGAAAGGCGGACGACCTTACACCGACTCGGCGGGAGCTCGGTCACGGCAGTCACCGAGGAAAAAACCTGATTATTTTGACGATAGACTCTCTGCGTCACGACCGCACTCTCCCGGTGTTTCATGAATTTAAAAAGTCATCTGTGCGATTTACTCATGCCTACGCTCCCGCGTGCGCAACAATTCAATCGATGACTGCGACAATGACATCACGCCTCCCTCATCAGCTCAAATTCACACCGACCACCGTAGTACCAGGCTACAAAATGGTAGAGCGCGACGCTCGCACGCTGATAGATAACCCCATTCGCAACAAACAAATTACGCCCACCCCTTTAAAGGAGAATGCACCCACCCTGGCTGGTCTACTTACAAAAGCTGGTTATCAAACGTATACGACATTTCAATATGTCTTCTACTTGCGCGCGGCGGGCATTACGCGAGGTTTTGAAATTGTGGACGAAGAACCGTTTCGCACCGGCAGTCTCGACGGAATGGGCCTAGTTGAATTTTCTCTCACCGAAAGAACCCTCGCGCACCTCGACAAGCGCGACACATCTCGTCCTTTCTTTGTTTGGCTGCATTTTATGGATTTGCACGCTCCCTACAAAGCATACAACGGCGTCGCGCCAGGGGCCCCCGCAATAGAACGCTACGATTCAGGCATCAATCGCGTCAGCGACAAGGTGCAACAATTGTTTGATGGCTTGAGAAAGCGCAACCTTCTCGACTCCACAATTGTTGTGCTGCATGCAGACCACGGAGAAGAGTTTAGAGAGCATGGTGGAACATTTCACGGAACCACCGTCTACGAAGAGGTGATCAGAGTACCACTATTGCTGAGAGCCCCAGGAATAGTGGGTCCAACGGAAGAGCATACCGCCGTAAGCGCACTCAACCTAACCCCTACCTTGCTTGATATGTTAGGTATAGAAACCGACGTGCCCTTTACAGGTCACTCAATGGCGGAACGACTGCGAGGGGGCCCCATGAAGGCAGCTCCAGTCGCTTCTGAGTGCATTCGCTTTGGCCGACACCGCAAGGCACGTATCGAGTGGCCCATGAAATTGATTCTTGATCGCAGTACGGGAAGTATTGAACTCTATAATTTGTTCAAAGATCCTGCCGAGCAGAATAACCTTGCGAACTAGTACCAAAGGTCGGAACTTCGTGCCGGGTTTTGGTACCCATGAGACAAAAAGTAGTACCGAGGGCAAATAGGGAGGCTATTGCGGGTTTCATCAGGCCCCCACTTCAGTTGGGTCTGGTGAAACCCGGCACGGACTTCCGGCACGAGGTACTAAACAGCATCGCATTGAGCTGGGATCAATTCCTCAGAGGAACCGAGCCA
>CAYWLO010000100.1:0-14118 GCA_964459035.1 uncultured Polyangiaceae bacterium | reverse complement strand
GCTTCTTTGGGGCATGAATAGCTGGCTTCTTTTGGAGGAATTTGTTTGGGTAGAGCAAGAACGTGCCGTTCTACATGCATGGCACTCGTGAGGCCCGGCAATCTCTCCTCTCTCCAAACTGTCCGGACCCTAAGAAATCTCTCCTCGGGGTGAGCGCTCCTCAAGCGATCCCTCATGAGTGCTACATCTAAGCTGAGGTTGCTGTTGTTCGTAGGGCGCTGGTCCTAGCGAAACGCTTCTTCGTAGCTTTGCTCATTGAAGCCAACGAGGTGGACCGCTTTGCCGATAAGGAACGGGCGTTTGATCAATTTACCGTGACTCGCCAGCTCCTCGATTGCCTCTTTTTCACTCATGTTGGGCAATTTATCCTTGTAACCTCCCTCTCGGTAGACTTGCCCCGAGGTATTGAACAATTTGCGCAGAGGCAAAGCACTTTTGTTGAGAACCTCCTTGAGCTCTTTTTGCGAAGGTGGCGAATCCACAATATGAATTGACTGGTACTTGATTCCCTCAGAATCGAGCCATTTGAGCGCTTTTTTGCAGGTTCCACATTGTGGGTATTGGTAAAATTTCAGCATTCTAATTGTCTCGATTTTTTGATTCGGTCACGTGCATTCACTGGGTTTTGAGTAGAAGTGAGGCCGAGTTGACGCAATAGCGTTGATGGCTGGGGGCAGGCCCGTCTGGAAATACGTGGCCTAGGTGGGCATCGCAGTGTTGGCAGCGAATTTCTACGCGGTCCATGCCATGACTGCTGTCTCTTATCTCCCTGATCTTGTCTGCTGCAAGCGCTTGAAAGTAGCTTGGCCAGCCACTACCGGAGTCGAATTTATGGGTAGAAGAGAAAAGTTCGGCATCACAGCATACACACGTGTAGGTGCCCTCGCGTTTTTCGTCACAATAGACTCCAGAAAAGGCCGGCTCAGTTCCTCCTCTTCTGGTGATTGCATATTGGTTTTCTGTCAGCTTTTCGCGAAATTCATTGTCACGGCTTGCGTCGGGTAGTTTGTTCATCATTCAAGTGTGCCCGCTGATCTGTCGGGACGAAAGGCAAACAAAAGTCGTGAAGGCAAATCATGGCCTGTACTCAATCAGCTCTTTCCAGTGAGCACAGGGGGTGGCACACTCGCCCCGGTCATTTCCTCCGCTCTTTCTCTCTTATTGGAGACTTTTTTTCATGTTGCAGGTCCCTTCTTCAAAATTTCGTTTTCTTACGGCTCTAGCCCTAGGCGTGTCGGTGCTTACCTTGGGTGCTCCGGCGCTGGCCCAGGACGATTCCGCAGAGTCTTTGGCTGATGAGGGCGAAGCTGACGCCCTGGACGACCCCGCTGACGCAGAAGAAAGCGACTTGGATGAATTGGATGAGGAGCCCGAAAGCTCTCCTGCGGAGCCTGAAGAAATCAAAAGCGGCGATCCCATTTCAAATAAGAAAACGGGCAATACGCAACTTCTCTTGGGCATGCGCTACCGAGCGATGGTCACTCCTAAATTTCTCATCAATATGTTTGGTGTCGATGGCGGGCGCACCATTGTCGTGCATGGCGTAGGCCCCGAAATTGGTGGCTATTGGGGCAAGACAGCCGACGGCTTTCAGGTGATGTTTAGCCCCTGGATAGCCTATTACGATATGGAGCAAACTGCCTTCAAAGGCAAAACTGATCCAAACGCGGATTGGGAGAATATCGAAAGTGATCTAAGTGTTTGGTACCTGACCATCGACGCCATGTGGGACCATAAGCTAATGGATCGCTTCAGTTTTCAGGTAGGCGGGGGCTTTGGTCTTGGCATCGTCGGCGGCGATTTACGTCGCAACGAGGCATACTCCCCCAACGGGCGTTACGAGGAATCCGATTTGGACAATCTCGAAAACTGTCGCGGGCCAGGAGATCCGAGCGCCCCAGCTGGTCATTGCCCTGCCGGTAATTATGATATTGTGAACGGTGGCGCGAGTAGTGACGTTTGGCCCGTTTACCCATGGATCAACTTTCAAGCAGGTTTGCGCTACCAGCCCATTGACGAATTTGTGGGTCGCCTGGACTTTGGTTTTGGTTCTTCAGGTTTTTGGGTTGGGCTAGGCGGGGATTATTCCATCTTCTTGTGAGCACTCAAACTGAAGACGCTTCGGTGTTTCCAGCCCGCTACGAGTTAGCGGGTCTTTTGGGGCGCGGAGGGGGTGGACAAGTTTGGGCCGCTCAAGATCGCGCGTCGGGGAGGCGCGTGGCCCTTAAAGTCTTGAACTCGGGGCATCAAGGGGCCGAGGTGGAGGCATTGATTCGAGAGACCACGACTCTCTCGGGCTTAGAGGGTTGGGGATTTCCCAAGGTTCTGCATCTGGGGCGTGCTCAGGACGGTCGACTTTTTCTCGTACGGGAGCTGGTCGAAGGTGAGAGTTTTGAGAAGGTTCAAGTTGAGCAGCCACGTCGCGCTCTTTCGCTTCTCTGTGTTGCCGCAAGCGCTTTGGCAATTGTTCACAGGGCGGGGCTTCTTCATGGGGATATTAAACCCGCCAACCTCATCGTACGTGAGGATGGCTCAGTGGCTTTGGTTGACTTGGGTTTGGCCATTGCTTTGAGAGAGGGTGGTGAGAGCATTGTTGGGTTGACTCCTCATTTTGCCGCTCCCGAGGTAAAAAACGGTCATGCGCTTACTGCTCAGGCCGAGGTATATTCTTTCGGGGTGATTCTCTGCGATCTACTTGCCGAGGGGGGCAATCTACAATTTACCGAGAGGACTGAGCTCGCTCTGCATAGTCTCGCCGCTCGCTCGACCCATTGGGATCCTCAAGAGCGTTTTCCTTCGGTGGACGAGTTCGCTCAAGCGTTGCGTGCTGCCTTAGGTGGGGACGTTGCCATGCCCCCTCCTTGGGGACCACCTTG
This sequence comes from uncultured Polyangiaceae bacterium, assembly GCA_964459035.1. GTDB lineage: Bacteria > Myxococcota_A > Polyangia > Polyangiales > Polyangiaceae > NIC37A-2. The sequence continues at coordinate 11,242 of CAYWLO010000100.1, read as the reverse complement.
GCCCGTATGCGGCTGGGCCGCTACTGCCTATCAGTTCAACAAATGCGTCGAAGGTCTCGCCGAGGGGGAGAGCTTAGGTGTTGCCGCTCCTAGGGGGTCGGGTTGCTCGACCTTGATGCGCCGGGCCGCTTGGGAGGCGGCTTTGGGAGAGCGCGCTGCGCTATATATTGATGATGAGTTTGTGAAAAGCGGACTAGCCGCTCAAGAGTTAGAAGAATTGTCGCGGCCGGGTATTTTGCTTTTTGTGGACGCCGAGCCTCAAGAAATCGAAGGGCAACTCACCAAAGCTCTTAAAAAAGGAGCCAGACTGATTCAAAGAGTTTCAAGCACTGGCCATGCCGGCTTCTTCATTCCGCCCTTAGAGCTACCTGTCATTCGGGAAATTTTTCGTGCGGCTCTTCCCGCTATGTCGGGTTCGTTGGTTGCGCACGTCGTAAAACGGGTGGGAGGAACTCCGGGTGCTTTGCGCGCTTTTGCTCAGCAAGCCGAAGGCGTGCCTGTGGGGACAGAGCAAGATATCGATCGTATCTTGTCTGGGACCATCTCAGAGAGTGGCAGTCTCCACGAGCGAGCAACCAGCGCGCTGGATAGGGGACACTACGCCCAAGCACGAGTTTTCTTAGAGAAATTAAAGGACAATGAGGCGCTCAGCCTCTGGCTATGGGCTCGTTATGAACTGGCAGCAGGTTCTGCCGCTCAGGCGCTCAAGTTTGCTACACAGGCCCTGCAAGTTGTTGGAGATGAGGCCCTCAAGGAACGCATTGGGGCGACGGCTGCGCGCGCCCATTTGGGCCTTGGCGACTACCAAAAGGCTCTGTCTCTACTTAAAAATACCGAGCACTGGCAGATTGAAGCGCGTGCCGAAGGTTTGGCCTATCAAGGCTTGGCATTTACGTTTTTGGGGCAGAATGTAGAAGCGCTAGAGTCTTTAAAGAAGGGGCTTCAAGAGGCCCGCAAGGCTGACAACTTGCGTATCTTGGCCCTAGTGGGCTCATCTTTGGCCACTGCCCAATTGCGAGCAGGAGACTTGCGCGCGGCAGAAGACTCCTATCGGGGTGCAATGGCTGCGGCTCAACAGGGGGGAGACAGCGGCATGTTAGCCTCTGCTCAAATCAACCTGGCTGGGTTGTTGAAAGAGCGCGGTGATGTCGCGGGTTCAATTGAACAATTAGAGAGTGCTGTCGACGCGGCTCGAAGGGCAGGGAGAACCAGTTCTGTGTTGCAAGCGCTGCTGAATCTCACCAACTTAGATCTCTATTTGGGGCGTTGCGAGCGCGCTCGTATGCAGATCGCGCGTGTAGAGAGTGAGGGTAAACTGCCCGCGACCTCCCAGGCTCAACTTTACGGTCTGCGGGGGGAACTTTTTGCTCGCAGCGGTGATATTGAGTCGGCACTGAGCCAATTGGAGCTTTGCGCTCAAGCTTGGGAAGAACTTGGTCGCAACAATGACGCAAGCGAAGCCCTGCTGGAGTCCATCTTAATCGCCGCCGATATTTCAGAGAAAAAAGAACGCTCTTCTTCGGATTATATGCCAAGTTTGGAGACTCTTCAGGAGTTTTTTGACAGAGGGCAACGCCTTCTTGGCGGCGAAGAGAACGCCCTATTGTTTCTTGCACGGGCTCGTATTGCTCATTGGGGTGGCGAGGAGAGCCTCGCCGAGTCTTCGGCGCAGAAAGCGCGCGCCTTGGCCGAAAAATCGGGAAAGCGCGAGTGGGCGTGGCGTGCGGCTGCCCTCGAGGCCGATTTACTGTGTAAAGCTGGTTTACAAATAAAATCCGAACGTGCTCGCAGCGTTGCTGTCGAGATTTTAGAAGAAATTGGAGCTCGCCTGCCTCATGATTTACGTGAGGTGTACTGGAGCGAGCCCCGGCGCCGCAAATTACGTAGACGAGAGAATATCAAGCAACCGTCTTTGATGGGAAAAGGCGAAGAATTTATCTCCCTGAGTGGCACTGACGCAATCTCTCGCTTGAGCATGACGCCTCTCGAAAGACGTCTCGCACGAGTACTGGCCATCAATAGCGATTTGGCGGGAGAGGTCGATTTGGAGAGGCTCGGCACAAAAATAGTTGCTCATGCCTGTGAGCTTCTTTCCGCGGAGCGTGGTTATCTTCTCTTGGGCACTAGTGCCGAGGAGTTGATTGTGTGCGCAAGCCGCGGCGGGCAAGGAGAAGAGCACCGGGCGTTTTCCCGTTCTCTCGCCGGGGAGGTATTATCAACTCGCAAACCGCTAGTCAGCATTGATGCGGGGCGCGACAAACGATTACTTGCCTACGAGTCGGTGCATCTTTCCCAGGTATCGGCGGTAGCCTGTGTGCCAGTCCTTTCGCCCAAGGGGGCTGCTGTAGGGGCGCTTTATATAGAAACTCGCAGCGGGGCGCGCCCTCGATTTGGCGACGAGATCACGACTTTGCAGGCATTTGCCGACCAGGCAGCAATTGCCCTCGAAAATTCACGCCTGATCTCCCAACTCCAAGAAAAAACTCGCATCCTGGAGGAGCGCAATCGCCATCTCAAAGAAGCACGAGCCTCCCTCAAAGAGCTTTTGGGCAAACGCACAACACGTCTAAGAGAAGTCCGAGCCGAGCTGCGTTCAACAAAGAATCAACTAGCCTCGCACGCGAGCTATGGGGGCATGGTGGGCACAAGCGCCCTCATGCGTAAGGTTTATTCTCTGATTGAGAGGGTAAAAGACACCAATGTATCCGTCTTGATCACGGGTGAAAGTGGCACAGGAAAAGAGGTCGCGGCTCGTGCGATTTACGAGGGTTCTTTACGCGAAAAGGGTAAAATGCTGGCCGTCAATTGTGGGGCCATTCCCGAGTCAATTCTTGAAAGTGAGCTCTTTGGGCATGTTCGCGGTGCATTCACCGGAGCCGATCGAGACAGAAAAGGACTCTTTCGCGAAGCCGAAGGGGGGGTTCTTCTATTGGACGAAATAGGCGAGACGCCTCTCAAAATGCAGGCGAGCCTTCTGCGAGTTCTCCAAGAGAAAAAAGTACGTCCGGTGGGGGGCAAAGAGGAAATACCCATTGATGTCCGAGTGATCTTTGCGACAAATAAAGATTTAAAGAAGGCAGTGGCCACTGGGGAATTTCGTGAAGACCTACTTTACAGGATCCAAGTTGTAGAACTTGCCCTGCCAGCATTGCGAGACCGACAAGAAGATATACCCCTTCTTTGCGACCACTTTATTCAAAGATTTTCCCTGCGTTTTGGACAAGAAAAGAAGAGCATTTCTCGAGAGGCTCTCGCTCAATTGGTACAATATTCGTACCCTGGAAATATTCGTCAATTAGAGAATATTCTACTGAATGCATGGATATTCTCCGATCAAGACTTCATCAACGAGGCGGATCTTTCTCTGCCATCGGTTCAAGAAAATTCCAATAAGCGCCCGACTCCGCCTTCAGCAAACCTCGCTTTCGAAAAAACGAAAAGAAGTAAGGGCGCACCGAGTCCTTCCGTTTCCGAAATGGACAATCGTAAACGGGGAACCCTCAGCGAACACCAAAAAGGAGAGCGCAGTCGCATGGTGGAAGCCCTTGAGGAAACGGGGTGGAATCGCGCGAAAGCAGCAACGCTCTTAGGCATGGCACGGCGCACGTTCTATCGCCGTTTGCGCGATTACAAGATTCAATAAATTTCCCTGCTTCTTGCTGGAGCAGGGGATTGTCCAAAAATGCAACGAAGCGCGCTCCCTAATTGGAAACGCGCTTCGTCTGTTTTGTGCTCAAAGCCTTGCGGCGTTTTGCACTAGTACCTCGTGCCGGAAGTCCGTGCCGGGTTTCACCAGACCCAACTGAAGTGGGGGCCTGATGAAACCCGCAATAGCCTCCCTATTTGCCCTCGGTACTACTTTTTGTCTCATGGGTACCAAAACCCGGCACGAAGTTCCGACCTTTGGTACTAGGAGCAAAAAAAGTGCTTAGCGAACACTGATACGATAAGCGATTTGCTTCAGGGTGCTATTTTTAGAAAGCTTGCCAGGATCGGCAGATTTCTCGTTCTTGGCAATGCGCTCTTCAAGCTTCTTCACGACATCGGGTGCTGACTTCGGCGTCAGGTGATCGATGCTTTGGGCTGCAACAAAGGCGACAGCGCCATTTTCAAGAGATGAGAGACGCTCGATGAGTGAGTCGCGGGCCTTTGAGTCGCCCAAAACACCAATCATGTACGCGGCCTTGATGCCTGAGAGCTGGTTCTTTTTACTTTGGTTTTCTGTTTTCTCGACCGCATCGAGGTAGCAGGCAACCTTATCACCACAGGACTTCATGAGAGGAGCTATGCCCTTCGCAAGATCACCCGCTTTGTACTTGTCAGCTGCCTTGGTAACCGCTTCCCATTGGTTAGATTTTGCAATCTTGAGTGCTGAGGTTACGAGCGATTGTTGGAGACCCAACTTCTCTTCGCCTGCACCCTTGGTCTTCTTGGCACGCTCAAGCATCCACTCGACCATCGTCGAGTCGTAGAACTTGGCCGCCGATTCTGCCAGAACAATGAGGGCGGGGGTACGACGAAGGGAAGCGCTGAGAGGCAGGCTTTCGAACGTCTTCTTGAAGGCAGCCTTGGACTCGGCGGTAGCTGGCATCTTGGGGAGTTCGTTGGCAAGAACGGCCTTGTCGGCATCTTCCAATTTTCCTTCAAGTGCTTTGAGAATCGGAGCAATACCGTCAGAACGCCCACACATTCCGATGATGGCCGCAGCGCTTGCAAGAGCAGGATTACCCTTGGGCTCTTCTTTTGCGTCTGTGGCCTTCTTGATGGCCTTCTTCGCGAAAGAAACCAGAGGATCACTTTCGTCAAAAATCTTCGCAGCACGGTCGATTGACGGTTTGCCAATCTTTACGAGGGCCAGCAGTGAAGTCGTCGCCAAATCGCCCTTGGAGGGGTCAAGAATTGTCTTGATGAGGGGCTCAACGGCCTTTTTGCTCTGCAAAGCGCCCAGAACCTGAGCTGCAGTGACCTGCCAAAAGAGTTCATCACGGTAGGGCTCAATCAAGTCACGCTTTTGCGACTTATTTTTGCCCGTACTGGGGTGCTTTACCTTGGCTGCAAGCTTGGTGACAAGAGCGTCTTCCCAAGACTCGCTGGGGGCTGCGACCATCGCTTTGCTGTAGTCTTTGTAGGTGACTCCGCCCAACTGAGTATGAGCCTTGAGAGCTTCAAAAGCAGCGAGAACAGGTCCCGCGAGTTCCTTGGACTTCATGTCACCGTAGGCGCGCACTGCCCACTTGATGTCTTGCTCGTCTTTGGTTTCGCGGGGACGCTTAGCAAATTCCTCAAAAGCCTTTTTCAAAGCAGGAACAGCACGCTCGTCGCGAAAGTCCGAAAGTAGCTTGATCAGGTTCACTCGAGTTTTTGTATCGAGATCTCCATAATGCTCAACGTAGACCTTGGTGAGAGGACCCACCAACGTGGTAAGAAGAACCTGCACTTTCTCATCTTTTAGATCTCCCTGGACTTTACCCAATGAATCATCAAGAAATTGAGTAAGACGTTTCACAGCCTTGGGGCGGTACTTTGGGTCTTCAAGTTTTTCTAGCCAATATTCAGGCTGATTTTCTGTGGGACCACAGCCCACAAGAACAGGAGAAACAACAACAGAGGTAGTTACGAAAGCACTACCTAAAACAATTGAACGAATGAGCGCGAAACTCGCGCGTGAAGGACGACGTAACATCTATTTTCCTCCCAAAAAGGGCCCCGTATGGTGGGACGATCAGGTTTTGAGACGGTACGCCGGAGGTGTGGAAACTGTCAACGAAAGAGCAGACTTAAGCGCCGAACGACTTCATTATGGAGTTGGGGCGCTGCTGCGATAGCCCCACGGTTATTTTCCATTGTGCCTGCTCGATAGTTGATTCGTTGGCCCTGCACGTCGGTGAATTGGCCTCCTAATGCTCTGATCACAGCCTCGGGAGCGCAGCTATCCCAGAGACAACCTGCAAATTGTGGAGCTAGGTATATATCTGCTTCACCATCTGCGACCGCCATGCCCTTCAATCCGGCGCTGCCCATGGGGATAATTTTTTTCGCCTGCAGGAGATCGAGTGCATTTTTATTCAATTCTGTTCGTTGGCTGCGTGAGGAAACGACCGTTGCATCGGAGATCTTCTTGTCACGCAGGGCGGAGAGGCGTTGTTCTGAGCCCCCTTCATCTATCCGAAAAGCACCCTGGCCTACTGCAGCCGCCCAAATTTTTCTTTGAGCGGGAGCATGAAGCACCCCGTGGGTGGGCTCTTCACCATCGACGAGCCCAATCATGGTGGCAAATTGACCGGTTCGTGCGACAAATTCTCGAGTCCCGTCCACGGGATCAACAAAGAAAATTCGTTCGGACTTGCGGAAGCTGGCCCATTCTTCAGGAGGACTCTCTTCTGCCACGATTGGAATATCAGGATACTCCTCTCTTAGGCGAGCGCAGATGAACTCGTTCGCAACGCGATCCGCTTCCGTGATCGGATCGGAGGGGGCCTTGAAATCTACTTCAAAAGGCAGGGCATAAATTTCCATGACCTGAGCGGCCGCTTCTGCGGCGATCCTCAGCATCTTTCGAAGAATTTCGTCCATCTTTATTTATGCTTCAAACCCTTGGAGAAATATGCCCATCGAGTTCTGTTCGATCTACGGCCAAGAGGTAAAGAGGTTGCCCCAATTCTCAACCTATCGAGGAACTTTGAGCTCTTCGAGGCGAGCCTCTAGGGCGCTGAGTTTTCCCTCGGAAAGATAGGGGGCAACACTCCGACATTCGCGGACCAATTGATCCAGCTGAGAGCTGGTACGTGGGCCCAATATAGCACTGGAGATCAGGGGGTTGGAGAGCACAAATCGCACTGCCGCACTTCTCATTGTTGTGACGTCTCCCGAGACCAGGGGGCGTACCGCGTCCAAATGGCGAATTCTCGAAGCGATTCCGCCTGGCCAGCGTTCTGAGCGATGATCGGCCATACGAAATGTTTTATTGGGGGCCCAGCGCCCTGCAAGCAAGCCATAAAAGAGTAGAGAGTGGGCTAGAACCCCGATGCCTTTTTCTTTGATCTTTTTCTCGACAGATCGCAATGGCTGAACTTGGAGTAGATTGTGAGCAAAGCTAAGAAGGGGGGTGTCGGCATCGATTGCCGCATTGGCCACATCATGGTCGCCCACGCTTACACCCCAACTCTGAATAATGCCCTCTTCTTTAAGCTTCTTGAGGGCTGCGGTCGCGTCACCTTTTTCTAACGCTTCGCATGAAGGGTTGTGTAACAAACCAATAAGCTGAATCTCGGCACCCAGGCGATGGCGCGAGGCACGTGCGCTTTTTTCGATAAATTCAGGATCAAATCGTTTTTGAGCGGGGGCACCCGCGAGGTCCGTACCCCATTTGGTGACTACCGTGACTTTCTTTTTCTTGAGAACTGACCCCAAGAGACGCTCAAGCTCACCTTGGCCATAACAATCTGCGGTTTCAAAAAGAGTGATGCCCATCAGCAGCGCTCGTTCAATGACTCTCTTCGCTTCACCTGGGGGTACCTCACCGTAAGCGTCGCCTGCAAGACCCCAGGTTCCGAGGGAAAGCTCCGAGACTCGAATTTTGGTGCGCCCTAGCTCTCGCGTCTGCATGGTGGGCCCATACCACTGTCTTTGCGGCAAATCCCTGGTCCTCGACAATCGCTCAAGGGCGTGGAAGTAGAGAGCAAGTACATGAGCGAGAACCCCTACGAGCACTATCCCCGTTTGCCAGCCGAAGGGGAGGTGGATCCGCGCACTCTTTTTGACGAGCCACCGTCGGGCGAGCAATCTTCCGCCCAATCAAGCGATCCCTCCCGCCCGGTAGAGCTAGAGATCGGTCCGGGAAGGGGTTGGTTCACTATTGAGCGCCTAGAGGTTGATCCTCAGGCTCGTGTCATTGGCCTAGAAATTCGCAGAAAATGGGCGACCATCGTAGATGATCGCTTAAAAAAGCGTGGTTTGGCCCATCGAGGCCGTATTTTTGCTGAGGATGCGAAAGAGGCGCTGCCCCGTTTTCGCGCGGCTTCTGTTTCCATCGCCTATTTACACTTTCCCGACCCTTGGTGGAAAAAGCGCCATGCCAAGCGCCTAGTTATTGCCGACCCTTTGTTGGTGGAACTCTCGCGGGTGTTGATTCCGGGAGGAGAACTACTGATTCAGACCGATGTCTTCGAGCGGGCGGCAGAATATGAGGCGCTCGTGGATGCGTGCCCTGCTTTTGAGCCTTGGGAGGCACAAGCTCGGGTGGAGGACCATCCACACATCGCTCGTTCGCCACGCGAGCGAAAAGCCATAGAAGACCAGCTTCCCGTGGCGCGACTTCGTTACCGCTGTCGTGGGCCCTTAGACGGCTCTTGAGGCGTTTGTCGACGACGAAGACCTGATTTTGTCCTCAAATAGGCTCTTTTCGTTGCCAGGTAGTGCCGACGCACGGTACGCTCCGCCCGTGTTCAAGCTGCGTTTTTCTTTACTAGGTGTTGCCTTTGCCCTCTCTACTCTGAGTTTTGCGGGGCTCACCTTGAGCTCGTGTCAAAATTATAAAGATCAGCTGCAGCGCGGTCAGGGCTATTACGAGCAGAATCAGTACGAGACTGCCCTCGCCGTTTGGCGCAACCTAGAGCACAACCAGGACAGTCTGAGTAAGCCCGAGGTGGTTCGCTACACCTACTTTCGAGGCATGACAGATTTTCGCTTAGGTTTTCGCGAAGACGCTCGCTACTGGCTGGGCCTCGCCAAAGCTGGAGATTCAGCTTCTCAGCCGGCTCTCCTCGAGGATGAGCGCACCCGTCTTGACGAGACTCTCAAAGATCTCAATCAAGATGTATTTGGTCCGCCCGAGACCGAAGAAAAGAAAGAGGCTGAGGTTTTGGGTGACGCCTGCAAGTGGACAAGTGATTGCGATCCGGGCTTCGCGTGTCAGGAAGGCACTTGCCTTCAGGCCGACTGAATTCTTTGTGTTGGCAACGCAGACTGAGCGTTTTCTGTGCGCCTTTCTTTTTGATGGGTTTGTCGAGCGGCTGTGCTGGTGTCGCAGCCCCGTCACACCATCCACGTAAAGTATCAACTTCTTCTTTTTACGCGCCGACTACTTTGGTCACGGCGCAAGAAGCGTTGGACACCGACGCACTACTTGAGCGAGCTCAGACTCACTTGGAGCAAGGGCGATTGGACGCAGCCATTGCGGAATTTCGCCTTGTGGCAAAGGGTGCGCTCAGTTCCGCCAATCGTCTGCGGGCCCTCAAGGGGTGGGGAACCGCTCTAGACTTTAAGGGAGACTTAGGCGCTGCTTTGGACCCCTATTCCCGCTACGTAGCCGAGGCTCCTGCTGGTTCCCTCAGGGACGGGATTCAGGTGCGAGTGGTGCGAATATTGGTATATCGTGAGAGGTACACGGAGGCGGGGGTACGTGCCGCTGGTATTCAAAATAAAGAAAGGGGCCCCCTAGAGCGCATTTCGATACTGGCAGCTTTGGCTCTTGCCAGTATCGAAAATAACTCATTAGAAGAAGCACAGCTTCACATATCTAGAGCTAGGTCCATCATAGACGCTTATTCATTTGATAGGGTCGATACCCCACCTCTTGATGTCGCATCTCTCTATTTTTCGTTGGGAGAATTACGTCGTAAAAAGGCCGAGGGAATTGCTTTTGATCCTCTACCCACTGATTTTGGCCTAGCCCTTGAAGAACGCTGTCAACTAATTCTTGATGCACAAGGAGCATATTCTAGCGCAATGCGTTCACAGAATGCTCATTGGTCTTCTATGTCGGGTGTTCGTGTCAGCGAACTTTATCATCAACTTCATCGAGACTTAATGTCCATGCCTCCTCCTCAAGAGGTCAATACCCTCAAGCGGCAACAACTCTTCGAGGGTGCGTTGCGCTTGCGCTATTCCATCTTGTTGAGAAAGTCTCTTTCAGTCATGCGTTCAACTGTGACGCTTTTAGACCGAACCCCCGAAGAAGACCGCTGGGGAGAGCTAGCGCGTGCATCTCTTGTGCAGATTCAGGAGGCGCAGGTCGCCGAAGAAGTTGCGATAGACGCACTCCCCTACACCCGCACACAATTGCAGGACGCCCTCGATGATTTAACTAGGCGAGCTAAGAAAAAGAGGAAAAGTTCAAAGAACTAGGGTGGGTCATTTTTGACCCACCTGGTCTACACCCTCTCGGAGAGGACAAAATGCCTTCAATCTTCCTTCGTTTCAGATCGGTATGAAAGATGCTTGACTCACGCATTCGCTGGGGCTAACCCACGTCACCCCGCAGAAGGAGAATGTCTTCTTTTCACCCTTGCGCGCAGGAGCTCTGGCCCCCGCGTAAAATCGTGAGAAAATGGTTTTTCCTCCTGATTTCCAGGGGATCCGACTCTTTAGCTCCAGTTCTTTGGAGCAACACTTCGCCAATTCATCGTGCAACAACAACAGACCACAGTGTCCGTAGTGGGTACCGCTCTCCCGAAGGAACTCGATTTCCTTCAGGAAACCGCGTGCCACGCACTTCTTTGTGTTGACAAGGCTCCCTCGGGGGCAAGTGCTGCTTTTCAGAACCTCGCTTTTAGTCAGGTATCTGCTGGTGTGGCTCAATTGGTAGAGCACCGGTTTTGTAAACCGGAGGTTAGGGGTTCAAGTCCCCTCGCCAGCTCTGGCCGTGCAGCCAAGAGCGTGCAATCGCACACTCAATTTGGAGACTGCGGGGTAAAAGACTGCAGCTCTCAAGGTTGCAACGGTTCAGTAGGTCAGGCGAATTCTTTTCGTTCGATCAAAATGAAGGCAGATACTTCGGTATCTCGTCCGTCTCAGGTGGGTTGCCCGAGTGGCCAAAGGGAGCAGGCTGTAAACCTGCCGGCGTACGCCTACGTTGGTTCAAATCCAACACCCACCACCCTTATTGTGAATCATTTCGGTAATTCTTCTGCAAATGATCACAGTGCTCTTACGAGAAATCGTAAGAGCATTGGGGGAGTAGCTCAGTTGGTAGAGCTCCAGCTTTCCAAGCTGATTGTCGCGAGTTCGAATCTCGTCTCCCCCTCCGTGAACACTTGGACGAAAAATCAAGGTGTTCACACTTCCGCCCTCATAGCTCAGTTGGTAGAGCGCGTCCTTGGTAAGGACGAGGTCACCAGTTCGAATCTGGTTGAGGGCTCACACGAAAACGTATTGGTTTCGTAAAGGCATCAAGGCAAAGTCATGGGTAAAGAAAAATTCGTACGCACTAAACCCCACGTGAACGTGGGCACGATTGGTCACA
>CAYWLO010000099.1:0-14199 GCA_964459035.1 uncultured Polyangiaceae bacterium | reverse complement strand
CAAACTCCGGTCAGTTGCTTGATTTAACCGTGTCGTAAAAGAGCCGCACCCATTGCTTATGGCCTAGCGATGCAGATTGCCGATGCCGATGGTATCTACCTCGATGTGGAGGCGTCCATGATGAACAAGATAGCCCTCGCTCTGGGGCTTCAGGACCAAGAGACCGAAGAAATTACCCAATCGGTTCATTTGAGTCAGAGTATGAGCCAGCCCGCTTCTAAGTGAATTGAACTTGAGTTCAAAGGGCTGGACACGAGAGCGTGGGTGTCCAGCCGCAGAAAACATCTTAGCTCTTGAGGGTCGCGTTGACCTTGATCTCTGTTCCCGTAAGGAGACGAGAGATGGGGCAGCCTTCTTTTGCGTCTTGTACGAGTTGCTGAAAATCAGCTTCGCTGATACCGGGTACGTTGGCCTCGCAGTTGAGGGTGATTGAGGTGATTTTGGGCCCCTTATCGTCTTTGCCTAACTCCACAACCGCAGTCGTTTCTACTGTCTTTGCGGTGATGTCTTTTTTCCCGATGAGGGCAGAGAGGAACATGGAGAAGCATCCGGCATGAGCGGCTCCGACGAGTTCTTCTGGATTGGTGCCTTTGCCTTCTTCGAAGCGAGAGGAAAAAGTGTAGGGGCCTTCAAAGGTGCCATATTTCATGGTGCCATTGCCCTCTTTGAGGCTGCCGTTCCAGAGTGCTGTTGCTTTACGAGTGGTCATAAATTTACTTAATGAGATCGAGAATAGTCTTTTTGAGTCAAAATGGCCGGGAAAGGAGCGCCGTGTGAAGCGGTAGCACTTACATTCCCGTACAGACGCGCAAAATTTACACTGACATCGGTTCGCGTGTCCACCACATACCGAGAGCCGGCTTTATAAAGAACGAGTTCGAATCTATCGGACCCGCGGCGTTTTGGGGGCGCTGCATTCTCGACGGCTGTTTTCCTTTGCACTATGACGTGGATCCCATCCTGGCCCTCCGGGCCCATCGGAGTCCTCAACTGTGTCCACCCTCGCCGCTTCATTTATTTCTCTTCCCCACTCCCGCTACAAGAAAAGTAAGTATTTCTATATCTGGTACGATGGGGTCTATTTTGCTCTAGCAGCTTTCGCCTTGAGTATTATGTACGCCACGGGGCATCAGGGCTTTTTGCAAACTTGGGATTGGGCGGCACTCGCCGTAATTCTGCCTCTTGCCTGCTATGTGCAAATTACAAGTAGCGTTTTTGTCCATTGTGCTTGTCACGGAAGTTTTCCAAAAGCTATCAATCGACTCGTTGGAGAAATCTGCGGCACGATAGTGCTCACCCGATTTGCGTCTTGGGAGATCATTCATAGTCGCCACCATAAGTTCAGTGACGACGTAGAGAAGGACCCCCACAATTTGCTCGCGGGATATTGGGAATTTGCCATTCACGTGATTAAAAACGTAGAGCACCAGCTTCAGGCGATTCACTTTGATTGGCACGGGGGAAATACTCCCGAGAATCTGGCTTTTGAAAAGCGTCGAGCGCTCTTCAGCTATGCAACAAATATCGCCGTGATTCTGGCTTGGTACTTCTTTTTGGGACCCATACTATTTTTTGCAGCATTTGTTCCGGCCGCTATTGTGGGCTTCCTCCACCTAATTCACTTCAACTGGAGCACTCATAACCCTCATTCACCCAGTCAGAACTTTCATCCTGTGAATTTGAACCACGGTTTATTCAAGATTGGCAACAAGATTTGGCACGGAATTTACTATCATGGCACTCACCATAAAAAGTCGTTTTTATTCAACCCAATGAAGGGTGAACTTGATGCCCCAGTGCTGACTCCTGCACAATACAGCGGGCTAGAAGAGGCTCCTTGAGCGCATATTGACCCCTACTCGTCCGCGCTTCCTTGCCAAGAGAGGTTTGGGCACGCAAAGTGATCTTGTGAGCGATCGAAGCAATAAGAGTCTCTTGAACAGTCTTTCAACGGGCTCACCTTCTCTGCGTGACGAAGCTCTTTCTGACCTGGGCCTCTTTCTCTTTGAATTGCTCTCTCCGGACTTCGCCTCTCTCTTGCCCGAGGAAATGATTGAAGAACTCGTGCAAGAGTGCCTAGCCCGGACGCTGGAGAAACTCGGAGACTTTGACGATTCTGAAAAATTGAATGCTTGGCTGAGAGAGCTGGCTCATCAGTTGGCGAAGGAAGAGGTAGGCCGCCGCGGGCTCCTTAAGGAAAGCGGTGCATCAGATGCAGGGTGAAAATGATATGGTTGTGAGAGCCGAGGCGTTTGCCACTCATGCCCACACCCGTATTGACCAGAGGAGAAAGTATACCAATGCTCCTTATGTCGAGCATCTCTCTGCCACGGCAAAACTCGTAGCGAGCGTTACTAACGATTTTGCCACGCTCGCGGCCGCGTGGCTGCACGACTCTGTTGAGGATACGTCGGCTACGATTCAAGATCTCGAAAAGGAGTTTGGAGCCGAGGTGGCCACACTGGTCGCCGCTTTGACCGATGTGAGTACCTCGGCAGATGGTAATCGAGCGGCCCGTAAGGAAATTGATAGGGTGCATCTTTCCAAAGCCCCCGCCAAGGCCAAGACTGTCAAACTTGCCGATCTGATCAACAATTGCGTCGATATTTCAGCCAACGACGCACGATTTGCCCGAACCTACTTGGTCGAAATGGAGGCCCTCCTGGGCGCCTTAGAGGGCGGGGAGCCGCGGCTGATGCACCTCGCTTTGCGTACTTTGGCAAGGTGCAATCTCAAAGTCGGGCGCAAAAGTCTTCTTCCTCAATTAGCTCGGGAACCCCTGGACTTTCATGCCCCCATGGCAGCCTTTACTTCTCTGGTACCGCGACTCTTCATTGATGCCTTTTGCGCCAAGGACATTGCGACCCCCCTGCGTTCTTTTGACGCCCAGGTTTCGTCAACAGAGGTCTTGGCCCATATGCAAATTGAGGGAACGAACGTGGTTGGTATACGCAAAGGCGGACGCACCATAGGGTTTGTCAACGATGAGAACTTGGGTTCGCATGCCTGTGGCGACAAAGTTCGCCAATTCGGCGAGGGACAAGTGGTGGGGAGTGACGCCCTTCTGGTTGACTTGATTCAAATTCTCACACGACAATCTCATTGTTTTGTGACGGTATTTGATGACGTTGGCGCGATTGTATCGCGGAGCGACATGAATAAACCCATTGTTCGCATGTGGCTTTTTGGCTTGATCACCATCGTGGAGATGTATCTCACCGATACAATTCGAGCTCAGCTCATTGAAGACGATTGGCAATCGCTTCTTTCAATCGGGCGTCTTGAAAAGGCCCTTTCTCTTTTTAATGAGCGGCGCAGGCGGGGTGTGCGTTGTGACTTGGTTGATTGCCTTCAACTGGGGGATAAAGCGGACGTCCTGCGCAAGGACGTACATTTTATGGGATCAATGGGCTTTAAGAGTCAAAGTCAGGCTCGACAAGCCACGAAGGAGTTGGAATCTCTGCGCAATAGTTTGGCTCATGGCCAAGATGTTGTGATCAACGATTGGGCTCAAATCGCGCGATTGGCTCGCATGGTGGAGGGGCTCACCCAACGTGGGTCTTGATTCGTCGAGGGTGAGGGCAGGCTCTTATTTTTGCCGCCTCAAGAAAAGTTGGGAGCCGGTACACAATCGTCTGCGAGGGGGAGAGTTGAGTCCTCAGCGCATTGGACTTTCGGTCGCCCTGGGTGTGTTGGTGGGCTGTAGCCCCTTTTATGGCGTACATTTTTTTCTCTGCGCAGGGCTATCCTACTTACTGCGTCTCGATCTCATCACCTGTTACCTAGCTGCAAATATCTCGATTCCACCGCTGATGCCTCTGTTAATTTTTGCAGAGCTTCAGCTGGGATCAATGCTTCTCTCGGGAGAGCTAGTTCATTTTAGCTTGGATGCTTTCGTCTATGAGAGCCCCCAAACTCTAGAGACCCAGCTACTTCATGCGAGCCAAGACCTGCTCGTAGGTGCTGCTTTATTGGGTGTTATTTTGGGTGTTGTCTTGGGAGGAGCCGCTTGCTTACTTGCAAAATTCTACCAATCCAAGAAGGTAATATCCCATTGATCAGCCAGGCTCTTGCTGTGCAAACTGTGAACTCACTTTATGAGCGATCGCCACCTGCCCATCGCCATTACGTGAGGGCAAAGCTCAGGTTCGATCCTCTCACTGACGAACTCTTTGCTCTTTGTCGTGAAGCTGGCCCTTGGGGCGTTCTGGTAGATGCAGGCTGCGGACGAGGGCAGTTTTCTGTGCTGATGGCCCAATGGGGAGGAGTACAAAGTGTTTGGGGCTTTGATCATGATCTCACTAAGGTGCGGGTTGCATCTGAGGCAACCTCTGCCATTGAGGGGGGGGCTTTTCGTTATGTCCAGGGAGATTTACGAGAGGCTCCCATTCCCCCCTCAGTTGATACCGTGCTGCTCTTGGACGTTTTGCATTATCTTTCGTTAGAAGATCAAGGAAAAATTTTACGGAGATTTTCCCAAGTACTGAGACCAGGAGGCAGACTTGTGATTCGTGAAACCGGTCACGGCCTGGGAAAAGGTGCTCGTTTTGCCGCATTTTTTGAGCGGTGGGGCCGCCGTTTGGGATTCAATCGCGGCGAGGAACTCGCGTTTAGACATTCGGGCGAGTTAGAAGAGGAGCTCAGGGCTCTGGGCTTGACTGTTTCACGCAACGCTCCCCGAGGGGCTCTCAAAAACGTACTTTTGGTCGCTCAGCGGCCCAAACTACGGCCTCAGTAAAGGTCTTTCTGGGCTGACTCCCAGGCTATCATTGCCCGCTTTCTCTCGACGCCCCAATGATATTGCCCTAGCTCTCCAATTTGGCGAATCACGCGATGGCAGGGTATTAAATAGGCAATAGGATTGCATGCCATGGCGCTTCCTACAGCTCGTGCCGCTCCGGGACTTTGAGCAAGTTGTGCCAACTGACCGTAGCTAATGAGAGCCCCCTGCGGGATTTGCAACAGAGCTTGCCAGATACGGAGTTGAAAAGGAGAGCCGCGCAACATGACGCCAAGAGGTTCTTTGCTGAGAGTCTTCGAAAAAATTTTATTCCTCAGAGCGAGAGTTCTCTGTGTGTTTTTCCTACTCTTCGCCTGGGGCCACGCCGAGCGTAAACGCTCAAGCGATAGCCCAATTGAAGTGTCTAGGGGACCATTCGTTGGCAAAAAATGTAATGCACAAACCCCCCTATCGCTCGCGGCAATAAAAGCGGGACCAAAGGGTGAATCATGGCATCCCCAGTCAATTTCCAATCCCAATCCACCACCTATGAGTTGGCCGGGAGTTACCGCTTCGCTGCTGACCAACAGATCGTACAAGCGTGAGGCACTACTTAACCCCAACTTCTCGGCTGTGGTGAGTACCGAATGACCACTTCTAAGTAGAATTTTACCGTGCTCTTTTGTGGTATATTGCAGAAATTTCTTGGGTGAGACGCCCGCCCAGCGCAAGAACAGGCGTTGAAAGTGCCCCGGACTCAATCCCGCATTGCTCGCTAGTTCCTTCAGGTTGGCATGTTTTTCGGGAGACGAGGCCAGACACAAAAGCGCATTTTCGACTATTTTGTAGTCAAGTGCGGCTTGATTGTACCCTTTTATGCGTTTCTGCGACCTCATGAGAACAAGTGTTGCCCTAGAACTCCGCAAATGCGACCCGGTTGTTGTGCTGAGAGAAGTTTTTTACAAATAGTCTCTGCTGATCCAAAAAACCGAAGGGATTTTCCGTGCTTCTAAGTACCTTAGCTCAACCCAAATTAGACTGCGCGCGTGCAGCCCTTTGCACTGCGTGTCCTCAAATTCATCTCTCAAGTCTTGAGCAAGAAAAAAAGAAGAGAGATGAGGTGAGGAAATTTCTCGTCGCTGGCCTTGGAGAGCTTGGAGAGCAACTACCTCTGACATTTCATTCTACGCGCGCACAGGCAGGCTATCGCGATAGGATCAGGCTGCGAATTGATGCGCGGGGAAAAGTAATTTTTTTCAACCCTGGCAAAGATGCTCATTGCCCCGTTCTGAGCCCCGGTTTGAGAAGTACTTTGCAAGAATTTCTTCGGCTCGTTGCGCCTATCGAGAGACACCTGACAATTTTTTCCCATCTCGAGCTGAGGGCTCCGGATCTTGACGGGCGGCCCGGTCTTTTTCTTACGCGACGAGCGAATTCTTTTGTCACCTCTGCCGCAGAAGAAAACCTATCGCTTGAACTCATCGCTAGTGTTTTAGGAGATAACTTTTTGGTGGGGCTTGCCGGAAGAAAGCCTCTTTTTCAGCGCTGCGCACTGACTTCTGAACTCTACTATTACGTTCCTCTGGGCTCATTTCGTCAGGTAAATGAGCGAGTGAATCAGGCATTACTTGCCTCCCTTGTTCAGGGTGCTTTGACGAGGGGGGTGCGAGAAGTTGCAGACCTTTATTGTGGTTCAGGAAATTTTCTTCTGCCTCTATTGGCGGCCGGCCTCCAGGGGGTAGGGGTGGAGATTCAGCCTGATGCCCTGATTGCTGGGCGCCGCTCTGCGGGGGAGCAGGGCCTTACGGGGGAGTGGAGATGCGAGGCCGTTTTTGATTGGTCAAGACGCCAAGTGAGCGAAGGTAAGCAGACCGAGTTGCTGGTTTTAGACCCGCCCCGGGCCGGGTTAAAGGAAGCGTTGCAAGAGCTTGTGCGTCTCGACCCCTCATGGATTGCCCTCTGCTCATGTCATGTTCCTTCTCTGGTAAAAGATTTGGCGTGCCTGCAGCAGAAGGGTTTTAAGGTTCAATCACTTGAGTTATTCGATATGTTTGAACATACAAACTCGGTGGAGATCTTAGTTTGGCTCGCGCCCTAGGGGGACAATGCCTGTGTTCTGTTGCTTTTTATTCAAGGTTTGTGTGAGTTTTATCAGACAAATGCCTTGCGGTAGCGACCCTCATAGTCAAAAATTCTTTCTTGAACTCGGTACCAAGGTGCGCGCCCAGGAGGCGTTTTCTGTTTGCGAGCAATGACAAAATCTGGGCGAGGCAAATGGGCTTGAAGCTGGACAACATGTTCACAAAGCGTGAGTTCTAAGGGGCTACGACCCGAGGCGATTCGCCGAGAGAAAATTTGATTGAAGCGCGCACGCGGTCCAGAATGTTCAAAGTTGAAGCTCTCGCTCACCTGAGTTCCCTCTTCGTCGTGGTAGATGACTTTTATTTTCTCGCCTGTTTTTTCAAAAGTTAGGCCAGCCACACGAAGAACGATAGCGTCCTTGAGGCTGAGCGCCTTTTTGAGCTGGTCGTCGGGATCTACGATTGCATGGCCACATTCCTGACAGTTTCTCGCCGCAATATCGTTTTCACCATGACAGCGCTCGCATTCTTTGAAGCGAAATCTATAGGTACAGCGTGATTTCTTTCCCTCGGAGTTGCTACGTAAGTTCTGACAACGACGTCCAAAATGCTCGACAATGTGCCCCTCGTCATCAACCTGTCCCCAAAATTTGTTTTCAAACTCACATTCGGGGCACCGCACCGTTACCGGGACGCTATCAGTCGTGGGCTTTTTGTTGCCAACCTCAGGAGAAAAGATATCAAAGCCATTTCCTGCGTAGTCGATTACTAAGCAGTCGCTCTTACCGGGTGCTAGACGTAGACCGCGCCCGACGATTTGTTGAAAGAGACTTATGGATTCGGTGGGGCGCAGGATAGCGATGAGGTCTACGTGGGGTGCGTCAAAACCGGTGGTGAGTACGGAGACATTGACCAAGTAGCGTGTCTTTCCTTTAAGAAAAGAGAGTCTCATTTTGTCGCGCTCATCGCCCGAGGTCTCTCCTAAAATGAGGGCAACATCCCCCGGAGGCAGATAACCGGCAATTTCTCGGGCATGGTCCACCGTTGCAGCAAAAATCATCACCCCCTGCCGATTTTGCTCGCAGGCGCGCAGGACAATCTGCTCCACGATGGATCGGGTCACACGCTTGTGTCGGACCAGAAGTGAGTTGACCTCGCTACTTGAGAAAGTGCCGCCCTGATTAGAATTGAGGGCCCCAAAGTCGTATTGGGCAATGGGGGCATCTTCTATTGACGGAGGCGTGAGATATTTCTGAGAGATCATCTCCCGCAGGGACATCTCAAAAATACAGACTTCAAAGGGGCGAGCTTCTTCCGTGCGAACGTAACCTTTTGCATGGTAGCGGTAGCACCAACCCATACCCAGACGGTAGGGCGTTGCGGTGAGGCCCAACACCTTAAGATTTGGGTTTGTCTTTTTTAAATAAGCTATCACCCTACCGTATTGAGTTTCTGATTCCCCGCTGATGCGATGACATTCATCAATGATTAAAAGAGAGTGCTTTTCAGAAAATGTCGGTAGATTTCGAGTTACAGATTGCACGCTGCCAAAGGTGATTGCGTGGTGAGACTCTTTTTTTCCTAACCCCGCAGAATATATGCCGCTTGAGTTGTCTGCTACGCCTTTGTGCTTCTCGAAATCTGCTGAGGAGTGGCCCAAAACGGCATGAAACTTGTTAAAGTTTTGCTCGCATAATTCTTTTACGTGGGCAAGCACGAGGACTCTACCTTTTGCAAGGCGCGCAAGCTCGGCTATGACCAAGCTCTTGCCTGAGCCGGTGGGCAGAACAATACAGGCGTGCTCGGAGCTCGCGCGAAAGTGTGCCACGGCAGCATCGACCGCCTTTTCTTGGTAGGGGCGTAACTTCATGAATCAGCGGCGACTCTTTGTGCGATTTTTCTTGCCGCGAGTTGGATGACGCAGAACGTAGCCCCTTGAGGATCACGCAGAATTGCAAAACGTCCATTCGGAATGTCTGTTGCAGGTAGAAGAATCGTACCTCCCAGTTTTTCTGCTTGAGTGAGGGTTGCCATGCAATCTTTCACCGCGAAATAGACATTCCAGTGTTCAGGTATCTCGGGGGGAAGGAGTGCTCCCATCTTGATCATGCCGCCTGCGAGACGGCCCTGATTGCTGAAGGTGAGATAAGGCTGTGTTCCCTCGCCATGCTCGAAATCCCAGTCAAAAACAGCCGAGTAGAACTGCTTGGCACGCTCTATGTCGCGTGTGTTCAATTCGTTCCAACATAGGCAGCCCGGCAAGTTTACGCGCTCGGCACCAATGTCTCTATTGGGCTGCCACACGGCAAAAATAGCTCCAGCCCCATCGTCAATGACTGCCATGCGCCCGGCTTCGAATACATCATAAGGTGGAGTTACTATTTTCCCACCGGCTTTTTCTGCTCGAGCGCACGTTTTGGCCGCATCATCGACTGTGATATAGCTGAGTAGATGAGGGGAAATACCACGTTGCACTTTGTCTTGTGGCAGGCGGTACAGAGCACAAACCTTGTCCCCCTCGATGCTGGCTAAGCTGTAGAACTCATCTTCTCCTACTGGTTTATCGAGATAGGACCAACCAAACAACTCGCCATAAAATAATTTGGCGGCTTCGGGATTGGTCGTAGCTAAATCAGCCCAGCTAAAAGTGCCGGGTAAGAATGCTTTTTTTAGGGTCATGGGCTTTGCGCTTACTTGCTGGAGGAAGGTTCACGGTAGAGTGTGAAAATTTGTGTGGCCGCAAGAGTGAGAGCCTGTTGAGGTTGCTTTTTTTCTGAGAGAGCTAAAAGGCTTTGCATATATTCACGTTGTAGTTGTTTTGCCTTGATTAAGTTTTCTTCGCTAAAAGTGAGTGCTTTGTAAGAAAAGCGCCCGCTCTCAGGTGTGAGCACTCGTTGGGCACCTTCTCTCATCCAAAAAGAGCCCAGTTTTCGCATAGCGGTTAGGTCACGACTGCTCTTTACATCGATATCATTGGTTGATTGGTAGTGGTTTTTATGAAACCGAAGTCGCCCCAATTGAACCAGAACATCAATGCTCTTCTGTTCTTCTTCGTGGGTAATGTCGAGATGTTGGGCGAACCAACCAGTCTGATGTTTTTTGAGTTTTTTGTAAGCAGGAAACTCTACCATACGTACGATGGCGTGGGACCAAGGCAGTTCAACGTCAGACTTTCGTGAGATCAAGAGTTGTTGGTACTCTGCGGAAATCTCATCAATTAACTTGGGGTCGACGAAGAACTCCAGAAAGTCGAAAAGCCGTCCGGTACATACTTCGATAAATTGCAAGAGTATCGACAGGGGCATCTCCGTCTGCCCCCGGAGCCAACGACCGACCACATGGCGATTTCGGGCCATCTCAATGCTGAGATGAGAGATCTTTTTTTCCCCTAAAAGTTCGCGGAGAAAAAGCGTGACGCCTGGGCGCTGGCTTAAATCGGGACAGGCATTGCCTGCGTAAAATTCCAGCAGGCTTGGCACATCGCCTGTAATGGCCGCGAGGCGAAAAAATGTACGAGCGCTTGGCTCATCACGCTGATTTTCCCAAGAAAAAACGACATTACTCTGATAGCCCAGCTCAGAGCTGAGCTCCTTTTGGGTGATCTCCCCGCGTCGGGCCTTGACCAATTGAGCTGCTAAAACCTGATAATTCACGCAAAAACCATGGCATACTGCACCGAATTGTACAAGTTTTGGGTATTTGGGTGCAATTTACCATGATTTTTCTTCATGCTTTCGTCCGATGCTTCCTCGTGGCAGATAAGGAAAAGCATGGGCAACTTGGTCAATCTCAATCGATTTAGAAAAAAGAAAGCCAAAGAAGAGAAATCACAGCGCGCCGATACCAATCGTCGCTTGCATGGGCGTACTCGTGCGGAGCGTGCGACCGAAGATGCCGAGAACCAAAAGCTGGAAAATCTCTTAGATGGGGCGTTTTTGATTCGTGAGTCTGTGAGGCTCGAAGATATTCCGGGTGCGTCAGAGAAAGGTGAGGAACTCAATGAGTTTGACCTTTTGGAAGCGGCCACCGACTCAGCTATCTCTTTGGACGAACTGGCTCGTTCGACAGGAGAAAATCGCTCATCGAAAAAGTCAAAGAAAGCGCCCGCTCTTGCTCGGGTTTTTTCTCTGCGCCCAGACGAAGACAAGAAAGAGTAGGTCGAGCAAGAATTATTTGGCTGAGTGATAGATGAGCAATTTAGATGTGCCTGTCACGATTGTTACACCACGCAATCAATAATTCAAGAAAGGCGGCGACCTTGGGTACCTTGGATGCGCCATTGGTGAAAACAGCGTGCACTGGCGGAGCTACCGGCGAAAACTCGGCAAGCAACGGAATTAGAGTTCGCCTATGGGCAGAGGCTTCAATCAGGCGATGGGGGGCATAAAGAATTCCTAACCCCCCTACAAGAGATGCCATTGCGGTATCACAGCTGTCCACCGTAATGCGGGGTGAAACGTGGACCTCTTCTAGTTGACCATTTATCAAAAACGGCCACTTTTGTGGGCCTCGAGTTCTCTGAGTTGCGATACTTTGATGCTCTTGCAAGGCGCCGGGGTGCTGGGGTGTACCATGCGTATCTAGGTAGGTTTTCGACGCAAAGTACCCTGCACGAACATTCGCTAACTTGCGAGAAATCATGGACGAGTCGGCGAGAGGGCCGACTCGAATCGCGAGATCGAAGTCGTCGCGCGCCAAATCTCGAATGGTGGAGGAGCTATTGATATCAACGGTGACGTCAGGATAAAGCGAAAGGTAGGCGCAGATTACCTCTTCGAAAAGAAGCGAGACGAAAGCGTTGGGGGCGGTGATTCGAAGGTGTCCGCCCGGAGCTTTTCTGGCTTGAATGGCCACATTATCGGCCTGTCGGGCCGATTGTAGGCAGCGCCTGGCATGAATTAGGTACGCTCGCCCTTCTTCTGTGAGTCGTATGGAACGTGTGGTGCGTACCATGAGGGGAACCCCCAATCTCTTTTCAAGAGATTGCACCCGCTCACTGAGTGTTGCTTTGCGCACGGCCGTTTCTCTTGCCGCTGCGCTGAATCCGTTTGCATCGATCACACTGACGAACGCGGCGAGTTCCTCAAGTTGTCTGAACGATTGGTACGACATAGGGAACAGTCTTATTCGGGAACAACGGCTTGTGCAAGCTGTGCCGCCCCAATAAAAGGTAAGCACTTGCTAATGTTTCGGTCAAGTATTTGTTACTTGATTGAGTGCTTCGGCTTTAGGCCTACCTCGTTTGGGACTGTCTGTTACTGCACTTAATCGGAGGAACTTCGTATCAGTGCTCTTTGGACGGTCGTTTGGAGGGGTGGCATTTGCTAGAACCCAATCGAAGTGATCAAACGGCGTGCGCAAGTTATGGTTTTGAGACAACGAACATGAAAATACACAAATATATCTACTGGGTACCAACTTCTATTCTGGTCTTGGGGTTTATTGGGGGAGGCGCTGTAGACCTACTCAAGTTGCCCGATAAAGTGGAAGAAATTACCACATTGGGGTACCCGGTATATCTGATGACTCTTCTAGGTATCTGGAAACTGTTGGCCGGGGTTACTCTGGGTCTACCACGGTTGCCCCAGTTGAAAGAGTGGGCTTATGCTGGGCTTGTATTCGACCTCACAGGTGCGTCGTATTCGCATATTTCTTCGGGTTCATCCGCTGATAAAGTGGCGGTTCCTCTCGTGTTTTTGGCGCTCACAATCTTGTCGTGGGCAACGCGCCCCGAGAGTCGAAAGTTGAAGGGAACGTTTGTAATGATGAGTAGAAACCCCGAACCAGACGCCGCTAGGGTGCCAGCCTAAGATCAGTAGGAGGTTCGTCGTTCTTTCAATTGCGCGCGGTCTGCCTAACCTCGAGAGCTGTCTAGGGGGGGGATTGCGCTGGCGGCACGGATTTATAGGAGTTGGTTCGTTTGTAGGGAGGCTTTCTTTGCAGGAACTCCTCCTTTGTTCTGAGGAGCCAACCTCAAGCGCATTGTAAGTATTAGGGTGTGGCGAATTGGGTGCATCAATAGTTGGGGCATGGCGGCGAAGGGGGGCATGAATTTGCCCTGCTTGTCAGCGATCATGAGGGAGGGGGCACAGTGCCTCACGGAATTGAGTGTTACTATGACTACATCTATACAATCAGCGAACAGCTGTCGGTATGATCAAATATGCGCGGAGGCTGTCCAGGTTCTCGATCCGCTGAAAGCGGACGCTCGACTGGCGGCATTACCTCTTATGAATCAGGACGGCGACGTTTCTCGACTTGTTGAGGAGCTAAAAGCAATCTGTCCGTCTCTCGAACAGGTCGAGTCGTTTCGTCCTGTGGAGTGTCTAGCCGTTATGCGTGACCTGGGGATGTTTCTCGGGTCGATAAAGCGCCATGGAGTTGAGCCTCTTGGTGAATTTCCGGAAATTGAGTCCATCTTAGAACGTCTAGGCAGACGTACTGACATGATTCCTCGAGACACCGTTCAACATTACATCTCCTGGAATCCGACCGGAACGCGCGAAAGAAATTATACGCTTAATCCGATGGAGTCGAAGCTTATGGGAGCGGTGCGCATTTCGATGCCAGCTCTCGGCCGGGCGATCGAGGGGCTTCATGTGATACGAAAGCTTGACCTCCTTGACCCTGAATTAGTTTTCCAAGTCTGGGGTTTGGCTGATCAGTTGAAGGTGTTGGAGGAAGCGATGCACATCGTTCTTCGCGAAGTGAGCCCGAGATTCTTCGCCCAAGATATGCGCCACTATTTCGTTGATATTGAGGTGGGTGGGGGTTCGTACTTGGGACCGGCTGCAGCTCATGCTCCTGTGGCGCTCGTGGACTTGGGTCTTTGGGTCTTCGATTAACTCGACCCGGAGTACGACGACTTTTGGCGTGAATCTTCTGCTTTCTCGCTTCCAGATTGGCGGGAAAAGTATATCGAATGGGCGAAAGGGCCTTCATTGGTGCATCGGGTGAATCAGGCTCTTCATGAAGTTTCCGATGGGAGTGAGCCCACCATAGCGATGCAGGAGATCGTGGCCGGTTTATCATCATGCCTACGCTCGCTTGTTGTGTTTCGCGGTCGTCATTACCGGATCGCAAACGAGGCGTATAATGAAGAGAATCGTCTTTTTGAGCTTGGAAGCGGAGGCGGAAGTGTTCAGTTGCTAGGGCACATCCTTGATTTAACTAAGCAGAACTCCAACCTCATTCGAAGGCAAGCCTCCCTTCGGACTGATGACGTGAACCTTGAGTCTGTGGCGGCTCCATGAGTAGCACTCCCATCACCGTGAACGCGGACTTGTCGGTCCTGATAGTAGGGGCGGGGATTGCAGGGCTTACGGCGGCCCTGAGTTTTGAAGCGTACCCCCTGCACCAACCCCGTACTTGAGCAGCTCACCCGCGCGCGTGCACGAT
>CAYWLO010000098.1:0-14307 GCA_964459035.1 uncultured Polyangiaceae bacterium | reverse complement strand
TCTTCACTTTCGAACCAGCTTCTTTCCCAAGACCGCACCCCAATGGGGCGCTCGTATATTTGCGGGGTTTATGCTCTTTTTGTTTACCGCCACACGGGACAGCATTAAGCGGTTTGCTACTCGAACGATGCGCGGTGGTCTCAAAGAGTCAGGCACGAAGCTGGATCTATACCATTCCCGCCTCCTGAGGGGCCCCGGTTGCTCATCGCGTGATCTCATGATTCTTGTGCCTCCTCTTGTGTGCCCACGCCGCCATCGGGCTTCATCATGTCGAACTTGTCTGGTCTGCCCTTCACCCCGTCATGCCAACAAGAAACGGAAGAGAATATTTCGAGAACATCGCTCGTTATGAGATTTTCTTCACTGTCGATGTAGGAGAGGTTGCGAATGACCCTTACCAATTTTTCATGAATTTCCACAATCTCCCGATTACCCGGAAGAAATGAATCAAGCCAGTCATCCCGCTTGGAAACGCGTTCCTCCATTTCTTCAATCACGTCCTTGTTCCCGGTCAGTTCTAGCATCCCATAAAAGGAGTTCATTTTTTGCTCTTTCGGGAGGTCTTTGGTGATCTTGAGAATCGCGTCCCAATGCTCGAACAACTGTTCGGCGAGGTGGGTTTTTGAGGCCGGTTTCTTGGTTGTTTCGTTGTTGTCACTCATTGTTTTTTTGCTGGTTTCTAGCTGCCATTGGGAGCGCCACACCACGTGGCGCACATGAGGGCGGCCTATGGTTTGTCTTTGGCGGTTCGTCTGGATTCAAGCTCTTTAGCGAGCATAGTCACAACGGCCCATTGCCCCGCCTTGGATGCTTCGAGCAGGGCAGTTGCTAGAGCCTCGTCTACCTTAGAGGGCTCTGAGTTTATGCATAAAGTTTGACCATCAGGGTTGTCTGTATGCGTTTCATGAGCTGCCTTGACTTGTGTCGTTATACAGCATGGTTCGGGTTTGTGTACTAATGAAACACACACATGTTCCTTGCCAAGGTCGACGTCGTGAGTTCGAATCTCATCTCCCGCTCTATAAAAACCCTGGTTCGAAAGAATCGGGGTTTTCTTTTGAGCATGGACAATGCTTAAACTCGGAAGGGCTCACGCCTCAGCCGATTTCTTTCGTTCCACCTGAATGCTCGAATGATTCGAAAAGTTCAAAAATAGTTCAGGATGTTAAAGCCAGCGGGCATGCTCAGTCGAGAACTTCGGATAGCGGGAACTCAGGACTGCATTCGCTCCCGGCAGCAAGAGGAAGGCTCCCGTTGCCGGCCGCACCGAGTGAGGAGAGTTTTGGTCGCTTGAATTCCGCAATCTGTAGACCTCCTTTGAGGTGGACTACTTCTCGGTCAATCAGGGACTGGGGGGTAGGGAGCGAATCGAGCCTCACCGTTTTCTTTCGATCCTTTAGGGATGCTCCGTAGCGGACTCCTCCTGCGAACGCTGCGAACTGAACATCAACGCTTGCTCCTGCCTCGTAGGGCGTCGTCGTGGTGACCTCTCAGAGGTAGACGGCGAAGGCCACATGACCTGGAATACCCAAATATTGAAGCTGGACGGTAAGGGCATCGTCGACTCCTGTGCTCTGCCTATAAATGCAGCTGAGGGATTCCGGCACGGTCTTCGTACCGTCCACCATTCTTAGGGTCATGCTTTCTTCTGACATGTTCTCCCCGGCTCCGCCTCCGCCGAGCGCTCCACCGATGTTGGTAGATTCGGGACTTTCTCCTCGGGGCTCATCAGAGCACCGCGTATACGGGGACATAGTTCGCCCGCCCCTTGTGTCAGGAAAGAGATCGCTTCAATGAATTCAAGAAGTGCGAGGGCTAGAAGCCCTCCGGGAGCAGAGAAAATTGTCGCTGCAGAGCCAATTTCGTTTCCGTTCTCGATTTCTGGCGATGGACATTTGCTGGCGTTTGCTAGTTCTCGTTGACCTGGCTTGTGTTCCTTTCGTTAACAATTAGATTCCCCAACCAGCTCTACGACTAGTACCAAAGGTCGGAACTTCGTGCCGGGTTTTGGTACCCATGAGACAAAAAGTAGTACCGAGGGCAAATAGGGAGGCTATTGCGGGTTTCATCAGGCCCCCACTTCAGTTGGGTCTGGTGAAACCCGGCGCGGACTTCCGGCACGAGGTACTAGGTGTTCCTCGACACTCGTCGAATGGAAGCTATTTTGCCTCTGACGCTACCATCGACTGTGGGGACTGAAAGGTTCGTGAATTTCCTAATGAAGAAACATCTGTTGTTTATTCTTGCTTGTGCCCTCTTTGTAGGTTGCGCTGGTCGCTCTCATCAAACTTTAGAACCAGCAATACCAGAAAAACAGGCACCCTTATCACCCTTTGTTCACAGCTATGGTGACGGAAAGACCCCGTGGACAGACAAGCCATTTCAGAACGATCCGCAAATGTTTCAATTTGCGATTGTAAGCGATCGCACTGGTGGGCCCCGTGCTGGGGTTTTTCCCAAAGCGATGGAAAAGGTAAATCTACTTCACCCAGAGTTTGTGATGTCCGTTGGGGACTTGATCAACGGTTACGTCGAGGACAAGAAGGAAATAGAAAGTGAGTGGCGGGAGTTCAATGCTTTCCTCAAGCCGCTGGAGATGCCCTTTTTCTATGTTGCTGGAAATCACGATGTCTTCGATCAGCAGTCAGCTACGATCTGGGAGCAACAATTTGGTCGACGTTACTACGCGTTTGTGTACAAAGATGTACTCTTTCTTTGCCTTAACTCTCAAGAAAGCGAAACACACTACTTGCGGGCCGGACTCGGCGCCGAACAGACCGCTTGGGCGAAAGAGGTTCTAAAAGAGCACCCCCAGGTAAGATGGACCATGGTTTTCGTTCACCAACCCCTTTGGCTCTATCAAGAAAAAGGCAATCGCTACGAGGGACCTTACCAGACCGGGTTTGGCGAGATTGAAGATGCGCTTGCAGACCGGCGCTACACAGTATTTGCAGGGCACTATCACCGCTACACTAAGTTCCAGCGCCGCAAACGCGACTACTATATTCTTGGCACAACTGGTGGTCACAGCCCACTGCGCGGAGCCGAGTACGGCGAATTTGACCACGGCATGTGGATCACCATGACAGAGCACGGGCCAAAAATTGCGAACTTGACTTTGGACGGCATCCTCACTGACGGTGTGTACACGGAGGTGATGAATCAATTCGAAGAAGGGCTCAAGTTCACCAAGAAGAGCGACTCAGGCTCAGTTGAACTGGACTTGGAGATAAAGAACCCCTTTTCGCACCCGCTAGCTTTTAACCTGCAGTGGCACGCTCCCTCCACCTCGACGTGGACCATCACCCCGCGCGTTTCTGAGGGGGCCATCAACGCGGGAAGTTCAAAGACTGTGCGGGTTGTTTTTCATCCAGGCAAAGAACAATTTCCCTTGCCGCAAGCAAAACTCCAACTTCAGGCCGGGGACGATTACGGAAAGGAACTATCCCTCTCTAGCTCCCATTTACTCTTCAATTATGAGCAGTCTCATCTAGAAGCACCACGAGCCCAGCGCTCTCCAAAAATTGATGGAAAGCTGGAGGAAAAGATATGGCAGCAGGCCCCTTGGAATACGCCATTTCGCCACTACCAGAGCTTTCAGTTAGAAAGCGCAAAGACCAAAGTATGGGCGTATTATGACTCTACCCACCTCTATTTAGCCTTTGATTGTCCTGAAGAGCGCATGGGCGATCTTCAGCTTACTTCCGAAAGAAGAGACCATCTACAATGGCAGGACAACGGGGTGGAAATATTTATTCGTCCAGATCTCCAGACGAACGATTACTATCAGATGATTGTCAACGCTGATGGTCTGATCTTTGACGGTAAAGGTCAGGACTCGAAACACAATCTAAAATTTGATGCCAAGACCTTGCATAGAAGGGACGGTTACAGCGTAGAGATCGCGATTCCATGGCTAGAGCTTGGAAACCCAACCATTCGCTCGGGAAAAGAGATCGGCCTTCTCTTGGTGAGAAATCGCCCCAGCACGGATGGTATTTTGCAGTTTCCCCCGATGAACTCCCCTAATCACACCCCTGAGCGCTTCGGAATACTGCAGTTGGGAAAGTGAGCGGTCGAGGGGCGGGGCTGATGGCGCTTGGATTGTATAACAGGCTCGCCGCACATGATTGTTGTTGCTAGTCCGAAGGAAAAGTCATCGCGCAGCGAAAACCCACGCCATGGCTGAGGGCAGTGGGGGCCTGCGCATATCGAAATGAGGGGCGCAACCAACTAGAGAAACTCCCGTTGAAAGCTCCTCCTCGAATGATCTTGCGTTCGCCCTTGTTCGGTCCGGTCGGATTTACTTGAGGCTCACTAGAGTACTCGTCCTCCCAATCGGAAACCCATTCCCAGACGTTTCCGACCACATCTTGCGGACCAAAACGCGAGTTTCCAAGAGGAAAACTACCCACAGGGGCGGTGCCGACATAACCGTCATCGGCCTCATACAAAGCAGTCATGGGGCTGTCATGGTCCGAACCCCAGATTTCACATTCGCTGCCACAGGCATTGAGGTGTTTCTCCGTCGGTTCATCATCCCCCCAGGGGTAGATGCGTCCGTCTGGACCTCGAGTTGCGTATTCCCACTCAGCTTCTGACGGTAGCCGTTTGCCTATTGAGGAGCAGTATTCCCTCGCCATGCGGTGACTCACGCAATTGATGGGGTGTTCACTCTTGTCCGTTTGGCCGCCATTGCAAAACTGAGAAAAAAGCTCACGCTGCTCCTCCGTGATGTCGGGCCAGTCTACTTCCATACCGGCTCTTCGGCATTTTCCAGTGGTCGAGCAAGACTTATAGGCAAGTGTGGTCACCTCAGTGTTGTCGATACAGTAGCTCTCTAGTGAAACGTTGTGGGCCGGCTTTTCGTTGTCTCGGGCGTCTCGCGAATCAGAGCCCATAAAGAATTGCCCAGCGTCAACCTTCGTCATGCCTTGGGGGCAGGTGAGGTGTAAGGCTATGATCTTTTGAGGTGAGCTCGAAACCTTGTCCGTCGCCAAGCTCGAAATAGAGGCTTTTTTCCCTAGAAGGGCGTTGTTCGGGGTGAAAAAAAGGAATGCGCCGGCGGCGGCAGCTAGAACTGCACCTACCTTGAGCAGGTTGGTAACGTTGCTCTTTTTGGGTGATGCCGTTTTAGATAAAAGATTGACGGTGCCGTCTGTCGTGCTGGCTTCGCGGGGGGGTGCCGCCTCGTCGTTTACCTCTCCGGATATTTGTGTTCCCGCAAGACTCAAGGGATCGAGTGTTTCGATTTCCCGTTCGCCGCGAACCGATTCTACCACCGGAGCTGTGATGAATTCGTTTTGCTCTCTGCCGAGAGCCTTCAAAAGCGCGTCCCAGAAATCACGCGCGCGAGGGTAGCGGTCGGTGGGTGAGACGGCGAGGGCCTTTTCCATCACCGCTTCGACCGCATCGCTCACTGTGGCGTTGAGACGACGAGGTGTGGGGCGAAATGTAGGATCGGAAGAAGCGAAGCCCAGCTGCACAAGATCTTCGCCTGAAAGGGCAAGCTGTCCACTTGCCAACTCGACCAAAACAAGTGCCAGCGCATAGACATCTGTCCAAGGGCCCGTCGCGCCGTGTCGACGCGAGAATTGCTCAGGAGCTCCGTACTGTGGAGTAAAGGAGGTAATTTGTTCTCCTGTTTTGGCCAAGTGAGCTTCTTGTTGAGAACTCATCATTTTGGCGACGCCAAAATCGAGCAACTTGACGACTTGTTTTTCTCCCGCAGCCGTATCGACTACAAATATATTAGAGGGTTTTACATCGCGATGGGCAATACCGCGCCTATGGGCAACGTCCAGTGCTTCGGCAATTGGTGTGAGCAGTGCAATACCAACGTCTATCCCCAAGGGGGGCTCGCTCGCTTGCTCTCGTCGAACGATGCAATCTTCCAGAGTTTCTCCGTCGAGCCACTCAAGCACCATATAGGGCATCCAATGCCCGTCTTTGCTCGTAAACGTACCCACGTCACGCGCCTGAACAATGGTAGCCGTCTGT
This sequence comes from uncultured Polyangiaceae bacterium, assembly GCA_964459035.1. Lineage (GTDB taxonomy): Bacteria > Myxococcota_A > Polyangia > Polyangiales > Polyangiaceae > NIC37A-2. The sequence continues at coordinate 8,307 of CAYWLO010000098.1, read as the reverse complement.
GTGGAGAGCTCTGTCAAAAGCGCACCCTCTTGGATGAAGGAGCGAGCCAAATCATCCCGTTGTTGCACGGGCAATCGCGACAGACCGCTAAAGAACTTGATAGCAACAGGGCGCTTCCAAATCGTATGGCGGGCCTGATAGACCACCGCGAACCCGCCCTCGCCAATGGCGTCACCCACCTCATATTTGTCAGCGACGAGTTCGCCTGTCAGTTGAAGCGGATCTTTTTGCATGGTTGGAAACTTAGGGGGAGCGGGGCTGTGCAGCGTGTCGCCATGTTGTGGCCCGGTCAAGGTGGAGCCTGCTCTACCTCGCAAAGCTCCCAAGGCTCAAAAGTTACTCCCGAAGATTCGCTCGAGGCGGGCAGAAAAATTGATGAAATTTACTTCAATGAAGCATTCAATCAAAGCTTTTTCGGTGGGGGCACCGATTCTGCGTCTCGGGATGCTTTTGAGCGATTTTCCTCAATTACAATGATCGAAAAAGTTATGGTCGATCGTATTTGAGCCACCAAACACTCAATTCATCAAACTGGATGTGCTCGTTGCTCTTCGTATCGAGGGTATGGAAGGCCTTCGCAGCTTTGGCGTCCGTGAGTCGAAGCCCGAGCTTTCTCACCAAGGCCGTAAATTGAGCCTGGTCAATGTAGCCCTTGCCATCGGCGTCCAACTTGTCGAATTGTGCCCGTAGGGCCGCTTCATCTTTCATGGCGCGCAGTATGGTGAGTTGTGCAAAGGGCAGCAAGCCGGGGGCGCTTTCTGTAGTAGCGCCAGTCACCTGATTCTTCGCGCCTCCACAGGTTTTTGAGGAGGCGCTTCATGGAGGGCAGTCCCTCGATTCAGTCTTCAATAATCCAGCCGTTGCGCAGGAGGTTTCCGCGCCCTGTCGCCCAGAGAAGACAATTACTTTCGGAACCGGGAACTTCGAAAATTTGTACCTGAGGCTTGCCCTTTTCTGAATCTTTGAGGCTGACCACAATATCCAACACACCGTTGTCATTGGCATCGGCAATGGTGGGGACGGGCATCGCTCCTCGACCAGGCAGAGCTAATTTATGTAGTTCGTTCCCGCCAGCGTCCAGTACAAAGAGGTGGCTGGATTCTTGTTCGGGGGAGTAACTCGTAAAGACGACTTCAGGAGAGCCGTCACCATTGAGATCGGCCAAAGCAACACCGGTAGTGAGCACCTTGTCGCTGGTTGTGTAGGTGTAGCTCCACAATTCGTTTGCTTGCGCATCAACGCTATGAATTTGCCCGTCAAAGCCGGCGAACACAAACTCAAGTCCTTCGCGACTTGGATCCATGTCCGCCACGGAAACCTGATTGGTAGCAGCGACCATATTAGTACCTTCAAAGTCCCAGAGACCTGCTAGGTAGTTCGGAAAGTGGAGAGGCTTTTCCCAATTTTTGGGGCGAGTTCCATCGGGACGAAGTACCCAGAGAGCAACCCCTCGCAGGCGATCCGTTTGGGCTGCGTTTTGCACCGAGGCGAGGAGAATGATTTCGTTCTTTCCGTCGCCGTCCACGTCGGCGATAGCAGGGGCAGAATTGGTTGAATGGGCCTGGTTGGCCGTTTCTTCGTCCTCGGCCCAGCCCTGCAAGGCGAGATCCCAGTCGTGCAGAAAGCGCATTGCAGGAAAAACAGCCCCGCGCTCAAATTGTGACGAAAGGGGAAACGCACGACCCGTTCCGTCATGAAGGCTGTTGTGCGAGTTGTCCTGAGTGGCAAATATGTCAGCGATACCGTCGCCGTTTAGGTCGCCCAGCGCTAGGTTTTGGTCGTACCCACCTGTTACAGAACACCATTCACCACACCCGGAATTTCCCGTGGTATTGGGAGGGAAACCTGCCACCTTGCTGCCGTCGTGATTGAATGCATAGATGATGTCTCTCTGAGAATTGCCTTCTATGCGTTGATTGGAAACTGTTACCAACTCGAGGAGTCCGTCTCCGTCAATGTCGGCGGCTGCAAGAGACCGCAATTCGTCCTTGGCTTGAACAGGAAAGCCCTCGACAGGTTTTCCCCTGGCATCCCATACGTAGATTTCTCCGCGCGAGGCTACGGCTACCTCTAGTCCAGGAAGATCAGGAACAAGCTCCGCGACTACAGGCGAAGACCATATGCGACCGTCCCCGGTAGAATGGGAGAAAAGCAATGTGCCGTCCGCGTGCCAGATGTTGAGAAGGCTTCCGCGAGGGGCAATGATTTCGCTGGTGCCGTCTCCATCGAGATCGGCTATGGCCGGCGAGGCTAACCACGCCTCGTGCCAGCTATCCTGCAGAGACGCAGCGAGCTGGGGCTGGCTCACCGAAGCCGTGGGTGTTTTTCCGACGTTGCAAGCCGCTGCGGGAGGAGCACTAGCGCCCAATGTACCGCCCAAGGAAGGGGCGCCTCCTTGGGAGGGATCCGTGTTTGCTGCCTTTGAGCCGGAGCTCTCCTTTTGTGTCTCCTCGTTCTTGGAGCAGGCTACACAAGCGACACCCGTGATGAGTCCTAAAAGAAGCCAGCGTTTCGTGTGAGGTACTTCGTATTTCATCAATCAGCTTCTCTGAGAAAAAAGGGGGTCGGGGCTTCCATGGTATCCTTTTGTCGCAGGTAATTCTATTGCCAAACAGTCCACTGCGAAAGCACGCTGGTTGGCCGTCCTACTTCAGTTGAACAATGGGATATCGCCCGCCAAGTATATCGTGAATGGGATATCGCCCGCCAAGTGTATCGTGAATGGGATATCGCCCGCCAAGTGTATCGTGAATGGGATATCGCCCGCCAAGTGTATCGTGAAGAGAAAATGAACGGGGGCTCGGGGACGTTTTTAGGAGTTTTAGTGATATCTGCGCTCGGACACCGTTTGCACTCGCATTAGGGGACTTGTTCCAGGGAGGTTCTCAGGGCAACTCTGAGAGGAGTCTGATGGTGTGTGCCCAAGAAGTTCTGCAGTTTGGAGCCATTGAGCAAAATTTCACGCTGCCAAAGGTAGCGCATTTGCAGGAGTTCGCGCATCAGGGGCACGAAAATACCCAAGAAAGAAAACACTCGCCACGGCACTCCTTTTATTTTTCTACCGCCAAGAAGGTGCGCTGAAATGCGCAACATTTCTTTACAAGAAGCCACGTGTCCAGAAAAGTGAAATACTTCGCTAACAGACAAGTTTTTTTCGACTACCGATGAGGTCAACAATACTTCGCGATAAGTCTGGAAGGTAGGCCCAAGTATGTTTTACATCGGATGGCTCTGGTGTGATCAGTGGGCCTCCTGTGAGCGCCTTCTGAGTCATGAAAGAAAACCAAGTATTGGCGGAATTTGGACCAAAGAAGTCCCCTGCGCGAACAATGAGCAGGGACGCCCCATTTTGTGTGCTTTCGTGCAAAATAAGTTCGATCTCGTTTCTGAGCTTGCCCTTTTTAGTGGGGGCTCGCAGCAACCCCGACTCGTCGATGGGCCCGGGCTGGCCTGGATCTAGTCCGTAGACATTGCCTGGGTAGACAATCATGATTCCCCGTTGGCTCGCGACCTCGGCGAGGGTGCGCGCCGCTAAGACCAGATTACGCCCCCACTTGTCATAGGGCACGTTGTAGCCGTAGACGAGAACGTCTATTTCGTGAGTGGCTCGCAAAAGGTCGTCTCTATTCGTGGCATCGCCTTCGACAATCCGGAGTTCATCGTACTCTAGGGGTGAGCCCCCCGGGCGGACTAAGGCACTCAACTCGTACCCTCCGCGCTCATTCAATTCGCGTAAAACGGAGCCACCAAAATTTCCAGTTGCGCCAATGATCAGTACTTTTGTGTTCGCTTGTTCGCCCATGACAATAATTCTGTAAGATTCACTGCTGAATCGGTAGAGTTTAAATATTAACTCAGCTATTCACAGCTGAATGGCTGATCAGGATTGGGAGCAATTGCAGACCTTTTTGAGCGCTGCACGCACGGGTTCATTCACTCAAGCGGCGCGAGCACTCGGCATCAGTCAGCCCACGGTGAGTCGACGGATTGAGGAGTTGGAAAGAGCCTGGGGAGCCACGCTCTTTATTCGTCATAGTCGCGGGCTGCGCTTGACTGATAGAGGCGCCCAACTTTTAGCGGGAACCTCAGGAATCGACGAGCAGATTCAGGAGGTATATAGGAGAGGTCGAAGTGATCGGTCTGATCCACAAGGCACGGTGCGTCTCTCGGTGAATGAACCCATGGCGGCCTACGCCCTCGCCGGTACTTTTTCTAGAGTTGTAGAAAAGTTCCCCCAGCTTCAGCTTGAGTTAGTGGTGGACAATTCTGCTGCCGACTTGAGCCGGCGGGAGGCTGATGTCGCAATTCGCATGTTCGCACCAACTCAGGGGGACCTCATAGGAAAGAAGCTGGGAGAGGTAACCATGGGGTTCTATGTGAGCAAAGACTATCTGAGTAAACGTTCGGCCTGTGGAGCCTCGCGAGGAGAAAAACACCGGTTAATTGGCATGGACATCGACCCCCATTGGCCCAAACACTTGAAGAATAGCGGGCTGTCAAACAGCGACTTTCAACTACGTACAGATTCACTCTTGATGCACATTCGGGCGGCAGAGTCCGGGGTAGGGGTCGCTGCGCTCCATCACCAAATTGGCCGTCAATTGGGGCTTGTCGAGGTAGATCTCGCTCTACCTCTGCCCTCTTATGAGGTCTGGCTGGTGCGCCATGAAGCTCTTCGCGACGACGTTTGTGTGCGCGCTTTGTGCGACGAGTTGGAGAGAGGTATCTTAGCCTACCTCAACGAGGAGTAGGGGGCGGGGCTCATGTTGTCCCTTTCTACAGGCAACGCCTGTAAGTTCCGCCTACTTCAAAAAGGAGCTCCGTAATTTCACCGAGACTCGCCGAGCGCACGGTGACCATGAGTTCGGCGAAGACGTTGTCCCCCTTTTGCACGCGCGATTTGAGCGTCTCCAATGCATGTAGCGACTCCCCCTGATGTCGTCGACGAAAATGCTCTAGATTCTCAAATTGGGACTGTTTTTCTGCGTCGCTCGAACGAGCAATATGAGAAGGGCGCGAGATATCTTGTCGTGGGTTTTCAAAAGTATTTACGCCAATGATGGGCAATTGACCCGAGTGCTTCATTGACTCGTAGCGCATGCTTTCATCTTGAATTTTTCCTCTTTGATAGAGGGTTTCCATCGCCCCGAGTACGCCCCCTCGCTGAGAAAGCCTGTCGAACTCATCGAGTACAGCACCTTCGACTCGATAAGTGAGTTCCTCGATAGCAAAGGAGCCTTGAATCGCATTTTGGCTCTTGCTGAGGCCATATTCTCGCCCGACAATCAGCTGAATTGCCATGGCCCGGCGGACCGACTCTTCGCTGGGAGTGGTCACCGCCTCGTCGTAAGCATTTGTATGGAGGCTATTGCAGCCGTCTTGCAGAGCGGTGAGCGCCTGCAAAGTTGTGCGAATATCGTTAAAGCCCATCTCTTGGGCGTGCAGGGAGCGTCCAGATGTTTGAATATGGTACTTCAGTTTTTGACTTCGCTCAGAGGCTCCGAAACGCTCTCTCATTACAATAGCCCAAATTCTTCGAGCAACTCGTCCGATCACGTTGTATTCAATGTCTAAGCCATTGCTAAAAAAGAACGAAAAATTCGGGGCAAAATCATCAATGTGCATGCCACGTTGCAGATAGTGTTCGCAGTAGGTGAACCCGTTGGCCAAGGTGAAAGCCAGCTGGGTAATAGGGTTCGCTCCGGCTTCGGCCATATGATAGCCAGAAATTGATACGGAATAGAAATTGTGTATCTCTTGCTCGATGAAATAGGCTTGCACGTCCCCCATCATTTTGAGGGCGAAGTTGATAGAAAAAATGCACGTATTCTGAGCTTGCTCTTCTTTGAGAATATCGGCCTGCACCGTACCCCGAACTCGCTGAAGAGTTTCCGTGTAAATTTTCTTGTAGATTGCAGGGGGAACAGCATCAATTCCATTGATGCCCAAGAGTCCTAGTCCTAAGCCATTGTGCCCTTCGGGGAGAGGTCCCGCGTAGCTGGGCAAGTCATCATACTCCGCGCGTACGCGGTCTAGCTCTCCGTTCTTAATTAGGTAAGCCTCCACTTGCTGGTCGACTGCCGTGTTGAGAAAAAAAGCGAGTATTGTAGGTGCCGGACCATTGATAGTCATGGAGACGGAGGTTTTTGGATCGGCAAGGTTGAATCCCGAAAAGAGTTTCTTTGAGTCGTCCAAGGTGCAAACGGAAACACCGGCGTTGCCTATCTTGCCCCACGTATCCCGCTCCTCGCTTGGGTCGCGGCCATAAAGAGTTACGCTATCGAAGGCCGTGGAAAGTCGGGGAGCTCGTTGGCCTTTTGACAGAAGATGAAAGCGATGATTGGTGCGCTCTGGGGTGCCCTCGCCGGCAAACATACGAACAGGATCTTCTTCTGTTCGTTTGAAGGGAAAGACCCCCGCTGTAAAAGGAAAGTGCCCCGGAAGATTCTCAGAACGCAAAAACTGCAAGATTTCTCCCCAGTCTTTTGTATGCGGTAGTGAGACTTTCTTGATGTGAGAGTCCGAGAGGGTCTCAATATAATTTTCTATCATGATCTTCTTTTCGCGCGCTCGATAGGTTTGACTTTTTTGAGCGTACTTTTCTTGCAACGAAGGCCAAGCCTCAAGGCTGCAGCGCGATAGATCATCCATATCTTTGAGAGCTTGATGATAACGAGGTGAAAGGAGGACCCCCAGATCGCTTGAGGCCGCTCTCTTGGTAAGAGGGCTACAGGGGGCGGGTAAGGGTGCCCCGACCTCCGACAGCACACGGGAAAGAGCGTAAGCGTCCGAGGCTTGATTGGAGACTCGAGTCGTATGCTGATGGTAATTGCGCACACAGGAGGCCATTTCTGCTAAGTACTGTCCAGTGGGCAGGGAAATAGAGGGCGCAACCTCATTTGCGACGAGGGGTGTGGGCGCTTGTGCCCAGCGCACATGCCTATCAAGCAGCTTCTTTCTCACCGCTTGATAGGCGACCTCTGTGGCTTGGTCGTTCCAAACACTGGCACAGGTTGGAAAAACAGGAGGAGTACTATCAGGCTTCAGAGCACTTCTGTGATTGCGTTCCCATACCGTGCGGACTTCACGTAGGGCGTCTTCTCCTCCTTGGCGGTCAAATTTATTCAAAATTACAAGGTGAGCAAGGTCGAGCATATCGATCTTTTCAAGTTGTGAGGGGGCGCCAAAGTCGGGCGTCATCACGTAGACAGAGAGATCGACAAGATGAATCACTTCTGAATCGCTTTGCCCGATCCCGGCTGTTTCTACGATAATTAGGTCAAACTTAGCCTGTTTTAACGCATGTATAGCGGCACCTAGACAGGCTGCTACGGATGAACTGTCCCGACGGGTTGCTAGGGAGCGGGCGAAAACTCTAGGGTGGGACAGACAGCCAAGACGGAGTCGATCGCCTAGCAATGCCCCGCCGGTGCGCCGTCGACTGGGATCAACCAAGAGAAGCCCCACCGTGAGTTCTGGGTTGTCTCTTATAAATCGTCGCACCAGTTCATCGACGATACTCGACTTTCCTGAGCCACCAGTTCCTGTGAGACCAATGACAGACGATTGATGGTTTGATTGAGAGTCTAGGGCGATTATTTCTGGTTCTTCGTAGGTACTTGCCGCAACGGGTGAGTTTTCTAGCCAGGTAATGACTCGACCTACGCTGCCGTGGTCCGAGCAGTCTAATAGTGGTTTCCTCTTGGTCGAAAGATAGAATTCGCGTCTGTTGCAGTCCTGTACAATTGTCTCGATCATACCTTCGAGCCCCAGTCTTCTACCTTCCTCTGGACTGAATATTTTTCGAACCCCGTACTTCATAAGAGAATTGATCTCCTCGGGTAAAATAGTGCCGCCTCCTCCGCCGTAAACGAGCACATCCTCTCGGCCTCGCTCTCGTAATTGGTCCACAAGATAGCGAAAGAACTCCATATGGCCTCCTTGGTAAGAAGAGATCGCAATGGCGTGTACATCTTCTTGAACCACGGCAGAAACGAGCTCGTTTACCCCTCGATCGTGACCTAGGTGAATGACCTCGCAGCCCTGGTCCTGGAGGATGCGCCGCATGATATTGATGGAGCTATCATGGCCGTCAAAGAGTGAGGTGGCTGTAACGATGCGAATCCGCTTGAAGGGAATAAGTACCCGGGGGTGCAGACTTTGAGCCGTGCTCATGAGCTAAAACATAGCCCAGCGGTGGGTCTTCCGCCTTTTAATTCCTTCATGAATTTCTTGTAAGTCGCGCAAACACTCATCTAGTACCAAAGGTCGGAACTTCGTGCCGGGTTTTGGTACCCATGAGACAAA
>CAYWLO010000097.1:0-15022 GCA_964459035.1 uncultured Polyangiaceae bacterium | reverse complement strand
AAACTGAGACCAATCAGCGGGGATCAAAGGCCCCCTACCCAGTTGGGGGCGGCGAAAACTGGCACGTTCTGAAGGCGCGCCGCTCTAGAGCGTCTCTCAGTTTGAAGGAAATACTCGGCATTTTCTCCCATCTACAGATTGTAGAGGTGGTCCAAAATGTCGCACTAGCTTCAACTGTGCCCACTTATCGGCGCTCTAGATGTCCTGCTGGTCGCGACAACCGGTAAAGCGGTCGCCGCTCTAGTGACCCAAGACTAACAAATAGCATTCGGCGGTTCTTGCACCCTGGTCACACTACCGTGCACTCATTTCGCTTTCTCTAGTGCGTCGCAAAGCAGCATCGCTCTCTTTTTCTAGGGCACGAGTCTCTTTTAAGGCGGACTTTACAGTTTCCTCAGACCAGGCAAACGTTCCAAACACCAAGTCCCAAACGGGTGAACTAATCCCCATGTTGAGGTGAAATAGTTTAAAATGATGCACGGCATGAGCTCTACGCAAAAGCTTTCCTAGGCGAGTTTTTGGACTACGAAAGTGATGGGTATAATAGTGAGTCCAGTCGTAGAACAAATAACCTGCACAAGTTCCTCCAAAAAGAATGGTTGCGTTCGTCGTACCCAATAGCGCCCAATACAAAGAATAGATCGCAATGGCCAAAGGCCAGCTCATCAAGGGCGGAGCAACCAAACGCCATTTATCGTTAGGAAATTGATGGTGTAGACCATGCACTAAGAAAAGCCTCACGCGACCACTTCTCTCTGGGCCAGGATCCCAATGAAATCCAAAACGATGCAAGAGATACTCTAGTAGAGAAAATGCGACGATTCCCGCAAAATAGAGGGATATTGACTGGAGCGGCGCCCCTGAAACCAGGGCCAAATAGGCGCCATAAACGACTAGCCATCCAAACCAAATTCCCGGCAAGAGGGGATGTGAGCTGGCAAGTACATGCTCGGCAAATGCATTTTTATAAACACGAATGCGGTTTATCTTTCTATTTTCAGGACTAGGCGCCCCAATTTTACCATCCCATCTATCGAGCGTTTCATTGAATTCATCGGTAAAAGTAAAGAGTCCCATCAAGTATCCTTCAGGACGCTGCGATGCAGCTCTCGTGCCAACGAAACTGCGTGCAATAAAAAATGCTAAACCGAATCATCGAGCATCTTGTCCATTGTCGCCTGGTCGCAAAAGCCGGCAATCTGTCATGGCTCTTGCCCTGTCGAAATAAAAAACCTTCTGGGGAAAATATTGCACACGACATCTGATAGAATGAATAAAATGCGTGCCGTTCGTCCCCCAATACATCTAACCAGCGACTTGAGCGAAGAGGAAATTCTGAAACAAGTGGGCGAGAGCCTACGTGCTAAAACTTGTCCTGTCGCGGGCGTCACAGCAACGGCACGTATCGAGTTGCATGTGCTCGGCTCCGAAGAACATCTGTGGTCACCTCAGCTCGTTGTCAACATCACTCAAGAAGCAGGGTGCACCCACCTACGCGGGGACTTTGGTCCTCATCCAAGCGTTTGGACGTTGTACATGGCCGGCTATGCGCTCTGTGTTTTTTCGACATTGGTCGGCTCTAGCTTCGCCTACGCGCAATGGGTGATGGGCGAGCCCTTGTGGGCTCTTTTAAGCCTACCCTTGGCGGCTATTTCTGCGCTTTGCCTCTATTTACTGGCCTTTTTTGGCCAACATGCAGGCTCGGCGCAAATGGACCAACTACGAAATTTTTTAGAGGCAGACTTGGCTAGACACGAAGCCCTCTCCAGTCGAGTTCTCCGCGGCCAAGCCAAATGAGCTTCGGGGGTCCTAAATTTGTCCACCAGCGGTCACCGCACCAATATCGTGAGTCTCTGGCCTATCGGCAACCCTTTGCTCCCTAGGACAGTCATAAGGAGCGCGCCCCACCTGCACTGTCCCTAATTTACTAACAAATGGAGTCAAGGCGTATTGCCGAAAGAAGAACCACCACATACTTTTATGGCAAAGACGCGAGTCAATCTCGTGGTGAATTTTTTGATGAACGCCGGCGGCGTCGGCCCAATGCAGATTGGCCTGATCGTGATGCACCGTATGGTAACCGTTGCCAAAGAGGAGAATATTGAGCAATTTTCCAGTGAAATTTCGAGAGTGGTTGCGCTTTGACCAAGGGTCGGTGTGCACATGCTGAATGTAGTTAAAAAGCATCACAGTCCAAAGGGCGAAAAATGCCGGAATACCAAAAGTAAGCGCATATATTTTTAGCCCATCAGCCACACCAAAAAGCTGCACGCTGATACCAACCAATGCCAGATGCGCCGAATAAGTCACCACGTATTGCAGTAAAATGCGCCGATAAAGAGCGGGGCTTTTCTTTTTGGCTTGCTGAATAAAGTCCTTTATCCAAAAGCCCTGATAGTAGGAGGACACAAAGAAATAGCTGGCAGCCACCAGGACATTGTGTTTTTTTGTAATTCGCCACGTAATGGTGGCGTCGCCATGTTTGTTCACATAGCGATGATGATTTAAATTATGCGTCGGGGTCCACGCAAACACCGGGTAGCCGTAGAAAATCGAAATCCAATGAGAAAAAAGCTGATTAGCCCGCTTGTTCTTCATCACCGGACAATGCATATGATTGTGAGCAATCACGGCACAACTCACTGCGAAATACATACTAAAAGGAAAGAGTTGCCAGGCCCATTCGGGCCTTAGGTAGTGCAAAAGAGCAACACCAGGGGTAAAAATGAGCGTCCAAAGAAGCGTGCGTTTATCGGCTGGGTGTCTGAGCAACATGAATTTTACCTTCCTTATTTCCCCTCACCTTGCTCTAGCGCCGCTTCTCGCAAAAGGTCAAACCCCGAAAAAACTCAGCTAATTGCAAGGTCGCATGAATTGCGCAAATTGCCAATTGCCCTCAAAGGCATGGTAAGCCCAGAGCAAGCCTCACACCATCACCTCTCAACTACCTCCACATGTAATAGTACTTCGATAGTTCAGGCTTACCCGTGTCGTGCAAACGAAGCGCCTTTCTATTTTTTGGCGTCTCCCTCCCCTTTTACGACGCAACTATTTCGCCCTCTCCTCCTTCAGGGCGCACATTTTACGCCTGCGCCATCCAGCAATGAGCCATAAATACGCAATTTAAGCACATAGAATATTGGCTCAACTTGTGCAGTTTATCTGAGTAGACGGCGCTATCGTTGATGTCCTGCACCTTGCAGTGGGCAACAACGCCTCATGTGAACGACCAGTGCCCAACAAGAAAGATAGAATGATGACGACCCCAGCCCCCTATAGAATTGTTGTTGGCTACGATTATTCTCCCATTGCGGAACTCGCCCTTGCTCAGGCATTTGAGCAGGCGAGTCACCACGAGCACGGAGAGGTCCATGTGGTCCATGTGATCATGGTAAGCGACTATGTTGGCCCCGACATGCCTGTGCCAGCTAGCACCTCAATTGACGAAGCGAACGAGGCCCTTACGCTCAGAACAAGCAAAGCCTTTGAAGAGTGGCAAAAGAAAAACAAGAAAAACGTATCACGCTTGTTCAATCACACACGGGTGGAGTCGCCTGCGGGAGAAATTGCTCAAGTCGCAGCCGACCTCGATGCCCAGCTTGTCCTAGTTGGCACTCACGGCAGGCGCGGGTTCAAGCGCTTGCTTCTTGGCTCTGTCGCCGAGGGTGTAGTGCGCCAAGCTCAATGTGCGGTCTTAGTAGTGCGCCCCCAAGAAGAGCCTGACAATGTTCCAAAAATTGAGCCCCCCTGCCCTCGTTGCGTTGAAGAACGCACCCGCACTGAGGGTAAAGAGATGTGGTGTGCCCAACATCGTGAGCGCCACGGTCAGCGACATACCTATCACTACGAGTCTCGTATTTCTCAAGATGGTAGCTCCTCCTTCATGACAGGTATGCCTCGGTAGGCTGACAATGCGTGCCTTTCAACTCGGCGCGAAACATTGAGGTGAGGGTCTTTCGCTCATTGCCGGGGCCACACAACACGTGCCAAACATACCTATTTTAGGTAAAATTTAGCAAATTAGGTACGTTTGCCATGGTTTTATTTGCACCTCGCCAGATCTAAAGAATCGCTCCTTTCTTCGTGGCAAGTGCACCACGAGGACTGCCACGAAGAAAGGAGGAGCGAAGAGGGGCCACTGCCCCCTGCCTGATTGAAGTTTTTGAGTCGGTAAAAGTTATGCTTCGTTTTAGTCCACCTTATTTGTCGAGATTTCATGCATCTGTGAAAGATATCGCTACCCACTTTTTTTCGTTCCAATGCGAGGGGACTTTACAGGGACGCCGAGGGCGTCGTCGACATATCAAGGGCTCTAGTTAGTCTGAAAGGATGAAGCACCCCTCCAATAGAACTATTTTTAATTCAATTTCTCCCCTCACCTCACTCCCCCACCATACACTCCTCATCATGGCTTTGGCCGCGACCACCACCATTGCGTGCGGTGATAGCGCTGGAGACTCTCAGGAAAACGACCAAGGCGCGGCCAGCGGAGGTGGACAAAATTCTGATAGCAACTCGTCGGGCGGTACAGGCACTGGCGACGGTAGCACTGCAAGCGGCGGCGCGAGTTCCTCAAGTGGGGGCGCAAGTCCTGCAAGTGGGGGAAGCGACAATTCGGGCGGCTCGCCTGCTGTCGGTACGGGCGGTGAGACAGGCTCAACAACCTGCACGCCCGATGCCTCGGTACCCTGCGCCGAGGCAAAGCCCTCCCATCCTCAAGGCACAACCCAGTGCGGGGCTGATGGTATGAGTTTTCCCAATGCCGATACAGATTGCCAGCTCTCGCCTGCGTCTTCATCGCCTCCCTCTTGCGAGGGCATGAGCGGCACAGAATGCGCAGGTGGCGATTGCTGCAAAAGTATAGCTCTAGGAGGGGATGCGTTCATGATGGGGCGCAGCATCAATGGTGCGGACGCATTCCCACGGGGTCTCGCGCGAGAATTGCCAGAACACTCGGTCAATCTCAGTCCCTTTCTTTTAGACAAGTTCGAGATCACCGTAGGTCGGTTTAGAAAGTTCGTGGCACAATTTGACGGGACTCCCCCCTCGGTGGGAAGTAGCGCTCACCCCACTATCGACGACAGCGGTTGGAATGCAACCTGGAACAGCGAGTTACCGTCAAGTCAGGTCGCTCTCATCAAGCAGGTCAATTGCGTGTCAGAAAAGGGCACGTGGACGGACGGTGTGGGGCCCAACGAGACCAAGGCTATCAATTGTATCAGTTGGTACACAGCCGCCGCGTTCTGCGCGTGGGACAATGCACGCCTGCCGACTCAAGCCGAATGGGAGTACGCCGCCGCTGGCGGCTCGGAGAACCTTCTCTACCCTTGGGGCGACACTGCCCCGAGCGATAACCTGGCCAATTTTCAAGACGATGTGGGCGGAGTCGTTGACGTGGGCAGCTACCCGGCAGGAAACGGCTCAAAAGGCCATAGCGATTTGGCAGGAAACGTGTGGGAATGGATGTACGATTGGTATGTAGCTGATTTTCATGACAAGGCGCCCAACACCCAAACCAATCCTGCACAAGTGAGCAAACCAACCAACGCAAACGCTGGCCCCTTCCGCGTACGGCGCGGCGGCAACTACGAGAGCAAGGCATCAGGTATGCGTGGGGCTTTCCACTACGCACTCACACCAATTGATGAGTTTCCCATCATTGGAGCCCGTTGCGCTCGTAACCCTTGAGACTATCGCTGCACGGGCGTCCCCAGGGCCGCGCTCGCAATTTGTCGGTATGAAGCCGGGAAGATTCTCGCGTCTTTCCGGCTCACAGCACTCGGCGCTCTGGGCCTAGAATGAATCGAGGACGCCTGTGGTCATCACCTGGGAGGTCAGGGCGCTCCTGCAGATTCTGCACTCTTTGGGGGATCATAAAGACTCTCCACGCAAAAGTTACTCAGTCAAAACATCCTGGCGATTGTGAAGAGGACCGTCCATCTATTGCGGCCCCTAAGACTCTCATCACCTAGGACAAATTATGGGATATTTTGATTGGAAAGACAGCCTGTCAATTGGCGTACAAGCGATGGATAGCCAACACCAAGAGCTCATTGGGCTCATGAATCGTCTGTATAAGCAGAGCGAAGAGCGAGAAAGTAAAGAACACTTGATAGCAACTCTGGGTGCTCTCGACCGATTTACTCGAAAGCATTTTGCTGAGGAAGAGGTGTTCATGGCCTCAATTGGCTACACGCAACTAGCGACTCACAAAATAATTCATACTCAGCTACTGCAGACCTTGGGCGAGCACATGGCTCTCTTCATCAAGAGCACATCCAAGCAGATACCTTCCGGTCTCTTTACTTTTCTAAAACTATGGCTCACTTCGCATATTTTAGGAATAGATATGCGCTACGCAGAATTTGTGAACAAAGGGGCCGCATAATATCGCGGCGAATGACGTCTCATTCAACCGAACCCGATTCATCCTCTTCTAACATGCGCAGCGCCGGGGTCTGCATATCGTCCATTTGACCATGTCGAACCGACCAGACAAAAGCGAAAACAGCGGCGCCTGAAACGATCAGAGCCAGGGGGACAACGATAAAAAGAGCGCTCATGGGGAATTTTCCTTGGGAAACATTCGGCTTTTGTAGGCACTGCTGACCACGGTCAGTGAGGAAAGAGGCATCAAAACGGCAGCCCCTAAGGGGCCTATCACCCCCAATGCTGCGCACGTAATACCTAGGGCATTGTAGCCCAAAGAAAAGCCCAGACCACGCTTGATTGTAGAAAGGGTATTTCGTGCGCCTTGCATCAAAAGCACGACCTCGGACACCCGTGAATTGGACAGATAGACGTCTGCACACAAACGGCTGGCCTCCGCTGCTCCTTGTACCGCGATGCCCACATCGGCCCGGGCCAATGCCCCCGCGTCGTTGACCCCGTCTCCTACCATGGCCACCAAGGAGCCTCGAGCTTGTAATTCACCCATCCGCTCCAGTTTTTCTTCAGGGGTCACAGCTCCTAACGCCGAGGCAAAGAGTGGGGTATCTCCCGCTTTTTCTTGCAATTGTCTGGCAATGGCGCGCACTGTTGCTGGATGGTCGCCACTCAAAAGATGGAGTTCGTGACCCATCTCGCGGAGTTTTAAAAGGCTTTCTGCGGCGCCCCCACGAAGAACATCGTCCAGCCAAAGAATGCAAAGCACTTGTCGACCCAAAGAAACCAATACCGGGGTAGCAGCCCCCTCTGCGCTCTCTAATAATCGCTCGATTTTTTCGCGATTCTTTGCGTCCTTTAGGATAAATCGTGGAGACCCTACCAAGAACTCTTCGCCGTTGAGCTCGGCGCTGAGGCCATGGCCTAGGTGCTCATTGACTCCAGTAGGTGCCCAGGTCATTGCGGCAATCGGGGGACTCACTTCACCTTCGAGGTAGCGAACAATAGCGCGTGCCACGGGATGGTGAGCCATTTTTTCCACGTACAATAGACTGGGGAAGATGGCGGTGTCTCCCCAGGTTTTACTCACGGAAAGCCGCCCCTCTGTGAGGGTTCCCGTCTTGTCAAAGACAAGAACGAGGGGGCGGGCGAGTTTTTCTAGGGACTCAGCGTTAAAAATGAGCTGACCAGTGTGGGCAGCTTGTTTGATAGCAGCGCTCAATGCCAGGGGCGTGGCCAAACCAAGAGCGCAGGGGCAAGCCACTATCAAGAGGGCCAAAGCCCGTTGAACAGCCATGGCGCCGGAAACCTGGGACCAATAGAGTCCTACCAATAATGAAAGACCCAAAACCGAGAGGGTAAACTTGCCCGCGAGGCTATCGGCAGCGCTTACCAAGGGGGTGCGCGTAGACGTTGCTTTTTCGACAGCCACCATCAGGCGCGCAACTCGCGTTTCTTCTACAGACTTTTCTGCACGAATCACTAAAGAAGAACCCAAATTGAGTACCCCTGCCTCCACCTCGTCGCCCTTGCTCACTGCAATGGGTTTCGATTCTCCACTCAGGAGAGATTTGTCGAGAAATGAGTTTCCCCGAACAACAGATCCGTCCACGGGAACAACCTGCGAACTTTCGACAAGAACATAGGCCCCAATCTCCACTTCACTTGCGCTCATCGCTTCTTTTTTTGCGCTACCTGAAAGGCTGCTCAACACGGTAACTTCCAAGGGGATCACAGCGTGAAGAAGCTCTGCGGCATCACTTGCGGACAATTGATGACGTCGCTGAACGTAGCGACCAATGAGCAAGAAGAATATCAGAGCGGTGATTGAGTCGAAGTAAAGTTCTCCTCGACCTGAGACGGCCCCGTATCCCCCCCACATATAACCCACCAGAATGCCGATGGCGATGGGGAGATCCATATGAGGAGTGCGAGATCGCAAACTTGCCCAAGCCCCACGAAAAAATAGCCCCCCAGCCCAGAGGGCTGGCAAGCTCACCAATAAACTCGCCCACTCAAAGAATCGCCGGGTGTCAGGGGCCATTGTCCCCCCCTCATGAAACCCCACCGAACCGCTATAAAGGGCAAATGCCATGAGCATCACATTGCCCGCCACGGCCCCTGACACCCCAATGCGCACAAGGAGGCTCCTCATCTCGTTACGGTGCATTTGGGCCGCCTGTTGCCCCCGCACTGGGTGAGGCCGGTAACCCATGCGAGTCAGGGTGCGGGCGACTTGCCCCAAGTTTGCCACCAGAGGATCCCAAACGAGCTCGACTTTGGCTTTTTGCATGTCGAGGCGTGCGACTGATACAGATGGTTCAAGGCGGGGCAGACGCTCGACAAGCCACACACAGGCTGCGCAATGCACTCCCTCCAACAAAAGCTCTGTACGCATCTTTCCTGAAGGCAGCGCCGAGCAATACAGTTCTTGAAAGGCCGGCGAGTCAAACTCTCTGAGGGTGCCCTGATTCGTCAAGTCCTCTTCGGGGGTTTCAACTTTGCGGCCCTCTTCTCCTAGTCGATCACGAAAACCATAGTATTCGCTGAGGCCTGCACCTTGCAAAAGTTCGTAGACAGTTGCACACCCCGAACAGCAAAATTGTAATTTCTGCGTCTCGTCAATCAGAGCAGTTGGTACAGGAAGTGAGCAATGAGAACAAAAGACGTGTTCAGGTGGACTCAATGACACGCAGCCTTTTGAGGAACTTGATCTCTTTCATGATGAAGCTGACCTTGGGGGCTATCTTGCACAGGAAGAGGCATCGATGCTCGACTGACCACTCCGACGAGACCCACGATGATCAGGGCGATACCCGTGACCACGGGCGCGCGATTTCTTAAGAAGCGCCCCACGCTAGAGAGAGCTGTCCCCATACCGAGTAGAGCCGGTACAGTGCCGGCCCAGAAGGCCGTCATCACCAATGCGCCCCCGAGCAAAGACCCCATACCAGCGGCTGTAATCACAAATGCGTAGAGCCAACCGCAAGGTAGAAGAGGTGTGAATGCACCCAGTAATGAAGCCCTAAATATTCTAGGTTTGCTCCCCAAACAAGCCAACTGGGGCCCCATGTAGCGTGAGACTGGAGACTTTATTCGTAAACGAGGAAAAATGACCCCCACGCCCCACACAATGATCAATAGGCTTGTCAGCAACATCGAAAATTGAACAAGTCCGGCGGCTTGCCCCGCCCAATCGATGGCCGCACCTGCGGAACCAGCCAAGGCGCCTAGCAAGGTATATGTGAGCAAACGCCCTCCATGATACCCCCCATGAGCGAGAGCCTTTTGGCCCCAGCCCTCGTGATCTCTTGGGCCAGCAGCCGAATAAACGGCCACAAATGGTCCACACATGCCCGCGCAATGTACGCTGCCTACAAGGCTAGCGCTGAGTACAGCGGCGAGCATAGACCAGTTCATGCGCCGCCTATTCTTTCGTCAAATTCAACCCGAAGGACCTTTGTAAAGGTTTGTCCGGCCACAACTATTAGACGAAATTCCCAGAGACCAGGTCGAGCTCGTTCAAATTCGACCTCAAAGTCACCCTCTTCGTTCTTTGTGAAAATGAGGTCTCGAATTTCTGCGGCACGGGCATTGGCAAAAGCCTCAGCGCTCACTGTTACATCAGCTAATTCTTGGGACGAGTCGTCCTTTATAGTTAGAATTAATTTGGCGCGCCCCGCTGGTGTGAGAGATACAGACTTTGTCTGCACCCGCCAATTGAGTCTTTCATTTTGACCCCGTTGGGCAATGACTTCATTGAAGCGTGTGCCCTTTTTGTAATAGTCCTGCTCGACAGCGAAACCTGGGTCGTTCACGGCGACTGAAACCATCATCAACCAAGCTGTACTGGAGGTCACAAGGAGGATAATGGGAAAAAACATCCAAAACCTCCCCTTAGAAGTAGTCTTTTCTGCTATATTTTTCTTCATTTTCCCGACCCTTGTGGCCCAAGTAGGTGGTACTTGATGTTTTGAATATCGTGTGTTGTAGACCGAACACGCACCACAATCGGCAAACGCCCGCTCTCAAAGTGTTCTCTTTTTGCTACGACAAAAAGACTTGTGGTTCGACGCCCCCTACCCGCGACCTGCAGGGGATTCTCTGGGATGATTACTTGAATCCCCGCTTGCTCTGCGCTTCGCACGTCCTTCCCATGGCCAATGAGCACTTCAATCTGGAAGGATGCTTCCTTCCTTTCTCTGTTTTCGACCTTTACGCGCACCTGATTGCGCACCATTTCGCCTTCGAGGACAAAAGGCGCACCAATACCCCGCAATACGGTAATGTCGGCGTTTCCCCGTTTGCTGCCAAAGAGGAATAGCAAAGAGATCAATGTGATGAGGAGAGCCCCATAGGCAAAAACCCGAGGACGCAAAACTTTGCTTGTTTTGCCCCCGAGAGCATTTTCGCTTGCGTAGTGAATGAGGTCGGGCGCCTTTTTCACTTTGGGCATGATGCTGTTGCAAGCGTCAATGCATTGCCCACAAGCGATGCATTCTAGTTGCAGGCCCTCGCGAATATCGATGCCAGTGGGGCAAGCCACCACACAGGCCGAGCAATCCACACAATCCCCGTCGCCGGGACGCGACTTTCCCTTATGACGAGGCTCTCCCCTTTTACCTTCGTAGCCGATGATGAGTGAATTTTTGTCCAGAAGAGCCGCTTGCAAGCGTGCGTAAGGACAGACCACTGTACACATCTGTTCACGAAAGTAGGCAAAGTCCAGAAAGACGAGAGCCGCTGTAGCCCCCATCACCAAGAATCCAGAAAAGTGCTGGGAGGGCGGCGAAGAAATCCATCGGGCTAGCGCTTCAACGCCCACAAAATAGGCCAAGAATACGTTTGCAACAAAGATGGACATCAGAACAAAGACAAGATTTTTTAGGACTCGTCGAAGATTGAGTCCCCGCTTGTCGATGCGAAGTTGTGCGTTTCTATCCCCTTCAAAAAACCGTTCTACTGGACGAAAAAAGAACTCCATGTACACGGTTTGAGGGCAAGCCCACCCGCACCATGCTCTGCCAACAATTGCCGTAAGCGCTACAATGCCGACGAAAATTATCAGCATGAGGAACATCAGGAGAACGCCGTCCGTGGCTAAGAACGTCGTCCCAAAGAATGTAAACTCGCGTGATATCACGTCCAGAAATACCGCCGGCATGCCCCCAATTCGAATCAGTGGCAGCGCCACAAAGAGCACCATCAGCCCCCATGCAAAGACAAATCTCTTGGTGTAGAGACTACCCTTGTAGAGTTTCGGACGAATACGTCTCCTCGTCCCATCTTGATTCAAGGTGGGAAGTACACGTTCCTTCGATATTTCGGGGAGACGACTCATAATCTGTTAAGGAACTGAATCGCCTTGTGGGGCTTTTCCTTCTACATTTGTACCGCGCAAAGTGCCCACAAAGGCCACGACCTGGCGTAGCTCCGCGGGAGTCAGCTGACGACTCCAAGCCGGCATACCTTTGGCCGGTACGCCCTCGCCGATGACTTTGTAGAGATCCATCAAAGATCCTTTTCCGTTGATCCAGTGACTATCAGTCAAATTCGGTCCGATAGAACCTTGGCCCTTCTCAAGGTGGCATGCCACACAGCGACCGGCAAATACTTCACTGCCTTTCGCCACGCTAGCGGAGTCCGCCAGTAATTTTTTTAGACTTTCTGCCGATACCTCTTGGCTGAGCGCCGCTTTGGCGCGAGCCGCATTTACCACGGCCATCTCGGCGTCGTAGTCATCAGCAATGGAGACGCCGTTGCCAATCCAGTAGTGAAATAGATAGGCCAGCGCATACCAAAAAGATGCCCAATAGCTCCACACCCACCAGCGAGGCATGGGATTGTCGTATTCTTGAATACCGTCATAGGTATGGTCGAGTAAGTCGGGCTCAATATCAGCAGAGGTTTTTACCACTTGCTCTTCGTTTTGCTCGCTCATGGTTCCACCCGAATCGCTACGTGAATCGCGTTCTTTGTAGAAAGATCGTGGGGTCCACGTTCTTCGCGAAGGGGGATCTTGTTGATTTCGTCGTAATCCTCGCCTCCGTCAAAAAGATAGAGACGCAAAAGAACCCCCATGAAGGCCAGCATAAAGAGAACCAACCCGACCTCTGCGTAGATGGAGAGATCGGCTGCGCCCATAATGTCCGATAGTTTCATTTGTTCTCCTCGAGGCTTTCGCTTGCCGCTGCAACTTCGACAACGGGAGGACTCTTAGAGATATCCGTCCCCATGCGCTGCAAATAGGCAGTCAAAGCGATAACTTCCTTGTCTTCGAGCCCAGCGGGGCCTCCTTGCTCGACCACTTGATCGGCAATTTCTTTTGCTTGGACACGCGCCATGGCTTCGGCCTCTTTGACGGCATCACCGTAAGGCACGCCTAACATTACCATAACGTCTACTCGTGGTTGAATCTTGGAAAATTCTATTTCTTCGGTCAACATCCATGAATAGCGAGGCATGATGGATTGTGGAGTCGTCGAGGTAGGGTTGTCCAAGTGACGTACGTGCCACAGATGGGGGTATTTTCCGCCTATACGTGCCAAGTCGGGGCCAATGCGCCGTGAACCCCATTGAAAAGGGTGATCATAGACAAACTCACCGGGTTTTGAGTATTCACCGTAACGCTCGGTCTCGGATCGAATCGGTCGAATCATCTGCGAATGACAATTGTAGCACCCCTCTTCGATGTAGAGGTCGCGACCATATAACTCTAAGGGAGTGTAAGGTTGCACCGACGCAATAGAGGGAACATTGGAACGAATGAGAAATGTCGGAATAATCTCAAAGAGAGACGCTACCGCTACCGCCACAACAACCCAAATGGTCAACTTAAGTGGACGTCGCTCCCAAGCGCGATGCCAAGCCGCTGCGGCGAAGTAACGCAAGCGCAACCCCGTGGGAGCCATGGTGCTATGGGCCGGGTAAACAAGGCGAGGCTCTTCTCCGGTATAGGGAGTGAGAGCGGGGGCCTCTTGAATCATCACCTCGTATTTCTCGGGGCGCTGCGTCCAGGTCATGAACATATTGTAGCCACACAGAAAAACGCCGGTTACATACATGCTACCACCGACAACACGCACCCAGTACATGGGAAGAATGCGTACGACAGTCTCGACAAAGTCTGGGTAAGCCAAACGTCCAGTCTCATCAAACGCGCGCCACATTAAGCCTTGGGTCACACCGGCTGCGTAGATGGCCACGATGTAGAAAAGGATACCTAAAGTACCTATCCAAAAGTGAAACTCTGCCAATTTTTTCGAATAGAGTTCTTTGGTTTGAAAGAGTCGGGGAGCCAACCAATAGAGCATGCCAAAGGTCATGAAGCCGTTCCAGCCGAGGGCCCCTGCATGCACATGAGCGATGGTCCAGTCGGTGTAATGACTCAGAGCGTTGACGCTCTTAATGCTCAGTAGTGGGCCTTCGAATGTGGCCATGCCGTAGAAGGTAATGCCCACGACAAAGAACTTGAGGACGGGATCTTCTGCAACGCGATTCCAGGCGCCACGTAGAGTAAGAAGACCGTTTATCATGCCGCCCCAAGAGGGCATCCAAAGCATGA
Source organism: uncultured Polyangiaceae bacterium (assembly GCA_964459035.1). Classification (GTDB taxonomy): domain Bacteria; phylum Myxococcota_A; class Polyangia; order Polyangiales; family Polyangiaceae; genus NIC37A-2. Next base: position 1,074 of record CAYWLO010000097.1, on the reverse strand, counting down.
GAGAAAACACCATACCTAAGGTCGATGCCCACTCGGGCAATGCTGTATAGTGCAAGTGGTGAGGTCCAGCCCAAATATAGATAAAGACGATGGACCAAAAATGAAGGATACTCAGTTTGTAAGAGAAGACGGGCCGATTAGCGGCCTTGGGCAAGAAGTAATACATCATGCCAAGAAAGGGAGTTGTCAGGAAAAAGGCTACGGCATTGTGACCGTACCACCACTGCATGAAGGCATCCTGTACCCCAGCGTAAATCGAATAGCTCTTTGTCATGCTCGCGGGAATCGCGAGATTGTTAAATATATGTAAGATCGCAACGGTGACGATGGTCGCGATGTAAAACCAGATCGCTACATAAAGATGCCGTTCGCGCCGTCTGGCAATTGTACCAAAAAAGTTGATGGCAAAGGCAACCCAGACAACCGCTATTGCAATGTCGATGGGCCACTCTAACTCGGCATACTCGCGCGATTGGGAGATCCCCATGGGCAGGCTGATGGCAGCAGCAACAATGATGGCTTGCCAACCCCAAAAGTGAAAATTTGAGATTGCGTCGCTGAACATACGCGCCTTGAGCAAACGCTGACTGGAATAGTAAATCGCCGCAAAAAGGGCGTTTCCAGCAAACGCGAAGATTGCCGAGTTGGTGTGCAAGGGGCGCAATCGACCAAATGTCAGCTGCGGCAGGCCAAACGATAGGGACGGCACGACCAGCATGAGGGCGAGCCACAGACCAACAAGGGTCGCAACCGCGCCCCAAATGATCGTCGCGAACGCGAACTTGCGGACAACTGCGTCATCGTATTCAAACTTCTCTAGGGTTGTCATGTTTCCTCTGGGCGCCTTGCAACGACTGTGCCGCACTGGAGGCTCAACGTCACACTCAGTACTTCACGTAAGTAGATCTGATAAAATGAATGAAGCAGCCAATTGCGGCCTTGTACAGTCGTAGTGAGTTTACGCATTATTTGCGCTAACCAATTTTGGGGCAGAGATGAGCGACCAGCGTCTCAAAATGAAACCTAGTACCTCGTGCCGGAAGTCCGTGCCGGGTTTCACCAGACCCAACTGAA
>CAYWLO010000096.1:0-15289 GCA_964459035.1 uncultured Polyangiaceae bacterium | reverse complement strand
ATGCCTGAGCTTGGCCCCGGTAGATATTGCGCGCAAATTGATCGAGCAATAAAATAAGAGCAAGACGAGAGCGAGGCTCTTTCTCCCATTCGCTCAACTCACCACGTAGAGCAGCTTCTACTAATGAACCGTACTTATCGCGGAGTAATGAGTCGAATTCGTTTCCTCCGGCAAACCAAACGGATGCTTTGGAAGAATCGATTGCTGTCGCGCTTTCACCAAGCTCCCCAAACCAAAATTGAAGAATTTCTTGAATGTTTTGACTGTGTTGGGCGTCCATAGAGCGAGCGTACTTGATGATACGCTGAGAGTCTCGCTGTAGTGATCAGGTCATTTGTAGTACGGGTAAGGTATGCTCACGACTTTTGATGTCGCTCTCATTGGTGTCTACCTACTTGTCGGCTTAGCTGTCGGTTTCTATGTCAGGGGAGCAGCTGGAGAAGGTCTCAAGAGCTATTTTTTGGCCGGTAGGTCTCTGCCATGGTGGTGGCTCGGTACCTCCATGGTGGCCACAACCTTCGCCTCGGACACTCCCTTGGTGGTCACCGGGTTTGTCGCCCAGCACGGTATTAGCGGCAATTGGTTTTGGTGGTCTACGGCGGTGGGCTTGGTTTTGCTGGGAGTTGTGTTTGCGCGCAATTGGCAAAGAAGCGAAGTGATCACTGACGCCGAATTGGCAGAGCTACGCTATGACGGTCGGGCGGCCACGGCATTGCGGGGATTCAAGGCACTTTTTAGCAGTCTCTTTGTCAATTGCATCGTGCTGGGTTGGGTCTTTGCCGCCATGGCTAAGATCACCCGTCCCTTCGTACACTGGCAAGCAATTGTGGGCCCTTCTCTCTACCTCACTCTTCAAGAGGGTTGGCCCAATTTCTTGATGTACCAGACCATCGACAACACCCTGACTGTCTTGCTCCTCGTCCTGGTTGTCATGCTCTACAGCTCAGTGGGGGGTCTGCGAGGGGTGGTGGTCACTGACCTGTTACAATTTGTGATCGCCATGGTCGCGGCGGTTGTTTTTGCCTGGTATGCGGTAGATCACGTGGGTGGTCTTCAGTCCATGTGGACTCGTTTGGACGAGCTTTACCCCGAAGGCACAGGCGCCCCCAGCGCGCAAGAACTCACTGCCTTTTGGCCGCGCATGGGCGAAGGGGCCATGATGAGTTTTGGAGCATTTGCAGCTGGCCTAGGTGTACTTTGGTGGGCGAACTCCCAAGTGGATGGCTCAGGCTATCTCTCCCAACGAGTTTGCAGTGCGCGGGATGAAGAAGCCGCTGAGCGCGGGGCATTGTGGTTCTGCTTTGCTCACTTTGTTCTCAGAACCTGGCCCTGGGTGATTGTGGCCCTCGTTGCTCTCATTGCTTTTCCTCTTCATGAAGCCAGCGCAGCTGGAGCTCTGTTAAAAGGCGACCGAGAGATGGCTTACCCGCTCTTGATGCAGAAGGTCTTGCCGCCAGGAGTTTTAGGGTTTGTTCTTCTCAGTCTCATCGCTGCGTTCATGAGCACGGTCGACACTCATATTAACTGGGGGGCCTCTTACCTCACGGGTGATCTTTATCGGCGCTTCATGAGACCTCAAGCTACAGAGCGTGAATTAGTGCGCGTGAGCCGCGTTTCTGTGGTTCTTCTTACATTTCTTGCCTTGGTCATCGCCGCACAGATCGATCAGGTAGGCGACGTTTGGAAATTCTATTTTGCAATGATGTCTGGCCTGGGCGTGCCGCATTTACTTCGATGGATTTGGTGGCGAGCGAACGCGTGGACAGAAATTAGCGGCATGCTCATGGGACTACTTTTGTCTCTCCCTGCGTATCTGCTCAATTTTGCGCAGGCATATCCAACAGAATATGTACTTTCCTTCATTGCCGGAACCTCCGCGCTCACGTCAATTCTTGTCACACTTTTGACCCCACCCGTCGCAGAAAAGAAGCTACGCGAGTTTGCGAAACGGGTTCGACCAATTGGTTTTTGGAAAGATCTCAGTCCTGCCCGCCCCCAAGAGCTGCGCTTGCGTTTGATGGCCTGGGCAACAGGTGTTGTCTGTATCTACGCCTCGATGTTTGCCGTGGGGCTTCTGCTCAAGCTACAGATCCTCTTTGCTCTCTGTTTGTTGACTCTAGGGATTGTGGCGGGTGCACTCACCTTGAGCTTGCTCAAGCGAGCTTCAAGTCCCCCGCAGGAAGACCGTTCTATGAAATCTGAAGAGGGCGTGAGGTCCACGGGGCGGAAGGCGCATGACGAGCAAAGCCCACCGCGCACCTGTCCTTAGTTCGCGGCGCACTTAGTTCATGGCGCACTTAGTTCGCGGCGCACTTAGTTCATGGCGCAGTAGTCGTCACGCTCACTGCTGTCCGTCCCGACCGGATAGGCTGTGCTTGCAGCAAAATAGGTTGCAGCTTGAGCGGCTCGCAATTCGATACCAGCGGCAACAAGAGCGCGAGCCTCGTCGGTGGGCGCGTCACGCAAGGCGACGTAATTTTGCCACGCAAGCTCTCGCCAATAAAAGATTCCGCTACTGTCTCCTCCCTGAGGATAAGTCGGATCGAAATCCCGAATGATCTCTTCGGCTGAATCCACTTGGGCAAGAAATTTGTTGACCAGCGTATGGTCCTCGTAGCTCACGGGGTTTCCCTGCAAGTGCAGCTCATAAAGGGTAAAAGGCAAATCGCGCTGAATGTGGGCGTTGATTCCCAACAAAGCATTGCCTGAAGCAGTCACACTACGTGCCTCAGCGGCGTCAAAAGCAATTTTCCATGCAAGGGGTAGCTCTACTTCTTTGCCCTGACACCTGCCTCTACCTTTACGCTTCTTCCCTGCCTTTTTGTTGTGGTGGTAGCTGTCGTACGCTCTAAAATAGTAATCGGCAAAAAGAGCGTCTTCACGAGTGATAGAAGAGACGTCTGCGTAGCCAATTGATTCAGCGGTCTCACCATAAACTTCTGTTGTACGCAGATAGACCAAAGAGAAAATTGCATCATGATCGCAACTTTTTGCAAGTTTTTTGAATCGCTTGCTCATTGCCTTGACGACGTGGTGAACACATTTGATGTCCCCACTTTGACAATGTTTTTTCTTTGATACTTCGTGGGCGGATACATTATTTACAAGTAGCGCCAGTGTAAATGCAGCTAAAGCGGGCCATTTCATCGATAGATTCTCCTCTTCATGTAATTGTTCGCTGGTCTCTCAAGAGCGCAAAACGCGCCTCCCCCTCGAACACACAAATTCTAACGTCTCCGCCCAATAATTCCAACTAGCGCACGGACATTCTCTATCCTACCGAAGGGGCACACGCAGTTTGTGGTGCTAGTTTTTCTTTCCACCTTAAAAGAAAAGTTATGATGCCTGAAGAGAAGAACAACGTCCTGGACCTTGGTGTATTTCGAAAGAAAAAGGAGCGCGCTCACGCACGTAGCCTCTACTTTCAGGGCTTAGCCAGTTCCAATGAACCGCAGGGCTCTACAACAGTCTTACAAAATTCGAATGATTCGCACATGCAGCGACCCCGCTTTGAATACGCTTTGCGATGCTACCGCAAGGGCATCATCAGCAAGAGCACGATGCAGCAGTATTTTGACCGTCTGCTCAAGTCCGGAACCCCCCACCTCTTGGCTATTCTCCCCCAAGAATCATAAAGACTCTATCGAGGTGTCTTGGAGCCACTCCAGCGCCTCTTTTTCGACAGTAAAAGCGCGCAACAAGGCGGCGTCCTCCCGAGCGTATCGGTTGACCTGCATTCGACCTGCCTCCGATTGAACAAGTACAGCCACACGCTGAAAAACGCCTTGAATACGCCGGCGTTGAGGAGCCATCACTTTTTCGAACTCGCTGTCGTTGCGTGCACGCGCCTGGCGAGTGTCTACTAAGAGCCAACGCCGATGTCTGGAAGGGATACGCTGCAAAGCCAGGTGAATTCGATTGAATGAGTCTTCGACCTCACTGGTTGATTGATAGGAATGGGCGAGGCGAGTTAAGCGCACAATTCCTTTTCCTTCGAGTAACTGAACGCGATGATGGGCTTCTCCAGCACCTAAAAGATCGAGTTCCACACAGAGGTTATGCAATAGATCAAGCAGCGCGCAAGAGACAATGCCCTCAACAAACTCAAGCTCCCCCTCAATTTAATCTAGTGCCAGTACAAAACTACGATTCCCCGGAACAATTACTCACGGTCGCCCGCCGCGCCGCCGCGCAATACCCCTATTTACCCCATGCAGCTCAACCTCTCCACGGAGGGCGTATCAACCAGAACTATCATGTGTGGGGAGACACGGGTGAAAAGGTTTTACGGCTCTACGCCCCGGGGCGCAGAGCCCATCAAGTGGAATTCGAAATTGCCCTCCTCAAGTACTTGCATGCTCTCGGCGCTCCCGTACCGACTCCCTTTGCTGACAAAGAGGGTCAATTCGTTCAAAAATCTAAAATTACCGAAGACGATTCTCAAGTATTTGTCTGGCTCGACTTCATTCAAGGGAGTGTTCTGTCTCACCAAGCGTTGCACGCCCTCGACCCGAGCGTAGTTCATTCCTTCCTCACTCCTCTTTTATCCGCTCTTCATGCGTTCCCTCCGCCCTTTCGGCCAGTGCACGAAACACGGACCTTCTCCCGGAGTATTCCCTCTCTTATTTTTGCTCTAGGGCAATCTCCCCCTGCATTTCCCGTGCAAGACGTCGCACAACTCTACCAAAACCTGGTTGTTTTTGAGAAAAGCCTAAAGCTACCCCCCGGAGTGGTACATGGCGATCTCCACGGGGGAAATATTCTCTTGAACCACGAATCAAATTCTCTTTCTCTGATAGATTTTGATGATGCTCACGTGAGTCATCGTGCCCTCGATTGGGTGCTCGCAGCTCTGGAGTTTTCGTGGACGAGCCAGGCAGGCGTCCCCGATGCACCGTGCAATCTACGCCTCGACGAAAATCGCTACCAGGTACTCCTCTCTTGCTTGTCCCAGGCATTAGCAACTAAAGAAGAAATCGCTGCCTTTGATTCCTTACGACAAATAATCGCTCTCAAGCGTGCTGCCCATGCTCACGACCTAGGAGACCAAAGCGTACGTGACCGCTACTTGGCCCTACTCGCCCCGCCTTTGTAGTCTGCTTAATCGTAAAATCGCAGAGAAAAATACAAAGTCGCGGGGCTCGCGCCGTACTCACTTTCTGGCAAAAGCAGACCCCATGAGTTGGCGCTCAGTCCCCCACCCCAAGGCAAGAATGCATTCGCATCAAGAGAGAGATGATCCGAATAGCTCCAACTGGCCCCCAGTGCGGCCAATCCCGAACCGTCTACGGGCGAAAGAACTGCGTAGGCTAGAGTCGTCATGTTTTCATCGACAACTAGGTTGAAACTTGCAGCAATTTCGTGCCGACCAATGGTCTGAAAGTCTCCTCTCTGCAATCGGCGTGACCAGTCGCTATCAAGCAATGTTCCCGGCTTCTCACCAATATTGGCGATACCAAATCCGTTAAAATGATACTCGGAGAGCAGGTTGAGCCCTCCTAAAACGCCAAAGGAGTACGAACCTCCTCCTACAAACTTAAAGATGCCTTCGTCGCCCCATTGGGCTGACTCAAACCCGGTTCCGTCTGTCTTGAACCCAGCGAATTCCCCATGAAATTCGGCGTCAATTATCTGCGTGCTGGCCGCCACGCCCATCATGTAATCCTCCGAGCGTTTACCACCCATCACAATCACATCCACATCTTTAAAATAGGCTTGGTAACGACCCAAAACAGCGGCGTCCTCCCAAGCATGCTCAGACGCAACACTCAAACCCACCGAGGAGGTATCACTCACTAATAATGTCCCGTCCAAAGCGTCTACACCCGCTTTCCATTCTTGATCGACCTGAAAAGTTCCAAAAGGTGAGAGAACGTCCAATACACTAAAGAAACTGGCGCGACCCATGCCGATAGCTTGGCGGCCCACCTTAATTTCTCCCCATTGTCCACGAAGCGCCATAGCCATTCTATCGAACGATTGTTCATAGAGAACGCCGTTTTCATCAATCAACTGAGATCCCAAGGGAATGAGGCGGTAGGGCAACTCGCCTACAGGGGGCAAAAATGGACTAGAGGCTGTCAATCCCCCTCCTCCGGCGTCAAGCACAATGCGATGCTCGTAGGCTAGCTCGGTCTCCAGCCATGGCGCGGGAACCATCTGTAAATCAAGGCGGCCCCGCCAAAAGTTAATTCCTTGGGAACCAGTGTCGGGCAAAGACTCTTCACTCAGGAGCATCACCGATTTTACAGACGAATTGAGAGTAATGTAACGATCGCCATCGTCACTCTCCCATAAGTCACGCCCCTGGGCGGGGGTGGAAAAAAGGAAAGACGACGCCAATGCGCCCACAACCCATGATGTCGCGGGGCTCAGACTCTTGAGAGAGGAGCCCGAAGCCAACATGCCAGGCCACCGCACTAACCAGCGCCGGCAGTCTCCTGCCCAGGTGGGGGGCGGCGCAACCGGGTGTGTTCTGAAGACAGGAGAAGCAGAGCCAGAACTAGCGCAATTGTAGGTCCGTAACATGGTCTTCACCCACAACCTTTTTTTCATCGCGAATGATTTTTCCGTCTTCTAAGGTAACCACGCGATCGGCATGACGCATCACTCGCGGGTCATGAGTGGCAAAGATGAAGCTCATCTTTTTCTCATCATGCAACCTTCGCATCAACGCCATCAAACCTTCGGCGTTTTCTGTATCTAAGTTCGCTGTGGGCTCGTCGGCCAATACCATACGTGGCTGAGAAGCGACGGAACGTGCTACCGCAATACGTTGTTGTTGCCCTCCGCTGAGTTTGGCCGGACGCCTATCGGCCTCGGCCTCCATCCCTAAATCGCGCAGCACGGCAAGGGCTCGCTCCTTGCGCTCGGGACCAACCCCCTGGAGTTCCAGTACAAACTCGACATTTTCCCGTGCGGTCAGCACCGGGACTAAGTTGTATGCCTGAAAAACGAAGCCTATTTCGTGCAAGCGCAACTGGGCCCGCTCACTTTTACTCATGGCGCCTAAATCGTGACCTAGAACCTCCACCGAGCCCGCTGTCGGGGTATCAAGTGCTCCCAAAAGGTTCAGAAGCGTGGTCTTACCGCTGCCGCTTGGCCCCACCAACGCCATGAACTCCCCTTGGCGAATTTCGAGGTCGATTCCTCGCAGAGCATGCACGGCGGTTTCGTCCACCCCAAAAATCTTTTCGGTCGCACACGTCTTGATCAAGAGACTTGCTTCTTTCTGATCTGCCTTCATCTCAATTCCGTTTCTGGCGTTCTCACACATTTACTTTTACCCACGTCCACGCAAGGCACCGGCTGGGTCAATTTTTCTAGTGAACCAAGCGGGGTAAATCGCTCCTCCCAATGAGGCTACAAGTCCCAAAGTAAAGCCATAAGGTAAGACCCACCAACCAAAGCTGGCTCGCATGATGGGATCCATCAGCACCCCGCCGATAGCCAGCCCTTTTTCACCCACCATTTGACTCAAATCGATGCCGGTTGTCGCCAAATAATAGACGATGGGTGTTCCTAAAAGGAGCCCCATCGTCGACCCCAAGACTCCCATCACAAATGCCTCTACTACGACCAAGCGCACGAGAGACATTTGACCCATGCCCAACGCCGCCAAGACGCTAAATTCTCGTTCTCTTTGTAAAACGCTGGTCAGTTGAGCACTGGTGACACCCAAAAGCACCAAAACAATCACAATAAAAATGAGCGCTCGCGAAAATGCGGCGTCCGCCTGAATTCCGGAGACAAGAGCAGGGCTTACCTCCATCCATGACAAGGCACGTGCACTCCGACCGAATATTTTTTGAACCTTAGGTTTTACTTCGTCAATCAGGTCCGAACTTTTGAGATTTAAGGTGAGGTTGCTCACCCCCTCACGCCCACTTAAACGAGTCGCATCTTGCCAGGTAATATGAGCCAGGGTGCTATCTATTGCGCTACTACCCGTCTGTATCGTTCCCACAATGGTCAAAAGAGCCGAGTTGAGATCGCCCCCAGGGGCGACCGAAGTCACAACCAACTCATCGCCGACTTCCGAGTCCAATCTTTTGGCCAGCTCTAGACCCAGAACCACTGCACCCTCGTCCCCTTTTTTCAGGTAACGACCAGCGTTTAAACCATTGATATAGCGTAAGAGCTGGGGCTCGACGGCGGGTTCAACTCCGCGTAGCTGAGCGCTCTGCACCCGAGTCCCCATGCCCAAAAGCCCCTCGGCCAACACATGCACCCCTGCGACCTCTACCTCAGGCAAAGCACGGACTTGAGCCAATTTTTCTGTAATCTTCCCGACAATGCGCAGGCGTTCATCCCCGGTGCGTTGCCAGTCGTTCGGGGTGAGCTGCAAATGCCCGGTGCCACTGGCAGCAGCCGCTTTCACGAACATTTCTCCTTCGCCACGTATCCACGCAGTGGCGATAATGCCAATAGCAACCCCTACCGCAATACCAAAAAGCGAAAGTAAGGTGCGTGTGGTGCTGCGACGTAGGCTGCGCACCGCGTAGCGTGTCGAGACATTCATCGGCGCATGGCCTCCGTGGGCTCCAAAGAGCTCACATAGGAGGCTGGCCAAATTGCGGCCAAGGTACAAGTGAAACCCATCGCCAAGAGGCCCTGAAAAATGGCAGCGACTCGTAGGCGTGGAAAGATACGCAGGTCAAATGTCATGCCTTGAAAGCTCAGATCTTTCATGTCTTCGCCGCCTCCAAGGCTCGCTAAATCAATGCCTTCAAGACCAACTCCCCAGGTGACAGCCGTGCCAAAAACTGTACCCACGAAGATTCCTAGAACCCCCAGAAGCACGGTCTCGGTGAGTAGTATACCAATCACTCTTTTGGGAGACGTACCAAGAGCAAGCAGCATTCCCATCTCCCGCGTTCGCTCAAAAGTACTCATCAACATCGTATTAGCCACCCCTGCGGCCGCCGCTAAGAAAACCAAAATGAGAATCAAGAGAGTGGATGAGTCCTGCATCTTCATCATCTCCACCATCTCGGGAGCTAGCTTTTCCCAAGGTAAAACCTCCAGTTTTGTAAATTCTGGCAACAATGCGACTCTTTTACTCAACTCCGCTGCTTCTTCGGGGTTTTCTCCGCGCACGGTGATCTCATGCACTCGATTGGGCATATCAAAGATCTCCTGGGCGTGCGCCAAGTCGATCATCACTCCCATGCGGTTGACCAAGTCAATGTTGGTACGCATTACCCCGCTGACAACCACCAACTCGGTGGCCATCGACCCATCAGAAGTTTGCCCAATAATAGCCAACTCGTCGCCCAACTTGAGCTGCTGCCGTTGAGCCAAAATCGCTCCTACGAGGGCGGGGATTTTTTCTTCTTTCCCGACAATGGCCAAACTCTTGCTCCCTTCCTCGAGCTTCATGGTTCCTGGCTCAAAGAAGCCGCCATCGCCATTTTCTGCCTTTTCGTCCACACCCACCACAATGGCCATGAACCCCTCTTGAGTCTTTGCGGCCAGGGCAGGGCCATAAAGACGGGGCATCGCGTTACTCACATCATCAAGCGACTTCAAAGCAGCTAATTTCTCGCTCACATTGTTAATAGTGAGATCCATCGAGCGCTCGGCACGGTACTTGGGAGTATGCACCTGAAAATGACCAAGCATGGGCCCGGTCATCATATTTCGCATCGAGTCTCCGTAACCGGCCATAAAACCGTCCACCACCAAAACGCAAAACTGCGCCAAGGCAATCGCCATGAGCGCCATCAATGTACGCTTCTTGTTTCTACCCAAATTACGCCAGGCAAGGCGAAAAACAGTCACTCAGAGAGCCTCCTTTTCTCTGGTACCGCAGGGGGTCACAGGAGTCTATACGTCAGCCCCACTCATGGTAGCCTCTGCAATCATGACAAACCGAAAGCTCGTACCAGCCACGTTATTGCTCCTTTGTTTCACCCTCTCAGCCTGCGACTTCATCACAGACAAGATCCAAGAAAAGGTCGGAGAGAAAATCGCCGAAGAAGTGCTGGAGCATGCCAGCGGGGCAGAAGACATCGACATCGAAAACGGTAAAATCACCATCAAGGGAAAAGACGGCAAGGTGATTACAGCCGGTCAAAACAAAGAGGGCACGCTCTCGATGAAGTCGTCGGACGGTTCAAGCGCAACCTTTGGGGGCACAGAACTACCCAAAGACTTTCCTCTTCCCATTGTAGAGCACCTCAAGGTTTTGCACACGAGTGATTTAAGAGCAAAAAACAAGAGGACCCGCTCGGTCATGTTCGAAGCCAAAGAGAGCGATGTACTCGTCTTGGCAAAAACTTACGAAGATGACCTGAATGACAAGGGGCTAGAAGTAGCACGCAACGAGATAGGCTCCGAGACAGGTAAAATCATCATGCTTTCTGGAAAAAACGAATCCGGGTCGATTCAAGCAGCGGTTCAGGTTATCGCCTCAAAAGAAAAGAAGGCAATCAACGTCAACCTGCATTATGTCACCAAAGAACTCGCCAAAAAAAGTGACTAAAGCACGAGTCTCAGCGGCCTCGCTCCAGGCGTGAAAGTGAGAAAGTACTCATCGGTACTTTTGCACCAAATTCGATACTTAAATAGCGCATCTCAGTTGATTGACGTGGTTTATCCGTCGGTACAAGACGCATCAAAGTAGGAATAGTGCGTCCCCCAACTTTTTTCACATCCTCAAAATACATCGTGCGAGCCAATCGATTTTTTCGGTCATAATAATCGGCTTGTATGGGCAAAGTGCCCTCTTGGTTGATGATTAAATTGATTTTTTTCCAGAGACCGACTTTTTTTGGCTTGGCAGTCAGCGCCAAGATCCACCCCTGAGGTGAGGTCGACTTGCCAGCCCACGCAGCGTCAAAGTCTTTTTCGTACGACGCGTCTCTCACTAAATCATCATTTGTAAAGTCTGAGCCCATCCAGGCATTGAGCATCATGCTGGGAGGAATACGTACGGTACGACTTATTTTTGGTAAGTAGTTCCAAAGATTGTTTTCGACTTTGAGGGTCGCCGTTCCCTTTTGTCGCGCGGGACTCTCAATGACCACCAATGATCTATCCATGCCCCGAGTCCACATTTTCATGCGCATGGTGCGCGTGCGCTCTGGTTTGATCACCTTGAGTTCCGTGCGGGCAATTGAACTCTCCGAACGAAACATATCGTCCATGATGCGCAACATCTTCTTGAGACTGGGCGGCCCCCCTGCGGCCTGGGCTTCTTCGACAAATACTGGAGGGAGATGGCTCAAGAGCACGGCGCCCAACCCAGTGCCCAGGAGGGAGCGTCGGGTCAATTTGCGTGCGAAGTAAGCCAGCGAGTCGCGATGACGGAAGAGATCGGAGGTACTTTCGAAATGAGGGGCATCAGGCATAGGAAGATCCGTATCAAAGAAGGAGCGCACCTTCTTCTACGCGAAAACCGGCGCCTCCATTCCCTCCTTAGAGAGCGACCATGAGCGTACTCCTACCCCCCGTGGAATCAAAAACGAGGCTTAGTCTACTGCCAGGCGCCCACTATCAAAGCCTGGAGGCGCGCAGGCTCCAAGGAGGTCGTCTTGCACATAAAACCAGTAGTATGAGCAAAATGAACATCCTCTTCTGCGCCTACCTTGCTGAAGTCCAATCGGGGGTGGTCGTTAAAACGCGTGATGCCATAGCCCTCGCCGCGTCTATCGGGATAAACCAACGCGACTACACTCTTTTCTAGATGATGTGCACGCACGTAGCGTGCGATGGAGGCCGAAGGCTCCTCGGGAACGGACTCACCTCTGGGTAAAAAGACCACCTGCATCTTTTCTCCGTTCAAGTCCAAGTCCCAAATCTTGACCAGAGAGGCCGTACGATCGAGACGACGTCGAGCACTTTGCACGAACTCCAATAGGTCTTCACCGACAAATCGCATCACTTCGTACAAGGTCTCGCCCGTTTTTAGATGAGAAACTCGGGCAAAACGCCTTAATAGAGTCACATCAATGGGCGAATTCAAGCGAGCGACGACATCACGACTCACACCTAACCAATCGGCCGTTTTATTGGGCCCGCGCGAATCGAACCATTCTGCGGGTTCCAACCAATCGCAAAACATGAGGGCGTCTTTGTAGAGACCTAAATGTTGCAGCACCAAACTCAAGGCACACGTCGGCGCATGTTCGCGGGGAAAATGATGGTGATCGAAATTTGAAAGTTCTGGTTCGTGGGAGCCACCAATGTCCACCAAGGCTACCTCGGGATTCGTTTTTTCTTCTTCTAGGGGAACTCGCCTTTCAACCGGAGCACCCGAACGCGCAATCAAGACGCAAACTGCCAAAAAGTCATCTTTATGTGCCCCACCAGGGTGGGTCACGATTTTTTTAATCACTCATGGAACCTAACTGACAACGCGCAGCATGCAACGTGGACGTATTGAGACCCAATTCGCCGCGCCCCTCAAGAAAACTCAAATTCAATGCCTTGAGCAAGGGGTAAATCTTTTCCGTAGTTGATAGTATTGGTGGAGCGACGCATATAATTTTTCCATGCATCCGAACCGGACTCACGCCCTCCTCCGGTGTCTTTTTCACCACCAAATGCCCCCCCTATTTCTGCCCCCGAGGTACCAATATTGACATTGGCAATGCCGCAGTCTGAGCCGTTGGTACTCAAAAACAACTCAGCTTCGGACATGTTTTCTGTGAAGATTGCAGAAGACAGACCCTGGGGGACTGCATTTTGAATATCAATTGCCTCCTGAAGGTCAGAAAAAGGCAAAACATAAAGCAAGGGCGCAAATACTTCTTCACTCATAGTTTGAGTTTGCTGTTTCATCCGCAACAGGGCAGGCTCCACGTAGACCCCTGAGCCTAGAGATTCATGGGATGAAATACGTTGCCCGCCCCATTCGAGCTTGCCTCCCTCCCGCTCAGCTTGTTCACAAGCCTCTCTCAACTTTTCGTAGCTATCTAGGTTAATCAGGGGCCCCATATGGCTTTTTGCCAAAAAAGGATCTCCTATTACTAGCGATTGATAGGCTTTCTTTAGCGCTCCCAGGAGTTCATCAATGCGCGACTGGTGCACAATCAATCGTCGAAGAGACGTGCAGCGCTGCCCGCTCGTTCCCACCGCCGAAAAAACTATCGCCCGCAATGCCAAGTCCAAGTTCGCACTGGCGCCGACAATCATTGCGTTATTTCCACCCAACTCTAACAAAGAGCGACCCAAGCGAGCGCCCACTCGCGCGGCTACCTCACGACCCATTTTACTAGAACCGGTAGCAGAAACGAGCTTGGTTCGTGGGTCGCCTGCCAGACACATACCTATCTCCCCTTCGCCCAAAAGCACCTGGGATAGATGCGGAGGCAACTGACCGTGCTCTTGAGCAACTTTTACAAGTAGCCCATGGCAAGCAAAAGCAGAAAGGGTACCTTGAGGCGATGGTTTCCATAAAATCGGGTTACCGCATACCAAGGCAAGAGCGCTATTCCACGCCCACACCGCCACGGGAAAGTTGAAAGCTGATATCACCGCCACGGGCCCCAGGGGATGCCATTGCTCCATCATACGGTGATGGGGCCGCTCACTTGCAATCGTCAGCCCGTGGAGTTGCCGCGAGAGCCCCACGGCAAACTCACACACATCAATCATCTCCTGCACCTCCCCCCAAGCCTCCCCAATCAATTTACCGCTCTCTAAAGTGACCAAGTAAGCCAAGTCCGCTTGATGGGCGCGTAATTCCAAGGAAAACCGACGAACGAGCTCTCCGCGTACTGGGGCTGGTATTTGTCTCAGTCTCAAGAAACATTCTGTCGCCCTATCTAAAGCATGGGATACATGCTGCGGGCTCACCGCACGAAAGCAGCCCAGCAATTGTCCATTGACCGGTGAAAAGTGAGGGGTTCCGGTCGCATCCTCTTGCGGCTCGGGGACACCAACCCGCTTAAATACTTCATGCCACCCCATGTTCACTCCCCCATAAATGAGCGCTTTGCTCGTAGGCCTTCGCCCAGCGATTTTTCATAAACTTCTCATAAGGAATTTCTTCTTGGGCTACAAAACCGCACCCCTGAAGCCCGCCTTGAAGAAATAAATCAACCACCACACAAAGAGAACTCGCCGTGGTGATTTGAATAGCGCTCCATTGAGAGTCAAAGGCCGCTCCGTGTACAACTCGATGATATTCAGTCATCTGCCCTAGCTTTCCGTCCAGTTGCCCCGTGCCTTCCACCAAGATCAAGACAATACCCTGTGCTGTAATTGGCACGGCCTCCTCAAAGATTTTTTTCAGCAATTCCCGGCGCTCACCGGCCTCTCCTAGGCGCAATCCGTTGATCAAAAAGTCCATCAAAACTCGATGCCCGGGATAACGAATGGTCTTATAAGTAAGCTCACGCACCCGGCCCTGCATAGTTTCACAAAGAGTGCCTAAACCGCCCGATGTATTGAACGCTTCAAAACGGCCTCCGCTCAAAGAAAGTGTTTCTAGGCCCTCAAGCGCCTGTACCTGACAGATTTTACCATGCTTGATAGCGGCACAGGCGTTCACGTATTCGTTGATCAATCCCTCGGTTGACCAGGTAAGATTGTAAAGCATTGAATTGCTGGGTAGTTCGGGCAAGGCGCCCACCCGCAACTTAAGGGTATCCAGCGAATCAAAACGCGCTGCCATTGCTGCTCCTAAAATGCCAATATAACCAGGTGCAAGGCCACATTGAGGCACAAAAACCTGCCCAGGTTGAGCCGACGCCGAGAGAGCACGCACCAACTGAGTGGTTTGAACGTCTTCTGTTAGGTCGAAGTAGCTCGCGCCTCCCAACAATGCCCCGCGGGCAATTTGAGGATTTTCTCGATACTGGCATGCCGAGATCACAGCGCTCTTGCCCTGTAGCAGGGGAAATAAACTCTGCTCATCGCACACGTCCACAACACATGTTTGAATGCTCGGCTGCAATTGGGACAATGCCGAGTCATTGCGGTCTGCCAAAATCACCTCAAACTCTTCGGCCTGACTCAAGAGAGTGGCGATACACCTACCTATTCTGCCCGCCCCTAAGACAACCACCTCTTGTCGTTTATTCCGCTGCGCCCCCACTTTTTTCCACCTTTTTTAACAAACTTACAATAGAAAGAACCAGACCCTGCACGCATCTAAGCATTCTCCTTAAACGCTCCCTCTGTAGATTCGAATATTCGGTTGGCACTTTCCGGGACAAAGCCTTGATAAATATGACCGTCTTTATCGGGATAGCGCCGAGCAAATTCGTAGTAGCAACTAGCAACTTCGGCTCCCCAACAGAATCAGTGGGTGATTTGTTGCCAAATCCTATGAGTTGGT